>NZ_JBFPFP010000001.1:0-599450 GCF_047977885.1 Arthrobacter sp. LFS091
TGCGTGGCTTTCAACAACAAACAAGTTGCCTTGTTCTGGTGGGCGATACTGGGATCGAACCAGTGACCTCTTCCGTGTCAGGGAAGCGCGCTACCGCTGCGCCAATCGCCCGTTACCGGGTCCTTCATAGAAGGAGAGCGGACGACGAGATTCGAACTCGCGACATCCACCTTGGCAAGGTGGTGCTCTACCAGCTGAGCTACGTCCGCACATGTTGCCTGCCATGCTGATGCGTGGCTTTCAACAACAAACAAGTTGCCTTGTTCTGGTGGGCGATACTGGGATCGAACCAGTGACCTCTTCCGTGTCAGGGAAGCGCGCTACCGCTGCGCCAATCGCCCATGCATCCGACAAAAGCCGGAAGACATGGTTTTCACCGAGGTGGGTACGGGATTCGAACCCGTGTATACGGCTTTGCAGGCCGCTGCCTCGCCTCTCGGCCAACCCACCGTGTAAGCAGGATTCCGGGGAATTCTTGCCTTGACAGTGCCTTGCGAGCGGACGACGAGATTCGAACTCGCGACATCCACCTTGGCAAGGTGGTGCTCTACCAGCTGAGCTACGTCCGCAGTGTCGTTTCGGCGGGCAGCCCTTCAGGCATTCCGTCGCTTTCCGACGAGTAAAAACTCTATAGGAGGTTCCTGCAAACTCCAAATCGGTTGCTCGCTTTCGGGTTCGGAGGTGGCCGGATCCCTGCAACTACGCGGATCCTGGCGAGTTTCACTGCTGTAATTCCACGGCTGTAGTTAGGGTGGGGCGGCGAATGCCGGGCCCGTTTTGCATTCCGGCGCTGGTCCGTTAGTGTTTTCTATGCACCCGGGCGATTGGCGCAGTGGTAGCGCGCTTCGTTCACACCGAAGAGGTCACTGGTTCGAACCCAGTATCGCCCACTAAGAGAAACCCCCTGGACTTTTGTCCGGGGGGTTTCTTTCTGTCTTGGGTTTCTTTCTAGTCCGGCCAGCTGCGTCACGAAATACGCGCCGGAAGCACTTCCCCAACGTGCGCATACAAGAAGTACCCGATGAGTCCCACCCAGATCCAGAGTCTTCCCTATGCCTGGGCGACCTGGCCCTGACTGCCCCGATCCTTGCCGCAAAGCTCCGGCGACTGCCGCCGGAGCAGCTCGCCATTCTCTTCCCCTCGGAGAATGTCGGTCCTTTATGACACAGTCTTTATATGACTGCTCCACTGCTTGCCCACGCTACTGACTATGGCCGGATGTACGCCCGCTCAACCACCGCGCAATTCTCCGTGCCATCCATCACCACAGTGATCGGCCAACAGGCCCACACCTTGGACGGATGGTTCAGTTACATGGGCGCAAGCAGCCTGGCTGCCGACCCTGAGCTTCCCGCCATACTCGGAAGTCCGGCCAAAATCCGGCAAGCGATCAACAAAGCATCGAAGTCTGCAGAGCTTTACCGCGACCAGGCCGCTGCCCGCGGTGACAGGGTGCATACATACTGCGAGCAGGTGGCGTTGAGGGCGATGGGGCGGCCGCATCGCATGGAGGAATGCCGGGAAGACCTGGCAGCACACGGAGAGCAGGCCTTCGCGGCCCGGTTCGACGAGTGGTGGGACCTCTACCAGGTGGAGCCGCTGGCTCCCGAGATTACGGTATGGAACTCGACCGTGGGCTACGCGGGGACTCTGGACCTTGTTGCCCGGATCAATGGGCGCATTTGCCTCATCGACTACAAGACCAAGGGGACAACCCGTGATGGGACTGTCAAAGCCCTTGACGACAAGGTGGTCATGCAGCTCACGGCCGGAATGAAGGCCGAAGAAAGCCTGGTGGACCCCGTGACCGGACAATGGGAGCCCTGGAAGTATGGTGACAATCCCATGTTGCTCGCTGTCGCAGTGGGCGAAACTGAAGTGCGGCCGCA
This sequence comes from Arthrobacter sp. LFS091, assembly GCF_047977885.1. Classification (NCBI taxonomy): domain Bacteria; kingdom Bacillati; phylum Actinomycetota; class Actinomycetes; order Micrococcales; family Micrococcaceae; genus Arthrobacter; species Arthrobacter sp. LFS091. The sequence goes on from NZ_JBFPFP010000001.1 coordinate 1,890, forward strand.
ACGGGCCAACCCTGAGATTCTCAAGCACCACTGGTGGAAGTTCTGCGCTTTGCGCCGGGTGTGGGAGATGTCGGCGGAAGTTGCTGCCGCCGGACAGGCATTGCTGCCCGTCGCCCCGCCTGTGTTCGCGACGGCCGGAGCAGGGCAGGAAACAGCAGCGGCACGGTGACCTCAACTAAACTGGCTTAGGCTCCGCATCACCCGGAGCCGGGTTTGACGAACGTGAGGACTGACAGCACATGGCAATTATGAGTATCCGAATCATTGGGGATCCGGTGTTGCGCACCGTAGCTGATCCCGTTACTGAATTCGGTCCGGAGCTCGCCAAGCTGGTAGCAGACATGACCGAAACCATGGAGGATGTTGAGGGCGCAGGCCTGGCCGCACCCCAGGTTGGCGTTAGTCAGCGCGTTTTCACGTACCGCATCGGTGGCGTGGAGGGCCACATCATCAACCCCGTCCTGGAAAACAGCGAGGATTTCCAGCCCGACGAAGTTGAAGGGTGCCTCTCCATCCCCGGTTTGGGCTTCCCGGTGCGTCGGTACCGGACCACCCGGGCAACCGGCGTGGACCTGAATGGCAACCCCGTTTCGGTGGAAGCCGAAGGTATGTTGGCCCGGTGCTTCCAGCATGAAACCGATCACCTGGACGGTATCTTGTACACCGACCGGCTGGAGGGCGAAGACCGGAAAGCGGCCCTCAGGGCCATCCGTAACGCCAACTACCACGCCATCACGGAGCAAACCACGTCCAAGCGTGCCAACTCGGTTGGTTCCAGTTTTGGTGGCGGCAGCTTCGGGGTTTCCGAGTGAGGGTTCTTTTCGCGGGCACGCCCGCTGTAGCCGTCCCGTCATTGGATTCACTTGTCAAAGCCGGGTTCGATGTCGTGGCAGTCCTGACGCGACCCGACGCGCCGGTGGGCCGCAAACGCATCCTGACTCCATCACCGGTGGCGGCCCGTGCCGCGGAACTGGGACTGGACGTCATCAAGGCGGCGAAGGTAGACGCAGATACAACGGCCCGCATCGCGGAATTTTCTCCCGATGTGGCCGCCATTGTGGCCTACGGTGGAATCGTCCCGCGCGCAGCGTTGGGCGTACCCACCCACGGTTGGATAAACCTGCACTTCTCCTTGCTGCCTGCGTGGCGCGGTGCTGCACCTGTACAGCGTTCCATCATTGCCGGCGACGACATCACCGGGGCGGCGACATTCCAACTCGAGGAAGGGCTGGATACCGGCCCCGTCTTCGGGACGCTCACTGAAACCGTCCGCCCGGAAGACACCGCCGGCGACCTTTTGGACCGGCTCTCCGTGAGCGGTGCCGTATTGCTCAGCCAGACGCTTTCCGCGATTGAAGCCGGGCAGGCCGTGGCCCAACCGCAGACCGGTGAAGTGTCGTTGGCTCCCAAACTGACATTGGATGATGGGCGTCTGGACTGGAGCCAGCCCGCCCTTGCCCTCAATCGAAGGGCCAGGGGTGTCACACCGGAACCGGGGGCCTGGACCACCTTGGACGGCCAGCGGGTCAAACTTGAACCGGTGCTGCCAAGGCCCGACGTGAAGGACCTTGCGCCGGGAACCATCCGTGTGGAAGCCCAATCAGTACTGGTGGGAACCGGATCCCACGCCGTCCAGCTTGGCCGCATTCAGCCGGCCGGTAAGAAAATGATGTCGCCGGCCGATTGGGCCCGCGGCTTGGCAGCACCTGAGAGAGTGGTATTCGAATGAGCGAGTCCGGCCGGCGAGGCCCCAACAACAGCGGGAGCCGGGACGGTGGCGGACAAAGCGACCGTGGAGGGCACGGCAACCGGGGTGGGCAGGGGAGTAAGCGCAATGCCCAGGGCAGGGAGCGGAACAGGGGCCCGCAGCGCGGGTTCTCCACCAGTGCTCCTGCGCAGCGCACGCGCCGCGCTGATCCCGCCCGCCTGGTGGCATTCGAAGTCCTTCGAGCTGTTGCTTCCGAGGACGCCTATGCGAATCTTGTCCTCCCTGCCCGTATCCGCGAGCACCGCCTGGATCGGCGTGATGCCGGTTTCGCTACCGAGCTAAGCTACGGGGCGCTACGAGGCCAGGGTACGTATGACGCCATCCTGGCCCGCTGCGTGGACCGGCCATTAGAACAGCTTGATCCGGCCATCCTGGACGCGTTGCGAATTGGCGCGCACCAACTGTTGTCCATGCGGGTGCCTGCCCACGCAGCTCTGGACCAGACAGTTGGTTTGGCCCGTGCGGTCATCGGTGCCGGTCCGTCGGCGCTTATCAATGCCGTGCTCCGCAAGGTCACGGCACACACTTGGGATGAGTGGCTGGATACGCTCCTCGACCAGGAAACGGATGAGACGCGGATCGCCGCCCTGCGCCATGCACACCCGGAGTGGATTGTGCGTGCGCTGCGCCAGTCCTTGGTGAACCATGGACGTCCAAAGTCCGAGATTGACGCACTCCTTGAGGCCGACAATGCGGCGCCCGTGGTCAATTTGGTGGCGCTGCCCGGACTGGGAGACCTGGACGAAGCGTTTGAAAACGGTGCCACTGCAGGCGAGCTGGTGGAAGGTTCTGCCCTCTCGGCCGGTGGCGACCTGGGCCGTTTCGAGTCTGTCCGCCGCGGCACCACCCGGGTCCAGGACGTCGGCTCGCAGTTGGTTGCCCGCGCCTTGGCCGGCGTAGACCTCGACGGTGCTTCGCAGGACGGGGAACGGTGGCTGGACTTGTGTGCCGGACCCGGAGGCAAAGCTGCGCTGCTTGCCGCCTTGGCCCATCGTGACGGGGCCACCCTTCTGGCTAATGAACCCGCACCGCACCGCGCGAAGCTTGTCCAACAAGCGCTATCAGCTGTCCCCGCTGAGAGCTGGACTGTGCGGACCGGCGATGGGCGGGAGGTTGGTACGGAGCAGCCCGAGGCCTTCGACCGTGTACTGGTGGACGTCCCTTGCAGCGGATTGGGAGCTCTGCGACGGCGGCCGGAATCGCGCTGGCGCCGCTCACCGAAGGACATCGGCGACCTCGGCCCACTGCAGCGCGACCTCTTAAAGTCGGCAATTGACGCGGTCAGGCCCGGCGGTGTGGTGGCTTATGTGACATGCTCGCCGCACCCGGCGGAAACAACCGCTGTTGTGGGCGATGTGCTGGGCAAGCGGGAGGATCTTGAACTGCTCGACGCCGGACTGGCACTCGACCATGTCAGCCTCACCGGCAGCCTCGGTGCCGGCCACGAGCAGACGGCCCAACTGTGGCCGCATATCCACCAGACGGACGCGATGTTCATGGCGGTTATCCGCAAGAAAGCCTAGTCACATACCTGCAGCCGCAACGGACGATGTGTCCGTTGCGGCAGCCCGTTCACCATCTACCCGAAGGGCCTGCCTTGTCCCAGTGCTGTATCAACCCGAGCATCCTGTCCGCGGACTTCGTCAACCTTGAGTCGGAGCTGAAGCGCATCAGCAACGCCGACGCCGTTCATGTCGACGTCATGGACAACCATTTCGTGCCCAACCTGACTCTGGGTTTGCCCGTGGTTGAGAGGATCCAGGCAGTCAGCCCGGTTCCGCTGGATGCCCACCTCATGATCTCCGACGCCGACCGCTGGGCCCCTGCCTACGCTGATGCAGGCGTCGCCTCAGTGACTTTCCACGCAGAAGCGGCGATGGCACCGGTCAAGCTGGCGCGCGAGCTGCGCGCCCGCGGGGCGAAGGCGGGGATGGCGTTGCGCCCGGCCACCCCGGTGGAGCCTTATCTGGACATGCTCAGTGAGCTGGACATGCTGTTGATCATGACGGTGGAGCCGGGATTTGGGGGTCAGTCGTTCCTCGACATCACGTTGCCCAAGATCCGGCGCGCCAGGGCGGCGATTGAGGGATCGGGGGTTGGCGTGGCCATCCAGGTGGATGGCGGAATCACCGAAGAGACCATCGTCCGCGCGGCTGAAGCCGGCGCGAACGTCTTCGTAGCGGGATCCGCCGTCTACGGACATCAGGATCCGGCGGAAGCCATTGACCGTCTCCGGGCTGCCGGCCAGGCCGCTGCAGTGAGCATCTGACACCTGTCACGGATGTTACGAAGATGGCTGGGAATAGCCTGGGATTCTTTGTAGTTGTGGCAGAATAACAACACACATACGTGCTCCGGGGTCGGTGTAAGTCCGAACCGGCGGTTATAGTCCGCGACCCGCAAGCCGTCACGGCCCAGATTGTTGGGCCTTGGAGGCGAACGGTTGAATCGGTGAAATTCCGGTACCGACAGTTAAAGTCTGGATGGGAGAAGCACGTACAGTCATGCCTTGGGCGTTCCATCAGTGAACGCCCGGCATTGCGCTGTCGTACACCCCCGGAGTCATCGCGGCTTACTGGGAAGGAACGGCATGGACTTACTGCGATGGCTCTTCGAAGCTCAGATCCCCGTTGGAGGATCTGCTCTTGTCTTACGCGAAGTGCTTGGAAACATCTTTGGGTTGCTCAGCGCCCTCGGCGGAATGCGCCGGAAAGTCTGGGCCTGGCCGATCGGCATTATCGGCAACCTTCTTTTGCTGACGGTCTTCCTGGGCAATGTCTTTGGTGCCGCTGCGCCCGCGACCTTGTGGGGACAGGCGGGGCGTCAAATCATGTTCATTGCCGTGGCCATCTACGGCTGGCAGCGGTGGAGGCAGGGTCGGCAGTCCAGCAGCATGGGGCGTGCCGTAGTTCCCGGGTGGGCCAGCAACAAGGTCCGCCTCTCTCTGGTGGCCGCGATGATCGCCGGAACCGCGGCCCTGACACCGCTGTTCGATTCCCTGGGTTCCTACCCGCCGGTGTGGGCCGACGCGTGGACCTTCATGGGCTCGCTGCTGGCTACCTACGGCATGGCCAAGGGGTGGACCGAATTCTGGCTTATCTGGGTGGCCGTGGACATCGTGGGCGTACCGCTTCTGTTTAGTGCCGGTTACTACGCCAGCGCGGTCATGTACCTCTTTTACGGATTCTTCACCCTTACCGGATTCTTCGTGTGGTGGCGTGCCGAGAAGCGCGAACGGACACTCCTTCAACCCGGGGCTGCCCCGGTGGGAGCGGCCCGATGAACCACATGGACATGCTCGAAAACGCCGCCGGGCAGCAGGCCATGGAGGCCGCACTGGCCGCCGCGCTTCGCGGCCCAAGGGGAGCGAACCCGCTGGTGGGTGCAGTGATCCTCAGCCCGGAAGGTGAGCACCTGGCTACCGGCTACCATCGTGGCGCCGGGACGGCACATGCCGAAGCCGACGCCATCTCCGAAGCCCGCCGGCAGGGCATCGACACGGCCGGAACCACCATGGTGGTGACCCTCGAGCCGTGTAACCACGAAGGCCGCACCGGCCCCTGCGCGCAGGCCATCATCGCCGCCGGAATCGCCAAGGTGATTTACGCCGTCGACGATCCCCACGACCCCGCCGCGGGCGGCGCCCGGACGTTGCGCGCCGCCGGCGTTGAGGTCCACTCAGGTCTGGCGGCCGAGCGGGCGCGGGACCTGAACCGCGAATGGTTCGACGCCGTTGCCGCCAAGCGTCCCTTCGTCACCTTGCATATTGCGCAGACCCTGGACAGCCGGATCGCCGCCGTGGACGGCACCAGCCAATGGATCTCCAGCCCCGAATCACTGGCGGACAACCACGGCCTCCGGGAGTTGATTGACGCGATCCTGGTGGGCACCGGAACGGTGCTGATTGATAACCCGCGGCTCACGGCGCGCACACCGGACGGGGAGTTGTCGCAGCACCAGCCTTTGCGGGCAGTCATGGGACTGAGGGATGTTCCCGAGGACGCCGCAGTACGGGGAAGCGACGGACGATTCGTGCACCTGCCCACCAGGGATCCAGCCGAGGCCCTTGACCGGCTCTTCGCTGACGGCGCCCGGCACGTGATGGTGGAGGGTGGCTCGAGCATCCTCAGCACCTTCCTGGCTGCCGGCCTGGTGGATGAATTGATCATCTACCTTGCGCCGACACTTCTGGGTTCCGGAACGGCCGCGCTGAATGACCTGGGGATCACCACCTTGGCCGACGCCCAGCAGTGGTCGTGGGACGACGCCGGCGGCGGAGCCGTCCGAACCCTGGGCAATGATCTTCGCCTTCACCTGCGGCCCACCCGGGCCGTCAACACCAAGAATTCAGTTCCGCGCAGGGAAGCTGCGGAATATGTCACAGGAGGACACTGATGTTTACCGGAATCGTTGCCGAACAAGGCACTGTGCTGGGCATTGAGCATGAAGGCGATGCCAGCGCGACCCTTCGCTTGAAGGCACCCACCACCACCGACGGCCTCGCCTTGGGCGGTTCCATTGCCGTCAACGGGGTGTGCCTGACCGCCACCCGGATTGACGGCCAGGATTTCAGCGTCGACGTCATGGGCGAGACCCTCGTCCGCACCACCATTGGTGAGCTGGCACCGGGAGACACGGTCAACCTGGAACGCTGCGTTCCCGCCGGCGGCCGCCTCGACGGCCATGTGGTGCAAGGCCATGTGGATGGGGTGGGCGAGCTCGTCGAACGTGAAGCACTGGGCAACTGGGACCGCCTCCGCTTCGGCGTACCTGCCCCGCTGGCACGGTACATTGCGGAGAAGGGGTCGATCGCCGTCGACGGTGTTTCACTGACGGTGACCGCCGTCAGCGCGGCGGCAGAGACCGCGCCATGGTTCGAGGTGGGACTCATCCCCACCACGTTGGAGGAGACCGGACTGGGGGCCAAGCCCGTGGGTGGCCGCGTCAACCTCGAAGTGGACGTGCTCGCCAAGTACACCGAACGCCTGTTGTCTTTCGCGCCCCAGCAGGGGAGTGCGCGATGAGCGTCCCCACGCACTCCGAAACCCCGGCGAACCGTCGTACCGGCCTCGATCCGGTGGAGGCCGCTGTCGCTGCCATGGCCGCAGGCAAGGCGGTCATTGTGGTGGACAACGAAGACCGCGAGAACGAGGGCGACATCATCTTCGCTGCCCAACACGCCACGCCAGCGCTGATGGGCTGGACCATCAGGTATTCGTCGGGCGTCATTTGCGTCCCCTTGGAAGGCGAACGGGCTGATGCCTTGATCCTGCCGCCCATGGTGGAAATCAACGAAGACGCCAAAGGCACCGCCTACACCGTTTCGTGTGACGCCGCCATCGGTGTCAGCACGGGCATTTCGGCGACCGACCGCGCCCTTACCGCCAGGATCCTGGCTGACCCGGGCAGTTCCCCGGCCTCCATCACCCGGCCCGGGCATATTTTCCCGCTGCGGGCCGTTAAGGGAGGAGTGCGTGAACGTCCGGGACATACGGAAGCTGCCGTGGACTTATGTCGTCTCGCCGGGCTTGCCCCGGTGGGTGTGATCGCAGAGTTGGTACATGACGACGGTGAAATGATGCGCTTGGACAGCTTGCGCGACTTCGCCTCCGAACATGGATGCCCCCTCATCTCCATTGAGGACCTGGTGTCATATGTTGGGAAGGCGGAGTCCGGCACGGCACATCATTCACAGGCAGACGAGGAGAAGCGATGACCGCATCGACAACACGCAGCAGCGACCACACGGACCCCGTTCCGCCTTCTGTAAGCGGCGGGCCAATCGTGCAGCTGCCTACGGCTTTCGGCGAGTTCATCGCCCAGGCCTGGACCGATCATGAGACGGGTCATGAACACCTGGCCGTGAGCTCACCGAACCCGCCCAAGGGCGGCAAGGCGCCCCTGGTGCGCCTTCATTCCGAGTGCCTCACCGGAGACGTGTTCGGATCCTACCGTTGCGACTGCGGTGAGCAACTCGCCTTCGCTTTGGAGCTCATCCACGCCGAGGGTGGAACCCTGCTGTACCTGCGCGGGCAGGAAGGCCGCGGGATTGGGCTGGCCAACAAGATCAAGGCCTATGCCCTTCAGGAAGCCGGTTTCGATACCGTCGAGGCCAACGAGCAGCTCGGCCTCCCGGTGGATGCACGCTCCTACAGTGCGGCAGGCCAGATCCTGGCCGAGATGGGCCTGCACGAGGTCCGCTTGCTGAGCAACAACCCCGACAAGCAAAACCGCCTTGCCCAGGCCGGAGTGTCAGTTGTGGAGATGGTTCCCACCGAGGTTCCATCCCGCGAACAGAACCTGCGGTACCTGCAGACCAAGAAAGACCGGATGGACCACATGCTGGCCCTTGATGTAGAGCCCGTCAGCAACGGTAAAACCCCGGCAGCACGCCCCATTGACAAGAACCACGACTGAACGGATCCACGGAACACCATGAGCGGACACGGCGCGCCCACTATCGACCTCACCACCCTCAACCCCGAGGAAACCTCGCAGCTCAGGCTCGCCATTGTCGCGGCCAGCTGGCACACCCAGATCATGGACGGCCTGGTGGACGGTGCCCTCCGCGCCGCCAAGGAAGCCGGCATCGCAGAGCCCACCCTGGTGCGCGTTCCGGGCAGTTTCGAGCTTCCCGTCGCAGCGGCCAGGCTCGCTCCGCACTTTGACGCTGTAGTGGCGCTGGGCGTGGTCATCCGCGGCGGAACCCCGCACTTCGACTACGTCTGCCAGGCAGCGACGTCGGGACTTACCGACGTCAGTGTCCGCACCGGAGTGCCTGTGGGCTTCGGCGTCCTCACCTGTGACACCGAGCAGCAGGGCCTGGACCGGGCCGGCCTCCCGGGTTCGCAGGAGGACAAGGGACACGAAGCAGTAACTGCTGCCCTCGCAACGGCAGTGACGCTGAAGCAGTTCAGCTAGAACCGCCGGCTGAAGGGGATGTGGGTGTGTCTTCACTCACATCCCCTTCGTCATGCAACGCCCCAACAAGCGGCGGCCGCCTCAGAGCAAGTAGTCTGGAGGGCGTGAAGAATTTCGAGACGCTGTTCGCAGAACTGAGTGAGAAAGCAGCGACCCGCCCGGCAGGTTCGCGCACGGTTGCCGAACTGGACTCCGGAATCCACGGAATCGGCAAGAAAGTGGTCGAAGAGGCCGCCGAAGTGTGGATGGCCGCGGAGTACGAATCGGACGAAGCCGCCGCTGAGGAAATCTCCCAGTTGCTGTACCACCTGCAGGTCCTCATGCTCGCCAAGGGCCTCAGCCTGGAAGACGTTTACAAGCATCTCTAGCCACGCCACTCCGCGACCCAGTCGCGGAGTCAGCTGCGTGGCCGATGTGCCTGAACCTCCATTCCAAAAGAAAGTCTCCCCAATGCTCCGTGTAGCAGTCCCCAACAAGGGATCCCTGTCCGAAGCCGCCTCGGCAATGCTGTCCGAGGCCGGTTACCGCCAGCGCCGCGACTCCCGCGAACTGGTCATGGTGGACCCCGACAATGACATCGAGTTCTTCTTCCTCCGTCCCCGCGACATTGCTGTTTACGTCGGCCAGGGAACCTTGGACGTTGGCATCACCGGCAGGGACCTCCTGCTCGACGCCAAGGTCGAAGCCGAAGAATTGCTTCCTTTGGGCTTTGCGCCTTCCACTTTCCGGTTCGCCGGCCCTGTCGGTGACTTCAACGGCGTCGAACAGCTTGAAGGCAAACGCCTGGCCACCAGCTACGACGGCCTCTTGCGCGACTACCTCGCCGAGCGCGGCGTAAACGCCACGGTTGTCCGCCTCGATGGTGCCGTGGAATCGTCGGTGCGCCTCGGCGTCGCCGACGCCATTGCCGACGTCGTTGAAACGGGCAACACCCTCAAAGCTGCCGGCATGGAGATCTTCGGGGACCCTATCCTGAAGTCCGAAGCCGTCCTGATCCGCCGCTCCGGTTCGGGTGGTGCCGCCAACGGGACCGCCAAGGAAATCGACATCCTCATCCGCCGCCTGCAGGGTGTCCTCGTGGCACGCCAGTACGTGCTGATGGACTACGACATCCGCAAGGACCTGGTGGAAGACGCTGCCGCGCTGACCCCGGGGCTTGAATCGCCCACGGTATCGCCGTTGCGTGACTCCGAGTGGGTTGCGGTGCGGTCCATGGTTCCCAAGAAGGAAACCAACCGCATCATGGACGAGCTCTACGACCTCGGGGCCCGCGCCATCCTGGTCAGCAGCATCCACGCCTGCCGGATCTGATCACCGCATTCATCGAGCAGACCCAGCAGAATTGAGGAGCAGCACATGGCTGTAGCCGTACGCGTCATTCCCTGCCTGGACGTCGACGCCGGTCGCGTCGTGAAGGGCGTCAACTTCGAAGGCCTCCGGGATGCCGGTGATCCCGTGGAACTGGCACACCGCTATGACAATGGCGGAGCAGACGAACTCACGTTCCTCGACGTCACGGCCTCATCGGGCAACCGCGAGACCACCTTTGACGTGGTCCGCCGGACCGCCGAGGAAGTCTTCATTCCCCTCACCGTGGGCGGCGGGGTCCGTGGCGTTGCGGAGGTGGACAAGCTCCTGCGCTTTGGTGCGGACAAAGCCTCCATCAACACCGCGGCCGTGGCCAGGCCCGACGTCATCGACGAGATCACCCGGCACTTCGGTTCGCAGGTCCTGGTGCTCTCCGTGGACGCCCGCCGGACCCGGGAAGGCGACGTCCCGACGTCGTCCGGTTTTGAAGTCACCACCCACGGTGGCCGCACGGGTACCGGCATCGACGCGATTGCCTGGGCAAAGGAAGCGGCCGACCGGGGCGTAGGGGAGATCCTGCTCAACTCCATCGACGCTGACGGCACCAAGGACGGATTCGATCTCGAACTGATCCGCTTGGTCCGCTCAGCGGTGAACATTCCGATCATCGCTTCCGGCGGCGCGGGAAAACCCGCACACTTCCCGCCTGCGGTGGAAGCAGGCGCGGACGCTGTCCTGGCGGCTTCGGTCTTCCACTTCGGCCCGGACGACATGATTGCCCAGGTGAAAGCCGCCATCCGCGAGGCCGGTTTCGAGGTCCGCTAGCTTCTCCAGACACGAACGCGGGGTCACTTCCGGCCCATGATCCCCTTGAGGATGGGCCGGAAGTGACCCCGCGTTGTTGCTTAAAGGCCGATGTCCGCTGACTGCAAAAGCGCGACGGCGTCCGGCTGGCCCTCGTAGGTGACCAGGGCCTGGCTGGTGCGTCCGTGGGCGTGCATCAGGAGTTCGCCGGGGTCGCCAACAATGGCGACGGAAACAGGCGCGCGCTTGGCCACGTGTCGGGGTCCGGTGGGCCGGACCAGGACGATTCCAAGGTCCACGCCGCGATAAAGGAAGGCGGCGCGTTTGATCAGCTCGTCCCAAAGTGCGTCAGAGTAGGCTTCGTCGAGTGCGCGGGGAGCCCAGCGGTCACCGGCGCGGCGGATGTCCTCGGTGTGGACGAAGTATTCGATGAGGTTTGACGTCTCATCCAGCGCCTTGATCCTCAAAGGGGAGAGGGCCGGCGGACCCGCCCGAAACGTCTTCACAAGTTCCGCGTACGCGTCAGAGTCCTTCAGCTTGGCGGCCAAAGTGGATGTCGCCTTCTCGGAGGCCTTGCCAAGACTGGGGATCAACAGCCCCAGTCCTACGGCGATCTTCCGCTCGCGCAGATACAAATGCGCAGCAAGATCCCGTGTCTGCCACCCTTCGCAGAGCGTGGGGGAGTCAGGGCCGGCCGCAAGCAGGGTCTCGGCCAGTACTTCTCGGGAAGGATCGACGAAATGCATCACTTGTGAAACTAGCACGATCAGGGCGCTCTTGCGCAGTGGAACCGCCGCAGAATCCGGGTCCCGCCATAGGCACTAGACTTGATCTGATGTCAGAGCAGTCCGCCCCCAGCCCCTCTCCCGCCGCGGAGCTTTCCAGCGACCCCACGGGCCCCTTGCCCCAGGAGATAGCACGCGCCCTCAAGCGCGATCCCGCTGGCCTGGTAGCCGCCATCATCCAGCAGCACGACACCCGCGAGGTCCTCATGCTCGGTTGGATGGATGACGAAGCGCTGCACCGCACCATGACCTCCGGACGCGTCACCTTCTACTCCCGTTCCCGGCAGGAGTACTGGCGCAAGGGCGACACTTCCGGACACGTTCAGTTCGTGAAGTCAGTCGCCCTTGACTGCGACGGCGATGCCCTCCTGATTCGCGTGGACCAGATCGGCGCAGCCTGCCACACCGGTACCCGGACGTGCTTCGACGGCCGCGACCTCAGCGTCGTTACGGGCCACCGCGACTAAGGCACCCACCACTTTCCACTGACGCACCACCTCAGACCAAAAGGCGGAGAAAATAGCCATGCAGGACCTTGGAATCATCAGCCCGGGCCTGGAAGAGTTCCGCGAACTCGCCGTCCACAGCCGTGTCATACCCGTCCGACTCAAAGTCCTGGCCGACGCCGAAACCCCTATTGGTTTGTACCGAAAGCTTGCCAAGGGGCAGCCCGGAACATTCCTTTTGGAATCGGCAGCAGTAGGCGGGGCATGGTCCCGTTACTCCTTTATTGGGTCCAAATCCCGGGCCACGCTGACCACCAAGGATGGCCAGGCCCACTGGATCGGCGAACCACCCGTCGGCGTGCCGGTCACCGGTAACCCGGTTGAAGCCGTCCGGGACACCATCGCTGCGCTCCAGACGGACCGTTTTGACGGCTTGCCTCCGTTCACGTCCGGCCTGGTTGGTTTCCTGGGCTGGGAGGCCGTGCGCCACTGGGAGCGGCTGACCTCCCCGCCGGAGGACGACCTGCAGCTGCCCGAGATGGCCCTGAACCTCGTTACCGACATGGCAGTCCACGACAACGTGGATGGGACAGTCCTCCTGATCGCCAACGCCATCAACTTTGATGACAGCTCCGAGCGCGTGGACGACGCCTGGCACGACGCCGTAGCGCGGGTGAAGGGGCTGCTTGACCAGATCAGCACTCCGGTGGCCCAGCCCGTCTCAGTGCTGGAAAAAGCAGCCTTGGACTTCGGCTCGAGCGTGCAGGAACGGTGGGACGAAGCCCGGTACCTTGAAGCGATTGATCGCGGCAAGGAAGCGATCGTCGACGGTGAAGTTTTCCAGGTGGTGATCTCGCGGCGCTTCGAAATGGACTGCGCGGCCGACCCCCTGGACGTCTACCGGGTCCTGCGCAATACCAACCCCAGCCCGTACATGTACCTCTTCAGCCTTGAGGATGCCGACGGCCGTGAGTACTCGATTGTGGGTTCTTCGCCCGAGGCCCTGGTGACGGTAACCGGTGAGGAAGTCATCACCCACCCGATCGCCGGCTCACGCCCCCGTGGCAAGACAGTTGAGGCCGACAAGGCCCTGGCTGCTGAACTGTTGGCCGACGAGAAGGAACGCTCCGAGCACCTGATGCTGGTCGACCTTTCGCGGAACGACCTCTCGAAGGTGTGCGTCGCAGGCACAGTGGACGTCACGCAGTTCATGGAAGTGGAGCGGTTCAGCCACATCATGCACCTGGTGTCCACGGTGGTGGGTCAGCTTGCTCCGCACGCCAAGGCGTACGACGTCCTCAAGGCCACGTTCCCGGCGGGTACGCTCTCCGGCGCCCCCAAGCCGCGTGCATTGCGCCTCCTGGACGAGCTCGAACCACACCGGCGCGGCATCTACGGTGGCGTCGTAGGCTACCTGGACTTTGCCGGTGACATGGATATGGCCATCGCCATCCGTTCCGCCCTGCTGCGGGAAGGACGCGCCTACGTGCAGGCCGGCGGCGGGATCGTGGCGGATTCGCACAAACCCTCAGAAGCGCTGGAAACAGTGAACAAGGCAGCAGCACCCCTGCGGGCCGTCCACACAGCCGGCTCGCTGCACAATATCTCCGGTGACTCGGTGCTCGACACTGACAAGGTCGACGGCGGGACAACCGCACCATGAGCACGGCGACGACACCCCGTTGGGCGCGAAAGGCAACCTTGGTCCTGGCCATGACGGTGCTCGCACTCCTGGTCTTTGGGGCCACCACCCAGACTTGGGTTGAGGTCCAGCTGGACCCTAACGGAGCATCCAACAGCAACCTCCACGTCCAAGGAAACAAAGCGGCTACTGCCGTGACGGCATTGGCCCTGGTGGCCTTGGCGGGCGGCTTGGCTGCTTCCATCGCCGGGAAGATCGCGCGACTGGTCATTGCCGCAATCATCGGGCTGTCCGCAGTGGGCATCATCCTGGCCGCCATTACGGTGGCGGTGGATCCGCTCGGTGCGGCGCAGGGTTCCATCGCTGCAGCAACAGGCATCTCCGGCGGGCAGGCCAGTGTCACCACCACGGCATTCCCCATCCTGGCTGTCGTGGCGGGCGCGCTCCTGGCGGTCTGCGCTGTAGTGCTGCCCGTTGCCGGGCGCCACTGGAAGTCGCGGACCAAGTACGACACCCGTACCGGCGGTCAGCAAGGCGGTAACGGGCCGGTGGACGAGATCGACAGCTGGGACAGCCTCTCGCGGGGTGAAGATCCCACGTAGCGCGTCATGGCGTCGGACGATGTCCCGGCCGCCGTCAATAAATGGCAGAATGTAAGCAGTATTCATCCTGAGGAGATTTCACATGAGCAAAACCACAGTGTCCGCACACCAAGCTGAATCCAAGATGGCGAGCCACGCTGACGCCATCGGCCACGGTAATAGCCCGGCTGCCTGGACCTGCGTGATTGTGATGCTGGTTGGTGCCCTGGTTTCCTCCATCGCTTTCGTGATTGCCAGCACCCCGATCTTCGTCGGCGGCCTGGTCGTCATGGTCATTGGCCTCATCGTGGGCCTGGTAATGCGCCGCGCGGGCTATGGAGTTGGTGGCAGCAAGCTGCAGAACAACGGCCACTAACCGTGACCGTTCTTGATGACATCATTGTTGGCGTCAAGGAGGACATGGACGGCCGTCGCCGTCACGTATCCCTTGTGGAGCTGAAGGAACGTGCTGCCGACGCAGCTCCGGCACGTGATGCGTGGGCTGCCCTCGGCGGTACCTCATCTGTTCGCAACGACCTCAAAGTCATCGCTGAAATCAAGCGCCGCAGCCCTTCAAAAGGCGATCTTGCGCCCATTGCGGACCCGGCGTCCCTCGCGGTCCAGTATGCCGACGGCGGAGCTTCCGTTATCAGCGTCCTGACCGAACAGCGCCGCTTCGGCGGTTCGCTGGCCGACCTCGATTCCGTGCGTGCCGCCGTCGGGACACCCTTGCTGCGCAAGGACTTTACCGTTGACGAGTACCAGATTTGGGAAGCCCGTGCCCATGGCGCCGACCTCATCCTGCTCATCGTTGCAGCCCTGTCCGACTCCGAACTCGCAGAGTTCAGTGCGTTGAGCCACGAGCTTGGCATGAACGTGCTGGTGGAAACGCACACCGAGGAAGAAATTGAGCGTGCTGTTGCGGCACAGGCCAGGATTATTGGCATCAACGTCCGCAACCTTAAGACGCTCGACGTCGACCGCTCGGTTTTCGGATCGCTGGCCGGTCTGATTCCGGCTGAGTCCGTCATTGTCGCCGAGTCAGGTGTCAGAGGCGCCGATGACGTATCGCACTACGCAGCGGGTGGAGCCAACGCCATCCTGGTGGGGGAGGCGCTGGTCAGCGACTCCACGCCGCGCGAACGCATTACTGAATTCAAGGCAGCGGGAGCTGCCGCCATCGCCGTCAGGAACTGAGGCAGTCACTGAATCACGGCGAACAGTCATAGGGCAGCCCGGGCATGTGCCTGCGGCTGCCTTGTGGCAAGTAGAACTACCCAATGAACTAACTGGAACAGGACGGTGAGACTGATGGTCGACGCGCCAACAGCCGGCTCAGAAGAGAATGTGGCTGACGCATTCCTGCAAGGTGGCCCTTCGCTGCGCAACGCATCGGGGCCCTACTTTGGCAGCTACGGCGGACGCTGGATGCCCGAGTCTCTCATCGCCGCCCTCGATGAAGTCCAGGACACCTTTGAGAAGGCCAAGGCTGATCCCGACTTCATCGCGGAGCTGAAGGACCTCAACAAGAACTACTCCGGCCGCCCGTCGCTGCTGACCGAGGCCAAGCGCTTCTCCGAGCATGCAGGCGGCGCGCGGATCTTCCTGAAGCGCGAGGACCTCAACCACACGGGCTCCCACAAGATCAACAACGTCCTGGGCCAGGCCCTGCTTGCCAAGCGCATGGGCAAGACCCGTGTCATCGCAGAGACGGGTGCCGGACAGCACGGCGTAGCCAGCGCTACAGCCGCGGCCCTGCTGGGACTTGAATGCGTTGTGTACATGGGGGCTGAGGACTGCCGCCGCCAGGCGCTCAATGTGGCCCGCATGCAGTTGCTCGGAGCCACTGTGGTGCCCGTGACCAACGGATCCCAGACGTTGAAGGACGCCATTAACGACGCCCTCCGTGACTGGGTTTCGAACGTGGAACACACCCACTACTTGCTGGGTACCGCTGCCGGTGCGCATCCGTTCCCTGCCATGGTCCGCTACTTCCATGAAGTCATCGGTGAAGAGGCCCGCAGCCAGATCCTTGAGCAGACCGGCAAGCTCCCGGATGCCATTGCTGCCTGTATCGGCGGCGGCTCCAACGCGATCGGCTTGTTCCACGCTTTCCTGGATGACTCATCCGTGAAGATCTATGGCTTTGAAGCAGGCGGAGAAGGCGTCGAAACCGGCCGTCACGCGGCTGCCATCTCCCTGGGACGTCCCGGCGTGCTGCACGGTGCCCGGTCCTACCTCATGCAGGACGAGGACGGCCAGACCATCGAGTCCCACTCCATCTCGGCAGGCCTGGATTACCCCAGCGTGGGTCCGGAGCACTCTTACCTTGCTGACATCGGGCGCGTTACCTACGAAGCCATCACCGACACCGAAGCCATGGACGCGTTCAGCCTTCTATGCCGGACCGAAGGCATCATCCCTGCCATTGAGTCCTCGCATGCCTTGGCTGGCGCCATCAAGATTGGCCACCGGCTCACCGAGGGCAAGGACAACCCGTCCGAGGTGACCGTGATCGTCAACCTTTCCGGCCGTGGTGACAAGGACGTGGAGACCGCCGCTGCCTGGTTCAACATGTTGGACGAGGAAGGGCATGTCAAGGGCACCACCCTGTCCACACGTAAGCCGAAGGGGCCCAGCGAACGGGCCGCCGAAGCTGATGCGGACGGAAACGAGGGCCAGAAGTAATGACTGAACAATTCGCCAGCAAATCGGCTGAAGCCATTGACCGCGCCAAAGCTGAGGGCCGTGCGGCCTTGGTAGGCTACCTTCCGGCGGGCTACCCGACCGTGCAGGAGAGCATTGAGGCCGGCATCGCCCTGGCCCGCAACGGCGCCGACCTGATCGAAATCGGCATCCCTTACTCTGATCCCGTGATGGACGGCCCGGTCATCCAGGCCGCCACCACCGAGGCGATTTCCAACGGATTCCGTGTTGCCAACGTCTTCGACGTCGTGGCCGGCATTACCGCTGCCACCGATGCGGCCGTCCTGGTGATGACGTACTGGAACCCCGTCATGCGCATGGGCGTAGATGAATTCTCGCGTCGCCTGGCGGAAGCCGGGGGAGCGGGGCTTATCACGCCGGACCTCGTCCCGGACGAGGCACATGAGTGGTTCGAAGCCTCCGACAAGTACGGCCTCGACCGGGTGTTCCTTGTGGCACCTTCATCCACGCCGGAACGCCTGGACATGACTGTCAAGGCAAGCCGGGGCTTTGTCTACGCTGTCTCGATCATGGGTGTCACTGGAACGCGCACCTCGGTCAGCAGCAGTGCCGAGGACGTGGTGGCCCGGGCCCACGCCGCCGGAGCCGAGCGGGTATGCGTTGGTCTCGGAGTCTCCAATCCGGATCACGTACGCGAGATCGCCGCCTACGCGGACGGTGTGATCGTCGGTACCGCGTTGGTGGCGGCACTGCGCGACGGCGGAGTTGACGCCGTCGGCCAACTTACCAAGAACCTCAGCGCCGGCCTGGGCCGCGCGGCTGCAGAAGCCTAGGAAAAGGAAACAGCGAACCGAATGCAGACCGTCCTCCACGCAGCGGCAATGGTCCCCCTGAGTATCCCGAGCCCTTCGTGGTCCGGATTCGACATTCCGCTGCCGTGGGGGACGCTGCGTATCCACGCGTACGCCCTGTGCATCCTTGCGGGCATCATCGTTGGCCTCTGGCTGACGTCGGTGCGCTGGAAGCGGCGGGGTGCTCCGGAGGGAAGCCTGTGGGATATTGCCATCTGGGCGATCCCCTTCGGTATCATCGGTGGCCGCCTCTACCATGTGTTCTCGTCGCCGGATGCGTACTTCGGCCCTGGTTTTGACGGCACTGGCGACCTTTCCTTGATTCCGCAGATCCAACGGGGCGGTTTGGGGATCTGGGGTGCCGTGATTCTTGGTGTTGTGGGTGCTTGGATCGGCTGCCGTCGCGCCGGGGTGAAACTCACGGCCTTCCTGGACGCTGCAGCTCCCGGTCTCCTCCTGGCCCAGGCCATCGGCCGCCTGGGCAATTGGTTCAACCAGGAGCTCTTCGGGGCCCCGACCACGCTCCCGTGGGGTCTCCAGATTGATCCCGCAAACGCCAACTTCCCGGCTGGCATGCCTGCGGACACCCTGTTCCACCCAACATTCCTCTACGAACTGCTGTGGAACCTCGCTGGCGTCGGCATCCTGCTGCTCCTCGACAAGAAGTTCCAATTCCGCTGGGGCCGCCTGTTCTGGCTTTACGCCGTCTACTACACCCTCGGCCGGGTGTGGATCGAAGCCCTCCGGATTGACGATGCCGAACAGATCACCCTCTTTGGCATTACCACCAGGCTCAATGTCTGGACCAGTATTTTTGTCTTCATCGCGGCGCTGCTGATCTTCGTCGCCCTCGGACGTCGGGGTCGTCCGGTGCCGGACTCGCCGTATTTGAAGGGCCGGGAGCCGGAAAAAAGCGTCGAAAAGGAACCGGCCGCGGTGACGAGCGTCACCAGTCATGATGTGGACGCATCTGTCTCAGATACTGGTTCGCGTGATAATCTCCGTGATAACCAAAGCGATCCGGGCCACGTTGACGAGCCGCAGGATGCTGCAGGGCGCGCCGCCAAGGACACCACGTCCGCCGCGGATGCGACACCTGCCGCAACTGCCGTAAGGAAGGCCCCCGGATCCTCGCCGAAGGCAGACGACACCAAGTAGTCGCCGTCGGTACAGGGGCAACAGAGTCACCGCTCGTAGGGCCCAGTCCACAGCGTCGTGGCACCCCGGAAACCGGACCGCAGCATACCGATGTTCGCTGGTCAAGCCGGGGCCAGTGGTCTGCGTAACTGTTCGTTGCGCTGGATCGGCTGGCCTACAATTCCAAGTACTAGCGCTTTGTTATGCCCGTCACAGGGTAGGCAAGGTGGGGCCAACGTTGTCCCTTCCATACGCACGATCTCGAGGAAGGACGTCTCCCATGACCCATCTTCATAACCCCGGTTGGTCCGAAAATATCGAACCTCAGGGTGCCATGTCTCCGTTCAAGCGCTTTGCTGCGCTCCCGGAGGCCCAGGGTCTTTACAACCCTGACAAGGAGAAGGATGCCTGCGGTCTGGCAATTATTGCCACGCTCCGCGGGGAACCGGGATACGACATCGTGGAAGCGGCACTGACCGCCCTCCGCAATCTCGAACACCGCGGCGCTGTTGGCGCCGATGAAGGCACCGGAGACGGCGCCGGACTGCTCATGCAGGTCCCGGACGAGTTCTTCCGGGCAGTTGCAGAATTCGAGCTGCCCGCCCCCGGCCAATACGTTGTGGGCACCGCTTTCCTCCCCGCTGAATCACGCGAAGCCGACAACGCGAAGGCCGGAATCGAAGCACTTGCCGCTGACGAGGGCCTTACGGTTCTCGGCTGGCGCGAGGTTCCCGTGGTCGCCGACCTCGTCGGTGCCATGGCTCGTGCGTGCATGCCGTACTTCTCACAACCGTTCTTCGCCTCTGCCAACGGTGAACAGCTCGATCACAATGAGCTGGACTCCCGTGCCTGGCGTATCCGCAAGCGGGCGCAGAACAAGTTCGGCGTCTACTTCCCCTCGCTGTCCTCGCGCACCATCGTTTACAAGGGCATGCTCACCACCGCGCAACTTGAGCCGTTCTACCCGGACCTTTCGGACAAGCGCTTCAAGACCAAGCTTGCGATCGTGCACTCGCGCTTCTCCACCAACACGTTCCCTTCGTGGCCTTTGGCGCAGCCGTTCCGCACCATCGCCCACAATGGCGAAATCAACACGGTCAAGGGCAACCGCAACTGGATGCGTGCCCGCCAGTCACAGCTGGCCAGCCCCCTGTTGGGCTCCGTGCCTGAAGAGCTGTACCCGATCTGTACCCCGGGCGCCTCGGACTCGGCCTCCTTCGACGAGGTGGCTGAGCTCCTTTGGCTTTCCGGCCGCCCCATCACGCACTCGATCATGATGATGATCCCGGAGGCCTGGGAGAACCACGCCACCATGGATCCGGCCCGCCGTGCTTTCTACGAGTACCACTCCCTGCTCATGGAGCCGTGGGACGGTCCGGCAGCCGTGTCGTTCACCGACGGTAGCCTGGTCGGCGCCACCCTTGACCGCAACGGGCTGCGCCCGGGACGTTACTGGATCACCGAAGATGGCTTGGTCATCTTCGCTTCCGAGGTTGGCGTGATCGAGGTTGAGCCTTCCAACGTGGTCAAGAAGGGCCGCGTGGCTCCCGGCAAGATGTTCCTGGTGGACACCGAAGCCGGCCGCATCATCGACGACGCCGAGGTCAAGGCGGAAGTTGCTGCGGCCAATCCGTGGGCCGAGTGGCTCAAGGACAACCTGATCGACATCAACGAGCTCCCCGAGCGCGAGCACGTGCTCCACACCGCGGCGTCGGTGAACATCCGCCAGCGCACGTTCGGCTACACCACCGAAGAGCTCAAGATCCTGCTTGGTCCGATGGCCCGCACTGGTGCCGAGCCGCTTGGTGCCATGGGTTCGGACACGCCCGTCGCCGTGCTCTCCAAGCGACCGCGGCTGTTGTTCGACTACTTTGTGCAGTCGTTCGCCCAGGTCACCAACCCGCCGCTGGACGCCATCCGCGAGGAACTGGTCACCTCACTGAAGTGTGCCATCGGACCGAACGGCAACCTGTTGGATGGCAAGCAGGTCCGCCAGCCGCAGATTTCGCTGCCGTTCCCGGTGATCAATAACGATCAGCTCGCCAAGATCGCCAACATTGAAACGCCCGACGGCGACCGCATCGCCATGAAGGTCCGCGGCCTGTACCGCCCCGAGGGCGGGGAAGCGGCCCTGCGTGCCCGCCTGACCGAAATCTGCGAGCAGGTTTCCGGCGCGATCAACCGCGGCGTGCAGTACGTCGTGCTGTCCGACCGTGACTCGAACGCCCAGTGGGCGCCGATTCCGTCGCTGCTCCTTGTCAGCGCTGTCCACCACCACCTGCTTCGCAGCGCCAACCGCACCAAGACCGCCCTGGTGGTCGAGGCCGGCGACGTCCGCGAGACGCACCACGTGGCTGTGCTGATCGGCTACGGCGCGTCGGCTGTGAACCCGTACCTGGCCATGGAATCGGTGGAACAGCTGATCTCCAACGGCGACGTCGTTGGCGTCACGCCCGAGGATGGTGTCTACAACCTCATCAAGGGCCTCGGCAAGGGCGTCCTGAAGATCATGTCCAAGATGGGCATCTCCACGGTGGCTTCCTACACGGGCGCACAAACCTTTGAGGCCCTGGGCCTGTCCCAGGAACTGGTGGATGAGTTCTTCTCCGGCACCCACTCCCAGCTGGGTGGCGTGGGCCTGGACGTTATCGCCGCAGAGGTTTCGGCACGCCACCAGATGGCGTACCCGGAAGGCGGCATCGAGCACCCGCACCAGCCGCTGCTTGGTGGTGGCGAGTACCAGTGGCGCCGCGACGGCGAACCGCACCTCTTCAACCCGGAGACGGTGTTCCGCCTGCAGCACGCAACCCGCGAACGCCGCTACGACATCTTCAAGTCCTACACCAAGGGCATCGATGACCAGTCCGAAAACCTGATGACCCTTCGCGGGCTCCTCAAGTTCAAGGACGGTGTCCGCCCGGCTGTTCCGCTCGAGGAAGTGGAGCCCGTCTCCAGCATCGTCAAGCGTTTCTCCACCGGGGCCATGAGCTACGGCTCCATCTCCAAGGAAGCGCACGAGACTCTGGCCATCGCCATGAACCGTCTGGGCGGTAAGTCGAACACGGGTGAAGGCGGCGAGGACGTTGACCGCCTGCTCGATCCGGAACGTCGTTCGGCGATCAAGCAGATCGCATCCGGCCGCTTCGGCGTGACCAGCCTCTACCTGACCAACGCCGAGGACATCCAGATCAAGATGGCCCAAGGCGCCAAGCCCGGCGAAGGTGGCCAGCTGATGGCACAGAAGGTCTACCCCTGGGTAGCCCGGACCCGTCACTCCACTCCCGGCGTGGGGCTCATTTCCCCGCCCCCGCACCACGACATCTACTCGATCGAAGACCTCGCGCAGCTCATCTACGATGCCAAGCGCGCGAATCCTTCGGCCCGTGTACACGTGAAGCTTGTCTCGGAAGTCGGGATCGGCACGGTGGCGTCCGGCGTCACCAAGGCGAAGGCCGACGTCGTGCTTGTTTCAGGTCACGACGGCGGTACGGGCGCCTCACCGCTGAACTCGCTCAAGCACGCGGGTGTGCCGTGGGAACTCGGCCTGGCCGAGACCCAGCAGACCCTCATGCTCAACGGTCTCCGTGATCGCGTAGTGGTCCAGGTCGATGGCCAGCTCAAGACCGGGCGCGACGTCGTCATTGCTGCCCTTCTGGGTGGCGAGGAGTACGGCTTCGCAACCGCTCCGCTGGTGGTTTCGGGCTGCATCATGATGCGCGTCTGCCACCTCGATACCTGCCCGGTGGGCGTTGCCACGCAGAACCCCGAGCTTCGCTCCAGGTTCAACGGCAAGCCCGAGTTCGTAGTCAACTTCTTCGAGTTCCTCGCAGAAGAAGTCCGCGAAATCCTCGCCGAGCTCGGTTTCCGCAGCCTTGAAGAGGCAATCGGCCACGCCGAGGTACTGGACACCCGGGAGGCAATCAACCACTGGAAGGCCGAAGGACTGGACCTGGATCCGATCCTGCACGGCCTCGAGTTCGACGACGACGTGCCGCTGCGCAACATGACCGGCCAGAACCATGAGCTGGACAAGCACTTTGACCAGCGCCTGATCACCATGGCCCAGGAAGCGCTCAGCGACCGCATGCCCGTCAAGATCACCTTGGACGTCATCAACACGGACCGTTCCGTGGGTACGATGCTCGGCCACGTAGTGACCAAGACCTTCGGCGTCGATGTGTTGGCAACTGACACGATTGACATCACGCTCAACGGCACCGCGGGCCAGTCCCTCGGCGCGTTCCTACCTGCCGGAATCACACTGCGCATGTTCGGCGATTCCAATGACTACGTTGGCAAGGGCCTTTCGGGTGGACGCATCATCGTCCGTCCGGACCGCACCAACGTGTTCCAGGCTGAGCGCAACGTCATTGCCGGCAACGTCATCGGCTACGGTGCCACCAGCGGCGAAATGTTCCTGCGTGGCCAGGTGGGCGAACGCTTCCTGGTCCGCAACTCCGGCGCGACCGCCGTCGTCGAGGGTATTGGCGACCACGGTTGCGAGTACATGACCGGTGGCCAGACGCTGATCATCGGCCGCACCGGCCGTAACTTCGGTGCCGGCATGTCCGGTGGTACCGCTTATGTCCTGGACCTCCAGCCTGAGCGCGTCAACAAGTTGGCCCTCGACACCGGCGAACTCCAACTCCTGGAGCTCGACGCCGAGGACCGCGACATTGTCCACGGCCTGCTCACCAAGCACGTCGAGGAAACCGAATCCGTCCTGGCCGGCCGTCTGCTCGAGAACTTCGACGACACTGCCGCCCGCATCACCAAAGTACTGCCGCGCGACTACGCCGCAGTCCTGCAGACCCGTCTCGACGCCATTGAAGAGGGCCTTGACCCCGATGGCGAAGAAGTATGGTCCCGAATCCTGGAGGTAACCGGTGGCTGATCCACGCGGATTTCTGAAAGTCCGGCAGCGCGAAACGCAGCCACGCCGTCCCGTTCCCGTCCGCATCATGGACTGGAAAGAAGTGTACGAGGCCCAGGAAAAGGGTGTCCTGAAGAGCCAGGCCGGCCGTTGCATGGATTGCGGCGTTCCGTTCTGCCACCAGGGCTGCCCCTTGGGTAACCTCATTCCCGAGTGGAACGACCTCGTGTGGCGTGACAAGGGTGAAGAAGCGATTGAGCGCCTCCACGCCACGAACAACTTCCCGGAGTTCACTGGCCGCCTGTGTCCGGCGCCCTGCGAGGCCTCGTGCGTGCTGGGGATCAACCAGCCCGCCGTGACCATCAAGCAGGTTGAGGTTTCGATCATCGACCAGGCCTTCGAGAACGACTGGGTCCAGCCCCTTCCGCCGACGCGCCTCACCGGTAAGACGGTGGCCGTGGTTGGCTCGGGTCCTGCCGGCCTGGCAGTTGCACAGCAGCTGACCCGCGTGGGCCACACGGTTGCCGTTTATGAGCGCGATGACAAAATCGGTGGCCTGCTCCGCTACGGCATTCCCGACTTCAAGATGGAGAAGGAACAGGTTGACCGCCGCCTGGAGCAGATGAAGGCTGAGGGGACCCGTTTCCGTACCGGAGTCGCAGTTGGCACCGATGTCACCTGGGAGCAGCTGCGCCGCCGTTACGACGCGGTGGTTGTTGCGACCGGCGCGACCGTTCCTCGGGATCTTCCCATCCCCGGCCGCGACCTTGACGGCGTGCACTTCGCCATGGACTACCTCGTCCCGTCGAACCGTGCGGTTGCGGGGGAGACCCCCGAGAACCACATTGACGCACGCGGCAAGCACGTGGTGATCCTCGGTGGTGGCGACACTGGTGCTGACTGCATCGGTACCGCCCACCGCCACCAGGCGGCATCGGTGACCACGCTCGCGATCGGCAAGCAGCCGCCGTCGGAACGTGCCAGCCACCAGCCTTGGCCAACATTCCCCACCCTTTTCGAGGTCGCCAGCGCCCACGAAGAGGGCGGCGAACGTACTTACCTTGCATCCACCGTTGAATTTGTCGGAGAAAACGGCAAACTCACCGGCGTCAAGGTTGCAGAAACCGAGTTCGTGGACGGCAAACGCCTGCCCAAGGCCGGTACTGAGCGGGTTATTCCTGCTGATCTTGTTTTCTTGAGCCTTGGCTTTACCGGTGCTGAGCCGGCAGGGATCACGGAACAGGTCAGCGCAGAGTTCGACGGTCGGGGCAACGTTGCCCGCGACGGCTACTACATGACGAACACAGAAGGTGTGTTCGTCGCCGGCGATGCCGGACGTGGCCAGTCACTGATTGTGTGGGCCATTGCGGAAGGCCGTGCATGCGCGGCCGCAGTGGACAAGTTCCTGATGGGAAGCACCATTCTCCCGGCACCGGTCGCCCCCACCGACCGGGCGATAGCGGTCTTATAGCGCCGGCAGGAACGTTTCTTTTACTCAATCAGCATGAACTACTTAGGGTAGGTATATGAGACGCGCGAAAATTGTGGCAACTTTCGGCCCGGCTATCTCCAGCTTCGACAACACCCTCGCGGTGCTGGAAGCCGGCGTTGACGTTGCCCGCATGAACATGAGCCACGGCGACTACTCCGTTCACGACAACACCTACGAAAACGTCCGCAAGGCTGCGGCGCAGCTGCACAAGCCCGTGGCCATCATGGCCGACCTCCAGGGACCCAAGATCCGTCTGGGTCGCTTTGTTGATGGCCCCCACGAGCTGGCCGTCGGTGACACCTTCACCATCACCACCGAAGATGTTCCCGGCACCAAGGACATCTGCTCCACCACGCTCAAGAGCCTCACCGAGGACGTCAACGTAGGCGACGCCCTCCTCATCGACGACGGCAAGGTGGCGCTGCGCGCCATCGAGGTTGACGACGTCAAGGTCGTCACCACCGTTACAGTTGGCGGCAAGGTCTCCAACAACAAGGGCATCAACCTTCCCGGTGTTGCGGTCAACGTTCCCGCGCTGAGCGAAAAGGACGAGGATGACCTCCGTTGGGCACTCAAGCGCGGCGCGGACCTGATCGCACTCTCGTTCGTGCGTGATGCTTCGGACATCACCCGCGTCCACGAGATCATGGACGAAGAAGGCCGCCGCGTGCCGGTGATCGCCAAGATCGAAAAGCCGCAGGCCGTGGACCAGCTCCACGAAATCATCGACGCCTTCGATGCCATCATGGTTGCCCGCGGAGACCTCGGCGTCGAGCTGCCGCTCGAAGAGGTGCCGATCGTCCAGAAGCGCGCCATCGAACTGGCACGCCGTTGGGCCAAGCCGGTCATCGTGGCCACCCAGGTCCTCGAATCCATGATCGACAACCCGCGCCCGACGCGCGCCGAGGCTTCCGACTGCGCCAACGCAGTTCTCGACGGCGCCGACGCAGTGATGCTCTCCGGTGAAACGTCCGTGGGCCAGTACCCCATCGAAACCGTCAAGGTCATGGCCCGGATCATCGAGTCCACCGAAGTTCACGGCCTCGAGCGCGTCCCCCCGCTGGGCACCAAGCCCAAGACCCGCGGTGGCGCCATCACCCGTGCCGCCGTCGAAATCGCCGACCAGCTGGACGCAAAGTACATCTGTACGTTCACCCAGTCCGGCGACTCGGCACGCCGCCTCTCGCGCCTGCGGCCCGTCAAGCCGGTCTTCGCGTTCACACCCGTTGAGCACGTCTGGAACCAGCTCGCCCTCACGTGGGGCATCCAGCCGGTGTTGGTCCCGTCCGTGGGGCACACCGACGAGATGACCGCACAGGTGGACAAGAGCCTGCTGGAAATGGAGCTCGTTGACGAAGGCGACCTGGTTGTCATCGCAGCAGGTTCCCCTCCAGGACAGGCCGGTTCCACCAACTCGCTGAAGGTCCACAAGGTAGGCGACCTCGCTGACACGTCCAAGACGGAGGAAGGTTCACGCAAGGAACCCGTTGGCCCGTGGCCCGAAAAGAAGTCCAAAGCCAAGGCATAGTCCTTAGTCGTGAAAGCGGGCCCCACCTCTTGGTGGGGCCCGCTTTTGTTTTGCTTTTAGGCGGGTACGACGGCGGCCGCGCACCTCGCGTGAGGTGAGCGGCCGGCGTCGTTGTTTTGCTGCTGGTGTGGCGCTAGTTGACCTGGTTGATGATGGTTTCGGCAACCTCACGCATGCTGAGGCGACGGTCCATGGAGGTCTTCTGGATCCAACGGAAAGCTTCCGGCTCCGTCAGGCCCATCTTGGTGGTCAAGAGGCTCTTGGCGCGCTCTACAAGCTTGCGCGTGGCGAACTGCTCCTGGAGGTCGGATACCTCGTTCTCTAGCGCCTTGATCTCCTCATGGCGGCTCAAGGCAATCTCGATGGCGGGGATGAGGTCCGCGGGGGAGAACGGCTTCACGACGTACGCCATGGCACCGGCGTCGCGTGCACGCTCCACCAGTTCCTTCTGGCTGAAAGCCGTCAGCAACACCACAGGGGCGATGCGTGCCTTGACGATCTTCTCGGCAGCCGAGATGCCGTCCATCACGGGCATCTTGACGTCCATGAGGACCAAGTCAGGCTTGAGCTCCTCAGCCAACTGCACGGCCTTCTCGCCGTTGTCTGCCTCGCCGACGACGTCGTACCCTTCGCCCTTCAGGATCTCGATAATGTCCAAGCGGATGAGGGTCTCATCCTCGGCTACGACAACGCGGCGGGCCGGCTGGCTTGTGGACGTGGACTCCGTCTGTTCGGTCACGGGATCTCCTTGAAAAGGTTCGGCGGGTTCATGTCCATCTTAGTGTGGACTCTTTGATGGCTGGTTTTTGTTGCATCAGCGCGCCCGGTTCTTTGAATCAGCCTATCTGCATGTATAGTAATTTCGCGTGCTGGGAAAGGATCGCGTTGCTCACAGAAGTGAGCAGTCAGCGAGATTTAACTTCCCGGCAATCCGCGCCCGAGTGGCGGAATTGGCAGACGCGCTGCACTCAAAATGCAGTATCGAAAGGTGTGTGGGTTCGAGTCCCACCTCGGGCACGGCATACCCCCTCGTCAGAGGGGTTTTTGCTCTAGCGTGTGTACATTCTGGTGGTCAGGTCCAGGGCCGTGGCTGGTTGGCCCTCCGCTTGCTCTGAACTGGAGGTAGGGTCCTCTCTTGGTGCGTTCGGTAGGACGTGGTTGGCCTTACACCTCTTCATGGATGTGAGGGCTGAGTGCGACATGACTTCGAGGAACTGCGCAGATGCCGCCTGGATCCGGCTATCTTTTGGCGTGAGCAGACCGGGGCTGCATTGTCAGGGTAAAGCGGGTGGGGACAAGGCCCGATAGAGCCCGGCTATGCAGCAGACCTGAAGGTCCCGTCTCAAACCGAAGACACTCGGCGGAAGCACCACATAGCCGAGTGTCTTCGGGCCCCGGCGTCTTGGCCGGCGGGAAAGGCTGGCCCACTGAGGAGCAGCTATAGCTACTTCCCGCCCGGTTGGTGCGGGAAGACCAGCAGCGTGCTTGTGGCAGTGGCGAGGAGTTTTCCGTCGGCGGTGCTGAGGCGTCCTTCGGTGAAGATTGCCCGCGGGCCTGCTTTGACAACTGACCCCTCCGCGCGCAGCGCGCCTTTTTGAAGCGTGATGGGCCGCAGGTACTTGACCGCCAGATCGATAGAGGTGTACCCGATCCCTGCATCCAAGGTGGTGTGTGCCGCGCAGCCGAGCACCGTGTCCAGGAGCGTGCATGCCAGGCCGCCGTGCACCATGCCGAGCGGGTTGTAATGCGCTTCGCCCGGCCAGCACTGGAACTCGACGTGTCCGAACTTCGCGTCGACGAGATCGAATTTCATGAGCGAAGCGATCGGCGGCGGCGCAATGCTGCCATCGCGGAGACCGGAAAAGTAGTCCATACCCGACAGCCGTGGCAGCTTTTCGAGCGCGATTGCCGGATCAATCCACGTGAATGTTTCAGAGCGTCTTGCGGAGGCGTCGGTTGTCACAGGGTTCTCCTTTGGGCTCTCATGACTTCCCGTTTTGCTGCGGTCATACCGGGGTGCTGGCTGCCAATGCGGGGTACAGATCCGAGATCGGCCCAGATAGGCCGAGCTTCACCCCTGCGCTGATTTCGTCCACGATGACCTCGTAGTCACCCTGTTCAAGCCCATCGAAGGACTTCCGTGCGGCTTCCTCGGCCGAGGTCTTCGGGGCATTGACGCCCTCGGCCATGGCTGTGTCCATGTAGCCGACGTGAACACCCGTGACCTGCGTGCCTTGGGGCGCCAATTCCTGGCGGAAGGAGTTAGTCGCCGACCACAGCCCGGCCTTTGACGCGCTGTAGGCGCCGGTGAGGGCGATCCAGCTGAGCACCGAGTGAATGTTGAGTACCGCTGAAGTCCCGCTGGCAGCGAGGACCGGTGCGAATGCCCTGGTCAAGGCAACCGGCCCGAAGAAGTTTGTCTCCATGATTTCGCGGAACTTCTCGTCGGAGAGAGTCAGGAACGTGTCCGATTCGACGCTGATGCCGGCGTTGTTGATCAGAACGGTGACGTCCTGGGCCTGAGTAACTGCGGTCCGGATCGAGTCAGGGTTGGTGACATCGAGGGCGAGGGGGACGACTCGGGAG
This sequence comes from Arthrobacter sp. LFS091, assembly GCF_047977885.1. NCBI lineage: Bacteria > Bacillati > Actinomycetota > Actinomycetes > Micrococcales > Micrococcaceae > Arthrobacter > Arthrobacter sp. LFS091. The sequence goes on from NZ_JBFPFP010000001.1 coordinate 31,279, forward strand.
TCGCTCCACTCCTGCGGTCGGCGGGCCGTTGCATAAACCTTCGCGGCACCCCGGGCGAGGGCCTGTTCCACGAGCTCGCGGCCCAAACCTCCATTCGCGCCAGTAACGAGGACGACGGCGCCAGCTAGCAATGACATGGATTCTCCTGAACTCAGATTGGAGGCGACGCGGTCGTCGCGACCTCAGAGCATCAGACTAACGGAGTAAGTTGGATTTTCCAACCTACTTGTATACTTGAGGAAATTAAACGAAAGCAGGTGACAGGTGAACCGTTCGATCAACAAGGAACCTGATGGGCCCCGGGCGTGTTTTATCGCGGCGGGGCTCGACGTTCTGGGGGAGCGGTGGGCGCTGCTGGCGCTCCGCGAGATGTCCCTGGGCGTACACCGGTTCGATCAGATCGCGCGGAATACCGGGGCGTCCCGTGACATACTTACGGGCCGGCTGCGCACTCTCGAAAGCCGCGGCGTGATTGAGCGCGTCCAGTACTCCGAACACCCCCCGCGCTACGAATACCACCTCACAACTTCCGGGGCCGAAGTAGCCCCCATCCTCATCGCACTCGCAGCATGGAGCAGTGCGTGGATGCGCGACGAGACTCCCCGTGCTTCCTACCAGCACAGTTGCGGTGCCGACCTGCAACCAGTGGTGTCGTGTGCGGTGTGCGGTGAGGAATTCGCCCAAGGAAGCCTGATGCTCGGGCCGCTTGTGTCAGCGGCTGGTTCGGAGCCGGCGTCCGAGGACTAAAAACAGACAGGCAAGAGGACGACGGCGGTACCTCCCGCCGTCGTCCTCTTGCCCTACTGAGCCTGAACCAACTGTCTAGCCCTGCTGCCTTTGCAGTGCCCGCCCCAGTCGTGCAGCCGCTTCCTCAAGCTTTGCGGCGGAACGTCACCGTACGCCGGGCTCAGATGCCGATCAGCGTCAGTGCACACATGGAATGAGCGCCTATGCAAGGTCAGCAGCTGGCTGCATGGACAGTGAAAAACTGCGAGTGCAGCCCCCTGTGAAGGGCGGACGCGCAGGCGGCAGGGACCGAAGTCCGGGACAACCCGCTTGGCAGCCCCCGAGCTGTTGGCGCCGCCAAACAACGAAGCTGAATTGATCTAACCGAACAGGGTTTGCTCGAGCCCAGGCTCAAACTCGTCTTGGCGTCCGTGACAAGCCGTCAGTGCTCGACACGGACGATGAAGTGTGGTGATCAATCCTCGGAACCATGCGTACGGCACGCTAAGTGCCTCGTCCTGCTTCTGTAAGGAATTTAAAGGCGCTCCACGGCCTCGAAACCAATCGGCAGTCCTGTCGATGCCGGGCTGCGAACGATGGCTGACGCTGCTGTCCCGCACGGAACACAGCCTGTCCGTCACAAGAAAGGCATGCCAATTCCTGACGGGTTGCTCTCTGCTCTTCCGGAAGTAGCCCGGCAAATTCTGTTGCGGTCCATTCCTTGCCATCCAATATGCTTTTTGCCATATACAAGGTGCCTCCTCGTGTATTGCTAACTGAAGTTCGAACGGCCATCAAGAAGCTCCGCCGTCGGCCACCTTGCGACCGCCGGTATGCAGCGAGCCCGTGTCAGTCACCAGCCTGGGCGGGATAAGTTTCGGTACCTCATTGCGTGCAATCTTTGATATGGAGACGATTCGGCCGTCTGAATGTCGGGGCCGCAGGTAGCCCCTGCGGCCCTGACTGGCCTTCAGGTCTGTTATTTCGAGCTGGGTCGTCCGGGGATATGGCTAAGAATGGACTTGGAGAAGCCGCCATCGACGCAGATATCTTGACCGGTGACATAGCCGGATAGTGGGCTTACGAGAAATTCGATCACGTTGGCGATATCCATCGGATCTCCTATTCTTGCGAGCGGGATAATTTCCTCCCGTGCCTTCTTGATTTTGGGATCTTCATACATTTTTTCGGTCATCCGGGTATGGGTCATGCCGGGGGAGACCACGTTGACGCGGATGCCGTCGGGTGCCCATTCCAATGCCAGTGTCTGGGCCAACATTGTCAGCGCGGCCTTGCTTGGGCTGTAAGCGCCGGATCCCGCGTGCGGTTGTTGACCGGACATGGACGAGGTGAAGCAGGCGGCGCCGTGGCTGTCCTTCAGGTGCTGGTAACTTGCTTTGGCTAGAAGCCATGGGCCGCGCAGGTTGACGGAGAACATGGCGTCCCAGTCTTCAAGGGAGACGTCGCATATGGGTCCGGGGTTGGCGATCCCGGCGTTGGCTACCAGCGCGTCCAGGCCACCGAATTCTGCAACTGCAGCTTTGACCAGCTGGCTGGGCACATTGGGGTCGCCGAGATCACCTGCCAGTGCGATGGCAGCGCCTCCCATAGCCTGGATTGAACGAACGACCTGCTCTTGGCTGCTGTTTGGTTCGTGTCCGCAGACAGCAATCATTGGCTGCTCACCGCGCGCAATGGCTGCCTCCGCGAGTCTCATGGATGCTGCTGCGCCGATTCCGCTGCTTCCGCCACTGACCAAAGCCCTCATGACACAAACTCCTCTTTCAAGGTTGTTTCGCATTGAAAATTAGACCTCAACAATGCTGGTTTCTTCCATGCTCAAATAAATTCTTTGTGGGTCCCGGTTGCCGGCGTGAGGGACTAACTCTCCAGTTCCCATCCGTGGTTCTTGAGGTCCTGCATTGCTTTCGCAAATTCGTGGACCGGATTGTCTTCACGGATGATCTCCAGCACGACATTCCCGACGCCGCACGTGTCCTTGACGGCGTCGCCCAGCCCATCCCAGTCGATGACCCCCGTGCCGATGGGGTCGTGACCCCAAGTGTCCACACCGGTGTCGGAAATGTGCACCAGTCCGATGGCCGCCGACGAGGCTTCTCCTTATTTCGCATGTGATAAATCCTGACTAAAGGCGGGTAGCGGTCGGCGCCAAAGCGAATTAGCGGGTGTGATTTGCGACGGGCTACGGCCAATGTTAGCGTGGCATTTCAATCTGGAGTTTTCTCGGTCATCCGATTGCGTAACTGTGAAAGGATCGTTTTGGGGGCGGTTTTCAGCACGACAATGTTCATGATTGCGTTCTTGGTTGTAGCAGGCCTAATTCAAATGCTGGCATCGCAGGTTAAGTCCGGCGATTCGAAGCCAAACTATACGTTTGGCATCCGCTCGAAGGCTACTCTGTCGTCTGAGCGTGCATGGAACGCAGCACGCGCGTCAGCTCTAGGTGCTCTGAAAGCTATTCCGGTGATGCTCATCGGTTTTGTGGCAACATTGTGGGTCATATTTGCAGTACTACCCAAGGATGATTCAAGTGTTCCGTGGATCTTCTTCTCGGGCATGGGGTTCACGGCCATCATGGTGGCCCTGCTCATGCACATGTACTACAAAGCTGGCGATGAATAATTCAAAGCGATGATCAGTCCATAACTAAATTTCTCTTCTTTAATATTGGGGGATATTGTTTTTTATAGTTCTTCAAGTCGAACTTTAAGCAACAGCCTGGCTATGTTGCTATCTCTTCTGCTTGGCCCGGTTGGTATCTCGTCCGCTCAAGCATCTGTAGCTACCACTGTTTCAACGAAGAAGGCAGATTTCCGAGGAAACTACAGTGGCTTCCCTTAAAGCAAGTCGGCACCGGCTGGAACGCCATGAACCTGGTCAGCACCCCCGGGCGACTTCAACGGGGACCGTAAGCCAGATGTCTTGGCCCGCGACAGTGCAGGTGACCTGTGGATTTTGTAGATGATCCGAGGGTCTATCTGCGGGGTAGGCGGCGTGAGTACAGGCCGGGGTAGTCGATGATGAAACCGTCAGGATCGACCGTGATGTTGCAGGTGAAGTCGCTGTCCAGGGATTCATAGAGATACAGATTGACGGCGCTTCTCGTGTACGCCTGCGGGTCTGGCAGCACCCGGAGCGAGGGAGCTTCGATATAGGCCGTGGTGATCTCGGCCCGGGATCCAATGGCGAGGTTGAGACGCCGGATCGGCAGGGTGTTGGTGAAGGGGCTGAATCCCAGGTCGATGTCGATGGCGCCCTCCAGGTCCGGGCGTCGCTCGCCATTGACGCCCCAGGTTCCGTCATTGCCTCGCTGGACCTCCAGCCTCCGACTGTCGTGACCGTGAAGCGTGAGCTTACGAAAGACCCATTGGTCATCAAGGGTGACCTCATACTCGGAGCGCCCCTCACAGGAGGTGATGATGGATCGAGCCCGGAGACTTTTGCCCAACGTAAATGTGAGCCGTTCGACGCTGCGCGTCTGCATGCCATACCAGGTGTAGTCCACCGCCAGTTCCTCCCACCGCATCCGTGATAGCAACAGTTTCTGTGGAAGCTGCCTGATGGGGAAGCTTCTGCCCAGCCACTGTTTGATAGCGCCGGTTAACCTAAATAGGGCCGACATACCCTCCCTCAGTGGAACTTCCCGGGGTTATTGTTGGATACAACAATTGGGGGAGTAAGGATGAGGCCAATAACTGTCGGCAGCGGTAAGGGAACGGTCGCGCTCACCGATGGTGACGTCCTTCATCTGGTGTGGGGGCCACATACGGTCCTCCTGGCCGATGACGTCCACGATGCCATGGCCACGATCAACGAACTCGCGGACGGTGCAGAATTCCCGTTGCTCATCGATATCACGAACACCAAGGAAGTTACCCGCGGGGCCAAGGCGGTGTTCAGCACCAAGTGTGCCGCCTCCCGGATTGCTTTATTGGGCACCAGCCCTGTGAGCCGCGTGATAGCGAATTTCGCCATGTCACGACGGACGCTGCCTTCTCCTACAAGGTTCTTCACGTCCAAAGATGACGCCATGTCTTGGCTCGTCCAAGCGCAATCGCCAGAAGCCCTGGCTTGAGGGCTTGCTAACTCTTGCTTCTCCTCCGATCCTCGGGGAACGAGAATGCTGATGCGATCCGGCGCCGGACCCTCGAATCGGCAACCGCTGACGACCTGCAGGGTCCGCTCGGGGAGATCCTTCGGGTGTTGTTGGACGCGCCAGGAACCCAGCAAGCGGCTTTGTCCCTACGGGTCGGGGCGGGCGCTAGCCGGGTGCGTCCCCTGTGGACCCCCGTACCTGCAGCTGCGAGGGGACTTGGTGAACCCGGCCGGGCAGCTCCGGTGTGGCGAGGCGCTGCAGGATGAACTTGCCGGCCTCTACGCCAACTGCCAGGTTGCCGTTGTCCACGGAGGTCAGGGAGAGGTGTCGGATTTTGGCGAGATAGGTGTTGTCGTAGCCCACCAAGGACAGATCTTCGGGTACAGAGAGGCCAAGGTCGTCGGCGGCGGACAGGGCGCCAATGCAGGCGATGTCGTTGTAGGCAAAGATCGCGGTTGGCCTGTCCTCCGTGGACAATAAGCGGCTGGCCGCGGCATACGCATTTTCCTCACTCAGTCCGCCGGCGAGAACCACCGGCTCGAGCCCGGCGTCGCGCATGGTCCGCTCGAACGATTCCCGCCGGATTCGGCCTACTTCGGCCGGCCCCTGCAGATGTGCGATCCTCCGGTGCCCGAGCGTGAGGAGGTGTTCGGTGGCCTGGCGTGCACCGGCGTCGTCGTCATTGACCACAATATCGACCCCCGGCAACACTGGCTCGCGGGTTCCCGCCAGGACTACGGGGATAGTCTGCGCCGCCTTTTCGATCGCGGTGGATTCCGTCGTAGTGCCGACCACCACCAGGCCGTCAATCCTTTGCTCCAGCAGGGTCTCCACGGAACTGCGGCCAACGCGGGTGTCGGTGTAGGAGTCGGCGAGGACCGGTGAAACCCCCGCTGCGTGCAGCGAGGCCGTAAGCCCTTCCAGCAGTTCCACGAACCACGGGTTGCGGATGTCATTGAGCATCACACCGATGGTTCCGCTTCGAGGGCCGGACAGGCGTTGGGCCAGTCTGTTGGGCCGGTAACCCAGTTGCTCCATGGCTTCCAAGACAGCACGACGGCGGCCCTCACTGACGTTGACCGACCCCTGGAGGACCAGTGAGACCAGGGACTTGGAGACCCCCGCGGCGCTTGCGACGTCGCGGATGGTGGGCTTGGTGGCCGGCATGCAGTATCTCCTCTCGCAGCTTCCATCAAGCTTAGGGGCTTGACTGGGCCTGCTCGTCACCTCCATTATGGACCGGTCCAAGTAATTCCAAAGAGTCAAAGAGGATCTTCAATGAGTGCACCCAATTCGAGGCAGTTGGTCGCCGGAATGGTTGGTGGCGGTCCGGGCGCCGACATCGGCAAGACCCACCGTTACGCCATGCGGCTGGATGGCCACTACGATCTCCGGGCAGGAATTTTCGGGCGCGATGAGAGCAGTTCCCACGCCACCGCCGTCGAACTCGGCGTCGAATCGGGACGCAACTACCGCGACATCCAGGAGATGGCCGAGGCTGAGGCCGCCCGTGAGGACGGTGTGGACGTGGTGGTTGTGGCGACGCCCAACGACAGCCACTTCGAGATCGCACGGACGTTCCTGCAAAGGGGCATCTCCGTGGTGTGCGAGAAGCCCCTGACCCGGGACTCTGCCACTGCGGCCGAGCTGGTCCGGGTCGCGGAGGAGAACGATGCCATCCTTGCTGTCCCCCACTGCTATTCGGCCTACGCCATGGTGCGGCAAGCCGCGCGGATGGTCCGCAACGGCGAGCTGGGCGCCATTCGTTTTGTCGACGTCGAGCATGCATCGGGCTGGGCAGCAACACCCCTCGAGAACGAAGGCCACAAACAAGCCAAATGGCGCACCAACCCTGACATTGCTGGGTTCCCGAGTGTCGTGGGAGACCTCGGCACCCACGCCCTCCATCTGCTCCGCTACATCACCGGGCTCGAAGCGAAACGCTTGTCCGGCCGCTTGCAGACGTTCGTGCCTGGGCGGCGCGTTTTCGACAACGCCACCGTGGAACTTGAACTGACCGGCTCAGTTCCCGCGCGGCTGTGGGCCAGCATGGCGGCTACTGGCCATAACCACGGGCTCCGCATCCGGGTCTACGGCGAAAAGGGCAGCCTGGAATGGCAGCACGAGGACCCGCACCACCTCAAGGTCCAGGACCTCGCAGGGGCCACCACCATCCTCACGCACGGGCTCAGCACCTTGCACGACGACGCGTCCCGGCTCACGCGCGTGGGCCTCGGCCACCCGGAGGGCTTCCTTGAGGCCTTCGCCAATTTCTACTCGGACCTGGCTCAGGTGCTGCGCGCCCGCCGCAATGGAACGCCGATCCCCCGGCGTGAACTGTCCTTCCCGACGGGCGTTGACGGCTTGATCGGCGTTCAGTTCGTCGAAGCCGTCGCGGCATCGCATCACGATGACTCCGCCTGGAAAATCCTCGCCTCTGCCCTGAAGAATTTTGACCTGGAGAAAGCAGCACTCTGACATGCCCCGTTTCGCCCTCCTCGGAGCCGGTTTCATCGGCTCCGTCCACGCAGCCAACCTCGCAGCCCACCCCGGGATCGACTTCCGACTGGTGTACGACGTCGACCAACAACGGGCACAGACCCTCGCCGCCGCGCATGGCGCTTCGGCTGCCACCACCCTTGAGGAGGTCTTCGACCCTCAGGCGATCGACGCCGTCTTCATCGCGTCCTCCACCGATACGCACGCCGGGCACCTCCGCCGGGCCGCCGCCGTCGGAATCGCCGCGCTCTGCGAGAAGCCCATTGACCTGGACCTGGACCGGGCACGCGAGACCGCCACCTTCGCACAGGAGAGCGGCGTGCCCGTCATGGTGGACTTCAACCGCCGCTTCGACCGCGACTATGCCGAGCTCAAACGCGTAGTGGACTCGGGGGAGATCGGCGCAGTGGAGCTCATCCAGCTCACCTCCCGAGGCCCGTCCATGCCGCCGTTGTCCTACATCGCCGTATCCGGCGGCCAGATGCGCGACCAGACCGTCCACTTCTTCGACCTCGCTCGCTGGCTTTCCGGCCTGGACCCGGTGGAGGTTTTCGCCATGGGTTCGGCCCTGGCGGAGCCCGGCATCGCGGAGTACGACGACGTCGACACCTCCGCGGTCACGTTGCGGCTCCCCGGCGGGGCATTGGTCCAGATCGATTCCGCGCGTCGCACTGGCTACGGCTATGACGAACGGATCGAGATCATGGGCTCCAAAGGGATGGTGGAAGCCCGCCGGCACCGAAACGGCGCAGTGTCCAGATACTCTGGCAGCACTGTGGTGGACGACGGGCTTCACCCCGGTTGGTTTGAGCGCGTGCAACCGACGTATGCGGCGGCCCTCGCCGCTTTCGTGTCCTCGCTGGATGGCAGCACGGCGTCCATTCCTTCGCTGCAGGACGGACTGAAAGCCCAAGCTATCGCCGAAGCAGCCGTGCATTCCCTGCGCTCGGGCCGCATGGAACCCATTAAGTACTGAAGCAAAGGGACACACACGGTAGGAGCTGGACGTTCCATCTATCCGCAGTTCGACCGGAGCGCCGACAGGCGCAATTCCGTCGGCTGATACTGCTGTTCGTTTGAGTCGAACGTCCAGGCATCCAAGATCGGAGACGCAAGCCACGTGCGTCAGGGCATGTCGAGATTGCTGCGTATTCTCGGCGGTTTGGGTCTGGGCGTAACGGATGTCCTGGGGTGAACTACCAGCCGGAAGCGAGCCAGAAGGACTGGTGAATCGAATCGTGGCCCTACTGGTCCACGTTTCGGGCAAGGTTGTTAGTACATCCCTGAACGCTGTTAAGTTCGTAGCACTGAGCCCCGGCTTTGACCTAAGCGATGTCTCTTGAGCGTCTGCAAAACGAAGTGCACGGCGGCTGGCCTGCTGCGACGTGGATCGTTCCTCTGTCAACGGACCTGCTGCTGTGGTCTCCCGGTAGATCTGGAATGGTGTGGCTGGGAAAGTACCGCTTTTAGGCCATCAGGTTGAGCCCTGATTCTTATGGCATGTCCAAGTCGTTCCGGTAGGCGGTGTTTTTGTTGGTGTTCCAGCTTGCGATGATGCCGGCGCCGAGCATGTGGTCGGTGAGGCGCGAAGCGGTAGCCGGGGTCGGTGTCGAGGGCTAGCTGGAGGTATGGGTGGGCTTTGGATCCTCTGCCTTCCCACCAGTTGATGTAGCCGATGGTGGGGATGGGCGCGGCGTGCTCGGGGCTGGTGAGTGTGCAGTTAGCAGCCGCCGGCGGACGGAACTGGATGGTTTCCATGTGGTGTTCGACGGCGGCCGCGTCCTCTGGCTTGTGGGTCGCCGCCGGCAGGGTGACGCGGGTGGTGGGTGCGATTGTGCTGCTGCGGTCTATGAACTCAGCGTTGACCTGTGCGTATTCGGTGGAGCTGATCGGGATGGCGATGTTATCCCCGGGGGTGTCGTAGGGGGAAGTAGGTGGTGTTGGTGACCCCTGGCCGGCAAACGACAACACCGCCCCTTCTTTCGAGAAGAGGCGGTGTTGTCAGGAAGTGTTCAGGAGGCGGCTTCGGGTTCTCCGAGCGAGAGCATCAGCCGGTTGGCCCAGTTGAAGAATGCCGCGCCGTGGACGACGTCTGAAATCTCCAGGGCATCCAATCCTGCATCCTTAAGGGCCTGGATGTGGCCAGTGTTCAGGCTGGAAGGCGTGTGGGCAAGGGCTGCGGCGGCAGCGGTAATGGCGTTCCATCGCGGGCCGAGGTCCGCGGTTGGGCCATCGTCGAGAAGGCGCTGGACGTCGTCGTGCCTTTCTGAATAGTGGGTTGCGAACCGCGAGTGGACGGAGGCGCAAAAAACGCAGCCGTTCTCCCGTGAAGTGGCCGTCGCTGCGAGCTCGCGCTCGGCTCGGGGGAGACCTTCCTTGGTGTTGTAGAAAATGTCCTTGTCTGTCCTGGTCCTCGCGCCGAGGATGTCAGGGTCACGGGCCAGCAGTCGAAAATAATCGCTCGTCGCGCGCGACCGGTCAACCAAGCCGTCGTACTGCCGTTCGGTCAGTTCCTCTACAGCCGGGGCCTCCAGCCAGGGCACCCAGCCCAGCTGGTCCTGGGTGAAGGCATCGGGGCGGCTCAGCCCAGGGTGGGTAATGACCTGATCGCTCACGAGTAGATCCTTTCGTTCTGTACTTCGACACGCTCGGCTTCTTCAGCCGAAGATGGGACATTGAGCAGCTCCAGCCCTGTGATGATCCGGAGCTGGTAGGAAAGGAATGCGACAAGTTGGGACAGGGTCACGATTCCCGTAGTTGTCCAGCCTGCGGAGAGCAGGGCCTGAAGCGCTGCTGGAGAGGCCTCCCGGGGCCGGAAGACCAGCAGGTGGGCGTGCTCCAATGCTGCAGCGAGTCGGGGACTCAGGGTATCCCGCAGTTCCTGCCCGGCAATCCATTGGAGGCCGGCCGTGTTCTCGCCCTGCAGACCCGGTTCGCGGTACTTCCCGTAGGGACCTTCCGTGGCAGCGGAATGCGCCGCCTCTCGAACAGCTGCCGTCAGGGCGGCGTCGGCACCTGCCTGCACGAGTCCTGAGGCGTAGAAGGCAGCGGCGGCGTGGTTTTCGTGAACAAGCGCAACAAACAGGGCGACGGCGTAACGCTCGGTCGCCCCGGCGTCGTCCAGTTGCCCGCTGTGGAACAGCGCGAGGTAGCTCGCTTGCGTGTTGTCACGGGTGATTGGGCGGCGGCGCCGCAGCTCGTCCAACGGCGAGCCCGGGATGACTCCCAGTATGTCGTCGACGGCGTCAGTGAAGGTGTTGCTCATTTCTCTCCTTGTAGGGCGGGTACGGGTGTTGGAACAGGCTTCCAGCCGAGTCGCGGAACGACCTGTGTCGCCGCGAGCTTGATGGAACGCAGGATGTGCTCGTGCGGTGGGTCGATGGAGTGCACCTGGAAAGTCACATCGGTGGCCCGCTCCAGGACGCTGTCGCGGCTTAGCGATTCGACGACGTCCTCAACCGAACCCACGTGTGAGTCCGTGGCCGGGATGAGGTCCTCCACCTTGTGGCTGGCGAACACATGACCCTGGCGCTCGAAGTGCGGGACGATCCTTCTCAGACCCGTTTCGGCGAAGCGGAGGGCAGTTGCCCGGTCATCTTCCAGTGGCAGGGTGATGATTCCGGTACCGAGGCGGATCCGGGAGGTGCGGGCAGCGGCATAGGCGAGGAAGATCAACGGTGCAGGCAGTCCGCCCTCGGCTTCGTTGAAGTGGTGTTGCGCCACCCAAGCGGCATCGAACCCTTCGGATTCGGCAGCCTGTATCTGCTCCAAGGCGAGCCTGTAACGTTCGGCCGGTCCGGCGTCGTCGAGCAATCGCGTAAAGAAGCCGATCCGCTTGGATCCTTGCGTGTGCTGGGTCATGGCCGTGCCTTTCGGTTGCCTGGGATCGCTTCGATCAATTCGCGGGTGTATGCATGCTGGGGATGGTCGAACACTTCGGTGACGGGTCCGGCCTCTACCTGCCGTCCGGCGCTCATCACTGACACGGTGTCGGCAATCTGCCGGACTACTGCCAGGTCATGGGTGATGAAGATGTACGTCAGATCCAGTTGCGTCTGGAGTTCTTCCAGGAGGGTGAGGATTTGGGACTGGACGGTGACATCCAGCGCCGAGACGGCCTCGTCCAGGATCAGGACCTCCGGGTTGAGCACCAGCGCCCTGGCAATCGCGACGCGCTGGCGCTGGCCTCCCGAGAGTTCACGCGGGTGCTTGGGCAACAGAGTGGCAGGCAAGTGCACGCGGTCAAGCAATTCGCGGACGATCCTCTCCCGCTCCGAACGCGGAACGGGATCAAAGTTCAGGAGGGGCTCCTCGATGATCCGTTCGATGCTCTGGCGCGGATCCAAAGAAGTGAAGGGGTTCTGGTAGACCAACTGGACGTGTTTGCGGAACTGCCGCAGGCCCTTGGCATCCAGGCCTGACAACTCGAGCCCGCTGATGGTGATGCTGCCTGAAGTGGGGCGCTGGAATCCTGCGAGGGCACGGGCAGTGGTGGTCTTGCCTGATCCGGACTCACCCACAATGGCGTGGGTGCGTCCGCGGGGCACCTGGAAACCCACGTCATCCACGGCACGAAAGGGCGTCTGGCTGCGCCCGGTTTCGAACTCTTGGATGAGACTGGACACGGCTACTGCGATGTCGCGGCCAGGGGTCGGAGCAGGGCGCGCCGTGACAGGCGAAAGAGACGGAGCATCAGCCAGCAATTGCCTCGTGTAGCTGCTGGTGGGATTGGCCAAAACCCGTGCGGTCGGGCCTTGTTCCTGGACCCTGCCGTCCTTGAGTACCACCAGTTGGTCTGCGCGGTCAGCGGCAACTCCGAGGTCGTGGGTGACGAAAAGGACCGCCGTCCCTGTCTCGGCACGGAGTTCGTCGATCAGGTCCAGGATGCGGCGCTGCACGGTGACATCGAGTGCACTGGTGGCCTCATCGGCGATAATCAGTTGCGGTTCCAGGGCAATGGCGGCGGCAATGAGCACTCGCTGTTTCATGCCACCCGAGAGTTCGTGGGCGTACTGGCCGGCACGGCGTTCCGGCTCCGGTATGCCTACCCGCTCCAGGAGTTCCAGGACGCGCCGCCTTCGTTCGGTCTTGGGCAGCTTGGTATGTAGCCGGAGCACCTCCTCGACCTGGGCTCCCACAGTGAGCACGGGGTTCAGCGAACTCGTGGGATCCTGTGGAATCAAGGCGATCTTGGCGCCGCGGATGGATTCGAGGCGCTTTTGCGACCAGCCGGCGATGTCCGTGCCGTTGAGCAGGATGCTGCCGCCGTCCACGCGTCCGTTGCCGGCGAGGAGGCCGATGACTGCCTGTGCTGTGGTGGATTTTCCGGAGCCTGATTCACCCACGAGCGCCAGGACCTCGCCGGGGGAGATCTGCAGGGAGACGTCGTGGACCACCCTGCGGTGTGTTCGGTGCTTGTCGGCGTAGGACACCGACAGGTTCCGCAGTTCCAGGACAGGCAACGGTGTGTTCTGTCCCGTTGCCGCTGCAGCCGGCTCTGTAAGGACGTTGCTCACGGTTGTACCTTTCGGATCGAGTGGCTGATGCGGTTGGCTGACAGGACCACGGCCACCACAACCAGGCCCGGGTAGGTGGTCAGCCACCAGGATGTGGCCACGTAGTTGCGGCCCTCGGCGATCAAGAGTCCCCATTCAGGAGTGGGGGGCGGAGCGCCGTAGCCAAGGAACCCGAGCGTGGAGATCGCCAGGATCGCACTGCCGAATTGCAGGGCGATGAGCGCAAGCACCGGTCCGGCCGAATTCGGCAGGATGTGGCGCCGCAATACTGAAGCGAACGTGCCGCCACTTCCGAAGGCAGCTTCAACGAAGTCGCTCCGGCGGACCCTCAGGACTTCGGACCGTGACAGCCGGGCAAAGCTGGCGATGGAACCCACGCCCACGGCAATTGCGGCATTCACCGTGCCGAACCCAAGAATGATGATGATGCTCAGTGAGAGCAGGAGGCTTGGGATAGACAACAGCACATCCACTACCCGCATCACCACGTTGTCGGTTGCTCCACCCAGGGAACCTGCGAGCAGTCCCAGGAGGGTTCCCACCACGAGCCCCACCCCGACGGCCACGAGGGCACCTGTTACTGAGTTGATGGAACCGTGGATCATCCTCGACAGGAGGTCGCGGCCCAGTTCATCCGTGCCGAGCAGGTACTCGCTGCTTGGTGGCAGGAGTTTGTCTCGTGCCTTGCCCGACGTGGGGTTGTGGCCGGTGAAGAGTCCCGGTGCGATGGTCCATAGGGCAACGATTCCCAGGACCAGCCAAGCCAGCACCAGTCCTGGCTGGACCCGGGGAAATGCGCGGCGTTCCCGGCCCTTGGGCTGGATGTCCCGTTGCGGGGCGGGGACCACAGTTGCCTGGCTCACGTGAGTGCTCCTGTCTTTTGCTTGAGCCGGGGATCCAGGACGGGGTAGAGCAGATCCACGGCGAGGTTCACCAGCACGAAGGCCGCTGCGGCAAGGACCACCACGGCCTGCAATACTGCGGCGTCCTGGTTGTTGACGGCCTGCTGCGTCAACTGTCCGACGCCGTTGCGCCCGAATACGGTCTCCGTCACCACGGCGCCGCCAATGAGTTCGCCCAACAGAACACCCGCGATGGTCAAGGCCGGCAATACCGCGTTTCGGGCCACGTGATGAGCCAGGACCCAGGCGTTGCTGCCGCCGCGTGAACGGGCGACGGCGACAAACGGTTGGGTGCGCACGTCATCGATGCTGCGGATCAGCACTTGGGCCAGGGGAGCGGAGATCGGGACGGCGAGCGTCGCCACCGGAAGGATCAGCCCCAGGGCCTCGGGCGGGTTGATCACGGGAATGAGCTTGAGCCGGAAGGAGAAGATCTGGATCAGTACGATGCCAAGCCAAAACACGGGAACGGAGACCAGCAATGACGGCAGGGACTCGATGGCGTTGCGCAGCCATGCGAAGGGAGCGAGGCTGGCGAGGAACGCGATGGCTGTCGCCAGGATGACAGCGGCCAGGAATCCCAGCCCGGCAAGCGCCAGGGTCGACGGTACATTGGCTGCGAGTTGATCAACAACGGGCACCCCGGCCTGCACTGAATAGCCGAGGTTCCCCGTGAGGAAGCCGGCGAGGGAGTTCAGGTATTGCAGGAACAATGGAGTGTCTGCCCCGTACGAGTTACGGATGTCGGCGATCTCTGCAGGGCTCAGGCCCATGTCTGGATTCTGGTACTTGATCAGGAGGGCGTCCCCGGGCAGCGCCTGCAACAGCACGAAGGCGATCGTAAACGCTGCCCAGAGGACCAGTACCGCCTGGCCGATACAGTTCAGGAGATAACGCTGCATGTCAGCCCTTGTTGAGCCAGACGCCGTACAGGCTCGGCCGGCCTACAGCTTCGAAGGACAGGCCGTGCAGGTAAGGAGCCGAAGCGAAGACCTGCGGTTCTTCGAAGATCGGGATCACCAAGGCCTGGTCGATGAGGTGGTTCTGGATGTCGGCCACGTCCTTGAGGCGCTGCTGCGGGTCAGTGCGGGCCGTTTCTGCTTCCAGGAGGGCATTGAGCTTTTCATCGACAAAGCTCTTTACCTTCTGGCTGCTGCCACCCAACTGGAGCAGGGCATCGCGGTTCTTCGGGTAGAACTGGCTCTTGATCACGTCCGGATCAGCGCGACCCACCATGGCAACGGAAACAGGGGTCTTCTCAGGATCCAGGCTGTCAACGGTCTTGCTTCCGGAGTCACCGGCGAGGACGTTGAGCTTGACGCCCACTTTCTGCCACTGCTGGGCCACGAGCTGCAGCACTGCCTTGTTCTGCGGCTGCGGCAGGGACTCATAGATGGTCAAAGACAGTTGCGCCCCGTCCTTGGTCCGGATGCCATCGGCTCCAACCTTCCATCCGGCCTCGTCCAGGAGTTGCTTGGCTTTGTCCTGGTCGTGGCGGAGCTTGTCCGAAAGGTCAACGTAGCCTTGGGCGTCCTTGGCCAGGACGGAGGTGGCCACGGGGTAGTTCTCCGAGAAGATCGTGTCCACCACTTCATTGGCGTCTGTAGCTTTCAGGAGTGCCTGCCGGACCCGCACATCGGAGACGAGCGCATTGTCCGGACGGAAAACGATGCTGTCATTGACTCCGCGGGTGCCTGGAGCGTGGATCGTGAAGTTCTGCCCTGCTACCTGCTTCTCGTCGTAGGCCTGGACCTGGCGGATCAAGTCGCCCTGCCCGGCAAGAAGAGAGCCTGTGCGCACGCTATCCTCAGGGGTCACCACGATCTTTACGGTGTCCAGGTAGGCCCGACCCTGGTGCTTTGCAGTGGCTGGTCCCCAGTTGTAGTCCTTGCGGGCCTCCAGGACGAGCTCCTTGCCGAGCACTTCGCTGGCGACAGTGAACGGACCGCTGCCGATGATGTTGCGGGCATCGCCAAGTTCGTCGAACTTCCGGTCCAGTGTGCTGATGGAGACGATGCCGGAACCGATGGTGGCCGTGCCCTGCAGGAAGCCTGGCGAGGACTTCTTGAAGTGGAATCTGACGGTGAGCGGATCAACAACCTCACTGTAGTCATAGTTGTTGATGACTTCGGAGACGGGCTGGTTCAGGGCTTTGTTTCCCAGGCCGTACGTGTCGAAGTTGCGTGCTACTGCTGCAGCGTCCACGGGCGTGCCGTCGGAGAATGTGACGCCGCTGCGCAGCTTGAACGTGTACTGGGTCAACTCGGGGTTGCTGGTCCAGGACTCGGCGAGCCACGGCTCAATCTTGAGCGTCTCGGGGTCTTGGAATGTCAGCTTGTCCGTGATCTGGTTCAGGATGCCGCCGTTGGGGTAGAAACCGCCCGATGGTGGATACAGGTTCGTGTGAGCCTGTTGCTCCAGGAAAACCAGCGTGCCCCCGGTAACCGGCGCGCCGCCGTCGTCGGCTTGCTTCGCCGTTTCTGCGCCGCCGCACGCGGCCAGGACCGTGGCGAGCGCAAGCGCAGCCACGCCTGCATAGATGGCGCGGACGGGTCTGGGGAAGATCATGGGGATGCCTCTTTCGGATGGAGTGTGGAGCCCGCGGCGCTGCGCGGAAAATGCTGATGGAAGGACGTCTGGACATCACTGTAGGAGGGTGCGGAAGCCTGTCCGAACCCGGCCGACATCAACAGTCACCCCAGTTCGCATGGCGAAAAAGCGCTTCACGCGCCGCAACAATCCGGCAGCTTTTGCCCTCAACTACTGCCCTTCCGGTTCCCTTCCTGCCGCGGAAGCTGACCATGCCGACCAGGACCCGACGTACAGTGCCGCTTCAATGCCCAGGGTGGCGAGGGTGAGGACTTTGTGGGCAGCCAGGACGCCGGCGCCGCAATAGGTTCCGACGGCGGCTCCCGGAGTCAGTCCGATTGCCTCGGCCTGCGCACGCAGCACCTCGGAGGGAAGCAGCAGCCCGTTCTCGTCCAAGTTGCTGCTGCTGGGAAAAGTGATCGCCCCGGGAATGTGGGCTGGCGGATCCCCGGGAGTCCCGACGAAATGTTCTCTTTCCCGGGCGTCAAGCAAGATGCCGCTGTGTGGAAAGGCCGCCGCTTCGTCCGTCGCGATGGTCGCAAGGTTGCCACTCACCGGGGACAGTCCGGCATTCAGCGCTATTGATCCGGCCCCGGTGTCCGGTCGTTGTGTCGTGGTCGGCAAGCCCAGGCTCTGCCAATAACCGTAGCCACCGTCGAGGACCCTTACATTGACCAGTCCGGCCCACTTCAGGACCCACCAGGCCCTGGCCGCTGACAGTCCGTGCCGGTTGTCATAGACCACCACGGCCGAGTCATTGTTGATCCCGTAGCTGCGCAGGGCGTGCTGCAGAGTATCCACTTCCGGGAGCGGGAGTGCTCCGTCCACGGCGGGCCTGTGCGGTCCAGCGTCCGCGAGGACCGCGGGCAGGTGGACGTAATGAGCCCCCGGCAAGTGGCCGGCGTCGTATTCTGCTTCCGGTTGGGCGAGGCCGGGTCTGAACCGGATGTCCAGCAGGACCGGTGCTGCTCCTTCGGCGAGCTGACGGGCCAGTTCTTGTGCGCCGATGAAGTGGCCCTCGCGAAGGTCGTCAGGCGCAGCGGTCTTCCCGGGAGGGGTGGGTGCGCTCATGCCCGGGCTCCGGCTCCGACCGGACCTGCCGCCGTCGTGCTTTCATCCGGCGTGGCTTCGTGGAGGTTCCCAGGAACGGTGAGTCCCAGATGTTCACGCAGCGTGCTTCCCTGGTATGCCTGCCGGAACAAACCACGCGAGCGCAATTCAGGGATCACGCCGCGGGTGAAGCGTTCAAATTGCTCGCCGAGGAAAGGGGTGAGGATGTTGAAGCCGTCCACACCGCCTTCCTCATGCCAGGCCTGGAGGTAATCGGCTATATGTGCGGCAGTGCCGACCACCACGCTGTAAGGCACCAAGTGGTTGACAAGAATGTCCCGCCAACGCACCGGACGCGCTGTACCAGGGATCCTGCCCGAACGCTGCCGCGTCAGGTCAAGCAGGTGCTGGCCGTGTTGGTTGAAGCGGGCAGCATCGTCAATGGTGACTTCCGTCTCGAGCTCGGTCTGGGTCAGCTCGAGCCCAATCGCTGCGCCCAGAACAGCCAAGCTTCGGGTGGCAGGGAATCCTTCCCTGCCGTCGTGTGGTCCCGGTGATACAGGCACCCGGGAGGCCAGGAAATCGTGAATCTCCCAGGCCTGTTCGAAGGTTGACCCGATGATGGGCAGCACGGGAGTGAGGCTCTTGACGTGGTCTGGATTCCTGCCGTTTGCCGCGGCCTCCGTGCGGAGGGTCTTCGTCTCAGCGGCTGCCTCTGCGAGGTCCGGCAATGCCAGCAAGGCCAGGTCAGCGCGTGTGTGAACAAGGTGCCGGGAGCGCTGGGACGTGCCGGCATGGACCAGCGGAACATGCCCTTGGATGGGTCGGAGCACGTTCAAGGGACCGGCCACGGGATGGTGCGCGCCCCTGAAGTCAGCCTGGTGCAGCTTGGAGGGGTCCAGATAGTGCCCCGATTCCTGATTGGCGACCAAGGCGCCGTCGCCCCAGCTGTCCCACAGCAGCCTCAAGGCATCGATGAGTTCTTCGGCGGAGTCGTAGCGCTGTTCGTTGCCCCAATGCGCATCCCGGCCGTGATTGGCAGCTGCGCGTGGTTCGGCTCCCGTCACAATGTTCAGGCCGAGGCGTCCACCGCTGAGTCTGTCTAGTGAGGCGCTGATGCGGGCCAGGGTGTAGGCATCGGAGTAGGTGGCGTTAACCGTCGCAATGAGGCCGATCCTGGAGGTGATCCCGGCCAGGAAACCGACCGCGGTGAGTGGTTCGATGCGGGCGGCCAGATAGGGATCCCTGAACTCCAGATCGGGTCCTGTTGCCAGCCAGTCGCCGAAGAAGATGTAGTCCAGGCCGGCTGCCTCGGCTTCCAATGCAGTGGCGCGGATTACCTCGGGATCGTCATGGGGATCGTGGTGGGCTCCCGGGTAGCGCCAGCCGCTGGGGTAGGCGCCGACGGCCCGGAACATGGCCCCTATGATGATGTGCTTTCGCTTGGTGCCGCTGTCTTTAGCTTCCTGTGACGGCGTGGAGATAGTTGTCATGAGCCGAACCTAAGAGCATGCTCACTCGCCGTGCCAATGAGACTTAATAGCTCTTAGCTAAGGGTCACCCTACGTCATCGCACTTCATGAGAAGGCAGGCCGACTGTGCGGTGGCTCGTCCCGTCGATTGGGTGCAACAGTTTGACGCGGTTACGGCATGTCGAAGTTCCGGTAGGCGGTGTTTTTGTTGGTGTTCCAGCCTGCGATGATGCCGGCGCCGAGCATGTGGTCGGTGAGTCGTGCGAAGCGGTAGCCGGGGTCGGTGTCTAGGGAGAGTTGGAGGTATTGGTGGGCTTTGGATCCTGTGCCTTCCCACCAGTTGATGTAGCCGATGGTGGTGAGGATGGGTGCTGCGTGTTCGGGGCTGGTAGGCCGTGGGTCCGTAACGGAGTTGATCAGTCCTCGGCCTGCTGGGGGGCCTTGCGCCGGGGAAGATGGATGCTCAGCCATTTTCCGTCAATCGCCTCGTCGAGGGAATCGGCGTAGACAAGCAGCTTTTGGCAGTCTTCATCCAGCTGCTCAGGCGTTACCTGGATGATCTCACTGGTACCGTCCAAGTGAACCCGGCCTCTGGTTATCCCCACACCGGAGTAATCCCACCAGTAGGCGTGGATGATGTCGTTCCGTATTTCCCGGATTTTGTTGGCGCGTCCCCAGTCCAGAAGACGGACGACGTCCGCGCCGCGCGCACTCAGTGTCAAAGCTGCCTTGCGCAGTTTCGTCTCAATGTTCTTCCAAGGATCCTCGGCATCCGCAAAGGATGGTTTGGGGCTGCCGGACATGTGGAGGATCAGCCGCTTCATGGCTGCCTCGATGCGACCGCCCGCAACAGCAGCCATACCGATGCGAAGATAGAGTTGGTTGCGGAAGTGCAAATCCTCAGGTGAACGACCGCCGATGCGCGAGAGTCGTGCTTCGCCTAGTTGCCAGGCGTTGGCTCGCGGGACCACAAGCGAGGCTTCGATGCTTTGTCGGCCGTTATCCGACGTCTGCTCTATGGTGATTGCGTACCAAGTGTCAGTGCCCGGAGGTCCCCACACTTTCGCGTATTCGTCAGCCATCTCAGCTGGCGCTAGGGACCGCGCTGCCGCGGTTGACCGGGCGAAAGCAAGAGTCGGCAGCGACGTTCCGTCTCTACCTGGCCTACCGCAGGACGATAACCGACCCTCAGGATGCGCAGCAAGTTACGCCCTATGGGTGCGGCCTGACATGGACTTGTGCAGCGGTGGCTGCCTTCGTAGTGGCAAACGGCGCCTTGTATGCCAACGTAGCGGTTGCGACCTTCGTGGTCGTCGCCGGTGGCGCCGTTTTGGTTTTGCTAATAGTTCCCGGCTAGTTGGCAAACAAGGACTACATGACAACGGCAGGTGTAGAAGAAATCGGGCGGGACAGCGCGATTTCAGAGCTCACACGTGCGCTGCGATGAACTCGTCACTCCTATCCCTGTACTGGCTATCTGCCGCGACTTGCCATGACCCTGCATGACCCGTCACAGAGGTCAAGGACGTCGGTTGTTGTGGGAGTAATTTCTCTAGCACTGTTTGGCGCCTTCTTCGCCCTTACGATCTTCTACGCCATGCCCAGCAATGTGTTGGCCGTGAAGGAGGGGGAGCCCCTTCGCCGCACATTGGTGTCAGTTGCACCCCAAGCGCGGGCATTCTTCACCAAGCCGCCCAACGATCCGGAGTTCGCCGTCTATCAGCTCCGAGATGATGGATCCCTGGAGTCGTTGATGCAGACTCCACAAACGCGGCCCGAAAACTACTTCGGACTAAGTCGTAAACCGCGCGGGTGTCGTTCAGTTGCAACACGAAGTTGCCACCAGGCCGCGCCGCCGCACTGTAACAGTGATTCACTGGCGTCGACATAGGCATTCTCTCTTGTGGTGACCACCGATCACTGCCAGACTGGGCAGTGAGTCGCGCCGCTCCCTCGATAGGTTGAGGTGGTTCCACGAGGCCCGTTCGGTCCGCATCATCCCAACGCAGTACCGTTCCAAGGAGACTCGCCATGAAAACTGTCGGGCAGTATGGAATCAACGGGATCCGGCTGGGTGAGCAGCATGATTGAGGTTGCGTTGTCGGTGACCTTAAAGGCCAAGCCCGGCAAGGAGAAGGACGTCGCGGATTTCCTCCGCAGCGCACGCTCCGTCGTAGAACAGGAGCTTGGTACGCGCGCTTGGTTCGCCCTCCAGTTTGACGAATCGACCTTCGGCGTCTTCGATGTATTTCCCGATGACGAGGCCCGGCAGGCCCACCTGGCCGGGGGTGTCGGGCAAGCTCTTGCCGCTCGCGGAGCAGAGCTGTTCAGCGCGGAACCGAACATACAGAGCGTCGACGTGCTCGCTTACAAGCTGCCCGGCGACGACGCCTAGAGGCTTTCCGGCGTCACAGCACCAGCGAAAAGCACCCAGGGCCAGCTGATCCTCAGGCATAGGAGCAGAAGGTGACTCGTTCAGACACCGGCCGTGCCGAGGCGTTCAGTGACGCTGTTATCGCGATCGTCATAACGCTCCTGGTACTTGAACTGCAGCCGCCAGAGACCGAGCCCGGGGGGTTGCTGGCGGGATTGCTGGGTCAATGGCCGACATACCTGGCGTACGCGGCCTCCTACCTGTACTTGGCCGTAATCTGGCTCAACCATAAATCCGCCTTCACCCGAATCCGGGAGATGGACATCGGCCTGCACTGGTCCAACCTGGGAATCCTCGCGACGCTGGCGCTTTTGCCTTGGCCCACCGCGGTTATCATCGATACCGGCAAGACGGGCAACCTGACCGACGAAAGGGTCGGCGTCGCGCTGTACGCGATCATCGGGGCCCTGCTGTGCCTGTCATGGCTGGTGTTCTTCTCACACCTTGCCCGGCATCCCGAACTCACCGAAGAGGAGGTGGAGGATTCCTACTTCGCACGTGAGCGGCCCCGTGCTGCGGCCGGCGTCGTGCTTTACCTTGCGGCGGGGGCGGTGGGTGTCCTCGTCCATCCACTGATCGCGTCGGTGATTTTCGTGATCCTGCCCGTCTTTTACGGCCTCACCAGCCACGGGATCGAGCACCGGCCAACCTTCCTCCGAGGTATTTAGGCCCTGTGGCAGGAAAGCGGTCAGGGCGGCGCCCGCATGACGGCCGGCCGTGCTTCACGCGCGACGGATTATTCGCTTTGGTCGGCCGACTGGCGACGATGACGTTCCCGTTGGCCATACGCCGCCCGAAGAATGTCATCCTTTGACTCGAATCCCGAGCCCAACGCCC
The DNA here is from genome assembly GCF_047977885.1 of Arthrobacter sp. LFS091. Taxonomy (NCBI): domain Bacteria; kingdom Bacillati; phylum Actinomycetota; class Actinomycetes; order Micrococcales; family Micrococcaceae; genus Arthrobacter; species Arthrobacter sp. LFS091. Next base: position 53,421 of record NZ_JBFPFP010000001.1, read on the forward strand.
CACCGATGAGCACCGCCGACGTCGTCATCCACGCGACTTCCGCAAAGTCCCAAACGGTCACCGGATGTTGCAGGGTCTGTGCCAATAGATCTGCGTCGATGGTGAACGCCGCCGCCAGCAGCACGGCGATGAACAACAGGACGTAACTGATCACGACGCCGATCACCAGTGACCACACCGTAGAGGTGTTGTACAAGGAAGCCTTGTAGCGTTCGAGGGCATTGTCTCGCCGGGGGCTTTCCCATAGGTCGTGTTGGGTGATGATCCAGAACACCATCGAACAGATCGAAAGGATCATCAGCAAAATCAACCTCGTCGCACCCAGCAAGTCTGCGAGTTGCCAGATTGTGTTCGTGACAAGCGCGAAAGCACCCGTGGCAATGGCGGCAGCCATTGCGCTTCTCAATCCGAAGACCAGACGCCAAGGACGGTTCGCCCGCAGCATGCCCGCCAGCAACCGCCCCCGCCCGAGACGGGTTGCTGAAAGGTAGCGAAACCCGATCGGCCCCTCGTCAAGGACCGCACTCTCAATACGCCGCGATTGGTGCAGCGATGGTGGACCGAAATCCCCGTAGTCATCCTCGGGATCGAAATGGCGATGCATCGCCCACCCGAGGTCGGTGACGGCGGAGCGGACTCGGCGATCAATGTTGACGGCGCCGAGCGCGGGCAAAGAAACCAGGGAGATGGGCTCCCCGAGCGCGACTTCCGCGACCACAGTCCGGCCCTCAAGACGAATCGGAAGATCGGTCAGGCAAACCATGACATCCCATGCACGGTGGGTCCGGTGTTTCGCCAAGGAATCCAACATTGGGGTCAACCCGTTGCCCGCCGTAAAGTCCTGGTACTCGACTACCACGGACCAGTTGTGGCGTTCATCGGCAAGGTTCAGAAGATGGCCCACTTCTCTGCCGTTACGCTCGGCAAACTCGGCGGTGACCTCCGGTTCTGCGAGCACGCCCAGCGTACGGGCCGTTGTTGGGTCTGCGTCGCCTGAACTTTCCGGCACGCCTTGCCTCCTAAGGTTCAGTGTTTGGTAGCGGGTCCATTCCGAAGGAGGCGCAGGTGTTCGTGGATCATTGCCACTGCTGTTGAGCCTTCGCCGGCGGCGGCCGTTACGCGTTTCACCGAGCCATGCCGAACGTCTCCGGCCGCGAATATGCCGGGCACGCTGGTTTCCAAGGGCAATCGTCTTCGCCCCAAGTGGCTGAACTCGGGAGGAAGGTCTTCGAGCTCAGCCCCGGTGAGAACAAAGCCGTGGTCATCCAGGGCCAAGGTATCCTGCAGCCATTCTGTGTGTGGCTTGGCTCCGATGAAGATGAAGAGGTATCGCGAAGGGAAAATGCGTTGTTCGCCCGTGGTCTTCAGTTCTACGACGATACGTTCAAGGGCGCTTGGACCAACCAGGCCCACGATGTTCGCCCCCAGCAGTACCTCTATGCCGTGATGCTCTTCGATTCGATCCGCGAGGTAGCCGGACATGTCCGTCCGGAGGTCTTCCCCGCGCACCACCAGCCGTACGGGCGTTCCCGTGCCAGCCAGGAAAAGAGCTGCCTGGCCCGCGGAGTTTCCGCCACCGACGACGGCCACGGGCTGGGTTCCACAAAGCCTGGCCTCATGGACAGTGGCGGCGTAGAAGACGCTCATTCCCTCGTATTCCTCCAGCCGGGGGACTGGCAGACGGCGGTAGTGGACCCCCGTGGCGAGGAGCGCGGCACGTGATAGAGCCGGGCCGCTCTCGTCGAACTCGGCATGGAAGTCACCGTCCCGCAATGTTATGGAGTTTGCCTGGCATCCGACGTTGACCTGGACTTTGAACTTTCGGGCCTGCATGATCGCCCTTTCAGTGAGTTCCCCACCCGAGATTCCGGAGGGAAAGCCGAGAAAGTTCTCAATCCGTGGTGACGTGCCGGCTTGCCCACCTATCGCATGGCCATCCTTGAGGACCACCGATAAGCCGTCCGACGCCGCGTACACGGCGGCCGCCAGCCCGGCCGGACCGGCCCCGATCACCATGAGATCGTAGGGGGCAGAATGCTCCTTCACTGCCCGCAGGCCGAGGGCAAGGGCCAGTTCCGCGTTGGACGGGTTTTTGAGGACATGTGAAGCGTTCAACACCACTGCGGGCAAGTCACTGGCGAGGATTCCCGCCCGGTCCAGGATCGCCTGTGCCTGCCCGTCATCCTCCAGATCGACGAGGCGGTGGGGCAGGCGGTTGGCAGCTGCAAAATCCAACAGCCGAAGCGTGTCACGGCTGAAACGGGATCCGACGACGCGGATGCCCGCGCCCGCGCTGATCAGGAAGACCCGACGCTGAAGATATGCGCGCAAGATGGTCTCACCGACTGCGGGGTCCGCCAGCACCACACGACGCAGAACGTCCCCGCTGATTTGGAGCACCTCACCCGCTTCGGCAACCACGGTGCTGACGAAGGCCGGTTGCCCCTCGACCAGTCCGAGTTCCCCAAGGAAACGTCCCGGACCGTGAACCTCGAGGATCCGCGTGCCCCGGCCCTCCGCAAGCTCTCTGCCTTCGGCGGAGTGCAGCCCCTCCACCACCAGTACCGTGCCCTGGAGTACGACGAAGAAGTCCGCCTCGATGTTCCCTTCGTGAATGAGGACTTCGCCGACGGAGGTTGCCCGCCTGGTGCCGGTACGTCCCAACAATTCAATCTGGGCCTGGCTGAGCCGTGGATAGGCGCCGGAGACATCCGGCGTTTCGATCGGCATCGATTCTGAAACAGGTTCCATCAGATGGTTGCACCCCACGGTGTACTAAACGAAGGCCTCATGGGGATAACACCAGCGCCAGTCTTCACCGGGCTCCAAGGAACGAACAATTGGATGCAACTCTGTAGCGTGGGCCCGGGCGTGCCGCATGGGTGAGGAATCACAGCACCCCACATGGCCACAGGTGAGGCACAAACGCAGGTGAACCCAGGGAGTTCCCAAAGACAGGCATTCCTCGCAGCCCTGTGGTGTACGCACCCGAACCGAACGAATCCGGGTGATATGTGGATCGTGAATTCCTGGAAACATGTTGGCTCCTGGGTTGGTTCGGGTATGGGGAACGTTCCTAGCCCATGGAGAGCTTTCCATGGGGATTTATACCGCGTTGGCGAAGGCCCAGCCCCGTGGCCAGCAAGAGTATTCCGAACAGAATTGCGAAGGACGCAAGCAGCCCCAGGAGTCCGAGTATGCCCGGGCCGGGAAGAATGACCAGGAAGAGGCCGAAAACCGTGGTGACGATACCTGTGATCAGCCAGAGCCACCATTGTCCACCGCTCTTTTTGCCTTCCAGGGACAGTGCTATCTGAGAGACTCCGAGGATCACCGCCCACAGACCAATGACGAGCGCCAGCGAGAGGGCGGTGATGCCCGGCCAGACGAACGCGAGGAGGCCAGCGAGCACGGACACGATCCCGCCCACTACTTGCCAGACGGACCGGCGTTCCTTATGTCTGAAGTAGTGCACGATGTTCGTGACGCCGTCAACGACAGCGTAAGTTCCGAAGATGATCACCAGCGCGAGTACGGAGACGCCGGGCCAGGCGAGAACCAAAATGCCGAAGAGAACGGCAGCAATGCCCCGGATAATCAACGCGGTTCCTGACCCCTTGAGCAACTGTTGCGGCAATGCGTCAGACATGGGGAGACCTCTGTTTCTGGAAATGGATTTTCGACATTTTGATGGTCGGGCTGCTCGAACAGGTCTATCCTTTCGCTGTGCTCCCCAAAGTCGCTGTCACTGACTTGTTTTCCTTGCCGCGCTGGAACTCGATGACAGACTGCTGTCCGGGATCTTTCTTCCGGATGCCGGCCAGGAGATCGGTCACACTGGCGATTTTCTGGCCGTCAAACTGGGTGATGATGTCTCCCGGCTGCAGCCCCGCGGAGGCCGCCGGTCCTCCTGGGGCAACTCCGATGACCAGTGCGCCCGACGCCACGGGCAGGCCGAAGCGGTCCGCTATCTCAGGCGAGATGTCGCTCGGGACAATTCCAAGGACAGGGTGTGTGGCTGATCCGCTCTTGAGTATCTGTTCAGCGACGTCCGTCACCGTTGCCGTGGGGGTAACGAACCCGATGGACACGGCGCCCGAACTGGGTGGCAGATAGGCCTCTGACAGGCCGATGATCTCCGAACTGCTGTTGACCACAGCTCCCCCCGAGTTGCCCGGAGAGATGGGGGCATCTGTTTGGATCAGGTCGATCAGGCCCTGCGGTGACTCTTCAGACGGTGGCATATTACGGTGCAGTGCCGAAACGATTCCCGCCGTCACGGTCTGCTCCAGCCCCAGCGGGCTGCCGATCACGACGGTCAGCTGCCCAACTTGGGGGAGGGCCGTTGAGAACTTCGCAGCCGGAAGATTGCCCCGATCAGCCTTGACCACTGCCACATCGGTTGCATCGTCAACACCCAACACGGTAGCCGGCACTTCAGACCCGTCTGCGAAGCGGATCTGCACGTTCTTTAACGGCTTCTTTTCCTGGTCCTCCACCACGTGGGCGTCGGTGACTATGGTGCCGTCGCTGCGGTAGATCACGCCGCTGCCGATGCCGCTGCCTGATGTTTGAATCGTCACCACAGAGGACTCGACTTCCCTGACGATCCCCGGAACGGCGGAAAGGTCCCCGGTGGAACCCGAACCCGCAGGGTCGGCGGTTTGTGATGGGGGCATTGGAGGCGACCCTGTGCACGAGGAAATCAGGATGACTAACCATGCGCCGAGAATGGCGGTCCACGCCCTGCCTGACATCGTTCCTGCGTCGGCCGCTGGTCTGCTCATGCTCATTGGATTCCTACTGCCTGTCCTGGCTGGTTGGATTCGACATGCACCACTTCGAGTCTCCACCACCGACACCAGGCCCGCATTGCCCCTGGGCGTCCAAAAACCGTCCGGATTTGAATCCCCCAGGTCAACTCCCGGCCAGCTGCCTCAGGTTCCGCAGCTTCCCGGAGCCCCTGATGTCTCAGCGCGGCCGCGCGCTTCGCAAGCGCCAGGCACGTGTGGCAACGTGCAGGTTGAGGCGGGTCTCGGGGTCACCAAGTTCAAAACCGGTGATCTGGCTGATGGACTTAAGCCTGTATCGCAGCGTGCTCCGGTGAATGGCAAGGCTGTCAGCCGCCTCGTCATAGTTGCCGCCGTGATCCAGATACTGCGCAAGGGTGTGCACCAGGTCAGAGCCCCGCCGGGCATCGTTGCTCTGCAATGCACCCAGCCACTCCTCGACGTAGCCGGAGAGGTCGATTTCGCTGCCCGGCATGTCAAGGATGCGGTAAATCCCCAACTGGTCGTAGCGCGTGGACCCGTAGGGGTCGGTGGAGTGTACGCGGACGTGCAGCGCTCGCATTGCCTCCGCGTAGGACCGGGGGATCTCTGTGACATCCCGGCTCGGCCCCCCGATGCCCACGGCTCCGGTGGCGCTGCGCAGTGTCCTTGCCGCAATGCTGAAGAGCTCTGTATCCAGCGGATCTCCTGCAACCACGGCCAGTGCCATGTCCGCGCGTCGCGAGACGAGAGCAGGGATCTGGAGTTCGTTGAGTGTCCTTCGTAAGGCGATCACCACAGTATCGTCCGTTCTGGGCGGTTGCCACTGTGCGACTATGACGTGCTGCGGGCCCTTGATGTCGTAACCCAATGCCTCGGCACGCAGGGCGGCGGTTTCTTCATCCATTCCGGACACCAGTTCATACACAAGGTCGCGCCCCAGTTTCAGTTCCAGCTGGGCAATGTTGCGGCGGTGCGCCAGCTCGACCTGCAGGAGCCGAGTTGCATACTGCAAGGCGAAGACGTCTTCAGCTGTGTAGGGCACGCCGTTCTCCAGCAGGCACATTGCCCCGAGCACGTCCCTCTCCGGCAGAACCAGCGCCACGAGCCTTTGGGGTTCCTGGACCGGTAGCCCGGAAGCGACCCAGAGTTGCGCTGTGCGAGACCTGTCGGCCGTGCTGGGCCGGGGGTATGGGCGCTCGGATTTGGTCCCGGCCGTTGCGCGGATGTTGCCGAACCCGTCCTCGACGCAGACGGAGCGCCCCGTCACTACTGACAGCACTTCCGCCAGGAGGGAGTTCCGCGACTTCATTTGTCCCAGGGGAGCGGTAAGTGTGCCATCCAAGGCGTTCTGAACCGACGTCCGGGTTTCGAATTGCATAACCGTGGCCGAGAGGAGACGCAATCGTCTGGCAACGGCCTGACCATTGGAGAGCGGCGCCATGTCCTCCTGCTGGTGTGTTCCTGACGTTTCTTCAGCTGGAACGGGGACTGTTCTACTGGCCGTTGCACGGAGCTCGGTCATCTGGGCCGGGCTTGGAACAGCGCCGGCATGCAGGACGAGGCATCCGTTCAATTCTCCGCTGTCGCCAAAGACAGAAAGCGCGAATCGCCACACCGGCCCCGCGGCTGAGAGTGCCTTATCCGTGTCCTGGAGTTGGTTGGCATCACGGTCGGGGATCGTCGGTGCCCGGTTGGCGCTCGGGATCAGGTGACCGTCCACCACGAGATAGGCAGCTGCTATGAAGCAGAATTCCAGAGCAGAAACAGATCGTACGGCCCTGCCGAGGACCTCCTCGGCCCCTCGTCGATCGAACATTAAGTTGACCCGTCGTCTCTGTACACAGCTAGGACTCGTCCGCGCCGAGATGTGTGGCAACAGACCCCAAAACGATCCCGATACCTTCGACACTACGCCTGCGAGGTCTATTGTGGTAGGTCAGTTTCCTGGAGCAGATTGGACCCGGGAGGTCATGCCGCCGTTTCGCCCTACGGGGCAGACTCGAGCTATAAGGCCACATGACAAAAGCCCTTCGAGCCTCACGGCACGGCAGACGGGGCGCTTAATCATGGGGTGGAATCTCGGGCGGACGCCGCCACAGGAGAGGGTCGCGCCCACAAGAACCGGAGCGAGTCATGGCCAAAGCAGTAGGAATTGATCTTGGAACAACCAACTCAGTAATCGCTGTCTGGGAAGGCGGGGAAGCCCGCGTTATCCCCAATGCAGAAGGAGCCCGGACCACGCCGTCGGTCGTGGCGTACACGGACAGCGGGGAAAGGCTGGTGGGGCAACTGGCCCGCCGCCAGGCGATTCTCAACCCCAAGGGAACTATTACATCGGCCAAGCGGTTTATCGGCCGACACTATGACGAGATCACGGATGAAGCCAAGGCCGTGAGTTTCGACGTCGTAGCGGATGACAACGGTGTGGCGCGTTTCCAGGTTCAGGGCAAGAAAGTAGCACCCGAAGAGGTCAGTGCGCTTGTCCTTCGCAAGCTGGTGGACGACGCCGCAAAGCAGCTTGGCGAAAAGGTGACGGAGGCCGTCATCACGGTCCCTGCGTACTTCAACGACGCACAGCGCACCGCCACCAAGGACGCGGGCAGGATTGCCGGGCTGGAGGTACTTCGCATCATCAACGAACCGACCGCAGCGGCCCTCGCCTACGGCATAGACAAACGACAGCATGAGACGGTTTTGGTCTTCGACCTCGGCGGCGGAACCTTTGATGTGAGCCTATTGGACGTGGGGGACGGGGTTGTGGAGGTTCGCTCCACGGCGGGTGACACGCACCTTGGCGGAGACGATTTTGACCGCCGCCTTGTCGATTACCTGGCCGACGAATTCCAGAAGCAGGAGGGCATCGACCTGCGGTCGGACCCACAGGCGTTGCAACGCCTGTTTGAGGCGGCCGAAAAGGCGAAGGTCGAGCTCAGTTCCGTGAGCCAGGCTCAGGTCAACCTTCCCTTCGTCACCGCGGGCGCATCGGGCCCCAAGCACCTGACCACCACCATTCGGCGCTCTGTTTTTGACGAAATCACCCATGACCTGGTGGAACGCACCATGGATCCGGTCAAGCAGGCGATGACGGACGCCAAGGTTACTGCCAACGACATCGATGAAGTAATTCTGGTAGGTGGCTCCACCCGCATCCCCGCGGTACAGAACCTCGTCCGGCGCCTGACCGGCGGCAAAGATCCGAACATGAGCGTCAATCCGGACGAGGTCGTGGCTATCGGTGCTGCGATCCAGGCCGGCGTGCTTAAGGGAGAGGTCTCGGACGTCCTGCTGTTGGACGTTGTCCCACTTTCTTTGGGCGTCGAGACACGCGGCGGCGTCATGACCAAGATCATTGAGCGCAACACGACGATCCCCGCCCGTCGCAGTGAAGTATTCTCCACCGCCGAGGACAACCAGCCCGCCGTCGACGTCGTGGTCTTGCAGGGGGAGCGCGAACTGGCGGCGGACAACCGGGTGCTGGGCCGGTTCCAGCTGAGTGATATCCGGCCGGCGCCTCGCGGGGAACCGCAGGTCGAGGTTACTTTCGACGTCGACGCAAACGGCATCCTGAACGTCACGGCCAAGGACAAGGACACCGGCAAAGAACAAGGTATCACCATCAGCGAGGGCTCCAACCTCGACACCAAGGAAGTCGAGCGAATGGTTGCCGAGGCTGAGTCCCACCGAAACGAGGACCTGCAGAACCGGGAGCGGATCGACACCCTCAACGAGCTCGACGCGGTGGCTTACCGCGTTGAGCGGGCCGTCAATGAACTCGGCGACGCCGTCCCCGCGCACGACAAGGCACGGGCGGAACTGCTGATCGGCCAGGCACGCGACGCGGTCAGCAACCAGGCGGAGGTCGCCACCGCGAGGGAGCTCATTTCGGAACTCGAGCAACTGCAGGCGGCGCTCCGTGCCTCGGCTGCCTCCGCGTCCACCGCCGGGGCCGGGGCCAGCCAGGAAGCCGGAACGGGCCAGCAGGCCGGAGCGTCCAGCGATGCCGATGACGACGATATCGTCGACGCGGAATTTGACCGCGGCTAGGTAAACCGATGAGCGACGAGACTGCACTCGGGGGCCAGGCTCACGAGGGAAACGGGCAAGCGGGGGCCACCGAAACTCCGGAAACGGAAGCACAGTCCACGGCGCAGGCGGACGCCTTGGCCAAAATGGAGGACCAGTGGCGCCGTGCGCTGGCCGACGCCGACAACGTACGGAAGCGTGCGGCCCGGGACGGCGCACAGCTGAGGGCACAGGAGCGCGCCGCGGTTGCTTTGGCGTGGCTGCCTATCCTGGACAATCTGGAGCTTGCCCTGTCGCACGCGCCCGCGGGTGCCGCGGACCCGCTGGTCGAGGGCATAGCCTCCATCCGGGAACAGGCCATTGACACCCTGGCCCGCCTGGGCTATCCCCGCATCGACGCCGAGAATGTCCCCTTCGATCCGCGGCTGCATGAGGTTGTCAGCGTGGTGGAAACTGAAGAGGTTCCCCCGGGGACCGTGATGACCGTGCTGCGCCCCGGCTACGGCGGCCCGGAAAACACGCTCCGGCCAGCCGCCGTCGTGGTAAGCCGGGCGGTGACCCCCGACCGTGGCTAAGGACCACTATTCGGTTCTCGGCGTCCCGCGGACAGCGGCGGCCGACGAGATCCAACGCGCATACCGGAAACTGGCCCGAAAATTCCATCCGGACGTCAACCGTGAGCCGGACGCCGCTGACAAGTTCAAGGAAATCGGCGAGGCCTACGACACGTTGTCCAATCCCGAGACCCGGGCGCGCTATGACCGTTTTGGGGCGGACTACCGGCAGTACGCCAGCAGTGGCGCCGGGGCGTCGGGCGGAGGACGGCGAGGGGGTTCCGGTGGCCCGCGGCCTGGACCCCGGCCAGGCCCCCGGCCGGGTCCGGGCCCGTACGGAAATGGCGACGGCGGTATGGGGAGCGACGTTGACTGGGAGGACCTCCTCGGCGGCTGGTTCCGGCAACAATCAGGAGGACCGGTCCAAGGGGCAGACCAGGAAGCCGAGCTATGGCTGACGCTCGAGGAAGCCTTCCGCGGCGGCACGCGCAGTATCCGGCTGGCCCAGGCCGACGGCGAGAGCCGGAGCTACGACGTCGACGTGCCGCCCGGTGTGGTGGACGGCCAGCGTATCCGGCTGGCCGGTGAGGGCGCCCCGGGCAGGGAGGGAGGCCCATCCGGCGACCTCTTCCTGACCGTACGAATCCAACCCAGCCCCAGATACCGGCTCAAGGGCCGGGACATCTACTTCGATCTTCCGGTGTCGCCCTCAGAGGCCGCACTCGGGGCCAAGGTTGCCACCCACGCGCCGGCCGGACCGGTCACAGTCACTGTTCCTGAAGGCTCTTCCAGTGGGCGCAGGCTGCGGCTCCGCGGGCAGGGGATGCCCAATCCTCGGGGGGTGCCGGGGAATCTTTATGCGGAAATCAAGATTATGGTTCCCCCCAGCCTTGGCAAGGAGGAGCGGAAGTTGTACGAAAAGCTCGCCACGGTATCCACGTTCAATCCGAGGGAGGAAAGATGAGCGGCGTCTATCCGCTTGCCTATCCATGGCGCATGAATCTGGACGCGGTAGCCCGAAGCGCCGGCGTTCACCCCGACGTCGTCATGCGGTTCGTGGATCTGGATCTCATACGGCCGCTGGGCGATTCGCCTGGTGGCCCCTGGTTCAGTCCGCGGTCCCCGGAACTCATAGGGCGCGTCATGAGGCTCCATTCGGAGCTGTCGCTGAACTACGCGGCAATCCCTTTGGTACTGGATTTATTGGTTCGGGTCGACGCGCTTGAACGACGGTTGGTTGAAATCACGCAGGTCGAAGGGACTGCTTCACGATGAACATGGAGAGTTTGACGCAAAAATCCCAGGAAGCCTTGGCGGAGGCTCAGCGGATAGCACAACGCAATGGGCACACGGAGACCGACGGTGAACACCTGCTGGCGGCCCTGCTCGAGCAGGAAAATGGACTGGTTCCACGGTTGATCGTGGCCATGCAGGTTGACGTGAACGAGCTGAAGACGGCGGTCGAGGCAGAGCTGAGGCGTAAGCCGAAGGTCACGGGACCGGGGGCAGCGCCAGGCCAGGTGTATGTAAGCCGCAGGCTGGGCACACTCCTCGATGCGGCTGAACGGGAAGCCAAGCGGCTTAAGGACGAGTACGTCTCAGTGGAACACCTGCTGGTGGCGCTGGCGGAGGAAGGGCGGTCGACGGCGGCCGGCAGGGTGCTGGCCGAGCACGGCATCACCCGCGAGGCGTTCCTCTCGGTCCTGACGCAGATCAGGGGAAACCAGCGCGTTACGTCTGCGACGCCGGAACAGACGTACGAGGCGCTGGAGAAGTACGGCCGTGACCTGGTGGCGGACGCCCGCACCGGAAAACTGGATCCGGTCATTGGCCGCGACGCCGAGATCCGGCGGGTTGTGCAGATCCTTTCCCGCAAGACCAAGAACAACCCTGTACTGATCGGGGAGCCAGGCGTCGGCAAGACAGCCATTGTGGAGGGACTGGCCCAACGGATCGTCCGCCAGGACGTGCCGGAAGGGCTGAAGGACAAGACCATCTTCTCGCTCGACCTGAGCGCCCTCGTGGCGGGGGCCAAGTACCGCGGAGAGTTCGAGGAGCGGTTGAAGGCGGTGCTCGCCGAAGTCCTGGCGGCGGAGGGAAGGATCCTGCTCTTCGTCGACGAGCTGCACACCGTCGTTGGGGCAGGAGCCAGCGAGGGGTCGATGGACGCCGGGAACATGCTCAAGCCGATGCTCGCTCGCGGGGAACTCCACATGATCGGTGCCACCACCCTCGATGAATACCGCAAACACATTGAATCGGACGCGGCCCTGGAACGCCGCTTCCAGCCCGTAATGGTTGAGGAACCCGACGTCGAGGACGCCATTTCCATTCTTCGCGGGCTCCGCGAGCGGCTTGAGGTTTTCCACGGCGTACGGATCCAGGACAGTGCCCTGGTGGCTGCGGCCACTCTGTCCCACCGGTACATCACTGACCGGTTCCTGCCGGACAAAGCAATTGACCTGGTGGACGAGGCGTGCGCACGGCTGCGGACCGAGATCGATTCGATGCCGGCGGAACTGGATGAGCTCACCCGTAAGGTCACACGGCTCGAAATAGAAGAGGCGGCACTCTCCAAGGAGTCCGACCCGGCCAGCAAGAACCGGCTCGAGGAGCTGAGACGCGAATTGGCGGACCTGCGCGGCGAGGCTGACGCGAAGCGGGCCCAATGGGAAGCCGAGCGCCAGGCGATCCACAAGCTGCAGGATATCCGCAGTGAACTGGAGCGGGTGCGGCAGGAGGCTGAGGAAGCAGAGCGGACCTACGACCTGAACCGGGCAGCGGAGCTGCGTTACGGCAGACTTGCCGACCTCGAACGGCGCCTGGCCGCCGAGGAGGAACGACTGACCGCGAAACAGGGGGAGAAGCGCCTGCTACGCGAGGTGGTGACGGAGGACGAGATCGCCGACATCGTCGCGGCTTGGACAGGCATTCCGGTGGCGCGGCTGAAGCAGGGAGAACGGGAGAAAGTCCTGCATTTGGACGAGATCCTGCGCGCCCGCGTGATCGGCCAGGAAGAAGCAATCGGTGCGGTCACGGATGCCATCATCCGCGCCCGCTCCGGCATCCGGGATCCGCGTCGGCCCATCGGATCGTTCATTTTTCTGGGACCGACCGGCGTCGGCAAGACCGAACTCGCCAAGGCCCTTGCCGCGGCCCTTTTCGACAGTGAAAACGCGATGATCCGGCTGGACATGAGCGAGTACCAGGAGCGCCACACCGTGAGCCGGCTCTTGGGTGCCCCTCCGGGCTATATCGGTTACGACGAGGGCGGCCAACTCACCGAGGCCGTACGCCGCAAGCCGTATTCGGTGGTGCTTTTCGATGAGGTGGAAAAGGCCCACCCGGACATTTTCAACACCCTCTTGCAGGTCCTGGACGACGGCAGGGTTACGGACTCCCAGGGACGGACCGTTGATTTCCGCAATACCGTGATCATCATGACCTCCAATATCGGTTCCCAATATCTCCTGGAGGGTTCCACCGAAGGCGGGACGATCACCGAGGAGGCGCGCAGTATGGTGTTGGGGGAGCTCCGGGGCCACTTCCGTCCCGAGTTCCTGAACCGTGTGGACGATACCGTGCTGTTCACGCCGCTCGGCCTGCCGCAGATCGAACGCATTGTGGACCTGCAGTTCCAACAACTGCGCCAGCGGTTGGCCGAGCAGCAAATAGAGCTGCACCTGACCGAGGAGGCTCGTGTGCTGATCGCCGAACGTGGCTTCGATCCCATCTACGGAGCCCGCCCGCTACGCCGCTACATTTCCCATGTACTGGAAACCCAAGTGGGCCGGGCCCTGCTGCGCGGCAGCATCGCCGAGGGGGGAGTCGTGACCGTGACAGCGGCCGAAGGCGAACTCCTCGTGGACTACACCGCCAGCGAAATGGAAGAGGCCCGAACCCCGTGAACAAAGCCATTACCAAATGTCCCCATTGTGGCAAGTCCAACCGCGTGCCGGCCGCTGCGGAGGGCCGGCCGCGCTGCGGGAATTGCCACCGGGACCTTCCCTGGGTGGTTGAAGCAAGCGACGACGACTTCGGCGACATCGCCGAGCGGTCCGGCGTTCCGGTGATGGTGGACTTCTGGGCGGTCTGGTGCGGACCCTGCCGGATGGTAAGCCCGGTACTGGACCAGTTGGCGCACGAGCGTGCGGGGCAAATCAAACTTGTGAAGGTCGATGTGGATCACTCTCCACAGCTCTCCGCCAGATTCTCCATACAGGCCGTTCCAACGCTGATGGTTATGGTCGACGGCAAGGTCATCGCCCGGCAGGCCGGCGCAGCTCCGGCCCCGGTGCTGAGGTCCTGGCTGGAAGATGCACTCAGGAAGTAGCGCAAACAGCGGATGACGGCGGGCAGTTAGCCCGCTGAGGGTCAGCGGCGCGGCCTTTACGCGCGGTCGAGCAGGTTATCGCGTGGCGGGGTCTGGCTCTGAGGAGTGCGCCTTTCGTGGGTGATGACAGTGGCGGCCAGGGCGATGGTGAGACCAATAACCGTCTCGAGGGCGCGCTGGCTCAGGAGGGTGTCGATCGGGGCTGGCAGCATGAGATCGCCGAGCAGGAGGGCCATCGGGATGAAGAAGACCAGGCCGAGGCTGTAGTTCCGCCCGGTCGTCAGCTCGGTGCACGCCTGAAGCACAGCGATCAAGATGATCGCGGCATAGCTGCTGGGGTGGGCGGCCAGGACGAGGGCTGCGACGCCGAGGCCGGCGGCGGTGCCGATGACCCGCTGGGCGGCGCGGATGAGGCGGGCGTGCAGGTCGGGTGCCGACATGGGGACGGATGCCGTGATGTAGGTCCAGTAGGGGTGGCCGATGCCGGTGGTCGCGACGGTGACGCCGGCGGCGGCGATGCCGAGCAGATACCGGGCGGCGTGGCTGCCCACCGGGCTGGACGGGCGTAGGTCGCGCCACGACAGCCGGGGCCGCTCAGGGTCGCCGCCGTCACGGGGGCTTCGACCGGGGAGGGCAAGCAGCAGTGCGAAGACGGCCGCGCCGGCCGCGGCGAGGGCCGCTGCGGGCACCGTGCTAAGCGTGATCGGGACCGTGGCCGAGGCCGTGAGGGCGAAGACCGGGTTGAGGGCTCCTGCCGGATGCCATCGGCCCAGCTCGGCCAGCACTACCGCGACGCCGGCCCAGGCGGCCGCGACCGGGACGAGCAGCCAGAGCCTGAACGGGACGGTCGCCACCAGGGCGCCGACGACGACGCCGACCACCAGCACCACGCCCGCCTGCGCCTGCATGGCCAGGCGTAACCGGACCGGCTCGTGTCGGCCGTAAAGGGCGGTGAAGGCGCCGATCGCCGCATACAGCAGCAGATCGCCGCGGCCGGACGCCAGGCAAGCCACCAGCGGCACGAAGATTGCCAGGCTTGCGCGGAGGGCGGTCCAATGGGCGCCGGCATGCGGGCCCAGGTCGAAGACTGCCGCCCACCAGGACCGTGCGGCGGTGGCTTGCGTCATTCTAACCTTCCAAAGTAGTACAGGAATGAAGTACTTCAAGGTTACTACACTTGTGAATTACTATTGTGGTTGACCGTGGCGGGGTGGGAGGAGTCGGATGGATCAGGACCCGGACCTACTTTCCGATCACGGCGACGTCGTGGATCAGATGCAGCGTGAGTGGGCCCGGCTGCGCCCCGACCTGAGCTTCGCCAGCCTCGGGGTGATCCACCGCGTGCTGCGCGCGTCCCGCCTCATCCTCGAAGCCAGCGACGCCTTCCTCGCCGATTATGGACTCACCCGCGGCGAGCTGGACGTGCTTTCGGCGCTGCGCCGCACGGACGAACCTCTGAGCCCAACGACACTGGCCCACACGCTGCTTGTCCCGCGTTCCGCGATCACCATGCGGCTGAAGTCCCTCCAGGTTCGGGGATTGCTGAGCCGGACGGCCAACCCGGCCGACGGCCGCTCGTCCCTGCTCGTCCTCACCGACGCTGGCTCAGGGCTGGTGGACGAGGTGATCCCCGCCCAGCTCGCCCTCGAAGATGCCCTGCTTGCCGAAATCCCGCCCGGGGTTGTGGAAGGCTTGGTCGATCCCCTGCGAGCGCTGACCTCCGTGTGGGAGCAAGGACGCGGCCACCAAACCGGGTCCAGCAAGAACGGGCGGAGCGGCGCAGCGCCAACGTCCCCGGGCCGCTAAAAGTCCTCCAGGCCTCCACTGACTCGTTCAATAATCAGCGCACTCTGCGACCGGATTTCCGGCAGTTCGTTGCCACGTCCGCAGATGATGAGCCCGGCGTCTGCGGCCTCGAGGGGTGAACTTGGAAGGACCAGCCCATCCGCGCGCAGGTTCACCAACGATTCGATGAGGCGGAACACAAGGTCTCCGGGGTTCCCGGCCGCGCCCGAGGAGGGAGCGCTGGCGAGGACTCCCAGAGTCCCATAGATCGCGCGAAGTTCGCGCCGGCTTGCCAGGAATTGTTCGTATTGACCACCGCGGGCTTCTGGGAGGTGGTACAGGATACCCAGGTTCCAGCGGGAGCTGCAGAGTTGGGTGCCGTCGTAGAGCGCAAGGGCGTGCAAGACCACCTCGGCGGACGCTGAACCGCTGGAAACGCCGGACACAGCCTTCGCGAACGACAGGCTGGCGGCCACGGTACTTTCCAAGAGGTCCTTGAGAATGTCGTCCTTGGTTTTGAAGTGGTGGTACAGCGAGGACTGCCTCATTCCTACGGCGTCCGCAATTGAGCGGGTGGAGGTGTTGGCGAAGCCTTGGGTGGTGAAGAGTTCTGCCGCTGCGTCGAGGATTTCTTCCCTGGCGGTGGCGCCGGGGCGGGATGGTTGCTGGTTACGTGGGCGTCCCGGTCCGGCTGAAGTCACCCCTCATTCTTGCACCCGCCGGCCCGCCTTAGACGCCGCGGAACCGGCGCCGGAATCGCGGTGAGAAGGCGGAAATCCAACTGAAACACAATGTCTATGCGCCTTTTACAGAGGTGAAACTGTTTGGGGACATCGCGCTGGAAAACTATCAAGTGACCGGTAATCAGCAGCTTTCGGCCGAGCGCTGCAGTGCCGGACGGTTTTTACCCTTCATCCCGTTCCAGCCCCGGAGAAACCGATGACCTCAACCGTAGTTCCAGCCGTCCATGTGGATGATGCGGACCTCACGTCACTTGGCTACGAGCCCACTCTGCACCGCAAACTCGGCCGTTATGCCTCGTTCGCTGCAGGCTTTTCGTTCGTCTCGATCCTCACCACGATCTTCCAGCTGTTCGCTTTCGGCTACTCATTTGCCGGCCCCGCGTTCTTTTGGACCTGGCCCGTAGTTCTGGTTGGCCAGCTGTTGGTGGCCTTGAACTTCGCTGAACTCGCCGCCCGCTATCCACTCTCCGGAGCCGTCTACCAGTGGGCGCGCCGGATGGGCGGTGAAGCGGTGGGTTGGTTTGCCGGCTGGTTCATGGCCATCGCCCAGGTCGTTACCGCCGCGGCAGCCGCCATTGCCCTGCAGGTGGTCCTGCCCCAGCTCTGGGACGGCTTCCAGGTGGTCGGCGGCGATCCGGCCCTCAACACGGTCACCGGCGCCTCGAACGCAGTCGTCCTGGGCGCCGTGCTGCTGGTAGCTACCACCATCATTAATTCCCTTGGTGTGAAGCTCATGGCCCACGTGAACTCTGTCGGCGTTACTTGCGAAATCGTCGGCGTGGCCGCCGTCGTGCTTGCTTTGATCAGCGCGGCTCAACGCGGTCCGGAGGTCGTGGCGGACACCACCGTGCTCCGGTCCTCGGACCTTGGCGCTGTGGGTGCCTTCCTGGTTTCGGGCCTGATGGCCGCCTACGTCATGGTCGGCTTCAACTCGGCCGGTGAACTGTCCGAGGAAACCAAGGACCCCCGCCGGACGGCGCCACGCACCATCCTCTCGGCGCTCCTGATCTCCGGAATCGGCGGTGCCCTCATGATCATCACCGCCCTGATGGCCGCGCCGAGCCTCGACGACGGCCGGCTCGCCACCGAAGGCCTTCCCTATGTCCTCACCGCAGTCCTTGGCACTTTCTGGGGCAAGGTCCTGCTGGTGGATGTGGCCATTGCCATCTTCGTCTGCACCCTGGCCATCCAAACCGCAGGCTCCCGCCTCGTCTTCTCCATGGCCCGCGACGGCAAGCTCCCCGCATCCGCGCTTCTTTCCTCAGTGCACCCATCCCGCGGCACGCCCATGTGGCCGTCCATCGCCATCGGCGCCTTCGCTGTTGCCGTGCTGGCCATCAACGTCGGCAATGCAGCCCTGTTCACCACGCTCAGCAGTGTCTGCATCGTGATGGTCTACCTCGCATACCTGATGGTCACGGTGCCGCAGCTGGTGAACCGGCTCCGCGGTGACTGGGGCCGCGTGGCACAGACGACCCCCGCAGGTCTCTTCTCACTGGGCCGCTGGGGACTGCCGGTGAACATCCTCGCCGTCATCTATGGCGCCGTGATGGTGGTCAACCTGGCCTGGCCCAGGCCGGAAGTATACGACCCCACAGGCGAGAACCCGGTCCTCCTCTACTCGGCACCGCTCATGGTGGCGCTGGTCCTGGTCCTCGGTCTCTGGGTCCGGCGCCGGACCTTGGCGGCCAAGGCGTAAGCAGCGAATTCCCCTGACCTTAAGAAACCAGCACAGGATTGACATGACACAAGTAACCGATCGCCCCGCAGGCACAGCCACCACGGCAGGCGCACGCGCCCACGCCAGGGAACAGCACGGCAGGACTGCCAAGACAATGCGCCACGTACCTGCCGCATCCGCTCCCGCCCACCTCCTGGACGCAGCGCCCGACGGCGTGGTCCCCACTTGGGCGGAATCGATCGCTTTTGGCCGGTACACCACCATGGCCCTGGCACGGGGAACCAGGATCAAGCTCACCGACGTCGGCGGGGACGCATGTGTGCACACACTCCTCTACCGCAGTGATGCATTGCATGAACGCCTCAATGTTGCCGACACAGTGAAAGTCCCTTGGCAGGCCTATCCCGCTGCCGGGCATCCGCTGCTCTCTGATGCTGGCCGCCTGATGGCCACGATCGTCTCGGACACTTCCTCACGCCATGACGCGCTCACTGGTGCCACCACGCTGGTCGGCAACACTGCGAAGTACGGAGCCGGAAGTGCCCACAGTGCCTCGCCGGCCGCACGTGAACTGCTCACCCTGGGCGCACTCAAGAACGGCTTGGGCGTCCGCGATGTTGCCCCGTCAATCTCCTTCTTCAAGGGCATCAAGGTGGACCCCAGCGGCACCATCACGTTCACCGGAAGCTCGGGGCCAAGTGCCGCCGTTGAACTGCTCCTCCACATGGACGCCGTTCTGGTCCTCGCCAACACCGCCCATCCGCTGGATCCGCGGGACGCGTTCAGCGGCACGGCCGTGGACATCACTGCCTGGCAGGCGCCACAGGACCTTGTCGCCCTGGAAGCCGGCACCCTGCTCGGCCCGCTCGCTCCGGAGCACCTGCAGGCTCTCCGCAACACCGAACACGATCTCACCGCAAGGAACGCCCGATGACCACAGCAATCACCACCCAGATGTTTCCTGGAGCCTCCGAAACCGCCCTTGCCGTCGGCCCTGTGATTCTGGACGAGTTCGTTCAGGCGCGTGGCCCTTGGTCGGCAGTCGTGGCCGCCGGGGACGTGTTGACCATTGTGGACCTGGAAGGCAACCAGGCGGTGGACTGCCTCCTCTACGCAGCCGGAGACACCACGGTCCGCTACTCGGCAGCCGTTACCATCGCGGCCCAGGAATCGATTGTCCTGACCACTGGTTCGGTCCTGAGGGCAGACACGGGCGCGCCACTCATGACCGTGGTGGCGGATGAAGTTGGCGTCCACGACACCATCGGCGGGGCCTGTTCGCAGGAATCCAACACCCTCCGCTACGGCCAGCACACCCGCGAACAGCACGCCTGCGTGGAGAACTTCCTCATCGAGGGCTCGCGCTGGGGCCTGGGAAAACGCGACCTGGTGTCCAACATCAACTGGTTCATGAACGTCCCGGTGGACCCCGATGGCGCCCTTGGCATAGTTGACGGGCTGTCCGCCCTCGGCAAGAGGGTTGCCCTGCGCGCCGAGATGGACACGTTGGTTCTTGTCTCCAACTGCCCCCAGATCAACAACCCCTGCAACGGATTCAACCCCACGCCCGTCCGCATGATTGTCACCCGACCGGAGGCGGCACGATGAACACCTTTGACACCCTCCTGATCGCCAACCGCGGCGAAATCGCTTGCCGGATCATCGAATCCGCCAGGAAGCTGGGACTTCGGACAGTAGCGGTCTTCTCGGAGGCAGACCGGGGCGCCAAGCACGTCCTGCTTGCCGACGAAGCCGTCCTCCTGGGGCCGGCACCCGCCAAAGACTCGTACCTGCGGGTCGAAGCGATCCTTGAAGCGGCCAGGTCCACCGGGGCCGGCGCGATCCACCCCGGCTACGGCTTCCTGTCGGAGGACGCAGGCTTCGCCGAAGCCGTGGAGGCGGCCGGGCTTGTCTTCGTCGGCCCCACGGCCGCGCAGCTGCGCATTTTCGGCACCAAACATACCGCGCGCGACGCCGCCCGGTCGGCTGGGGTGCCCATGATCGCCGGGTCGGGGCTGCTGGCGAATGTAGATGCTGCCGTCGCGGCAGGCCAGGAGATCGGGTTCCCGCTGATGCTCAAGGCCACCGGTGGTGGTGGCGGCATAGGCATGACCGTGTGCCGTTCCGAAGCCGAACTCGCGGAGAGTTTTCCCCGTGTTGCCCGTCTCGCGGACGCAAGCTTCGGGACCGCCGGCGTCTTCGCCGAACGGTATGTGGAAAACGCCCGGCACATCGAGGTCCAGGTCTTTGGCGATGGCAAGGGGCGCGTCGTCAGCCTTGGCGACAGGGACTGCTCCCTCCAGCGACGGCACCAGAAGGTCCTTGAGGAAGCCCCTGCGCCCGACCTTCCGGATGAGCTGCGTGAAGAACTCCACCGGACCTCCCGTGCCCTCTGCGCTTCCCTTTCCTACCGTTCCGCGGGCACCGTCGAGTTCGTCTACGACTCCACGCGCCAGGAAGCGTCCTTCCTGGAAGTCAATGCCCGGCTCCAAGTGGAGCACCCAGTCACCGAAGCTGTGACCGGCGTCGACCTGGTGGAGTGGATGCTGCGCCTCGCCCAAGGCGGCGCGCAAGCCGACGCCGTTCTCGCCGACGTCCCGGACGCCCTGCCCGTGACCGGCCACGCCGTTGAAGCGCGTGTGTATGCCGAGGACCCGGCCCGGGGCTTCCAGCCGAGCGCCGGCATCATCACGAACGCCACCTACCCGGGCGCGGAAGCAGCACGGGTTGATGCATGGGCAGGGACCGGAACCGAGGTTTCCACCAACTACGATCCGCTGCTCGGAAAAATCATCGCTTCCGGCACGGACCGGACGGCCGCCTTCGACCAACTGGCCCTTGCGCTTCGCAGCACGAGGATCGACGGCATCGAGACCAACCTGGGCATGCTCCGTGCCGCCGCCGACCTGGATGAGGTCCGCCGGGTCAGTCACTCCACCAGCACCCTGGACAACGTGGGGGATCCTGAACCACGTATCACCGTTAACAGCCCCGGACTGCAGACGAGTGTCCAGGACTGGCCCGGAAGGACGGGGCTTTGGCAGATCGGCGTGCCGCCGAGCGGACCGATGGATGATCTCTCCTTCCGCCTGGGGAATACCGCACTTGGAAACGCCGAGGGCGCGCCCGGCCTTGAGTTCACCATGACAGGGCCGAGCCTCACCTTCACCCACGCGACCACCGTCTGTGTCACCGGGGCCGAGGTTGCGGTCACTGTTGACGGGCTCGACGTACCCGCCTGGACACCGGTCACTGTGCCGGCAGGCGGAACACTCGACGTCGGCACGGCGAACGGCAGGGGCCTGCGAGGCTACATCCTGTTCCAAGGCGGGCTGGACGTGCCCGAATACCTGGGCAGTGCCTCCACCTTCACACTGGGCCAGTTCGGTGGCCATGCCGGGCGCGTCCTGCGTGCCGGTGACGTGCTCCGTACGGTGATCTCCGCCGTCGGGCATGTACCGACGGCGGTTGTTCCGCTGGACAGCCGTCCCGCGCTCACCTCCACGTGGGAACTGACGGTCGTCGAGGGGCCGCACGGCGCGCCGGAGTTCTTCCAGCGCGAGGACATCGAGGAGCTGTACGCCACGGACTACGAGGTGCACTTCAATTCGGCCCGCACCGGCGTCAGGCTCATCGGACCCAAGCCGCGTTGGGCCCGGACCGACGGCGGCGAGGCGGGGCTGCACCCCTCCAACATTCACGACACCGCCTACTCAGTGGGCGCCCTGGACTTCACCGGGGACACCCCCATCCTGCTCGGGCCTGACGGCCCCAGCCTTGGCGGCTTCGTTTGCCCGGTCACCGTAGTCACCGCAGACCGATGGAAGCTCGGCCAGCTTCGGCCAGGGGACAAAGTCAGGTTTGTCCCGGTCACAGTCACCCAAGCCCCCTCTGCCAAGGACCTTGGCCCCGGCCGCCAGCTGGTGCTGCCGGGGGATGCTGCGTGGTCGTCATTGACGGGATCTACCAGCCGTCCTCCCCGCGGCGACGGCGACGACGGCGTACTGGGCAGGGTGCCGGAGGCCGACGGCAGGCCTGCCGTGACTTACCGTCGTTCCGGCGACGACAACCTGCTGGTGGAATACGGTGAGATGGTACTGGACCTTGGGCTCCGTGCCCGGGTCCACGCGCTGCACCAGCATCTTGAACGGCTTCGGGTTCCCGGGATCGTTGACCTGACCCCCGGGATCCGGTCGCTGCAGATCAAGGTTGACCCCTCTGTCCTGTCCACGAAGCGGCTGCTCGATGTGGTTCGGGAGGTCGAAGCCGTGCTCCCGGCAAGCTCCGAACTGGTGGTCCCGAGCCGGACGGTCCGGCTTCCGCTCTCCTGGGACGATCCGGCTACTCGCGAGGCCATCGAACGGTACATGGCCGGTGTTCGGGATGACGCACCGTGGTGCCCATGGAACATCGAGTTCATCCGCAGGATCAACGGCCTCGACTCCGTCAATGATGTCTTTGATACGGTTTTCGACGCCGACTACCTGGTCCTCGGGCTGGGGGATGTGTACCTCGGCGCGCCAGTGGCCACCCCCTTGGATCCGCGGCACCGGCTGGTGACTACCAAGTACAACCCGGCCCGCACCTGGACCCCGGAGAACGCGGTGGGAATCGGCGGGGCGTACATGTGCATCTACGGCATGGAGGGACCCGGCGGCTACCAGTTCGTTGGCCGCACCACCCAAGTGTGGTCCCGGTACGCGGACTCTGCGCCCTTTGAGCCTGAGTCGCCATGGCTGCTTCGCTTCTTCGACCGCATTTCCTGGTACCCGGTCAGTCCCGAGGAACTCCTGGACCTCCGGGCCGACATGGCAGCCGGCCGCGGCCGCGGCGTGGAAATCGAAGATGGCACCTTCTCCCTGGCCGAGCACGAGGCTTTCCTGGCTGAGAACCACGAGTCCATTGAGGCATTCCGCCAGAAGCAGGGCGCAGCCTTCGCAGTGGAACGGCAGGCATGGGCCGATGCCGGCGAGTTCGACCGTGCGGAAGCGTTGGTCGGCGTTGAGGCCCCCGCTGCAGAGGAGGCAGTAGTCCCCGAAGGCGGTTCCCTGGTTTCGGCGCCCTTCGCTGCCAGTGTGTGGAAAGTGGACGTTGCGGAAGGCGAACGGGTAGCGAAGGGCCAGCCGCTGGTGTCATTGGAGGCCATGAAGATGGAAACCATCCTTGAAGCCCCCTGCGATGGCGTGGTGCTCCGTGTCCTCCCGAAGGCCGGATCCCAAGTGGTAGCCGGGGAAGCCGTTGTGGTGCTCGGCGGGATGGAGCTGGAGCCCGACGGCGACGACCTGCAAGCAACCGAACTGGAAGAGGCAGCAGTATGAACACGGTGATGAACGGCAGTGCTACTGCCCGTGTGCATGCCGCACTGGCATCGATCGACACGGTGGACCGCCCCGAAATCTGGATCACGCTACGGACACCGCAGGAGCTGTTGGCCGAGGCGGCGAGCGTTGACGCCGCAGTTGCCGGGGGCGCGGACCTGCCTTTGGCCGGTCTCCTGCTGGCTGTGAAGAACAACGTTGATGTCGCTGGAATCCCAACTACGGCGGGGTGCCCCGGCTTTGCCTATACACCGACGGAGGACGCGGAAGCGGTTGCCCGTCTCCGGGCAGCCGGCGCACTCGTGGTCGGGACAACCAACCTGGACCAGTTCGCCACCGGCCTGGTGGGGACCCGCAGCCCCTACGGTGCAGTTCGGGACTCACGGCGCCCGGAGTACATCTCCGGTGGTTCCAGTTCCGGTTCCGCTGTTGCCGTTGCCCTCGGACTGGTGGACATAGCGATCGGAACAGACACTGCAGGCTCCGGCCGAGTCCCCGCAGGCCTGCAGGGCATTGTGGGTATCAAACCGACGCTGGATGTCGTCTCTACCCTCGGTGTTGTGCCTGCCTGCCGGTCCTGGGACGCCGTCACCATCTTCGCCCGGCACCTGGCCACCGCCGAACTGGCCATGGGCATCATGGCCGGAAACTCGCGGGCTTGGCCGGCGGACATCCGGCTCGCCGCGCCGCAGAGACCCCGGGTGGCTTACCCGGCGGCCCTTCCGGCCCTTCATGGAACCTGGGCGACCGAGTTCGCCCGCCACGTGGACCGGCTGCAGGCTTCCGGTGTGGACATCGAACCCATCGGATTCGACGCTTTCCTCGAGGCAGCCCGGTTGCTGTACGACGGCGGCCTGGTCGCCGAACGCTACGCCGCGGTGGGCAGCTTCCTGGAAACGCTCGACGCCGGAACAGAGGCTTCCGGGGACATCGATCCCACTGTTGCGTCCATCATCGGGGCTGCCAGCAACGTGCCGGCGCATCGGTATGTTGCAGACACTGCCCGGCTGGAAGCGCTGAAACGGGAGGCCATGGCGGCCCTCGACGGCTTCGATGCGCTGCTGATTCCCACCACAGCCTTCCACCCAACAATTGCTGAAGTAGCCGCTGATCCCGTCGGCGTGAATTCGCTGATGGGCACCTACACCAACTTCTGCAACCTGTTCGATCTGTGCGCCGTGGCCGTCCCGGCAGGGGAGGTGGACGGTGCCCAGTTCGGGCTGACCTTGGTGGGCAGGACTTTCGACGACGCCGTCGTGGCCAGCCTTGCCCGCCGCCTCGAAGCGACGCCCGCACCGCCGCCGCTATTTGTTTCCGGAGCCGCCCCGGAGGCAGGCGCGGAAGGCGGCAGGCCGTCGTCGTCCCTTCCTTGGCCGGTGACTGCGGGTGCAGAGGCTGTTCCGTTGGTGGTGATTGGGGCACACCGCCGGGGCCAGCCACTGGCACCACAGCTGGAGGAACTCGGCGCCGTTTGGGACGGGCCCGTTCGGACAGCACCCCGATACCGGATGGTCGCCCTTGACACGAATCCGCCGAAGCCCGGAATGTACCGCTCGACGGATGGGACCGCGCTGGCAGGGGAGCGCTGGTACGTTTCCGAGGCCGGATTGGGACGGTTCCTGGCAGCCTTGCCCGAACCTATGCTCCTTGGCTCGATCGAACTCGACGACGGCACGACGGCGGTCGGATTCGCGTGCGACGCCGTCGCCTCCGCGGCCGGCACGGACATCACCGACTACGGCGACTGGCTTGAGTATCTTCAAGAATCGGCCAATGCACACGGGAGGCCGTCCCGGAGTCTACGGCAGGGCCTGGGTGACGCCGTCCTGGCGGGGTTTGCCCGTGGCGGTCCCAGCTAGGACGGACCGAGTATTCATTGACGTCCGCTTCGACTCTGAAACCGATTACGACGCTTTCTTGGCCCGCATCGAACCCATCAAGTCAATTGTCGATGCCACTCGTATGACTGCGCCCTACGACTACCTCCTGCGAGCGCAGCCGCGAGCCGGGCCTTCGCCGCCCGACCGGGCAGTCAAAGGATGTCAGTCCGGCAGAAGCAGCGCCTCGAGTTCGGGAAGCCGCTCGAACAGGATAGGGAGCCCATGGATCCCGTTGTTCACGGACTCATGCGACAGGGCGAGTTCAGGGCCAGTGGTCGCCTCGACACCGGCGAGACACCTGAGGATGTTCCACCTGTCCCTGTGGGTCAGCACGACAGGACCCGGACGTCCGCACGTGTTGACGAAGTTGGTGATGGTGAGAAAGTTCTCGACGTGAGACGCGAGTACGTCGGCCCATGGCTGTCTGGTTGCCTTCGCTCGCTTTGCCAACAGGGGCCAGTCCTTTGGCGCATGGTCTTGGACCGGCGGATGGTTCCAGGCGATGTGAAGTGAATGAATGCCCGCGAGGATCTCACCTATCTCAAACGCGTACGCCTTCGATACCGGCGCTTCAGGCTTTTTCGGCGGCGGGGCTCCCTATGACAGCTGGGTGGGATGTCTGCCATAAGTCCGGTCTGAAAAGCCAGTCCAGTGACTTTCCGTTACCTGTTGAGGCTGTTGCATGGGTCACTTTCATTTGCTTCCAGCCGCAAGGACCCTGATCCTTGCAAGACCTAGTTTTTTCAGCGCTTGTCAGAGCGTGCCCAATGGAGGACACAATTTATGACTAACGTTCTTTGGTTTTCTGAGCTTGGCTTGACCGACCTTGACCAGGTTGGCGGCAAAAATGCATCACTCGGAGAAATGGTTCGGAATCTCGCCTCGGCTGGGGTGAAGGTTCCGGACGGATTCGCGACGACGGCGGACGCTTACCGGCGTTTCCTGGCGGAGTCGGGGCTTGATACACGGATTGAAGCCATCCTGGAGGGCTTGGACAGCGGCGACGTGGCCGCTTTGGCCAAGGTCGGCGGGCAGATCCGGGACCTGATCCGTCAGACGCCGTTCCCTGCCGGTTTCGAAGAGGAAATCCGCGCGGCCTACCAGCGCCTGACCGAGGAGCATGGCGGGGATGTGTCATGGGCGGTGCGTTCCAGCGCAACAGCCGAAGACCTTCCTGACGCCTCCTTTGCCGGCCAGCAAGAGACGTTCCTGAACATCCGCGGGATCGACAACATCCTGCTGGCTATCAAGGACGTTTTCGCATCCCTGTACAACGACCGCGCGATTGCTTACCGCGTTCATCACGGCTTCACGCATTCGGAAGTGGCACTTTCGGCCGGTGTGCAGCGGATGGTGCGTTCCGACGTCGGCTCTTCCGGCGTGATGTTCACGATGGACACCGAGACCGGTTTCCAGGATGCGGTCTTCATCACCTCCTCTTACGGCCTCGGCGAGGCCGTGGTCCAGGGGGCCGTGAACCCTGACGAGTTCTATGTTTACAAGCCGGCATTGGCGGCTGGCAGGCCGGCAGTTCTCAAGCGCGGGCTGGGGGAGAAGGCCGTGCAGATGGTGTACACGGATTCGGACGAAGTTGGCAGGACCATTGACTTCATCCCGGTGCCCCAGGATTCCAGGAGCTGTTTCAGCCTGACGGATGCTGAAGTCGAGCAGCTTGCACGCCACGCCGTAGCGATCGAGCAGCACTACGGCCGTCCCATGGATATCGAGTGGGGGAAGGACGGGGTGGACGGGGAGCTCTACATCCTGCAGGCGCGGCCCGAAACCGTGGAGTCCCGCAAAGCAGCGGGCGTCACGTCCCGCTACACGCTCGCTGAGCGTTCAACGGTTTTGGTCGAAGGCCGCGCGATCGGTCAGAGGATCGGCGCCGGGCAGGTCCGGGTGCTGTCCTCCATTGAGCAGATGGCCTCCTTCCAGGAGGGTGATGTCCTGGTGGCGAACATGACGGACCCGGACTGGGAGCCGATTATGAAGAAGGCCGCCGCGATTGTCACGGACCGTGGCGGGCGGACCTGCCACGCTGCGATCATCGCCCGCGAACTGGGGATTCCCGCCGTCGTCGGAACCGGCTACGCGTCCCAGATCCTCAAGGACGGCACTCCCGTGACAGTCTCCTGCGCCGAAGGCGAAGCCGGGCTGGTCTACGAAGGGCTGCTGGAGTACACGCTCCAGGAAACCAGCTTGGAGACTATGCCCGAGGCCCCGGTGAAGATCATGATGAACGTCGGGACCCCGGAGCAGGCGTTCAGTTTCGCCAAGCTCCCCAACCACGGTGTTGGTTTGGCCCGCCTTGAGTTCATCATCAACCGGCAGATCGGTGTCCACCCCAACGCCTTGCTGGCCGTCGCCGGTGAGATCGAGCGCCCGGCGAGCCTGGATGACTACACCGTCCGGCTGATCCAGGAAAAGACGGCGGCCTATGACGGTCCCCGCGACTACTATGTCCGCCGTCTGGCTGAAGGCATCGCGACCATCGCGGCCGCGTTTGCCCCTGAACCTGTGATCATCAGGCTCTCGGACTTCAAGTCCAACGAGTACGCCAACCTGATCGGCGGTCCTGCGTTCGAACCCGAGGAAGAGAACCCGATGATCGGGTACCGGGGTGCGTCGCGGTACCTCTCAGCGGCGTTCCGGCAGGCTTTCGAACTCGAATGCGAGGCGCTGAAGTACGTTCGCAATGAGATGGGCTTGAGCAACATCAAGCTCATGGTCCCGTTCGTGCGGACACTGGACGAGGCCAGTGGCGTGATCGACCTCCTCGCCGCCAACGGACTGCGGCGCGGCGAGGACGGACTGGAGATCGTAATGATGTGCGAGCTGCCTGCCAACGCGCTCCTTGCGGACGAGTTCCTGGAGTACTTCGATGGGTTCTCCATCGGTTCCAACGACCTCACCCAGCTCACTTTGGGCCTGGACCGGGATTCTGCGCTTGTGGCTGAAGGCTTCGATGAGCGGAACCCGGCAGTGACCAAGCTGCTGGAGATGGCCATCAGTGCTTGTCGCGCCAAGGGCCGGTACGTCGGAATCTGCGGCCAGGGCCCCAGTGACCACCCGGACTTCGCGGAGTGGCTCCTTGCCCGGGGCATCAGCTCCATCTCGCTGAACCCGGACGCAGTCACCGAGACCTGGTTGCGCCTGGCTAAGACCACCAGCACCGCGGTCTAGGTGGCAGACAACCAAACCGTAGGGGCGGGCGCAGCGTCCGCCCCTACGGTGTTCTTTCTCTCTGACAGCACCGGTATCACCGCTGAAACGTTGGGCAACACCTTGTTGACCCAGTTTCCCGGCCAGCGGCTTGAACGGCGGACCATTCCCTTCATCACCACCATTGAGCAAGCCCGCGAGGTGGTAGCGGTTATCGACAAGGTGGCAGCCTCCGGTCCTGTGCCGATCATTTTCTCCACTGCCGTGGGACAGGACATTCGTGCCGTGCTGTCGGAAAGCCGTGGTCAGTTTTTCGACTTGTTCGGATCCCACATCGGGAAGCTCGAACAAACTCTTGGTGCGGTCGCCAACGGAAAACCGGGCCAGGCACACGGCGTCGGCGACGCCGTCCGGTACCAGTCCCGCATGGCCGCCGTCGAATATGCCATTGAACACGACGACGGCCAGTCGCTCCGTGCGCTCGAACGCGCCGAACTGATTCTGATCGCGCCCTCCCGCTGCGGAAAGACGCCCACCACGATGTACCTTGCCCTGCAGCACGGCATCCTGGCAGCGAACTTCCCGTTGGTCGAAGAGGACTTTGATGTCATGGCGCTGCCGAAACCCTTGCTGCCGTTCGCGGACAAATGCTTTGGCCTTACGTCCCAGCCCGTCCGGCTGAGCCAAATCCGCCAGGAACGCCGGCCGGGCAGCAACTACGCTTCGCTGAACCAATGCACCTTTGAACTTCGCAACGCGGAGGACATGTACCGGGCCAACAACATCCCCTACGTGAACTCCGCCTCCATGTCCGTGGAAGAAATTTCCGCCACGGTCCTTCAACGCATGCAACTGCACCACTGACAATCGGAGGCTTCGGGACTGTCCCAACAGCGGTGGGTTGAGTCTGGCTTGATCCGAGGAGGCAGTCGTATCACTCACTGTTACTTCATCGAAGTTGCTGCTGAGGGATCGATCTCCGTGGCCGCCGATCTTCTCTATGTAGCGCAGCCGACAATATCCGCCGCGATGAAGGACCTTGAGGCCCGGGTTGGCGTTCGCTCCGCTCTCGCTGGTGTCCACCAGCGTCAGTAGGCTCCCTGTTGCCGTCGACGCCGGCGGTTCACGGAGTCGGAAACTGCAACGCCTATGAGGGGGAGAACAGCCGCGAAAGCGGCAAGGAAGACGGGAAACAGAAAGCTCAAACCTGCCAGCACTACCAAGGCTCCAATGCCGACAAGATCGGATGGTCGGCGGGTGCCGAGTACTTGTCGAATAAAAAGGCCCCGGCCAGCAAGGAAGAGAGCCGGCCCGCCGAACAGGAGCAGGACCGTCGGCAGATTGGAGTGGGCTGCCGGGTCGGTGATCACGAGCTGATCCCCGACCGCCACCAGAATCAGGCCAGCCAGTAACGCGACCAGGGTGTTTCCCGCCAAAATGCCGGGTCGGAACTGATCATCGACAGAAGCAAGCTTCTCCAGAATGTCCTGTTCGAGGCCATGGAAGTAGCACCACCAGATCGCGACGCTTCCTGCCAGGCTGATGGTCCCGGTCAGGAATATCAGCGGGTCCTCAAGATTGCCTGCAATGGCCAAACCCGTGGAGAGGATCGTCTCGCCGAGCGCGATCAGGTAGAACAATCCGAACCGTTCAAAGATCCTCTCTCCCGGCAGCGGGACCCGGCTTCCTTCGGTTTTCCGGCCCGGCAGACGGTGGGCCAGCATGTGTCCGCCCAGATCGATCGTGGCAGCGGTACCCCAGGACATCAGGCGAAGTTCCGTACCGAAGAGGACGCCGGCAATCCAGAACGGCATGCTCATGCACCCCCAGATCAGGGTGCGCACAAAATGGTTGTGGGTAGTCCTGTCGAGTCCGACGCTCAGCATCCACGCGCCGCGGCCCAGTTGGACCAACAGATAGCTCACAGCAAAGAGCCAGCCGAAGGCACCAAACGCTGAGCTGATGGATGCGTTCATGAACAGCGTGACGAGCATGACGGTCAGCAGCATCCACTGCACCTCAAGCCGCGAAGTGTCCAGCAATGTCGCCGACCAGGTCGTGTAAACCCACACTTTGTAGACCGCGAGAAGAAGCACGAACGTCTCTCCGGCACCCACCCATGAGAGATGTTCCAGCAAATGATGTGATAGCTGCGATAGTGCGAAGACAAAGACCAGGTCGAAGAATAATTCAACGCGGGTAACACGGTCGTCGGAGGCCGCGGACGGAATCAGCGACCTGGCACGGACCATCAGTATCCTCCACTGGACCAGGAACGGACGGACGCCCCCTCCTGCTCTCTGCAAGAGTGACGACGGTGCGGAGGAAAGTCAAGAGAAACGGAAGATGCGGTCCGCCTGGGCCGGCCCGGTTTGGGGGGGCGCCCCTGAGCGGCCGGTCCTACTACGGTCTAGCGGCGGTGCGTCATCGGTGCCGGCCAGCAACAGGCGGTTCTTAGCGAATCAGGTTCAGCGCAGCGTTCACGATGGATGCCTCGTCGATTCCGTGGATGCTGTAGGCGTCCTGCAGATCTGAGGACTGCCCGAACTCCCTTACTCCCAGGGAGACTGTGCGGTCCCCGCGCGCCCCGGCCAGGAAGGACAAGGTATGTGGGTGTCCGTCCTGGACCGTGACGAGCGGCGCTGGGGCGTGACGCGGAAAGAGTGCGTCAACGATGTCGAAACCGATCGCATTGGATCCTTGGTTCAGGGAGTTGCGGTTCTGGAGGGATTCGAAGACCAGGTCAGGGCTGGTGAGGCAAACGACGCCGGCATTGACGCCAAATGTCTTCAGCCGCGCGGCCGAGGCGATGACTTCGGGCATCATTGCTCCCACTCCGACCAGGGTCACATTGTCCTCGGCCGGGTCATGGCCACTTAGCCGGTAACCGCCGGCTACCGCATGCCTACGGCGTCGCTCCAGCAGTACCGCGTCCGTCGGTATGGCAGCCAGGGCTTGATCCAGTGGACGGGTCGTGAGCCGGAAGTAGGCCGAGCGTCCTCCGGGAATGCCGATCCGGCTCATGGCTTCGAGCATGCACCATTCCAGATCCTGCGCGAAGGCTGGCTCCCAAGCTGTACATTCCGGCTGTTCCAGCCCGATGGAGGGAGTGGTGAGAGACTGATGGGCTCCGCCTTCCGGGGCCAGGGTCACACCCGAGGGCGTTCCAATCAGGATGGACTGCCCGCCAGCGTACATCCCAAACGACCAAGGTTCGAGGGCGCGGGCCACGAACGGGTCGTAGATGGTGGCGATCGGGATCAGCGGTTGGCCCCAACGGCTCCAGGTCGTTCCGAGTTCGGAGACCAAGCCCACGAGATTGGTTTCGGCGATGCCGAGTTCGATGTGTTGGCCTTGGAAGTTCTCAATCCAGCGGAGGACCCGTTCAACGTCGTCCGCGAACCAGTCCTGGCGTTCGCCAACGGACCAGACCCCGGTTTTGTTGATCCAGCCACCAAGGTTGGTGGAGGAGGCGACGTCGGGACTGCAGGTAACGACACGGTGGGCCACCTCAGGCGCTGCCCGCTTCAGGTCGGACAGGAACCGTCCCAGCGCGGCTTGGGTGGAAATTCTGTCACCGTAGCTCCATGGCAAAGAATCGGGGATTGGGAGGGTCGGAGCCGGATCGGGTTGCCGGCGCCGGAGCCGGAGGGACGTACGGGCGCAGGCTTGTTCTTCGACGGTGTCCGGCTGGAATTGTTGCCATGGATCGCCAAGGTCCATCCCGGAGGGCTTGGCCAGGGATTCCATTTGATCCTTGGACAGGAGCGCCGAGTGGTTGTTTGGATGTCCTTCCGTGGCTAGGCCGCGGCCCTTGATGGTGTAGGCAAAGATAACGGTGGGCCGGGTAGGGTCGACTTGCTTGTAAGTGTCAAGCAGCAGTCCGATGTCATGTCCGGCGAGATCTCGTACCGCGGCGGCCTGTTCTGTGGCGGGGAGCGAACCGAGAAGGGTTTCCATGGCGGGGGTCGAACTGCTGGAGCGCAAGCGGTCGAAGATCTCAGAATCGGCTGAGCGGAGCATGCGCTGGTATTCCTCGTTCGGCATGGTCTCGAGCCGGCGGCGTAGATCCGCACCTCCCGGGCGGGCGAAGAGTTACTGAATCCGGGTTCCCCATTTCCGGGTGAGGACCTGCCAGCCTGCGGCTTCAAACATGCCTTGCAGGCGCATGATCTGCGAGTCCGGTACCACCCGGTCCAAGGACTGCCGGTTCAAATCAACGATCCAGAGCAGTTCGCCAAGCTGCCCAACGGAGGGGTCGGCGACAGCTTCCCAAATAGCACCCTCGTCCAGTTCGGCGTCGCCCAGAAGTCCGATGAAGCGACCCGATTTCCGTGATGCGGCGTACCTGTCGCTCACGAAGCGGTGTGACATGGCCGCCCAGATGGTGGCCGTGGCTCCGATCCCCACACTGCCGGTGGAAAAGTCCACGGTGTCCGGGTCCTTTGACCGGCTGGGGTAACTCTGCAGGCCGCCCTTTTGCCGAAGCGTGCTGAGTTTGCTTTCGTCCAGGTCACCAAGGAGGTAACTTATGGCATGCAGGACAGGAGAGGCATGGGGCTTGACTGACACGCGGTCCGCCTCGGTCAGATCGGAGAACCAGAGGGAGGTCATGATTTCAACCATGGAGGCGCTGGAGGACTGGTGACCGCCGACCTTGATGCCGCTGGTATTGGTGCGCCCGCGGTTGGCAGCATCCACAATTGCGGTGGCGGTCCAGCGCACCCGCCGGGCAATACTCTCCAAAACTGCCGTCGTGGACCCTGCGTCCCCCAGACCGGCAGCGCCGGGACGTGTGGCTTTAATCTGAAAATCTTCGACCCTCATGGTGGTCTCCTCTACAAGTACGCGTTGGGGCACGGTGCTGAACTGCTCTGGTCATCCGGGGGAGCCCCTGAGGGGGGCTTCCCCGGATGACGGTCCATCACAGCGGTAAAGCTCTCGGGGCTATTCGCTTAGCTGACTGCGAGTTCCCCCAGCTTCGACCAACCTTCTACCTTGACGTTGACTATGTCCGGCGTCGCAGAAAGATATCGGGGAAGCTCCTCGCAGGCCTTCCTGAAGTGGTCCGACTGCACGTGGGCTGCGCCGGACTCATCGTCGCGGAAAGCCTCGATCAGGATGTAGGTGCTCGGATCTTCGACGGAGCGGGCCCATTCGAAGAACAGGCAGCCCTCCTCGGCGTTCGTTGCGGTGGTGAAGTCCTTGGAGATTTCGGGCCACGCATCGGCGTGGGCAGGCAGGATGGCAAATTTTGCGGTAATGAAGATCAACTCTGTTTCCCTCTTGATAGGCCCGTTCCGAATGACAAGGTCCGACGTTGCGGGTGATTGGTCAGGCTGTTTCGACCGGACGTTTCTGCCCAGCGGTCGTAGGCGCAGCGGGGGCCTTGTTGATAAGGGCTTGTATGCGGTCGCCCAGGAACGCCGAGGCCCAGCCCAGTCCGGCGCCGATGATGAGGGCAATGACGGTGGGCCACAAAGACAACTGTGTTCCGAAGAACACGGCTGTCCCGGCGAACGCTCCCGGGATGAAGGAGAGCGGCGCCCACCCTGCCTGCAGGCACATGGCGAGTGCGGCAAGGGCCACGGCAACGGCGAGCACGCCGGGGAATTGCACCCAGGTGGTCAGAAGCGCCACCAGCCACCCGTAGATGACGCCGGACAGGTTGGCTGCAAGCCCTCTGGAGAATCCTGTCCTGTTTCCTCCTGCGGCGAAAAAGCATGCCCACGCGACGAACGCCACCCAGGTGATGAGGCCAAGTTCTGTGCTTACCTGCGTCCAGAGCCCGGCTAGTGCACCGACGGCGATACCCACGCCAATGTATGGTTTCATGTCGATTCTCTCTTTACGTTGATGCGAGCCCCCAGGGTTTGCTTGTTCCAGGGTTTGCTTGTTTCAGAGTTTGCTTGTCAGGGCACAAGGATCGCCCGGCCACGGACTTTCCCTGCGTCGAGGTCGCTGATCGCTTGTTGGAAGTCATCGAGGG
The DNA here is from genome assembly GCF_047977885.1 of Arthrobacter sp. LFS091. Lineage (NCBI taxonomy): Bacteria > Bacillati > Actinomycetota > Actinomycetes > Micrococcales > Micrococcaceae > Arthrobacter > Arthrobacter sp. LFS091. Next base: position 87,661 of record NZ_JBFPFP010000001.1, read on the forward strand.
CGTATTTCTGGGTATGGAGGGTGACGGCACCTCGAGCCGCCAGGGCCATCAGGTCCTGAAGGTCGTTGTAGGAGCCGACGAGGTTGCCGATGATGTTGATCTCGGCTGAGACGATGTCGATGGTAGGGACATCGATGTTCTCGCCGTAGCCCACAACGTAGTAATCCCCCGCCTGACGCAGCATGGCGAGGCCTTGGGCGGTGGCGCCGCCTTCGCCAACGAAGTCGATAAGTGCCTCCGCTCCATGACCCCCGGTGAGGGCAAGGACCTGCTCGACCTGTGACCCGTCGGCCAGGACGCCCTCATGTGCTCCGATCTTCTTGGCCAGGTCCAGGGCAGCCGGGTTACGGTCGACGACGATGATGCGGGCCGGTGTTAGGGCAGTCAGGACTTGGATACCTATGTGGCCCAGCCCTCCGGCGCCGATGACAACGGCCGTATCCCTTGCGGTCAGCCGCTTGGCAGCCTTGGCGGCAGCGTGATAGGCGGTGAGGCCGGCATCGGCCAGGGCTGCGACATCGGCAGGCTCGAGAGAGTCGTCGATTTTGACGACGGAGCGGGCGGATGTCAGCAGGTATTCGGCGTATCCGCCGCTGGTGTCGATACCGGGGAACTTGCTCTGCTCGCAGTGCACGTCGTCCCCGGAACGGCAGGCACGGCATAGGCCGCACGTGATGAGGGGGTGCAGGATGACTTTGTCGCCTTCTTTCACATTGGTAACGGCGCCACCGATTGCGTGTACCCAGCCGGCGTTCTCGTGGCCGATGGTGTAAGGCAAGTGGACCTGGGATTTTTCCGCCCACTGGCCCTCCAGAATGTGCAGGTCCGTGCGGCATACCCCGGCTCCGCCGATTCTGACGACGACGTCAAACGGTCCGGTCACCTGGGGAAGTGGCACTTCTGCCATTTTGAGGCCTTCGTGGTAGCCGACTACCTGTACGGCCCGCATGGTGCTCATGGGTGAATCTCCTTGACTGTCAGTGGAAGTAGTTCGTGGTGGTCCGCCGCTTCCGCGCCCTCGGTTCGTGGTGTCTGGTCCGCGCCGGATCCCGCATAGCGTGTCCGCAGCAGACCCCGGCAGAAATGTGCGTTTCCGTCAATGGAAATGCGTGTCGAGCGTGCACGACGCAGTGCCATCGGCACCGCATCCGGTGGATAAAGCTGCCCTTTGTGGTCAACCAGGACAATCGACTCCGAACCGTCCGGCAATCCAAGTGCCTCTCGTCGGCGCAGCAACGCTTCCTTATTCCGTCCAGGTGGAAGATCCCAGAGACGAATGGTTCCCATCATCGTCTCCTCGATGCCGGCGTTGGTGCGCAACAGATCAGTGAGGCATCGTTCCATCGCGGCGGTGTGGGCCTTGCGCTGGAACAATTGCCGCAGCTCGTCCAGGCTGTCCTCGGCTTCATGCAGGAACGTGCCCCTATAGCCTGCGTCCGCGGCGAGCCCGGCGTTGATGAGATCGGAGTCGTGGTGGTCATCGAGCTCCACCACCACCTGCGTCACCGCCGGCAGCGCAGAGATCACATCCTTGCTGTCGGACGCCATGAGGTAGGCGAAATTGGGCGAGCAGAAGGAGGTGGGCAGGCGCAGGTGAATTTCCACCCTGGCGCCACCGGCGACGGTTGTGACGTTGAGGGAGCGAACAAAGCCGAGATCGGTGATCGGTTCATCCAGTTCCGGGTCGAGCACCGCGCCCAAGGCATGGCGGATGTCCTCCTCCGTGACATCCCAGCGGGATGCAACTGCTGGACCGACGTGCAGCGCCGTCACCGGACGCCTGCCAGATCTGCGCGTTCGGGCTGCCGGGGTCCTGTCTTCGTCTCATCTGCAGCGGGGAGCTGCAGCTCAGCGGGCACCGGGATGTCGTACATCTTTGCGGCGTTGAGTCCCAGAATCTTCTTCTTTTGGGCTGTGGTGAGCGGGGCATATTCGGTCATGTCTTCCGGAATCTGGAAGTCAACGAACCGCTCAATCAGCCAGCGGGGCGTCCAAATGGCGTAGTCACTGGAGAATTGGATCCGATCCTCTCCGATCCAATAGATGAGCTCTCCGATGATCTGGGCAAAGTACCGCGGCCGCGTGTGCATGAAAGGCATCGCGACGGCCAGGCCGCCATGAACATTGGGCTCCTGAGTGGCGATCCAGCAGAAGTCTTCCAGTCGGGGCAGGCCGACGTGCTCGACCACAAAGTTCAGGTCTGTGAAGTCTGAGGCTGCATGGTCGACGTCGGCGACGTCGAAGGCGTCACGGTCGAGCGGGCGTACGGTAGGTCCTTTGTGGATATGGATGTTCTTGATGCCGAGTTTGCGGCACTCCTCGAAATACCTGTAGGACCACGGGTCCGAGAGTTTGTACCCACGCGATTCGCCGTGCCACTCGGCGGTGTACAGCTTCACGCCTTTGAAGCCCATCTTCTCGTGATCGGCGCGCAGCCGGTCTAGGCCCGCCTCACCATCCCGGGGGTCATAACAGTGGTTGTACGTGAGCTTGTCCGGATTCGCAGCGGCCAAGCCGTACGCCTCCTCGACCTGCGCGAAGCCGTTCTTGTAGAAGGCGCCAAGGTAGGCCGGCTGAAAGATCGCGTGGTCGACGTAGCCGTCCTCAAAAAGATCCTTCATGAGGCGCTGACCGCCTTGGTAAAGGAACTCCTCATAGCTCCACTGTTCCGCGTCGGGAGAGAGGTTGCGGTGGTAGTCGTAGAAGCAGTCGATGAACTGCTTACCAGGGATGTTCCGCTGGTTCTCCGGGCGAGCGTCCCACAATGCGATGTGGGCGTCGACAATAAAGTAGTTTTCGCCGTCTTTGCTGTACATGTCCGGTCTCCTTCTGGCGACTGCCGTAGTCGCGACAAGATCGAGAGTAGGCTGATGGAACAGGCGTCAACATGTGGTGTGTGTCTCATTTTGAGACGATCCTTTTCTGATTGGTCTGGTGAGACCAAGTAACCTCGAAACATGGAGACGAGGAGGTCGGCGATGATGCCGAACAAGGACGAGGGGACTGCCGGCTTCGCGCACGATGACGTGAACCAGCTCGCCACTCCCGCCAAACGCCTCCTTGCTTCCTGGCAACGGAGCGAGGAATACGGGGTTTCCGCCGAGGCAGTAGATCCGACGTGGGCTGGCCCTGCAGGGTCCGACTCGCTGTTTTTCCAATGCGGCCAGGAAGTGCTCACCAGCCTCTACGGCACGCTGGCAAACGAACCCCTAAGCCTGATGCTCACCGATGCCAACGGCCTGCTCCTCAACCGCTTCAGCGGAGATACTTCCCTCTTGAGGGCGCTGGACAAGGTGCATCTGGCACCAGGCTTCGCCTTCTCCGAAAGGGATGCCGGGACCAATGGCATGGGATTGGCACTCGCGGACCGCATCCCGACCCTCGTACGCGCGGAAGAGCATTACAGCGCCAGTCTTCGGACGTACACCTGCGCGGCTGTACCTGTCTTCGACCCCGTCACCGGCTTGCTGGAAGGCAGTGTGAACATCACAACATGGTCCCGCTCATCCCCGCAGTTGCTGCTGGCTTTGGCGGAATCAGCTGCGGGCAACACCTCAGCCCTGATGCTTTCAAGATCACAGGGCCGCAAAGGAAAAACCGGACCGAAGGGCGGCGTCTTCCGCATCCAGAGAGGCAAGCTCGAGCCGGCAGCGGGCACAGTGCGGAAAATCTCGTCGGCCTGGACAAACGCCCTCGACCAGGCCAGTGGTGCCTTGGCGGCAGGACGGGTTGTTGCCGCCGTAGGGGAGCAGGGTGCCGGGCGCGCAACTCTCCTGGCGCAGGCGCTGCGGCATGTTCAACCCGGGAGCCGTATCATCTCAGCGGCCGTCCCTGCTCCTGCCGACGTCGAAGCGTGGCTGTCCTTATGGGCGCCGGAACTGGCCAAACCCGCTACCGCTGTGATCGTCGAAAACGTAGATTTGCTGCCGGCTTGGGCGGCGCAGGAACTCCACGCGCAAGCCCTCCGGGCGGTTCGGTCGCTTCCACTCTCCCAGGGCGGGAGCACACCAACACTCGCATGGGGTGTCACAGCTGCAAGTCATGACGGTATCCCGCAACCCCTGGCGGGCATGGTCGATACGGTGATTCCTGTTCCTGCCCTGCGGGATCGCGGCGAGGATGTCCTGCACCTGGCCAGCTACGCCGCCCGCCAAACCCGCCTGCGGGAAATCAACTTCACCGGCGCGGCAGAAAAAGCACTGATGGCCCATAGCTGGCCAGAGAACATTGATGAGCTTTTCAGCGTTATTCACGCCGCCGCTGTCCAGACAGAGACCATTGACGTGAGCCACCTCCCTGCTTATCTTCTGGGCGGGAGCAGCCGCCATCTCAGTCGGATCGAGGTGGTGGAACGCGACGAAATCATCCGCTGCCTTTCCACGCCGGGGGTAACAGTAAGCGGTGCGGCAGCAGAACTGGGCATCAGCAGGGCCACCATCTACCGTCGTATGGCCAGGCTTGGGATCGCAATCCCGAAGTAGGCAACCACCGGCCCGGCCCCTGGCACGGCTCCTTTGTCGACGAGTCGCACATCGTCGTCAGCTGCTCCATAGGAAAGCGTCGCTCCATCCGCGGGAGCCCGCTGGCCGGAAAAGCCGAAGGCGGTCCGCAGCATCAGCTCCGGACCGCCTTTCGCCCAATATGCTTCGTGCGTGCTACTTCTTTTGCCCCTGCTTGGCCAGGACGTAGTCATAAACTACTTCCTCACCAATGCCGTCCTAGCGGGTCTCCGAGGTGGTGGTGCACCACCACGACCTGGATACTGCCTGGACCATCGAGGAAGCCGACCCGGATTCGCTGTTGAACGCCATTGAGGCCGTGGTGCGGACGATGCGTGCCAAGGGCGCGCCGGGGATGACCCTGCTTACTGAGGAACGCGACGAATGGGTGGTTGGCGACGGTGCGCTGCGGATTGAATCGGACCGGGAAGGCCTTCTGAAGTGGTTGGCCCGCGGTGATGCCGGTTTCATCGAGGCCGAAGGTCCCGTGCCCGTCCTGCCGCGCTGGTAGGTGACTCTCCCTCCTTATTTTGATCAAATCAAAATAAGGAGGTAAGCTGGGTATAGGCCAGAGCCGCCCTTGAGTACCGCACCGGTGAACATTCCCGGGCCGGCAGGGCGCGCCACAACCGCAAACACCCTTCCGCTTGAGCGGTACTGGAATCCCGGACTGGCCATGATCCTGAACCCCAAGGAGGACCCATGACTTTACTGACTGAACGTCCCGCAACGCCCGCACCCGCCTCCGACGCAGCTGCGGCAGTCACCGTGTCCAAAACCGCATTGATCGGCGGCAGCTACGTAACCCTGCCGACTGCCCTTTCCCGGACGCATAGTGAAGGTGCCTACGTCACCGCCCCCGGCAACCGAAACGTTTCCCTTGGCAGTTACGTCACAGTTCTCGGCGTCCACAAAGACCCAGTCGGTGGCAGCTACGTCACACTTTGCAAGGCAGCCTAAAGGCGGCGTCTGTGCTTGATGGCACTACGCGGCTTTGAAAGGGGGCCGACGACGACACTTTGTGCCGCCGTCGGCCTCCTTTTGTGCAACGTTTGTTGGCGAAGCCTGTTCGGGTTTCCGCCTCACGTTGATGCTGTGCCGCTCAGCCTTCGAGCCTCGAATGCTCGCCCAGACGGTGCCATGAACGGTTGTGGTAGACCAGAGCATCGCCGGGCTCGCCGGCTTGGACGTCACGCATCACGTGTGACTCCAAAGCGTGGACGGCGATGATCGTGGAGGTCCCCACTTCCATACGATTGATGACGGCGCAGCGCACCCAGGCGCGGACATCGTCATACACCGCTTCGCCGGTCGGAAGGGCCGACCAGCGGTGCGTCTGGTCAAAGCGGTCGGCGCCTGGCGTCGCTCCAAACTTCGCCAAGTCGACGTCGTGGGCGTCCAGCAGGTGAACGACGACGGTTTCCGCGCGCGAAAGCACCTTCGACGCTGAGGACAGTGCCGAGACCGAGAAAATCAGCAACGGAGGTTCCGCACTTACTGAGACCACCGACGATACAGTCAGTGCCACCGGTCCCTCGCCGGCATCCGCCGTGATGACGGCGACACCTCCTGGGTGGCCACGGAACAATGCTTTGAAGTCGTCAGCCGAAAGGGAGGACGGGAAGCTTTGCTTCGGAGCCTCGAGCCAGGTGTCTGTGGGGTAGGCGTGAAACATCGTTATGAGACCCTGCGGGCGAGTTCCTCGCGAACGATGTTCGTGCCTGCGCTGAGAGCACTCAGCTTGGCCAAGGCGACATCCCGGGGGAACGGTGCCATGCCGCAGTTGGAGCTGGGGATGAGCTTGTCCGCATCGACGAACTGCAGTGCTTTGCGGAGGGTGTCGGCGACCTCTTCCGGGGTCTCGATCGTCTCGCTTGCGACGTCGATTGCCCCGAGCATGACCTTCTTGCCGCGGAGGAGCTCGATGAGGTCCATGGGCACGTGGGAGTTCTGGGATTCCAGCGAGATGATGTCGATGCTGGAGCTCTGAAGCAGCGGGAATGTCTCCTCGTACTGCCGCCACTGTGAGCCGAGCGTCGCTTTCCAGTCATTATTGGCCTTGATCCCGTAGCCGTAACAGATATGCACGGCGGTCTCCACCCGCAGTCCCTCTGCCGCTCGCTCAAGCGCAGCCACGCCCCAGTCCTTGACCTCGTCGAGGAAGACATTGAACGCTGGCTCGTCGAACTGGATGATGTCCACGCCGGCGGCCTCCAGCTCTTTCGCCTCCTGGTTCAGGATCGTGGCGAACTCCCAGGCCAGCTTCTCGCGGCTCTTGTAGTGGTCATCGTAGAGCGTGTCCACCATGGTCATTGGACCGGGAAGAGTCCATTTGATCGGCTGGTCCGTGGTTGCGCGGAGGAACTTTGCGTCTTCGACGAATACCGGCCGCTCGCGGCGCACCGGTCCGACGACGGTCGGCACGCTCGCGTCGTAGCGATCGCGGATGCGCACGGTCTTGCGCTGTTCAAAGTCGACCCCGCTGAGGTGCTCGATGAAGGTCGTGACGAAGTGCTGGCGGGTTTGCTCGCCATCGCTGACGATGTCAATGCCGCGTCGGCTCTGCTCGTGAAGCGCGATGCGCAGCGCATCCTGCTTACCCTCGAGAAGCGCATCTCCCTCCAGCTTCCAGGGGGACCAGAGGGTCTCCGGCTGTGCGAGCCAGGACGGTTTCGGCAGGCTTCCAACAACGGTGGTGGGCAAGAGTGTGTTCATGATTGGCGATTCTCCGTGGGTCAGTTGACGAGAGCGGGGTATTTGGCGGTCCACTGGTCCAATAGATCCTTGTGGGGCGTGATGAAGTGTTCCTCCGTGTACTTCGCCTGCGTGATCGCGAGCTGACTGCGCTCGACGCGGTCATAAGCGATCTGGGTCCGTGAGTAGTCCTGCTCTCCCAGGCTCGGTTGGTAGACGACGGCGGCGGCGGAGTTCGCGTTGTAGACCTCCGGGCGGTAGATCTTCTGGAAGGTCTCCATGGTGCTGATCGTGCCGATGAGCTGCAGGTTGGAGTAGTCGTTGAGCAGGTCGCCGCGGAAATAGAAAGCCAGCGGCGCCACGCTGCCTCGCGGCATGAAGTAGCGGACCTGCAGCCCCATCTTCGCGAAGTACGCGTCCGTCAGCGAGAACTCGTCCTGCTGGTACTCGACGCCCAGGATGGGGTGACGGTTTTCCGTTCGCCGGTAGGTCTTGCTCGTGGAGACGCTGATGCACACCACTGGCGGCTGCGGGAAGCGTTTCTTGCATGCCGGGGAATCGAGGAATTGCTGGAACAGTTTGCCGTGAAGATCGCCGAAGTTTTCGGGAACAACGGGCTTGCCGGCTTCCGCTGCTGCCGCCGGCAGTACGACGCTGAAGTCGAAGTCACGGACGTAGGACGAGAAGTTGTTCCCCACGATGCCTTGGTGGCGGACCCCGTTCAGTTGGTCGACGATCTGGATGTCGAGAACCTCGAACAGCGGGAACTGCTGATCCGTACCTTCCGCAGTGAACTCTATGTGCACGGAAACGATCTCAAGCTCGAGCGTGTAACGGTCCCGGTCCGGGTTGTCCCAGTCTGCGAGATCGTTGAAGCGGCGCCGGATCATGGTCAAGGCGTTGCGGAGGTTCTCCTGGCGGTGCTCGCCGCGTGCCAGGTTGGCGAAATTCGTCGTGATCCTCGAGCCTTCCGACGGGGAGTAGTCCTCGTTGAAAGGGGTCGTGGTGATGCTGAAGCTGAAGTCGTCTGCCATGTTGCCAATCCGTTGTTGATGGCCGGAGACGGCCTTTCAGAAGGTGGTGTATCCATGGTGCAACTTTCCGACGGCTATCAGGTAACTAGTGGTTGCTATGCAGGCATATAGAATCTTCCTATGGCCCAGATTTCGAGCGGATTAACCCTCCAGCAGCTCCGTTACTTCATCGAAGTTGCAGCTGAGGGATCGATCTCCGCAGCCGCCGATCTTCTCTATGTAGCCCAGCCGACCATGTCCGCCGCGATGAAGGACCTTGAGGCCCGGGTTGGCCGTTCGCTCCTGGTTCGCTCCGCCCGCGGAGTCACCCTCACCGCCGACGGCGTAGAGTTCCTCGGCTACGCGAGGCAGGTCGTGGAGCAGTTCGCCCTCCTTGAGCAGCGCTACCTTGGAAGGCCGCCGCGGCGTCGTCTGCTCGGGGTGTCAACGCAGCATTACTCGTTCGCGGTGGACGCCTTCGTCCGGATGGTCAAGGCCTCTGATGTGGCCGAATACGAGTTCTCACTTCGGGAGTCCCGCACCTGGGACATCATCGAGGATGTCCGGACACTCCGCAGCGAGATCGGCATCCTTTATCGGAACGACTTCAACCGGAAAGTCATCGACAAGCTGCTCAGGGAGTCCGGGCTCGCGTTCACTCCGCTTTTCCTCGCCGATCCGCACATATTCATTTCACGGAAGAACCCGCTGGCTGCAAAGGAGCGTGCGAACCTCGATGATCTCGCCGGCTTGCCGCGGTTGACATTCGATCAAGGCGCGAACAATTCTTTCTACTTCGCCGAGGAAATACTCTCCACCTTGTCCAGTAAGCAGGAGATCCGGGTCTCTGACCGCGCCACGATCTTCAACCTCATGATCGGGCTCCACGGCTACACGATTTCGACGGGCATCATCAGCGGGCAGCTCGACCCGGAGATCGTCGCCATCCCGCTCGACGTTGACGAACGCATCGAGATCGGCTGGATCGGCCACGCCGCAATTCCGCTAACCGACCAGGCGCAGCGCTACCTCGGGGAACTGCGGGCTGTCGTCGCAGAGTTTGGCGTAGCGCTGCTCGACTGACGGCAGTTGAGTGGGCGGAGTGGGGGAGGAGATGATCTAGGGTCTGATGTGGCTGGCGATACTTATAACCCGGCCAGCAGGATCACGGATGAAGAACCGGCGGACTACCCACGTCTCGTCGCGTAGTTCCCACTCGATGTCCAGACCATCTCCACGCTTCAAAGGCGCAACACAGCTTCACCACAGTCCGACCCTTGATTGCCAATGAAGGCTGTAAGCATTGATACCAGCAGTCGAGTGAGGAACCATGAGCAGCAGACTCCCTGAACCCGAGTACACCATCAACGGTCCCATGTATGAGGGGCGGGCGCTACACCGCGTCGACGACGAAGTCGTCGATCAAGGCGTTGCCTTCGACATCGGGACTTTGGTAAGCCGCCGGTCGATATTAGGGATATTCGGGGCGGGCATGGGAGCCGTAGCCCTTGCCGCTTGCTCACCCGGCAGCACAGGAAGCATCGATGCCCAGACCCCGGCCGCCAGTTCCACGGCCAACGCTTCCACTGGGTCCTCCACGGGCACTTCGGGTTTGACTGAGATTCCTGACGAGACTGCCGGGCCCTACCCTGGTGATGGTTCCAACGGTGCGGATGTCCTTGAGAATTCAGGCATCGTGCGAAGTGACATCCGCTCCAGCATCGGCGGCGGGACCATGGCGGCCGGCGTGCCCATGACGCTCACCCTCACAATCCTTGACATGGCCAACGGTGGTGTCCCCTTAAAGAACGCCGCTGTCTATGTGTGGCATTGCAATGCCGAGGGCGGGTATTCGATGTACTCCCAAGGCATCCAGAACGAAACCTACCTCCGCGGAGTGCAGGTCGCCGACAGCGATGGGAAAGTCAGCTACACGTCCATTTACCCGGCCTGTTACACGGGGCGTTGGCCGCATATCCACTTCGAGGTGTACCCCGCCGTGGAAGACATCACTGATTCAACGAAGGCAATCGCAACGTCCCAAGTCGCGTTGCCCCAGGACATCAGCGAAAAGGTGTACGCACTGTCTGAATACAAGGGTTCAAGCTCGAACCTTTCCCGGGTAAGCCTGACCTCGGACAACGTCTTCGGGGACGATGGAGGTGCGCTGCAACTCGGACAGGTTACCGGCGACACCACTTCCGGCTACCAGGTGGCCCTTACCGCCGCCGTCGACACCACCACCACTCCAAGTGCCGGCAGCGTCCCGGGCGGCGGAATGCCACCCGGAGGCGGCCCTGGCGGAACCCCACCCACCGGGGCCCCGCTTGCCTAAGCGGACCGTTTAACCGGACTGTCCCAGGCTGACGACAATGTTGATGGCGACTGCGACGACGAAGGTGGCGAAGAAGTAAGAAAGCAGCGCGTGTCCCAAGGCGATCTTGCGGGATGCGGTCGATGACTCCTTCACGTTGCTCGCGCTGTAAGACATGCCAATTGAGAATGCTGCGTAGGCGAAGTCGCTGTACGACGGTTCCTCGTCCTGGTTGAAGCGGAAGCGATGATGGTCGTCGTGGTAGTACATCCGGGCGTACTTGAACGCGTAGACGGTGTTGACGAGGGCCCATGCGAGCACCACGCTGAGGGCCGCCAGTAGCGCGGCGGCCACGCCTATTGGATCTTTTTGCTGGCTGCGGATCAAGGCAAAGACAACCGCCACAAGACTGAGGAACGTCGCGCCGGTGATAAGGGAGTCAACAAGCCGTCGAGAGCGATCTTCCTGGCGGGCGAGTTCACCTGTGGCCTCCGGGCCGGCGGGCCACGCCTTGATCCAGGCCCAGGTCAGGAAGACGCAGCCTGCGACAGACCACCCGATCAAGGGCGCAAGTTCGGGAGCACCCAGCGGTGCCGGAGCGAGCGCGACAACCAGTCCGGTGGGCGGCAATCAGGGCCTTGCGATCAATGTGCGACATATAAGAGGCTGCCCTCTGGGTATATGCATATATGAAGGACCCAGCCGGGAATTCTTGATCCCTGACCTTGCTCACCAAACCGTGTGCTTACCCACGCAATGCTAAGCACACTTAGTATTCGATGTCGAGGGTCAGTCTATGTAGTCCTCATCCTCGGCGCGATGGATCACCATGGTGCCGGATGCGGTCTCGTCCCGTATGAGGCGGACGATTTGAGCCCGGGCCTCTTCAACCTGTGAAGCTCTTATTGGCCCGGAGTTTGCCATTTCGGAGAGCAGGATTTCCCGGTTGCGTTCGGAGATGTTGCGTTTCACGGATTCCAGAACGACAACGGGGGCTCCCTTCAGTGCAGTAGCCAGGCTCTCTGGACTTACCCTGCGCAGAATTTTTTGCAGGTCGCGTGGGTCCAGTCTGACCAGATCCTTGAACGTAAGCATTTGCGCCCGGACCTCACCCGCCAGTTCGACGTCGACCTGATCAAGGCCATTAAGGATGGTGCGCTCGGTTCTTGAGTCTGTGCGCGTGATGATGTTCACAAGAGGTTGAACGCCGCCAAGGTTTTCGTTCGAACTTGCCAGCTTTGCTGCCGAACCGGCGCGCTCCCGAAGGACCTCCGCGACTGTTGCGATCACTTCCGGTGCTACTGGACCCATGGTGGCGATGCAGCATGAGACTTCAACGGCCAGGTTGTCATCCAGGCCCGTCAAAATGGCTGATGCTTTGCTTGGTCGTAGATGCGCGAGCACGAGGGCCGTGGTTTGTGCCAGTTCGCCGTCGAGTAGTGCGATTATCTGTTCGATCGCCATAGGTTCCAGGAACTCGAAGGACTTGCCTACCATCACACCGGTGAGCCTGTCCATGAGACCAGCGGCCTTGTCTGTACCGAAGGACGCCTCGAGTAGCCCTGCAGCGAAGTCGCGACCTCCACGGGCGGAGCGGCGGCCCTTCTTGACGTAGTCATGGAATTCGTTGACGACTGTGGTTGCCACAGCAGATGGGACACGTTGGAGGCGGACAATTTCTGCCGCAATTTCTTCGGCCTCAGGCTCGGAGAAGCGGGCGAACACAGAGGCGGCACCGGCAGGACTTAGCTGCATCAACACCACCGCGACTTTTTGCGCGCCAGTCAGGGTTGAAGCCGGGACCGCAGCCTCTACAGAATTCATGCAACCGGCCGATCTGTCAGGGTGCGAAAGGGAGATTTGCAACGAACACTGTGCGGCATTGCACAGACCCGCCCGTCCTGTCTGGGGGAGACCGGACGGACGGGAATACTCTTTCAGACTAGCCCCGGGCCAAGGGCTGCCCCGCAGTTCTGATGACGAACAGTGCAGAAAATCTCCTTGTAGGACTCAACGAGTGCAATGAGCGGCGATATCTTGTCTGCCGTGCACGAATCGATACCGCCAGGCAGCACTTACTGCACGATGTGAAGCTGATGCCGATCCGCTGGCCGGCTAAGGAACCATAGTGTTTTGCAATGCTGATCTTTAGGGCCAACAAGAAGTCTGGGGGCGGGGCATGCTCCGTAGAACAATAGGATCCAGCGAGGAAACAGCGAGCTGTCCTCGCTTGGCGCCCGGCAAGCGATGGGAGCGCGCTGGGTCATTGCTGTCATTGCTGACGCGCTGGAGGCGGTCAGGCACATCGGAGTCCAGCGGGTTGGCTGGGCAAGGTGGTGGGGGCCTGCCTGGGATAGCCGCCGAACTTCGAGTTCAGGATTTGATCGCAAGCCGGACGCTGTCAACGGCTTTCCAGCCGATCCGTGACCTTAGTAACGGCCACGTGGTGGGCGTTGAAGCGTTGACTCGCTTTTCCGGGGAACCCGACAGGTCACCAGAGGAGTGGTTCGCTGACGCTGCCTCGTCAGGATGCGCGGCCGAGCTCGAGTTCCTGGCCATGAAAACGGCGCTCAACGCCGCCGCGGAATTGCCGAATCATCTCTTTGTTTCCGTCAATCTCTCCCCAACAGCCTGTCTTGACCGGCGGATGGTCGCTCTGCTGGAAGAGTCGCGGGTTGCGCCGACTAGGATCGTCTTGGAGCTGACGGAGCACTGCGCAGTGACAGATTATGAGAGTCTCAAGGCTTCTCTGGCGCGGGCGCGAGAAGCCGGCTTGCGTATCGCCGTCGATGACACGGGAGCGGGGTTCGCTTCGATGCGGCATGTACTTCAACTCAGGCCCGACTTTATTAAACTCGACAGGACAATCATCGCCGGACTCGACGCGGACGATGCGAAGAAGGCCTTTGGATCCGCGATGGTCAAGTTCGCCGAAGGTATTAGTGCAACCCTGGTGGCTGAAGGTCTTGAAACGATGGGGGAACTCGCCGCAGTGATGGAGCTCGGAGTCCCTGTGGGGCAGGGATATTTGCTCGGGGAGCCCACCGTCCATCCCGAGGAGTGGAGCAAATGGCGGAACCACTACCCACAGGCCGCCAGCACCTAGACTTATAAGTCCTCATTGCACTCGCTTGCTTCGTTGCCTTGAGTTTCCCTCGAACCACGGCTGTCCAGCAGCCAAAAGGCGTCACTTCATGAAATCCTCACCCTCGACCAGCGACATCGACCCATCCCCGGAAGGACTCACGCATTACAGCGTGCCGATGGACTTGAACCTGGAGGAGAAGTTTGAACACTGGAGGTGTTGGTACGGCAACGCGATAGATACGCCAGCACGGCTTGAAAAGACCGAAACACTGGTCCGGCCAGGCTTTAACCCCACTGCCCTGAGCCTTGGTGGGCCCGGTTTCAGTCTCGTGGATGTCAGCAACGAACCCGCCAACTGCCGTTGGAGGGCTCCCGCCCGTTCCCAGAACTGGTTACTGTATTTCCGAAGTTCATGCGCGGGTTTCAGTTTTTCCGGTCGCTCTGAGGAGATCGCCCCTGGCAGCGTCCGGTTCATGGACCACTCTTACCCAGGGAGCTTCCATGCCCCATCAGGTCTTAGCGCCGTGAGAATCCAATTCGACCGTCAACTGATGGGCTTGGACGATCAGTCGATGAAAAGGTTGGAGGGTCTCGGCGATATCCGGACGCATCCCATGGTCCGCGGGCTTATTTTGCCGGCGTTGTGCAGTTGGCAGGAGCCGGATCTGGGACGGGACCTACCGCGGTTGCAGCCGGTCTTCCGGTCCATGATGACAGCTTTGATCGGTTCACTCCTGGAAGCACCGGCCGAAGATTCCGACATGAAGCCGGCCCGCATCGCAGCGGTCAAGAAGTTCATTCGGATGAACTACAGGAACCCGGCATTGGACGTTGATGAAGTTGTGGCCTACTCCTTTCTGTCCCGTCGGGCCCTCTATTATCTTTTCGAGGACGAAGCCCTCTCGGTCAACAAATACATCCGGACACTGAGAACTGTGGAGGCTCTGGAACTCTTTGCGGAGCCCGGTTCGTGGCGACGTTCCTTGGGAAATATTGCCGAGGCCAGTGGATTTGCGAACTTACAGGCGATGCGACGCGCACTCAAAGAAACTGGACTTACGCTCAGCGAGCTTCAGGACAACCCGGAACTTGCACGGATCACTTCGTTTGGCCTCAGGAGGGTGATCGGCTTGTGACGTCGCTGGACCCAGTGCGTCGGGGGCCCAAAACTCATGTCGTTCAGAGGAACAACGCGGGAATTGACGTTCCCGGTGAGATGATCGGATATGACCGAAAGCAACGGCTCCGCCAAGCCCGAACAGGACTTTGATACAACGGCGCATCACTCGAGACTGCGGGTCGCGGTGATGATCGCCGTGGGTCTGGTAACTGCCTTGATGGTCGGTCTGCTGAAGTCTTGGGCCTATGCCCCGGCGATCGGATGGGCCGCGGCGTCCGTAACGTATCTGGTTTGGGTCTGGACGGTCATAGGCAGGCTCCAGTCATCTGCGACAGCCGCACACGCCCGGCGCGAAGACCCTGGACGGGCAGGGGCGGATGCGCTGGTGCTGAGTGCAACGATTGCCAGTTTCGCCGGCGTTGCTTTGATTCTGCTGGACGCTGCCGACGCCGAGGGAGGCAAAAAGGCCGCCATCATCGCCATGGCCGTTGGCAGCGTGGCACTCTCTTGGTTTCTTGTCCATACCCTTTTCACCTTGCGCTACGCGTCCATCTACTACCGGGACAAAACCGGTGTGGACTTCAACGAAAGCAAACAACCGCGCTACATGGATTTCGCCTACCTTGCCTTCACAGTTGGTATGACATTCCAGGTCTCGGACACCGACCTGAAGACGGACGCAATCCGCACCACAGTTCTGCGTCAGGCTTTGCTGTCCTACCTCCTTGGCACCATCGTCCTCGCTACCACCATCAACCTCGTCGCCGGACTGATTCGCTAGGGACCCCAGCGCTGAAGCTCCAGGATCCTCCCGACTGGCCCGGCTACTTGCGGTCCAAGTCACTGGCGGAGGAGGCCCCGAGCGCCATGGAGAATTCTCGGGCGACTTTAGCGGCCAGCACTCCGGCTGGTCCACACCGTGGTTCCTCACGCTTTCGGGCACTGTTCATCGGCCGTTCGCGCGACCGTGTCCAGATATTTTTCCCTCAAGGCGTAACCCCTGCGCCTTACGGCCCTGACGTGTTGCGCGCGGGTTGTCGGCAGGAGGGGCCCCGTCTATTCAGCGGCAGCTACGAGTGCCGTGAACACCCGTTCGGGTTCTTCTGCGATGCGGTTCAGGACGTACAACCACCATTGATCGCCAAAGATCGAATATTCCCGCGTGGTGTAGCCGTCCTTGTGCAATTGGTCCAAGGTGGCGGTGCCCAGCCCGAGCAGCATTTCGAATTCCACGTCCGGCCGACTGATCAGGTCCGGGTGCTCTGTTGTGAGTTTTCCGATAAGTGCTGCGTCGTGGGTTGCGATGGACAGCGCGTGTCCAGCCTCCAGGATGCGGCCCGCCAAACGGAGGTATGCGTCCTGTAGCTCGCTGCTCCCACGCTGGTAGGCCCGGTCGGCCGGTTCGAGGAAGGCTCCCTTGACCAACCGGATGACGCCCGGGCGTTCCAGCACACGTTCCAGGTCGGCTGCACTACGGTGCATGCGAGCTTGGATGGTGATCCCCACTGGCAGTTCCTCCGCGATGAGGGCGTCATAGGTGTCCAGGACCAGGTCGGTACGGTCCGAGCCCTCCGCGGAGATCATGAGCGAAGTGCCCAACGGCGCGAGAGCTTTGGCCATCGCGCGGACGTTCTCCATTGCCAGATCCTGGCCCAGGAGCAGCCCGACGTGGGAGAGGTCGAAAGAAACGGTGCTTGCAATTTTTGCTTCCCGAAGTGCGCTGATCAGCTCCAGGAAGACGGTTGTTTCATGGCGGGCCAGGTCGGCATCGCGGACGCTTTCACCGGCGTATTCGATACTGACCAGGTGTCCGCGTGACATCGAGCGCTGAGCTGCCTCCACGGCGTCGGCCACGGTGTCGCCAGCCGAGTACTGGCGTGCGATCCTGGAGGCAACGGGTGCCAGCAGGGGCGAGGCCATCACCTTTTCCTTCAGATCTTCGTCCAGCGCCCAAGCTCGCAGCACATCCGCTGCTGCTTCACGATCACTCCCGTTCACTGCTCTCCCATTCGTTGCGGTATTCCGTAGTCGGCACTACCGTATTACAGCCAGTGCCGTGGCAAAGGAGGCTGGATGCACCACCGGGCTGGTGTTCCATACTTTCCCCACGAAGCGTGACCTTCTTGTCCATGCGCGCAAGACACTGACCGAACGCGCCGTTGCCCGGCTTGAAGAGGTAGAGGCCAACGCACCGGACCCTCTCGCCGCCCTCCAGGATGTCGTTCGCGCCCTGCCCGCAGGTCTCCGTGGCGCCAGCGACGAAGCGCGGGTCTGGGTCAGTTTCCTGGCTGCGGCCGTTGCTGATGAGGACATCGCGGAACATCACCGGCAGGGCAACCGGATGTTGCTGCGCCGCATTGAACGGCTGGCTGCGGCAGCACGACCAGACTGGACCCACGACGACGTCACGTCCTTTGCGGTGGACGTTTCGGCGTTGAGCGAGGGACTTAACGCAGTGTCGCTGCTTGACAACGAGAGCTATTCCATTGAGCAGCAGGAGAGGTCCATCGACCGACTCTTGGAACGCACTAGACTTTGAGCTCAATCAGGCTGGGCAACGGAGGCCGGACAGCTTCTATTGTTGAACACTTCGAAAGGGAACCGCATTTGGCTTCTTCGACCACTAACAGCACGCAACGCAACGGTTCGTTTGCTACCTTCATCGGATTCGTCGTCATTGCAATCCAGTCCTTCCTGACCGGCTCATTTGTCCTTTGGCCGCTGGTTGTTGGCTCGCTTCTCGTGTTCATGGGTTGTTGCCTGAGGATTGAATCTGCCATCCTTCAGTCCCGGACGGAGGCTCCCGCTGCGGATGCGCAGCAGGCCAGAGAGCCCCGGACTTCGTCATCCTCCGAGGTTCCTGTGATGGAATAGCAAGGTGGCGCCGGATTGGTCCGCGCCGCTCGGCCGGGGCGTCCTGGCGCGGGACGGGTGCCACGGTCTGCATTCCCGTTCCCGGAGAGGAAGCCCGTAATGACGCACTTGGACGGTGCTGCAGTGGCGCCCCAAGAGCGCCGTCGTTTGGGCCAGCTCGTGGCCAGCGTCGCCGGTGCCCCGGTCAGCATTGGCTGCGTCCTTCTTATCGGGATTTTGGCAGCAGTTTTTGGTGGGTTCGGTGACGGTTCGCGGGTACCCCTGGGCGCGACAGCGCGGTCTTTCCCCGAGCATTGGTGGGTGCTGCTGAGTTCGGCTTTCTGGGCTCGCAACCCGACAAGTGCCGTGATCGGAATACTGCTGTTGTTGGGAGTAGGCGTCCCGGTGGAACGCCGCATCGGCAGCCGCCGGTTCGCCGTGGCTGCGGCCGCGGGCCATGTGGTGGGAGTTGCTGCCGCGATGGGGTTCGTGGCCGTGGCGGCTGGCGTGATGGGGGATTGGGTTGGCCAAATTGGTGGAAACGCTTTTGCCGGCCCCAGCGCGTTGGTTTGCGCCGTCCTGATGGCGTCCACCGCATCCATGACGACGCTATGGCGGCGCCGAATACGATTGGGCGTGTTTGCCCTGCTCCTGCTGCTGGCTTTGTACAACGGTGGTTTCGCCGACTTGGTACGGCTCTTCGCCGCTACCGTGGGAGCTCTTGTAGGACCAGTACTCTCGGGACGTAGACCGGTAACGCCGCATCCTGTAAGTTCACGGCATGAACGCCGGGTGCTGATTGCGCTCCTCGTCGCTGTAACGGCCATCGGGCCGGTCGTAGCCGGGCTGGCGCCCCACGCGGTAGGTCCTTTGTCGGTTCTTCGCTTTCTCTTGACCAACCTCCAACCGGTGGACCCTGAGACATTGCAGACGCTTTGCGCGTACCCCGCCCTGGCCAGGGACTGTGCTGCCGCTGGTTTGCAATTGCGGGCCGGAGCGGGCGGCACTTTCATGGCGGTCCTTCCGTCGTTCCTGCTGCTCTTGTTTGCCGACGGGTTGCGTCGCGGACGCCGGTTCGCTTGGGCGGGAACCCTGCTCATTCAAGCAGCACTTTCCGCCATGGCTGTGGCTACCATCGTTGCAGTTCTGCAGCCCTCAGCTCCGGATACCGCTGCAGCAGAGAGCATGACTGCTGTGGATGCCCCCGGTCATGGTCATCCGTTTTCCCTTGTTCTGCCGTTGTTGCTGCCCCTGCTGCTCGCGGTGCTTCTGCTGACCCGACGGAAACTGTTTACAGTCCGCGCTCCGAGGGGGACCTACCTCCGTCTGGCTGTTTTCGTCGTGGGGCTGGCGGCGGTCCTGGCCTTGACATACGTGGCTGCGGCGTCGGCCATGGCCCAGGATTTCAATCCGCAGCCCGGGTTGGCCGGGATTCTGGCTGACATCCCTGACCGGTTCCTGCCTTTGGGTTATATGTTCGACCTGACTCCGGCGTTTGTACCAATGAGCCCCGGAGCGGTGGCTGTGTACGAGGGTGTGGGCATCGTTTTCTGGGCCGTGACGGGAGCCGCGCTGCTCCGGACCTTCCTCAGGCCGGCCCACAACCGGCACAGCCTGGACGAAGATCGGGCACGGGCCATCATCAAAACCCAGAACGGGGGAACGTTGTCGTGGATGACCACCTGGCCGGGGAACAGGTACTGGTTCACTTCGGACGGACACAGTTTCGTGGCCTATCGCGTGATCGGCGGTGTGGCCCTCACATTGGGCCCACCGGTCGGCCCCATAGAGGACCAGCAAAAAACGTTCGACGAATTCTCGGTCCACGCAGCCGCGAACGGCTGGAGCCCTTGCTTCTATTCCGTGCCGCAGGACCTGAAAGACCATGCCACCGCCAGGGGTTGGGCGGGTGTCCCGGTCGCCCAGGAAACCATCCTCGACCTGGACCAAGTCACCTTCAAAGGAAAGAAGTTCCAGGACATCCGGACGGCAATGAACAACGCCGCGAAAGCCGGTGTCCAGGCTCAATGGACTACGTACAAAGCCGCGCCACGGGGCGTCCAGGCACAAATCCAGGAGATCTCCGAAGAGTGGGTCGCGGACAAAAAGATCCCCGAAATGGGTTTCACACTCGGAAGCCTTGATGAGCTCGACGATCCCGAAGTTCGTTGTCTTGTGGCCATTGATAAGGACAAGAGAGTGCACGCAGTGACCTCATGGCTCCCTGTCTACAGTGACGGCGTAGTCGTCGGCTGGACGTTGGATGTGATCCGCAGGCGAAGCACGGCCATGCGCGCCAGCGCCGAGTTCCTCATAGCCTCCGCAGCCGTCACGTTGCGGGACGAAGGATACGCGTTCATCAGCCTGTCGGGAGCCCCGCTGGCGCCACCCCCACCCAGTGACGGCGGGACTGGACCGGACCCCTCCCCGAACGCCATGGACAGGTTCCTTGAAGGACTCGGATCCACCCTTGAACCCATCTATGGATTCCGCTCATTGCTCGGCTTCAAGTCCAAATTCCAGCCCCGGTACGTTCCGCTGTACATGGTTTATCCCGATCCGGCCGCGTTGCCGACCATCGGCAGCGCCGTTACCCGCGCCTACCTGCCGGAGGTGGGCTTCGAACAGGGGCTCTCGCTCGCCCGGACTCTCCTGCAGTCGGTCCTTTCCCGGGTGCGGCGGTCCCTGCGTTCGCGGCCATGACGCGGCTTGATTGTCCCGCGCATTGCCCCGTGGCGATGGCCGTCCCTCTATAGGCTGGGCGGATGACAACTGTGGCCTTCTGGGGCACCATTCTCGGCGTCGTCCTCCTCGCAGCAGTGACGTGGGGAGTCCTTGGCGGGTACGGAGTGCCCCATCGGTGGGCTCCGGCGATGGCGATCCTGCGAGGGGCAGTCCAGCTCGCGGCCATCAGTGTCATTCTCAGCGGTGTGATCACCAACCCCACGTTCGTTGCTTTGGCGCTCTTGGTCATGTTCAGCGTCGCGGGGATAACTGCTGCCCGGCGTCTTGGCTGGAACTGGCGAAACCTTCGTCGTGTTGGGGCCTCCATGAGTTTGGGGATCGGGGTCAGCATGGGCATCATTTTCGCCTCTGGCGCGATCGAGTTGACCCCTCGCTATGCGCTGGCCATCGGTGGGATCATCATCGGCAATTCAATGACCACGGCGGTCTTGGCCGGTCGCCGATTCACCGGGGCGGTCAATGACCACTGGGAGGAAGTTGAGGGGTGGCTGGCGTTGGGTGCGACTCCCCGTCAAGCCACGTTGGACTTGGCCCGCGGCGCCGTATATTCCGCTTTGATTCCTTCGATTGACCAGACCAAGACAACGGGTTTGGTGACTCTGCCGGGTGCTTTTGTCGGTGCCATTTTCGGCGGTGTCTCGCCGCTGGAAGCAGGACGGTTCCAGATTGTGGTCCTGGCGGGGATCATGGCCACCGGCGCAATCACCGCAGTCTCGGTCGTCGCTTCCCGTGCGAACGTCCGTAAACGTCCTGCTCCATTGGATCGATGAACAGATTGGGGAATGGTCTTACCAACTCTCATTGCTAAGACCGCTCTCACGCAGTTATTCTTCGACTGTGGAGCCCGCTCAGGAGGGCCTTTCCATCTGCCTCCGTACCTGGCCCGGCGCTTCACGCGGCTAACTGCCGCCGTCAGGGTTTCACCCGTTCTGAACGCATGGTCTCCGCCCGATGGGTGATGCGTTTCCTTGCGAACCGTCAGGAGAGCAACGTGTGACCAACCATGCAACGCATCTTTTCATCCCGGGCGCTCGTTCTGCTGGCGAGCTTCTCCCTTGCCGTCGCAGGCTCTGTCCTGGGTCTGCTCCCCGCTGCCGGGCCCGCAGCGGCTGCCGTTCCGCTGGCAACTGACCGGATTGTCAGCACGCACCAGAGCACCCCTTCGACGCGGATCGTGTCACCCGCCTTCACTACAAGCCAGCCGAATGAACTCCTCGTTGCATTCCTGATGTCCGATGGGCCGAAAACCACTGGGGGAGAGTCCTTTGTGTCCGTCGCCGGTGGCGGCCTCTCCTGGCGGCTACGCAAACGCACCAACACCCAGTGGGGCACGGCTGAGATCTGGCAAGCCGTAGCACCGAACCTGCTGACGAACGCAGCGGTCACCGCCACCAACGCGGGCTCGTTCCAGTCCTCAATGACGGTGGTCACCTTCGCCGGCGCCGATGTGGCGACTGACGGCGCCGTCGGAACAGGGAATGCCACCACAGGGGCTCCAAACGCTTCCCTGACCACAACCCGGGCGGGCTCGTGGGTGTGGGGAGTGGGAAACGACTGGGACAAAGCCGTTGCCCGCACTGTTGGCGCCGGCCAGACCAAGGTCGATGAGTACCTGTCAAACCAAGGCGATTCCTTCTGGGTCCAGCGCCAAACCGCTGTGACGGCCCAAGCGCCCCCTACCGTCGTGGCAATCAATGACACGGCACCGACGACTGACCGGTGGAACCTCTCCGTCATCGAAATTCTTCCGGCCGCGCCAGCAACAGGGGACACCACTCCGCCCGTGATTTCGGGTGTGTCAGCCGGCACACCGAGTACGAGTGGCGCAACCATCACCTGGACTACGGACGAGGCTTCCAGCACGCAGGTGGAATACGGCACGACTGCGGCTTACGGCCAAAACACAGTTCAAGATCCCACGCTTCAGACCACCCACTCGGCGGCATTGTCCGGGCTGTCGGCGGGCACCCTCTACCACTACAGGGTGAAATCCGCGGACGCTGCGGGCAACCTCGCCGTCTCGGGCGATGCGGCCTTCACCACGGCCGGCTCCGGCACGGACCCGTCCGTGGTTGGCTCGTGGGGACCTGTCGTGGCTTGGCCTGAGGTGTCCATCCACGCAGCGCTGACGCCCACGGGCAAGGTCCTTACCTGGCAGGGCGACTTCTCCCAAGGCGGCCAGCAATACCTCCTCGATCCCGTGACAGGTAACTACACCCAGGTGCCCAGCGCAGCAGTTGACCTCTTCTGCGCAGGGCAGGCGGTCCTGCCTGACGGACGTATCCTCGTCGTCGGTGGGACGGCGACAAGCGGCGGGCTGGGGATCCGCGATGTCACGGCGTTCGACCCCACCACGGAAACCTGGCAAAGCCTGGCCCCCATGAACCACCCACGGTGGTATCCGACGGCGACGACGTTGGCTGACGGCCGGGTCCTGGTGACCTCGGGTGCGAACACCAACTCGACAGACATCGTGACCATCCCGGAGGTCTATTCACCCACCACGAACTCCTGGACCGACCTGCCGGGAGCGAACCGGAATATTCCGTACTACCCCTTCATCTATCAGTTGCCCGACGGCCGCATCCTCCAGGCCGGAGCCTCTGAACAAGCTACATCGAGCCTTGCCCTCAACATCTCCACGCAGCAATGGACCACCGTTGACGCCCGCGTCCTGGACGCCGCTTCGATCGCGAACTACGCGCCGGGCAAGTTCATCAAGGCCGGATCTGCCGCAGACGGTGGATTCACGGGCCAGTCCAGCAATACCGCCTACACCTTGGACATGAACGCGCAAAGCCCAGCCTGGCAGGCGACAGCGTCGATGGCGTTCCCGCGCAGCTTCGTGAATTTGACGAACTTGCCCGATGGCACTGTCCTTGCGACAGGAGGGGGGACCGACAAATCGGGCCAGGACATCAGCAAGGCCGTGATGCCGGCCGAGATCTGGCAACCGACCGCCGGAACGTGGAGCACCGTGGCACCGATGTCGGTTCCCCGCCTCTACCACTCGGTGGCCGTCCTGCTTCCGGACGGCAGGGTGTTCGTATCAGGCAGCGGCGGCGATACAGGCGTTGCGGACCAGAAGAGCTATCAGATCTACTCGCCGCCATACCTTTTCAAAGGTCCGCGGCCGAGCATATCCAGCGTACCGGGCAGTGCCCAGTACAGTTCGACGGCGTTCATCGGCACCCCTGATGGGGCGCGGATCCAATCCGTGTCACTGATCAAGACGGGATCCGTGACCCATGCCTTCGACCAGAACGCGGTAGCCATGAACCTGGGCTTCTCGCAGGCCGCCGGTGGCCTCAACGTCCAAATGCCGGCCAACGGCAACTACGCCCCTCCGGGGTATTACCTGCTCTCGATCGTTGACGGCAATGGCGTTCCGTCCACGGCCGGAATGATCCGATTGTCAGCGCCGAGCCAGGACACCACCCCTCCAACGGCTCCGACGAACCTGTCTGCGTCAGCGTCTGCGGGACAGATCGCATTGACGTGGACGGCCGGCACGGACAACGTAGGGGTCACCTCGTACCGGGTTTCGCGCGACGGAACATTAGTCGGGAGCCCGGCGTCCACCAGTTACAGCGACACTTCGGTGCTCGCCGGGACGACGTACACCTATACGGTTGCCGCCGTCGACGCGGCAGGCAACGTCAGCCCGCCGTCGAACACTGCGACGGCGCAGGCCGTTGCTGCGGGCAGTGGAATCACGGTCGACAAAATCGTCTCCGTCCACCAAGGAACCAGTACGTCGACCATCAGCGCTCCGGGTGTAACAACCACGGGCTCCAATGAACTCCTCCTTGCCTTCGTCAGTTCGGACGGTCCGAACTCCGCGAATTCGGCAAGCATCAGTTCCGTCTCCGGCGGAGGGCTCAGTTGGACACTCCGACAAAGGTCCAATACACAGCCTGGAACCGCAGAAATCTGGCAAGCCGTCGCCCCCGGACCGCTCTCGAATGCGACCGTCACCGCCACGCAGGCCTCGGGAAGCTGGCAGGCCGCCATGTCGGTTGTCGCCTTCCGGGGAGCCGATATCGCAACGGGCGCAACACTGGGCGCAAACGCCGCCTCCGGCGCGCCAACTGCCACCCTCACCACCACGAGGGCCGGCTCCTGGGTCTGGGGCGTCGGTACGGACTGGTCCAACCCGATAGCCCGCACGGCAGGGCCCAATCAGACCCTCGTCGACCAGTACCTGGCGCCAGCGGGCGACACCTACTGGGTTCAGCGCCAGAACTCCGCCACCCCAACCAATGGCACGGCTGTGACGATCAACGACACCTCACCGACAACGGACCGCTGGAACCTCGCAGTCATTGAGATTCGTGCCGCACCATAACCGCCGGACTGCGGTGCTCGATCACGTGGATTCGGTGCGCTTCAGTGCCGCCCAGGCTTGGAAACCGCCGATAAGGTCTGTCGCCTGGGCCAGCCCCAACCGTTGCAGGGTGTGCGCGGCAAGGCTGGAACTGTAGCCCTCATTGCAGACGACGACGATCCGCCGGGCGGCATCCCCGGCGCCCGGGATACGGTGCGGGCTGGATGGATCGAGTCGCCATTCGAGAACGTTCCGGTCTATGACCACCGCTCCCGGGAGCTCACCGTCGCGGTCCCTTTGATCGACCGGCCGTGTATCAACAACCAGGGCGCCCTCCTCGATCTCCCGCTCGAGATCCCCAGGGTGAACCCGGTCCAATCCAAGGCGGCTCTCAGCGAGTAGCTGGTCAATCGTCAGAGGCCCGGGGACGTCGGTTGGGGCCAAACCCCCCGGGCCCGATGCATGTTCGTCGTCGGGAATATCCCGCTGCGTCATGGTCTTCCTCCAATTGCTGCCGTCCGGTGCGCCTTCCACCATTAAACGAAACACAGCGGAAAAAGGGTTAGCGGCGCCGGGGTGTTGGTCCTGTTGCTGCCGCAGTGGTTTGGGCTATGCTCCAGAAATGGCGCCGAGAAGTTTTCTTCAATGGCCGGTCGTCCGTCAACTGAGTACGGGCGACCTGTTTGGCCGTGGGCCTGCGGTCACATCGGCCAAGACCAAAGCAATAACTGCGCGAACAACCACTGCTGACCGGGTGGTCCAAAGCATCTGCCCGTACTGCGCGGTAGGGTGTGGCCAGCGCGTCTATGTCAAGGACGAGAAAGTTGTCCAGATCGAGGGCGACCCGGATTCGCCCATCTCCCGCGGCCGTTTGTGCCCCAAGGGTTCCGCCAGTGAACAGCTGGTCAACTCGCCCGGCCGCCAGACCAAAGTACTTTACCGGGCACCCCGGTCCACCGAGTGGGAACGCCTGGACCTGGGTACCGCCGTCGAGATGATCGCGGACAGGTTCATCGAGACACGCCGCAGGACATGGCAGCAGAACGACAGTGAGGGCCGACTGCTGCGCCGCACCATGGGCATAGCTTCACTGGGCGGCGCTACCTTGGACAACGAAGAAAACTACCTCATCAAGAAGCTGTTCACGGCTGCGGGGGCGGTGCAGGTCGAGAACCAGGCCCGCATATGACACTCCGCCACGGTTCCCAGTTTGGGAGCCTCATTTGGACGCGGTGGTGCTACGCAATCACTGCAGGACATGGCCAACGCCGACTGTATTGTCATCCAGGGGTCCAACATGGCCGAGTGTCATCCCGTGGGTTATCAGTGGGTAGCGGAGGCGAAGGCCCGGGGAGCCAAAGTTATCCACGTTGACCCGCGGTTCACGCGGACCTCGGCGGTCTCCGATAAGCACATTCCCATCCGGGCAGGCTCTGATGTTGTGCTCTTGGGTGCCCTGATCAACTACGTCATCTCCAACGACCTTTGGTTTAAGGAGTACGTGGGCGCATACACCAATGCGGCAACACTGGTGCATGACGATTACCGTGATGCCGAAGACCTCGGCGGGTTGTTCTCCGGCTTCGATGCCGGGAAGGGCGCCTACGATACCTCGTCGTGGGGGTATGCCGAACGGGGGGAGGGAGCCATTGACGAACCCGGTCCCGGTTCCGAACACGGCGCCGACGCGACCGCCCGGGCCGCCGGCCACAGCTATGGCAGTGGTGGACCGCCCTTGGAGCATGCAGAGGTACAGCGCGACGACAGCCTCCAGGATCCCCGGACTGTCTTCCAGATTGTGAAGCGGCATTATGCCCGCTACACCGCTGAGATGGTGCAGGACATGTGCGGCATCAGCGTCGCGGACTTCGAGTTTTTGGCGCGCGCCATCACGGAAAACTCGGGACGCGACCGGACCACGTGTTTCGCCTACGCCGTGGGTTGGACCCAGCACTCGCTGGGCGCACAGTTCATCCGGGCCGCCGCCATCCTGCAACTCCTGCTTGGAAATATGGGGCGCCCGGGCGGCGGGATCATGGCCTTGCGTGGCCATGCCAGCATCCAGGGCTCCACGGACATTCCAACCCTGTTCAACCTGCTTCCCGGGTATCTGCCGATGCCCAGCGCGGATCGCCACGACAGCCTTGACGAGTATCTGGCAACGATTGGGTCCAAACAACAGAAGGGCTACTGGGCGAACGCCGATGCATACACCATCAGCCTGCTTAAAGCGTGGTGGGGCGAGGCAGCGAATGCGGACAACGACTGGGCCTATGACTATCTTCCCCGGCTGACGGGAGCACACGGCACCTACGAAACAGTCATGGGCATGCTGGACGACGAGGTGGAAGGCTACTTCCTTCTCGGACAAAATCCCGCAGTAGGTTCGGCCCATGGCCGCATGCAACGCCTGGCGATGGCCCACTTGAAGTGGATGGTGGTGCGCGACCTGAACCTCATCGAGTCGGCGACCTGGTGGAAGGACGGTCCGGAGATCGAATCGGGGGAATTGCGCACCGAGGACATCGAAACGGAGGTGTTCTTCCTTCCTGCCGCAACGCATGTGGAGAAGGCGGGGTCTTTTACGCAGACCCAGAGGCTGCTCCAGTGGCGGCACAAGGCTGTGGCGCCGCCGGGTGAATGCCAGAGCGAGCTGCAGTTCTTCTTTGAACTCGGCCAACGGATCCGGGAAAAGCTCGCCGATTCCGACGACGAACGGGACCGGCCGCTGCTGGACCTGACGTGGGACTATCCCACGGACAAACACGGTGATCCGGACCCCGAAGCGGTACTTGCGGAGATTAACGGCCGTCACCTTGATGGCGCTGAGGCAGGCGCACCCCTCTCCGCCTACACCGAACTTCGTGCCGACGGTTCCACGGCGGCAGGCTGCTGGATCTACACCGGTGTGTATGCCGACGGCATCAACCACGCCGCCAACCGCAAACCGGGCCAGGAACAAGGCCCGGCCGCCCCGGAATGGGGCTGGGCATGGCCGGCCAACCGCAGGATCCTCTATAACCGGGCATCTGCGGACCCCGCTGGTAAACCGTGGAGCGAGCGCAAAAAATACATCTGGTGGGATCAGGACCAGGGCAAATGGATCGGAGACGATGTGCCCGACTTCCCGGTTGACCGTGCGCCAGGGAGCCATCCCGACCCCTCCGTCGGCGGCCCTGAGGCACTGAGCGGAGACGATCCCTTCATCATGCAGGCCGACGGCAAGGGCTGGCTTTTCGCCCCCAAAGGACTCTTGGACGGGCCCCTGCCTACCCACTACGAGGCACAGGAATCGCCGGTGGCCAACGCGCTCTACCCGCAGCAGCAAAGCCCCGCCCGGTTGGTGTTCCCCCGCGCGGACAACCCGAGTGCGCCGAGCGCCGGGACCAAGGGCGCCGACATCTATCCTTATGTGTTCACCACATACCGCCTCACTGAGCACCACACGGCAGGCGGGATGAGCCGGTGGCTGCCCTACCTGTCCGAACTGCAACCGGAGATGTTCTGCGAGGTCTCGCCTGAACTTGCGGCTGAACGGGGACTGGAACCTTACGGCTGGGCCACGATCATTTCGCCGCGCTCCGCCATCGAGGTGAAGGTGCTGGTTACCGATCGGATGGTGCCCCTCAAGGTCGGTGGCCACACGGTGCATCAGATCGGGCTGCCCTACCACTGGGGCGTCGGAAACAACGCCGTCGTGAGCGGTGATGCGGCCAATGATCTGCTGGGCGTAACCCTGGATCCGAATGTCCAGATCCAGGAATCAAAGGTTGCCTCGTGCGACATCCGCCCCGGGCGCCGGCCCCGCGGCGAGGAACTCCTCGCCCTGGTTGCCGAATTCCGGGAGCGGGCAGGAGTGACCATGGAGACCGGCAACGCCGCCGTGACAAACCCGTCGGCCGAAGGCGTCGACCCGACATTGGAGGACTAGATGGGCCAGTTGTCCGGACCGACCGACCCCACCACCGATGCCCATTGGGAGCACAACCATCCACGCAAGGGGTTCTTCACCGACACCTCCATTTGTATCGGTTGCAAGGCCTGCGAAGTCGCCTGCAAGGAATGGAACCACAATCCCCAGGACGGGAACCTGGAACTCCTCGGGTCCTCTTACGACAACACCGGATCACTGGGCGCCAGCACCTGGCGACATGTTGCCTTCATCGAGCAGGGCCAGGAACGCATAGTGGAAGCGAGGGAATCGGGCCGTGCGCTCGTCAACCTGGGCATGCCGCGCATCGGTCCTCCCGCCCCGGCCGCGCCGGATTCCAGTGATCCCGCTGAAGCGGACACCACACCGCCTGACACTGCTGACTTCCGGTGGCTGATGTCTTCGGATGTCTGCAAGCACTGCACGCACGCCGGGTGCCTTGACGTCTGCCCCACCGGAGCGCTTTTCCGCACCGAGTTCGGGACCGTGGTAGTGCAGGACGACGTCTGCAACGGCTGTGGAACCTGCGTGGCCGGCTGCCCGTTCGGGGTCATCGAGCGCCGCAGCAACGGTACGGTCAAAGTGGCAACCAGCAGGGAAGACCAGCACGACGAACATCCCGCGGTTCCCAATGCAGGCATCGCCCAGAAATGCACGCTGTGCTACGACCGGCTGGTGGATGACCAGACACCCGCCTGCGCCAAAGCCTGCCCGACGACGTCCATCAAGTTTGGTGACCACGACGCCATGGTGGAGACCGCCAAGGAACGCGTGGCCGACCTCCACGCCAAGGGCCTGACGGAAGCCAGGCTGTATGGTGCCAACGAAAACGACGGCGTCGGCGGAACCGGATCGGTCTTCCTGTTGCTGGACGAACCTGAAGTTTATGGACTTCCGCCGGATCCCCGCGTGCCGACTGCAGATCTGCCCACGATGTATCGCCGGGCCGGGCTTGCGGTCGCTGGTATGGCCGCGGCGGCTGCCCTGGCTTTCCTTGGAGGACGCGCGTGACCCTGTCTGAGTTCGACAACCTCCGCCCCTCCGGGCCTGCCCGACGCCGAGGGGCGGACGGCAAACCCGGCACCCGCCGTCGTCGGGAGAACGGTGACGGCTCCCGGGAAATGCCCATGGTTCCGGAAGCTGAATTCACCTCCTACTATGGCCGTCCAGTGGTCAAACCGGCGCCGTGGGGCGAGGACGTCGCTCTTTACTTGTTCCTTGGTGGCGTCGCAGGGGGTTCGGCCCTCCTTGGCCTGGGTGGACAGCTCACCGGGCGGCCGATTCTGCGCCGCAATGCCCGGCTGGGTGCCTTGGCAGCACTGAGCCTGGGTGCCGGCGCGTTGGTGAAGGACCTCGGCAGGCCCGAGCGTTTCCTTAATATGCTGCGTACCTTCAAGGTAACTTCGCCGATGAGCGTGGGTTCGTGGATCCTGAGCGCTTTCGGTGCGGGGACCGCCGTCGTGGCGGCCGCCGAGATTGATCGGATGACAGGCTGCCGGATTCCGCTGGGTCCGTTGCGGAAGGCACTGCAGGCTGTTGAGGGGCCCGCGGGTTTTGAGGCGGCGGTGTTCGCGGGTCCGCTTGCGGCGTACACGGCTGTCCTGCTGGGGGACACCGCGACCCCGACGTGGAACGCTGCGCACGAGGAATTGCCGTTTGTTTTCGTGAGTTCTGCCTGTCTGGCATCGGCGGGGCTGGCCATGGTCACCACGCCGGTCCACGAGGCCGGTCCTGCCCGGAAGCTCGCAGTGCTGGGCGTCTTGGGTGATCTGGCAGCAATGAAGGTGATGGAACACCGGATGGATCCTGTGGCCGCGGAGCCGCTGCACCTGGGCAAGGCCGGGACCATGCTCACATGGAGCGAGCGGCTGGCACTCGGTGGTGGGTTGGGAGCCTTACTGGCCGGCCGCAACCGTCCGGTGGCCGTGGCGTCGGGGCTTGCGTTGCTTGCCGCCTCAGCGCTCACACGGTTCGGGGTGTTCGAGGCAGGTCTGGCCTCGGCCCGGGATCCGCGCTACACGATTGAGCCGCAGAAGAACCGACTGGCGGCGCGCCGAGCTGCCGGCGTGACCGACGACGCGATCACCACAGCCAGGTAGTGCTTCCCCGGCACGTTAGCGGATCTCGATGCCCCGACCCGCCGTGGTGTGGCCAATCACCGGGTACCCGGGCAATTCGCCGATTACCAACAGTCCGCCGGAGGTTTGGGCATCGGCCAGAAGTAGGAGATCGTCTTCAGTGACGGTTCCCGCCGAACCTAGATGTGGCCGCACCCATTCGAGGTTGCGACGGGTTCCGCCGGACACAAAACCGTCCCGCAGGGCTTCCAGCGAACCATCGAGCAGGGGCGCCGCCTTGACGTCGATCACCGCCCCAATGCCCGAGGCCCGGACCATCTTGTGCAGGTGGCCCAGCAAGCCAAAACCGGTCACGTCCGTTGCCGCGCGAAGGCCTGCCGCCACTGCGGCCTCGGACGCTTCACGGTTAAGGGCCGCCATCATCTCTACAGCTTCAGGGAACACCTCGCCAGTCTTCTTATGACGGTTGTTGAGAAGTCCGACGCCGAGCGGCTTGGTCAGCGTGATGGGCAGCCCGGGCCGGGCGGCATCGTTGCGGAGCAGCTGCTCGGGATGGGCGACGCCGGTCACGGCCATGCCGTACTTCGGCTCCGGATCGTCGATTGAGTGTCCGCCCAGGACGGGACACCCTGCCTGGGATGCGACACTCAGGCCTCCGCGGAGGACTTCGGTCATGACTTCGATCGGCAAAACCTCGCGGGGCCAGCCGATCAGGTTGATGGCCGTGATCGGGCGACCTCCCATGGCGTAGATGTCCGAGAGGGCGTTGGCGGCTGCGATCCGGCCCCAGTCAAAAGCGTCGTTGACCACAGGGGTGAAGAAGTCGGCGGTGGAGAGGACTGCAAGGTCCTCGCGCACCAAGACCGCAGCCGCGTCGTCCCCGCTGTCCAAGCCGACCAAAACGTCCGCGCCCGGTTGGCCGATCAGGCCGCGGACAGCATCTTCGAGTTCCCCTGGCGGAATTTTGCATGCGCAACCCCCGCCGTGGGCGTAGTCGGTGAGCCGGAGCCCTCCATGGGTTCCCTGCTCGACGTCGTTTGTTGTGGCCTGGGTCTCATTCACCCGTTCAGCGTACCCTCGTAAGCAACCTGCTATATTGAGGCGCGGTGGCGTCCGGGTCCTGGTGGGCCCCCCGGTCTTCAAAACCGGTGAGGCTGAGTATCTCGGCCTGGCGGGTTCGATTCCCGTCCGCCACCGCCAAAGCACCGCCGTGCAGTTGCCGTGAAGCGAGGAGCCGCCGTGGACCACGTAGATCCCCGCAGAATGATTCCACGTACGAATGACCTGCTTGCGCTGCCGGCCGTCGTCGAAGCCCGCCACCGCTTGAGCGAACACGTCATCCGCCGAATCGTTCGCAACGTCCAGGACCGGGCCCGGCGCGGCGAGCTCCCGCCGTCGGACGTGGAGCCGACCCTGCTGGCCGCCGTCGCTGGACACAAGGTGACCAGCGTTCGCCCCGTCCTGAATGCCACCGGAGTGATCGTCCATACGAACCTCGGGCGCGCGCCCCTTTCCGCTGATGCGGTCGAAGCCGTGGTCACCGCCAGTGGCTACGTCGACGTGGAGCTCGACCTGACGGACGGCAGCCGGTCGCGCCGTGGAGCCGGTGCCAGGAACGCTTTGCTGTCGGCCTGTCCGGCCGCCGAGGATGCACTGGTAGTGAACAACGGAGCGGCGGCGTTGGTACTGGCCACCACGGCGCTCGCCGCCGGCCGCGAAGTGGTGGTCAGTCGTGGGGAATTTGTCGAGATCGGTGCCGGTTTCCGGTTGTCCGACCTGATTGAGTCAACGGGTGCAAGGCTTCGCGAAGTAGGCACCACGAACAGGACCCACCTGCGCGATTATGAGGGTGCCCTCAGCCCGGACACCGGTTGCGTGCTAAAGGTGCACCCGAGCAACTTCCGGGTGGAGGGATTCACCTCGACAGTAGCGCTGGAGGACCTGGGCACGGTGACAAGGGCAAACGCAGTCCCGCTTGTGGCCGACCTCGGCAGCGGGCTGTTGGCCCCCGATTCGCAACTGCCCGATGAACCCGATGTTGCTTCGGCTTTGGCGGCCGGGGCCGACGTCGTCATCGCCAGCGGTGACAAACTTTTGGGCGGCCCCCAGGCAGGATTGCTGCTGGGCCGCAGGGAGATCATTGAACGGTTGGCACGCCATCCGCTGGCGCGCGCCGTTCGTGCGGACAAGCTCGCTCTCGCCGCCCTCGAGGCGACTCTTGCGGGCGGACCACCACCGGTTGTCCAGGCACTGCACGCCGACGTCAAGCAACTGCGGCGCCGAACTGACAAGCTGGCACAATCCCTCGGCGTGCCAGTCGTGGCCCATGACGGCCGGGTGGGGGGTGGCGGCGCTCCCGGAGTTCCCTTGCCGGGATGGGCGCTGCAGCTCCCTGCCGACCTCGCAGTCCTTTTGCGGACCGGAAATCCGGCCGTCCTGCCGCGTGTCCACGACGGTGCCTGCCTTGTTGACCTACGCTGCATTCCCGCTGCCGATGACCACCGGATTCTCGCCGCGGCACGGCAGGCCTTGTCGGTCCGGGCGGGTCAGTCCGCTGGGCAGGGCTGAGAAATGCACGTCATTGCCACCGCTGGCCACGTCGATTCCGGCAAAAGCACCCTGGTCCGCGCCCTCACCGGCATGGAACCGGACCGCTGGGAAGAGGAGCGCCGCCGTGGGCTGACCATCGACCTGGGTTATGCATGGACCACCCTGCCGTCCGGACAGGAAGTGGCATTCGTGGACGTACCCGGCCACGAGCGCTTCCTCGGGAACATGCTCGCGGGAATCGGGCCGGCGCCGGTGGTCTGCTTCGTCGTTGCTGCTGACGAAGGCTGGCAAGCGCAATCCAGCGACCACCGCGATGCAGTTGCTGCCCTCGGCATCCACAACGGGGTCGTGGTCCTCAGCCGCGCGGACAGGGCATCCGCCGCGCGGATCTCAGAAGTCCTCTCCAAAACCCGTATCGAGTTGGCTGCAACAGGTCTGCAGGATGCGCCCGCAGTAGCAGTTTCCGCCATTGACGGGACTGGCCTGGATGATTTGCGTGCCGCGCTGGACGAAGTCCTGGCGCGGGTGCCTGCTCCTCCAGTGACTGGGCGGGTTCGGTTGTGGGTGGACCGCTCGTTCACCATCACCGGTTCCGGAACAGTGGTGACCGGTACCCTGGCAGCCGGAACAGTGACCCAGGGAGACGTGCTGGACCTGGTCGGCCACGCCGGTTCCCGGCCCGTCGTCGTCCGTGGCTTGCAGAGCCGTGACACGGCCCGCCCGTCCGTGGAGCCGGTCAGCCGGGTGGCGTTGAATCTTCGCGACGTCGCCGCCACGGACATTCGTCGTGGCGACGCACTGCTTACTCCCGACGCCTGGCCCACCACTTCGGTTATCGGCATCCAACGCACCACCGGAGTGGAGTACACAGCGACTCCGGAGCAGCTCACTGTGCACGTCGGCACCGCGTCGGTGCCGGCACGGTTGCGTCCCTTTGGGGCTGACCACGCCCGACTCGTCCTCGACAGGGAACTGCCCCTTGTGCTCGGCGACCGCCTCGTATTGCGGGACCCCGGGAGCCGTTCGGTGCTGGGCGGTGCGCGTATCCTCGATGCAAACCCGCCTGCCCTGCGGCGACGCGGCGATGGCGCCCGCTGGGCTGAGCGCCTCGCAGGCATGGATCCCGCCGGAGACGTGTTGGGTGAGGTGGCAGCCCGCGGAGCTGTCCAGGTGCAGCAGTTGCACAAGCTTGGGCTCGTGGCCGGCCCCGACTCGGAAGCCCCGCAGGGAGTCAAAGTTTTGAATGGCTGGTGGGTGCATGTCCCGGTTTTCGAGGCATGGCAGCGTCGCCTGCGCGCGTCCGTCGAGCTGTTGCAGGAACGCGATCCCCTGGCCCCGGGTCTTTCCATGGGAGCAGCGCGGGACTTGCTCATGCTGCCGGACGGAAGGCTGCTTTCCGATGTCATCCACGGTGCCGCTTTGGAACAGGATGGCGGACACATCCACCTGCCCGGCAGCGGGGACAATCTTGGCCCCATCGAGGAGGCCGTCGCCACGCTGGAGGCCAGGATGGGGGCGGACGCATTCCGCGCACCCGAATCCGATGAACTGGCCGCGTTGGGTCTCGGCGCACGCGAACTCGCTGCTGCGGAACGCAAGGGTCGCCTCCTGAGGTTGGGCGACGGTGTCGTGCTGCTCCCGACGGCGCCGGCCCTTGCGATGCGAACGCTTGCCCGCCTTGACCAGCCCTTCACCACGAGCCAGGCACGCCAAGCACTGGACACGACACGCCGGATCGCGGTCCCGCTGCTGGAATATCTCGATTCACGCGGCTGGACAGAGCGCCTGGACGCAGGCCATCGCAAAGTGGTGCGCTGACCCGCTGCTCCCAAGGTAGGACTCAGCGTCCTAGGAAGAACAGGGACAGGAAAACCTGCTGACCAGGCCGTGCGAAGTGGGTATCGTCGACTCCAGCCGGAACACTCCGCCCGAGAGCAGAGGAGAGTTATGCAGTATCGCACACTAGGTAACAGCGGGGCAGTGGTATCGAACTACGCGCTCGGAACAATGACGTTTGGAGCCGAAGCCACGGAGGAAACGTCACACGCCATCCTGGACAACTATGTTGCCGCGGGCGGCAACTTCATCGACACAGCCGACGTTTACAGTGCCGGCACGTCGGAGGAAATCATCGGACGATGGCTTTCGCGCCGGCCGGAGCAACGCGACCTGGTTGTTTTGGCCACCAAGGGACGCTTCCCCATGGGCAAGGCGCCGAACGACGTGGGCACATCCCGCCGCCACCTGACCAAGGCCTTGGACGATTCCCTCCGCCGCCTCGGAGTGGAGCAGATTGATCTCTATCAAATGCATGCGTGGGACCCCCTCACCCCACTGGAAGAGACCCTTCGTTTCCTGCATGACGCTGTCAGTAGCGGCAAGATCGCCTACTACGGATTCTCGAACTTCCTCGGATGGCAATTGACCAAGGCTGTCCACGTGGCCAGGGCCCATGGCTGGAACGCGCCCGTAACCCTCCAACCGCAGTACAGCCTGCTGGTTCGCGGGATCGAGAGTGAGATCGTGCCGGCGTCCCTCGATGCGAAGATAGGCCTGCTTCCGTGGTCTCCGCTTGGTGGCGGCTGGCTGTCCGGGAAGTACAAGCGCGATGAGCCGCCTGTTGGCGCGACCCGGTTGGGGGAGAACCCCACACGGGGCATGGAAGCATGGCAGGCCCGCAACGATGACCCGCGCACGTGGGACATTGTTGGAGTCGTAGGACAGATTGCCGCTGACCACGGCGTGAGCGCCTCGCAGGTCGCGCTGGCTTGGTTGGTGGATAGGCCAGCCGTGACGTCCGTGATCCTGGGTGCCCGTACTGTTGACCAATTGATGGACAACCTTGCCGCTGCTGACCTTGAACTCACGTCCGACGAAACTGAGCGTCTGACCCATGCCAGCCAGCCGCGCGTCGGGGTTTATCCCTACGGGCCCATGGCCGATGAACAGCGCAGCCGGAAGATCGAAGGCGGCAGGTAACGGCGGGGTCGGGAGTGATCGCACCGACCAGGACGTCATATTCGATGTAGCTCAGAGTGTCGTTGTTTATTCCGCATCAGCTCCTGCGGCGGATGTGTTCCCCTTATATGTGGCGGCCAGTTCCCGCTTGAGGATCTTGCCGCTGGGGCCAAGAGGCAGTTCCGGCAGAAGTTCGATAATGCGCGGGTATTTGTAGGCAGCCAGTCGATCCTTGGCGAAGCTGATCAGTTCTTCTGCAGTGGTGGTGCTGTTGGGGGTCCGCACAATTGCGGCGGCTATTTCCTGCCCCTGCATCTCATGCGGAACACCGAAGACAGCGGCGCTGACGACATCGGGATGTTGGCTCAGGATCTCTTCAATCTCGCGTGGGTAGACGTTGTAGCCATTGCGGATGATCATGTCCTTGGTGCGGTCCAGTATCCGCAGGTAACCGTCGTCGTCCTTGATGCCAAGGTCTCCAGTGCGGAACCAGCCATCCACCACCGCTTCAGCCGTAGCGTCTGGCCGGTTCAGGTAACCCTTGAAAAGATTGTGCCCGCGGACCACGAGTTCTCCGAGTTCGCCCCGGGGCAGGAATTCGATGCTGTCGATGATCTCGGGGCGGGCGATCTCGATTTCCACGCCCCATATGGGAGTGCCGATGGTCCCTGGTCGCGGACTTACGCCCACGTGGTTAAAGCTGGCCACAGGAGAGGTTTCGGTCAAGCCGTAGCCCTCGTAGATTTGGGCCCCGAACGCTTCACGGAATTTCTCCAGTACGGCGACCGGAAGTGACGAACCGCCCGAGATTCCGTAGCGCAGCGCTTCAGGGCGTCCCGGGTTGGCCTTGGCCGCCTCCAGCAGGGCAACGTACATGGTTGGCACGCCAAAGAAGACCGTGATCTCGTGTTTGTGCACCAGATCCAACGCAGCGGGCCCGGTGAACCTCGGGCACATGATGATCGTGGCACCGGCACGCAGGCCGGCGTTGAGCACGCAGGTCTGGCCGAAGGTGTGGAAGAGGGGAAGGCCACCGAAGATCTTGTCGCCCGCCCGGAGGTCGAAGGTGTCCGACAGTAGCACGTTGACCTGTTCCATCAGGGCGAAGTGCGTGCCGAGGGCACCTTTCGGTTTCCCTGTGGTTCCGGAGGTATAAAGGATGGTCGCGGTGTCCTGTGGCCTACGCGGAACGTACCCTCGTATCGGCACCGCGGCGGCGGCTTCGGCTTCCAGCCGCGGGGTGCCGTCGGCGGCGTCTGTCGCCATCACCGTCAGCACGTCGACGTCGGCTCCCGCCGCCCCCGGGACGCCCTCGGTCATCAGCGGTGCAGCACAGATCAGCAGCTTGGCTCCGCTGTCACGCAAGGCGTACTCAATTTCACGCGCCTTAAGAAGCGCATGGACGGGAACCACGATTCCGCCAAGGGCCAGGACCGCATAATAGGCGCGGGCGAAGTCGGCAACGTTGGGGATGAGGAGCGCAACGGGGTCTCCCGGTCCTATGCCCCGGGCACGCAGGGCCCCGGCATAGGACAGTGTTTCTTTCCAGAGTTGTCCGTAGGTTGTTTCCTCGTCTTCCACGATAATCGCGACGGACTCAGGGTGGCGGGCGGCGGACTCGGCCAGTATGGCTGCAACAGTAATGGTGCCGAAGCCGTCATTGGCTGGCGTGTTTGTCATGGTCGTGTCCTTGCTTGATGAAGGTGGCCGCTGGTTATGCCTTGAGGATCAGGGGAGGAATCGTTGGGCATGCCCGTGAATCTAACACGTGAGGAGCTGGGTTGCTCAGCCGATGGGCCACCAATCCGGAAGAAGCTCGCGCAGGTCGTCGAGGAATTCGTCGACGGGCCGCGGCGGGGTTTCCAGGAGGCGCGACTCCAAGGCGCCCACCACGCCGTAGGCGATGTACCGGGCAACCATGGATGGTGGGACTTCGCGGCCGCCCGGTGCCGGTATTTCGATGGCACGACGGGCGAGCAGCAGGCGGACAGATGCCTCAAAGTGGGATCCCAGCATCGCGTGCAGCGCTCCGGTGCCCGGGTCGGTAACCAGGCCCCGGCGGTAGACGTCGCGGTGCCGGTCCACGTGCCTGGCAACATCGGCGGTGACTGCGACGATGGCCGGGCCAATGTCTCCCGGCCCGCTGAGGTGGGTTTCGCGGAGGGTGTCCAGCTCTTCGGACAGAACCTGCCGGAGAAGCGCTGCGGGAGAGGCGGCGTGCTGGTAGAACGTTGATCTGTTGACCCCGGCGGTGGCGGCGACCTGCCCCGCGGACAGTGTTCCGGCGTCGTGCCCGGCCGCGAGGTCAAGGATGGCCGAAGAAAGCTTTTCCCGGCTACGCAGGGCCCGGGGGTCACTGGAAGCTGTCTCGGCGGACTGTTTCGGTTCCAGCATTATTCAGGTCACACTCCTCCGTGATCTTGCCCTCCGGCGGTGGAAATTCGGACGACTCAAGCGTACCGTTCTAACTATCCAACAGATGTCGGATAGTTGCGCCGATTCATCGCACCGAAGGCCGTCGGCGGCGGATTTGCAGTCCCTTGATAGACGCAACAAAGAGACGCGACACAGACAAGAAGGACATTAGATGCGTGCGATCGTATTCAAAGAATGGAAGCAGTTCCCCGTACTGGAGGACGTGGCCCGGCCCGTACCAGGGCCAGGCGAAGTGCTGTTGAAGGTAGCGGGCGCAGGTGCTTGCCATTCGGACGTCAGTATTTTCCAGGACTTCACCGCCGAGGTCCCGGGGAATATCACCAAGGGCTTTGTGCTGGGGCACGAGAACTCGGGCTGGGTCGAGGAGTTGGGTGCCGGTGTTGAGGGTATCGAGGTAGGTGACGCGTATCTGGTCTACGGGCCCATCGGTTGTGGGCATTGCAAGGCGTGCTCCCGCGGGCAGGACACTTACTGCGAGAACGCTGCGACCAACCCATACCTTGGCATAGGTTTGGGTCGCGACGGCGGAATGGCGGAATACGTCACGGTTCCCGTCCGCAACCTGATCCCGCTTGGAGATGCAGACCCCATCGCTGCGGCACCGCTTGCAGATGCAGCGCTGACCCCGTACCACGCCATTAAGAAGTCGCTGCCACACCTGAATGGAGGTGGCCGGTTCGCGCTGGTGGTGGGGCTGGGAGGCCTGGGCCAGATCGCCGTCCAGATCCTCCGGGCACTGACTGGCGCAACCATCATTGCCACCGATATGAAGCCCGAAGCGATGACCAAGGCCGAGGCGGCGGGGGCCTTGACGGTTCCAGGCGGTCCCGACCAGATTTCCCGGATCCGTGAAATCACCGGCGGACGCGGCGTGGACGCTGCGTTCGACTTTGTCGGGGTGACCCCGACGATCGCCACAGCCACCGGTTCCATGGCCCAGGGTGGCCGGTTGACCGTCGTCGGAATTGCCGGCGGCCTGCATGAGTGGACTTTCTTCAACACGCCTTATGAATCCACCATCACCAACACGTATTGGGGCACCATCGAGGAACTCCATGAAGTAGTGGATATGTACCGTGCGGGGCAGATCGTCCCCGAAGTAGAAACCTTCAGCCTCGAGGACGGTCTCTCGGCCTACCGCAAACTCGCCGACGGGCAGCTGAGCGCCCGGGCGGTAGTAGTCCCGCACCAGTAGTAGTCCCGAGCCGGCACGGTTGGGGACCCCGCTCCTTCTTGGTAATGTTGAAAGCCCCTTCCGGGGGGCTTTCCGCACATTCCAGCGCGGCTTTGGGGGACTTATCATAAGTATGCTTATGATATTGAGTAGGAGGGATCCTGACCGGCATGGTCGGGATTCTTATTTCCCTGTTGCGGAGAGTAGTCCATGTTCAACTTCCGGTCACTGGCCCGCATCGCCTCGGTTTTGACCACGCCGCTGGCCCCGGAAGACGTCCTGGCGTTGTTCAACCCGGTCTACTCATCGCGCCAGTTGCGCGGGGTCGTCACCAGAGTGGTTCAGGAAACTGCGCAGTCAGTCACCATTTTCTTCCGTCCCGGCCGTGGCTGGCACGCCCACCTCGCGGGCCAGTGGGCGAGGATCGGCGTAGAGCTCAATGGGGTGCGGCACTGGCGATCATATTCCCTGAGCGCGCCGGCCGGTCAGGACCCAGCCATCACTGTCACGGACGTGGGGTCGGTGTCCCGTGTTCTGGTTCGTGAGACCAAGGTTGGTGACATCCTTTTCCTGGCCCCGCCACAAGGCGACTTCGTCTTGCCTGAGCATCCGCGTTCCCTGCTCATGCTTACTGCCGGAAGCGGCATCACTCCCGTCATGTCGATGATTCGGACCCTCGTCCCCGGACGACCCGACGCCGACGTTGTCCTGATTCATTCCTCCCGCGGGGAGGATGACAGTATTTTTCGAGAGGAACTGTTCGAGCTCGCTGATCAGTTTCCCAGTTTCCGCGTGGTGCAGTGGCAAACGGGTGGCCGTGGACGCCTGAGCTTGGCGACTCCGGCTGAACTTGAGCGCATTTGCCCTGACTGGCAGGACAGAACCGCCTACGCCTGCGGCCCTGAGAGCTTTCTGGACGATGCCGAAGCCCTCTGGAACCAGGCAGCACAGGAAGCTACAGCGGGCTCGCTGACCATTGAGCGGTTCCATGCCGAGCTCAAAGGGCGGGACGGAAGTGAGGGCGGCTTGGTCATCTTTGAAACATCGGACCGCGAGGTCATGGCCGACGGCGGCGTGCCCCTCCTTGACGTCGGGGAGGATGCGGGCATCCTCATGCCCAGTGGCTGCCGCATGGGGATTTGCCATAGCTGTCTCACTCCGCTGCTTTCCGGCAGCGTCCGCGACCTGCGTACCGGTGAGGTGCGTGGCGAACCGGGTGAACTCATCCAAACCTGTGTCTCGGCTGCCGCCGGGCCCGTCAATCTCAAGCTCTGAGGAGTACCACCGCATGTCAGTAGCTTCGGCCAAAAACCCCGCCACCGCCGTCGGGCTCAAAACGCGGCCCGGCGCCCTTGCCGAGGCGGGTCGACCCACGATGCGTCCTCCGGCGGCTGCGCACTTGAGTGACGAGCAAGTGGCCGAATTGGGACGCGAGCTCGACGCTATCCGCGACGGGATCCTGGCCAAGCGCGGCTCCAGCGATTCGGCCTACATCAGGCGCATGATCAAGATCCAGCGGGGTCTGGAAGTTTCCGGTCGGGCGGCGCTGCTCGTCAGCAGGAACAAGGGCGCGTGGGTCACTGGAACAGCCCTCCTAAGCGCGGCCAAGATCCTTGAAAACATGGAGCTGGGGCACAACATCCTCCATGGACAGTGGGACTGGATGCGCGATCCGGACATCCACTCCACCACCTGGGAATGGGACTTCGTCACCCCATCGCGCTCGTGGCAGCACACGCACAACGATCTTCACCACCGCTGGACCAACGTGATAGGCAAAGACCGCGACGTCGGGTACAACCTTCTGCGGATGGACCCTGATCAGGAATGGAAGCCCTTCAACCTGGGCAACCCCCTCTATAACGCCCTGCTGGCGCCCGTCTTCGAATGGGGTATCGCCATCTACGACCTGGAAATCCCCGAGTACAAGGAGGGCCTGAAGTCCAAAGAGGCGATGGTCAAGGACCTCAAGGCACTGGGTCGTAAGGCCGCCAAGCAGTTCGCGAAGGACTATGCGGCCACCCCCGCTTTGGCCATGCTCACGGGCTCCGGGAAGCAAGCCCTCTACGGCACCCTCGTGGCCAACGCCGTACGCAACGTCTGGGCCCACGCAGTCATTTTTTGTGGCCACTTCCCCGAAGGTACGGATACTTTTACCGAGGAAATGGTCGAAGGCGAAACCCGGGGCGACTGGTATGTACGTCAGATGATCGGATCCGCGAACATCTCAGGCCCGCGGTTTATGCATCTCATGACCGGAAACCTTTCACATCAGATCGAGCACCACCTCTTCCCGGACCTTCCCTCGAACAGGTACTCAGAGATTGCACCGAAGGTCCGCGAAATCTGCGATCGTTACGGCCTGAAGTACACCACGGGGCCGCTGTTGAAGCAGGTTGGCTCAGCGTGGGCCAAAGTCTTCAAGCTCGCTCTTCCGCCACAGCGTTAGAGCAGAATCGCTAGCTGCCCTGCATCCCTTCCATTGCCCAGGCGATGAGGTTTAGTTCGAATTCATGAGGCTATAGCGCGTCGTGCACGTAGGCATCCAATTCCACGGGGGTGGCATTGCCGCCTTCCGTCCAGTATTTGATCCATAACTGAGACGGGCAAATGCCACTGGCTATTTCGGTGCTTCAGCCGTTGACGTAGCCCATATGCGTGGCGTTGTAGCGATCGCCATGCACTCCTACACTGCGGGCTAGGGCATTGAGGGCGGCAACCTCGTCGGCAGTGAGCGCCACGCGGGTAGCTTGGGCGTTCTCCTTAATGCGTGCGGTACGTCGAGTGCCCGGAATGGGGACGATCCATGGCTGCTGGGCGAGAAGCCATGCAAGCGCGATTTGGGCAGGAACCGCATCCTTCGCCGCAGCGAGTTCGATGACGTGTGCAACAAGAGCCTGATTGGCGGTCAGATTTTCGTCATTGAAACGCGGGACAAGGTTGCGGATGTCGCCCTCGGCGAAGGTGGTGTCCGCGGTAACCGTACCGGTGAGGAAGCCCTTACCCAAGGGGCTGAAGGGAACAAGGCCTATACCGAGTTCGGCAAGGGTTGGAAGTATTTCGGCCTCGGGGTCGCGCGTCCACAGCGAGTACTCACTTTGTAGGGCAGCGACGGGCTGCACGGCGTGGGCCCGTCGGATTGTGGCGGCGGAAGCCTCGGATAGTCCGAAGTGTCGTACTTTGCCCTCCGAGATCAGATCCCGGACGGTGCCGGCGACATCCTCGATGGGCACTTCGGGGTCGACCCGGTGCTGATAGAACAGGTCGATGGCGTCGGTACGGAGCCGCTTGAGGGTTCTTCGGCGACTCGGCGGATCTGTTCCGGGCGGCTGTTCAGCCCGATGCTTTCGCCGTTTTGGATGTCCCAGCCAAACTTGGTGGCGATCACCACCTGGTCGCGGATCGGTTCCAGTGCCTCGCCGACAAGTTCCTCATTCACATAGGGGCCGTATACCTCGGCCGTATCGAAAAAGGTGACGCCATGGTCGACGGCTGAACGGAGCACGCTGACCATTTCATCGCGGCTGCCGGGGTTGGGCCCGTAACTTTGGGACATGCCCATGGCACCTAGGCCGATGGCCGATACCTCAAGTCCCTGTCCGAGAGTTCTTGTATGCATGCTGGTGCCTCCATTGTGCTGTTGAATGCAGTGGTGTCTTCGTTTGGAACGTGTTCGTGCCGACTAGGGAGATCCAAGGTGCGGGACGACGGAAGTTGCCCTTACGGTTGCGTCCCCCTGGGCGAGTCGACGTGCGGCACTATCGGCCCGGCGTCGTTCTGTTGTTGGAGCGTGGCGGCCCAACTGGCGAGGAGCCGTAGGCGTTCCTCGCTGGCAGAGCCAGGTTCGGCTGTGTAGATGAGCATTGACAGGCCCGGCTCTGCGGTTACCTCCAGGCCTTCATATGTCAGCGTGAGTTCGCCTACCTCATGGTGGTGGAAGCTCTTGGTGCCGGATCCATGCCGCCTGACATTGTGAGACCCCCACCGGATCCGAAACTCTGCACTTCGGGTGGAAAGCTCCCCAACCAGGTCGTGAAGCCGTTTGTCCTCCGGGTCGCGTCCCGCCTCAGTTCGCAGGATTGAGACGGTGACGTTTGCGGCTGCGTCCCAACCCGGATAGAAATCCTTGGCCCGTTCGTCGAGGAAACAGAACCGCGCCAGGTTGCCCTGCCCTGGACCGTCGAAGACGTGATCGTAGAACGCCCGTCCCAGCGCGTTGGTGGCGAGGATGTCCATCCGGCCGTTACGCACGAATGCCGGCCCTTCCGTTATCACGGCGAGGGCGCGTGTCAGGCTTTCCCTCGCCACCCAATTCTGCGACCTGCGCTTGTGCACGGCGCGGACAGCGCCGTTGGCGATACGTGAAAGGTCGAAGAGGTGTTCGCGTTCAGCGTCGTCCAGTTGGAGGGCCACCGCAAGTGCATCGAGAACAGCATCCGAGACCCCGGAGAGATTCCCGCGCTCAATCTTGGCGTAGTACTCGACGCTTACAGCGGCGAGGGCTGCTACCTCGTTTCTTCTGAGACCCGTGACGCGGCGGTTCCCGGAAACTGCCAGCCCGGCCTGCTGGGGGGTTACCCTCGCACGGCGGGACATGAGAAATTCTCGAACTTCATTCCGGTTGTCCACGTTCCCAAGGCTACGACGTCCACGCGTTGCGAGGGATGCCCTGTTGGTACGCCCCTCAGCGGTGACTCCCATAACTGGCGTCGTTGAGGTCCTATGGAATCTCAACACCCGCAGGGCATGCGGC
Source organism: Arthrobacter sp. LFS091 (assembly GCF_047977885.1). Lineage (NCBI taxonomy): Bacteria > Bacillati > Actinomycetota > Actinomycetes > Micrococcales > Micrococcaceae > Arthrobacter > Arthrobacter sp. LFS091. The sequence continues at coordinate 132,193 of NZ_JBFPFP010000001.1, forward strand.
CGCTGGCCGGTACACGCCCAACTGGCGAGGGAACCTATACACGAAAGGAAAAAAGACATGGCGAAGGACCCACGTGCAGGATGGACCGGCGGGCAAAACGCGTTCGGTGACTTTGCGCCCGGAATGGTCCACTACACCGACAAGGTGCTGTTCGACGAAGTATGGGAACGCGCGGGCTTGTCCAAGAGAGACCGTAGCCTGATCACCGTCGCTGCATTAACGGCTACGGGAAAAGCCGATCAACTGACGTTTCACCTCGACTATGCACGCCAAAACGGGGTAACCGAAGAAGAATTGAAGGAAGTCATCCTCCACCTCGCCTTCTACACGGGCTGGCCCAACGGAATGAGCGCGATGACCGTGGCCAAGAAGGTCTTAACCAAGGAGAAGTAGGGTGGATCTCCATTTCCCGCTGCCCGTCCGGTTGCGTTCCGTTGGGCGGCGCCCCCCTGGGAGTCCAAGCGCTTCCGCTCCGAAGCCGCTGCTGAAGCCGAAGCCGTTGCCGGCGTCGCTGCGCTGTTGCGGCTGACTCTGCTTGACAGGGCCAGGTTGGGGACCACGAAGGGCCCGGAATGCCGAAACCGGTGGCCTCAACCACCTGCAGCAGCGGGCCTGAGGAACTGTTGAGTTCGGCTGCCGGCAACGCAATGGAAGATGCCATTCCGATAAGGACATAAACGACGCCGGCAGTCAGCAGGGTGCCGAAAAGGGCTTTCGGGTACACGCGGTTGACGCCTCGAACCTCTTCGGCGACGTGGGCTGAAGTCTCGAATCCAACGAAGGATCAATAGGCGGCGGAGATGCGGCCAGGATTCCAGCCCCCGGCGAGACTTCCGGATTGAATAGCTGTCATGACCACGTTGGCGCGAACGGACTTTTTGACGCCGCGGGCGTTCAGCAAACCGACCTGTAGCAGGAAAGCCAAAAGTTGGCGGCGCCGGCGGTGGGTCCAGGAAGGGTTTGAGGTAATCGCCGACGAAAGCCAAGCTCAGCCCCGCGGCGCTGGTCACGCCGGCGCCCACGAGCGCATATATTCCTGCTCCCAGGACGTCGCCCAGTATCGAAGCAAGGCCCGCTTTGTGATGTAGTGAACATCACCCTAGGATTAGTAAGCAAGCTTAGCTTCCGGGTTAAGGCAGCGAATCAAAAGGAGAACAAATCGTGCCAGTTGAGGACAATACCGTGATTCCCGGCGCTCCCTCCAGTGAGCCTCCCACAGTCGACGAGCCGACGACCCCACGTGAGCCATTGCCCCCTAAGCCCGATCAGCAAGCACCGGAGGCGGTTTCCCCGACGGGAAGCCCCACCGGTGCGCCGGTGAACTCCCGGGCGCAATCGGGCCAGTACCTGACAACCGCCCAAGGGCTCCGGCTGGGGGACACTGATCATTCCCTGCGGGCGGGCACCCGCGGACCTGTTCTGCTTCAGGACCACCACTTGCGGGAAAAGATCACCCACTTTGATCACGAGCGCATCCCGGAGCGCGTTGTCCACGCCCGGGGCGCGGGCGCACACGGCGTGTTCCGTTCCTACGGAACGGCATCGAAGATCACGAAGGCAGGGTTCCTGGCGGCCGACGTCGAAACTCCGGTTTTCGTCCGCTTCTCCACCGTTTTGGGCTCCCGGGGTTCGGCGGATGCGGTACGGGACACCCGTGGCTTTTCCACCAAGTTCTACACTGATGAAGGCACCTACGACCTTGTCGGGAACAACATTCCCGTTTTCTTCATCCAGGATGGCATCAAGTTCCCTGACGTCATCCACGCTGCCAAGCCACACCCTGATCGGGAAATACCCCAGGCCCAGAGCGCCCATGACACGTTCTGGGACTTCGTCTCACTGCATACCGAGGCCCAGGCGCACACGATGTGGAACATGTCCGACCGCGGCATTCCCCGCTCGTACCGGACCATGGAAGGCTTCGGCGTGCATACCTTCCGGCTGGTGGCCGCGGACGGGAGCACCACATTGGTGAAATTCCACTGGAAGCCCAAACAGGGCGTGCACTCGCTTGTCTGGGAGGAAGCCCAGATCATCAACGGCATGGACCCGGATTTCCACCGCCGTGACCTTGCCGACGCCATTGAGTCGGGCGCCTACCCGCAATGGGAGCTTGGCATCCAGACCTTCCCGGACACTGAGGACCAGATGTTCGAGGGCATCGATCTGCTGGATCCGACCAAGTTCATTCCCGAAGAACTTGCGCCTGTCCAGCCGATTGGGCTGATGACGTTGAACGCAAATCCGACGAACTTCTTCGCAGAGACCGAACAGGTAGCCTTCCACCCGGGACATCTGGTCCCTGGCATTGACGTCACCAATGACCCGCTCCTTCAGGTCCGGCTGTTCTCCTACCTCGATACCCAGATTTCCCGGTTGGGCGGCCCGAACTTCGCGCAGATTCCCATCAACCGGCCGCAAGCACCCGTCAACGACATGCTTCGCGACGGGATGCACCAGACGGCGGTACACAGTGGGGTCGCCCCGTACCATCCAAACTCCCTCGACGGCGGTTGCCCCTTTATGGCCGGACAGGACGTTGGAGCGTTCTTGGATGTTCCCGAGGCCCTTGCGGAGTCCATTAAGGAACGGCGCAACCCGGCTTCGTTCGACGACCACTTCAGCCAGGCCCGACTGTTCTTCCGGAGCATGACCCCGGTGGAGCAGGACCACATTGTGCAGGCGTACACGTTCGAGCTCGGCAAGTGCTACGAATCCAACGTCAGGGAACGGCAACTCATGGCCCTGGCCAACATCGACGCCGGGCTTTGCGCCGCCGTCGCCCGTGGACTGGGTATGCCGGTTCCCGGGGCCACGGTCCAGGTCCCCGATTCCGAACCGAGCGCGGCCTTGTCTCAGATCGGCGGGACGTGGCCGGCTGCGGGCCGCGTAGTGGGGATTATTGCTGACGACAGCAGCGACCTGTCCCAGGTTGCCGCTGCACGCGAAGCCCTGGATGCCGAAGGCATCACGCCCTTGGTTGTTGCACCGGTTGGCGGGTTCCTGGGCGCGGAGGACGGCGCCGCCGTCGCCGTCTTGCGGACCTACCTCACCGCCCGATCCACAGAGTTCGACGCCGTTATCGTCGCGGGAAGCGGGGCTCCGGCGCCGGACGCAGCAGCGGGAAGGGACGCCAAGGCCGGCGCACCCTCACCCGGTCTTGATCCCCGGGTAGTCCTTCTGCTCACGGAAGCGTTCCGCCATGCCAAGGCCATCGCGGCGTGGGGAACCGGTGCGACGGCTCTGGAGGCGGCCGGTATCCCTGCAGACGGTACCGGGGTCGTGGTCGGCGACGCGCCGGACGCCGTGCTTACTCCAGTCCAGGAACTGCTGGCCGCCCACCGGGTGTGGGAACGATTCCCTGCAGCAGGACCGAGCAGCAGCGAGGCCTGACAGGGACGCGGGATCAGGGCAACCGCATGACATGATCTGCACGGCGGGCCGGCATCAATTCCGATACCGGACCGCCGTGCAGTGTGCCCGCGGCGGCCGCCGAATAGTGCTTCGCGAGGGCACGCGGGTTTCCTGACCGGCGTACTTTACGCGGCCTTTATGCTTGGGTCATGTCTACTGATGAAGAAAAAGACCCACCTGTACCCGCCGACGTGGAGGGCAAGATTCCGAAAAAAATACATGACGGCCCAAACGATGACAAAGCACCGGACCACAAGCCCAAGGAGGAGGACTAGCGTTCTCGTCAGGAACGGTTTCCAGGGGATCGAAGGAGATTGATGGCGGCGGCAGAAGCTTCGCGAACGCCCGGCAAGTGGGAAGTGTTCCACCAGAAATTCGTGGTCGAGGAGCGTTACATGGAGCCCCGCGCCAGAAAGGCGCTCTACTCAACAGCCGCGATGTTGGCACTCCTTGGCGTGACGCTCTTTGTGGTGACACTCATGGGCGTGCTGCAGAAGAATGGGCTCGCACTGGACGACGCAGCGGCTGAAAGCGGACTTCTGGCCATCCGTTCAGAGCCACTGACGGTGCTAATGATCGTTTTGGCAGTCGTCTTCGGGCCAATCGGGTTGCCGATCATTGTCTTGGTTGTCACCGTCGCATGGGGATTGCTGGCCAAGCACGCATGGCGCCCGATGCTTCTTGCCGCTGCCATGCTCACGGGGGTGGGGTTGGCGCAGATCATCGGCCGGTCAGTGGCTCGGGAGCGGCCTCCGGTGAGCCTGATGCTTTTCGGAGCTGACACGACATTTTCCTTTCCGTCCGGGCACGTTCTTGGCGCCTCGGATTTCCTGCTGGTCCTGACGTTCCTTGTTTTCTCCCGGCACCGAAACCCGAAGATCGCCGTCATCAGTTTTGTGTGTGCCGGCGTCGGTGTCGTCCTGGCGGCACTTAGCCGGATTTACCTCGGTTATCACTGGCTCACTGACGCAGTGGCGTCGGTGGCATTGTCGCTGGTGGTGCTCGGGGCGGTCATCGCCGTGGATACTTGGCGCACGGCCCGCATCCCGGGAGAAGTAGTGACAGGGGAATTAGCAAGCCAGGATCCCTAGTGTCACCGGTCATGAGGCCGTTGCGGATTAATGCGGGTGGACCAGCGCCACCGTATTTGGGGAACCGGGAGCTACAGTGGATGTATGGCTGCCAGCCGCAATCCGCTCGATGACCTCCGGGAGTCCATAGGCCATCTGGCCAATCAGCTCAAGCTGCCCGGTTCGGAGCGCGTAGACGATCTGGTCGGGGACCTCATCGGTCCCAGGCCCGGTCCAGCCCGGCCGCTGTCCGAGGTGCAGGCTGAGCTCGACGCCTTGGTCGGGCTCGAGACCGTGAAAGAACAAGTCCGCGCACTTGTGGCACTGCTCCAGGTTCAGGCCCGTCGGAAAGCCCACGGTCTGCCGGAAGTAGCCACCTCGCAGCACCTGGTGTTTCTCGGAAACCCAGGCACGGGCAAGACGACGGTGGCCCGGCTCCTGGCCGAAATGTACCGGGCGGTCGGCTTGCTGCAGAAGGGCCATCTGGTGGAGGTCGATCGTTCCGGGCTGGTTGGGCAATACGTGGGGGCTACAGCCATCAAGACAGACCGGGTGATCCGGCGGGCGCTGGACGGCGTCCTGTTCATCGATGAGGCGTACTCCTTGGCCCCGGAAGACGGTCGTACAGACTTCGGTCCGGAGGCAATCGAGGTCCTGCTTAAAAGGATGGAGGACCATCGGCACAGGCTGGTCGTGATCGTGGCCGGGTACCCGCGGCTGATGGAGTCATTCCTGCTTTCAAACCCTGGACTGCGTTCCCGGTTTGCCCGCGAGATCACGTTTCCGGACTACTCCGTGGCCGAACTCCTGACGATCTTCCAGCGGATGTTGGTCCAACATGAGTACACGTTGGAGCCGGGCGCGGACCACATGCTGCGCCGGATACTCAGCGGGCTCCATGCGGGAGAGGACTCCGGTAATGCCCGGTTCGCCCGCACACTGTTTGAGCAGGCGCTTAATCGGCAGGCGTTGCGGCTCTCGCTCAACGAGGAACAAAGCCTCGATTCCCTTGACCGCGAGGCCGTCATGACCCTCACCGCAGCGGACATCGTCGAGGCCGCCTTGGCGCTGGGCGAGGAGCCGGAACCGGAACCAACGCCGGAACCGGAACAACCGCGTTGGTGGCGCTGGCTGGCCTGACACCGGCCGTTAAGGATTCATCAAGACCGGCCACCGCAGGGGAGTGGCGGTGCTATGTTCAGCAGAGAACAGGCCAGGAACGCCCGCGGAAGAGGCCGGAATGACAACTATGAGCCGGCCACCGGCGGATCCGTCAGCATTGCATCCCGACGCGCGGAGCCGTTTCCGGAGCTGGCTTCTCTTCGGGCTTCAGGACAGCAAAGGCACGCATCAGGGACCCGGCGCGGTCAGCGACGCCCACGCAAGGAAGCACTCCTGGTGGCAGGTCATGTGCCTGACCGGCGTCGATTACTTCTCCACTCTCGGCTACCAACCAGCCATTGCTGCCTTGGCCGCTGGCGTCATCTCGCCCTTGGCAACACTGGTGTTGGTAGCCGTAACGTTGCTCGGTGCCTTGCCCGTCTACAGAAGGGTGGCCGGCGAAAGCCATCGCGGTGAGGGGTCGATCGCCATGCTGGAGCGTCTGCTGCCCCGGTGGGGCGGAAAATTGATCGTGCTAGTCCTGCTGGGGTTTGCGGCCACGGACTTCATGATCACCATGACGCTCTCGGCCGCCGACGCCACCGCGCACCTGATCCAAAACCCCTTAGTGCCCGATTGGTTGCATAACCAAAATGTGCCCGTGACGCTGTTCCTTTTGGCGCTGCTGGGGGCAGTTTTCCTTCGGGGGTTCAAGGAAGCCGTGAATATCGCCGTCGTTCTGGTGGCGCTCTACCTCAGCCTAAACGTCGTCGTGGTAGCCGTATCGATGTTCGAAGCGGTCATGCACCCCGTAGCCATCAATGACTGGTGGCTCGAGCTCACCACCTCCCACGGGAACCCGCTGCTCGCTGTGGGAATCGCCCTGCTCGTCTTCCCTAAGCTGGCGCTGGGACTTTCAGGTTTCGAAACTGGTGTGGCGGTGATGCCGCAGGTCCGGGGGAAGGCCGGCGACACTGAGGAACAGCCAGTAGGCCGCATTCAAGGAACGCGTCGGCTGCTGACGACTGCCGCTGTGATCATGAGCAGTTTCCTGATCACGACGAGTTTCACCACCGTCGTACTGATTCCCCAACAGGAATTCCAGGCCGGAGGCGAAGCCAACGGGCGTGCGTTGGCATTTATGGCCCATGAGTACCTTGGGGTCGGCTTCGGCACGGCCTATGACATCAGCACAATTGCCATTCTGTGGTTTGCTGGTGCGTCCGCCATGGCCGGGTTGCTCAACCTGGTGCCCCGCTACCTGCCGCGCTACGGCATGGCTCCGGAATGGGCCAAAGCTGTGCGGCCACTCGTGCTCGTTTTCACGTTGGTCGGTTTCCTGATCACCGTCATCTTCAACGCCGACGTCGATGCACAAGGTGGCGCGTACGCCACCGGCGTGCTGGTGCTGATGATGTCGGCGGCGACGGCCGTGACCCTCTCCGCCCGCCGTCGTCACCAAGGGAAGCGGACAGTGGCATTCGGAATCATTGCAGTGGTCTTTATCTATACCACCGTGGCCAATATCTTCGAGAGGCCCGAGGGTCTTCGTATCGCAGCAGTGTTCATCGCCGGCATCATCGTCGTCTCATTCCTGTCACGCGTCCGCCGTTCCTTCGAGCTCCACGCCACGAGGGTCCACCTGGACGAGCAGGCCCTCGGCTTCATCTCAGAGACCTGGGAAGGACCAATCCGCCTTATCGCCCACGAACCACTCCGGCTGACCCCGCAGGCCTACAGGGAAAAATTCGAGTCCGCCGTAGAAGTAAGCCACATTCCTGTCGGTGAACAGTCCCTGTTCCTGGAAGTGGTCGTGGACGACTCATCGGACTTTGAGACTGAGTTGGCGGTTCACGGCATCACCCGGCACGGCTACAGGATCCTGGAAGTCCACGGTCCCGTGGTGCCCAACACGATCGCTTCCGTGCTGCTCCACATCCGTGATGTGACCGGGCTGATGCCACACGTCTACTTCCGCTGGACTGAGGGGAATCCCGTGATCAACCTCCTGAAGTTCCTGTTCCTGGGGGAAGGCGAAATTGCGCCGGTGACACGGGAGGTGCTGCGTGAGGCCGAACCCGAGGTCAGCCGGCGCCCGTGGGTCCATGTAGGTTGACTCGACGTTACGGGGTCCGGGGTGAAATCACGAGGGGAACAAGAGACGTAACGGTGAACGGCTTGGCCAACAAAGGCTCCACGGCTTCCACAAAGGCCGTCACATGGACTTCCTGGTTGTGCGCTTCAAGGTCCTCCCTACTGACCCACCCCTCAAACAGCACGAAGGTGCCCGGTCGCTCTCCATCAGAGAAAACGGTGTACTCCAGGCATCCGGGATCGTTGCGGCTTAGGGTTTGCAGGGAGCGGAGGGCTTCTTGAAGTTCGGCTTCACGCCCTGCTTTGGCGATGAAAACCGGCTTGAGCCACACTTCTTCTGTGGCCCTTTCGTGCGTTGGCATGGGACGGGACATCCTGTCTTCCTGAATTGTCCAAGGGGTGGGAGGGACGGGGGATTCCCCCGTCCCTCCCAGAGTGGATCACGCGTTGATCTGTGGAACTTCCACCCAAGATTCTTTTGCCGCTGATTCGACGATGGCGTCGTCGATGAGGGCTACTTGATAGCCGTCAGCGAAGTTGGGGTTCACAGTCCCGCCTTCGGCGATTGCCTTGAAGAAGTCGTAGGCTTCGATAATTTTCGTTTCCCCGTAGCCGATGCCCAGGGCCGGAATGGGCCAGAGGGCGTCGCCGTACGGGTGGGCCGGGCCTGTGTATACGGTCCGGAATCCACGACGGTCGGCCTGGTCCGACGCGAAGCACACCTGCAACTCGTCGCGGCGCTCGTAGTTGAAGACAATGCTGCCTTCCGTGCCGTGGATCTCGAAGGTGATGTAGTTGTTCCTTCCGTGCGCGTTTCGTGTCGCTTCGACGGATCCGACCGCTCCGTTGGCAAAACGGATCATGGTCATTACTTCGTCGTCGACATCAACCTGGCCGCGTGGACCTTCCCCACCCCGAACCGTGCCGAGTGCGTCGGCGCCGCCGGACTGCAGCGGACGCTCAGGGATCCACGTCGAGAGGACGGCGTTGACGGCGCTGAACTCCCCAACGAGGTAGCGGGCCATGTCTATGACGTGGGTTGCAATGTCGCCAAGGGCACCGGAACCGGCGATGGATTTCTGGAAGCGCCATGAAAGGGGGGAGTTCGGGTCGGCACTCCAGTCCTGCAGGTACGTTCCGCGGAAACTGAGGATTTGGCCGATGGACCCTTCTTCGATGTACTTCTTCGCCAGCGCCACTGCGGGGGTGCGCCGGTAGTTGAAGGCGACCATGTGGACAATGTCCTTGTCCTTGACGGCCTCGTACATGGCTTTGGACTCTTCGCCGGTGCGGGCGAGCGGTTTTTCGCAGATGATATGTTTGCCTGCCTCGGCGGCCGCGATGGCGATTTCCGCGTGGAGGTGGTTGGGTGTGGCGATGTCGACGACGTGGATATCCGGATCGTCGATGATGCTGCGCCAGTCTGAAGTGGAGGTTTCGAAGCCGAATCGACGGGCCGCCTCGTCGGCGAGCTCTGGAGTGGCCTCCGCGATGACTTTGCGAACCGGCAGAGCCGGGGCGGGCCAAAAGAACATGGGCATAGCGGCGTAGGCGAGGGAGTGGGCTTTGCCCATGAACCCTCCGCCGATGAGGCCGACATTGAGGTTCTGCATGTGGATCCTGTTCCTTCCGGAAGTTTGGGGGTAGCGCCGATGAAGGCTTCCCCACTGGTCATGAGGTTGGTTAGAGGAGCTTCTCGAGGTACTTTTTGCTGAGTTCGGCCGCTACCCGGGGGTCGCCGTCGTAGTTGTCCAGTTCGACCATGAGCCAGCTGTCGTATCCGCTTTCCCGGATAGCGGCGATGATGTCCGGGAAATCGAGTTCGCCTTCGCCGAGTGGCAGGAAAGTGAACGGGTCCCGCTGGAAGTCCTTGAGGTGAACGTGCTGGATTCTGTCGGCATATTTCCGGATGACCGCGGCCGGGTCCGCACCACCAGCTGCGAGATGTGCGGTGTCCGGGCAGAAGCCGATCCTGGTGAGGGGCATGAGCCGGTCCAACTCGTCGGGGCTCTCCACGATCGTGCTCAAATGGGGGTGGTAGCTTGCCGATAGGCCAAAGCTTTCGGCAATGTCGGCAACCCGGTCCAGCGCGTGGCCCAAGCGGTGGTAATCCTGGTCCGTGGTCCCGGCCGCACGCCGCGCTCCGCCCCCAACGACCAGCCTTTCAGCCCCAAAGTTCGCAGCCAATTCCGCTGCAGTGTAGAGCCGGTGCATCTCATCAGGGAGGATATCTGTGTAGATGAAATTCGCCCCAGTGTAAACGCTGGTCAATGCCACACCGTTACTGCTGAGGATCTCCTTCAGCTCCTCAGGCTTGTCGGCGTACTCTGCGAGGTTGCCGTCGAACATCTCAACACCCTGGTATCCGACCGAAGCGATGTCCTTGACGGCATCCCGCATTGATCCATGGGTCAGGTAAAAGAGGTCTTTGACGCTCGTCACGCCTTGGGCGTGACCGACGACGCCGCCCCAAGTGATGGAACAATATCCGAGCTTCATTGCATGGTCCTTTCGAGTGCAGGGGAAGGCATGGGAGATTCGAGCGTGTACTCGGGGACGCGAACGTCGACCCACGATTCTTCCCTGGCGGAGGTGACGACGGCCTCTGTCAGGTGTGCCGCCCTGAGGCCGTCGTGGAAGGTGGGGAGGCCCTCGGGTTTGTGGCCCCGGACGGCGGCATAGGTGTCTGCGACGAAAGCGTTGAAGCTGTCCTGGTATCCCTGGGGATGACCTGGCGGAAGCTTGGCGTCGTGCCGGCCGCCGCGGGTGGTCAGCGTCTGCGGCCCCACGGGGACGGCGGAGGTGGAATCAACGCGACCTATGTGCAGGGTGTCCGGTGATTCCTGGTTGAAACTGAACGATGCATCAGTTCCGTCGAAGGAGAACCACAGGCGGTTTTTACTCCCAGGGCTGACCTGGCTGACCACCAGCGAACCCGTGGCACCCTTGTCGGTATCGAACAGGAGGGTTGCGCCGTCCTCGGTGGCCACGGCGGACAGTTGTCCCCGGGTTTCGCGCTTGTCATAGGCGCGGCCCGTCCTTGCCATGATCCTGGTGATGCGATGTCCCGTGGTGAACTCCATCAGGTCGCACCAGTGCACGCCGATGTCGCCAAATGCCCTTGACCCTCCTCCCAGCTTGGGGTCAACCCGCCAGTTCGTCGCGTCGGCACCTGCCAGCCAGTCCTGGAGGTAGGAGCCGTGCAACAGCCAAAGGCGGCCTGCCTCGCCGTCGAGTATGCGGTCGCGTGCCTCGCGGACGGCCGGATAAAACCTGTAGACGAAGGGCACTGCCGTGACGACGCCTGCCTGGTCTGCGAGGCGGGTCAGTTCGCTGGCATCCTCGACGCTGGTAGCCAGAGGTTTCTCGCAGATAACGGCTTTGCCTGCCGCAATGGCCTTGCGTGCCAGGTCCGCGTGGGTGGAATTCGGAGTGCAGATATGGACGACGTCGACGTCATCCCGTGCGATCGGCGCTTCAGGGCTTTCGGCCGCGGCCAGAGCGCCGAACCGTCCGGTTGCCGCCTCGGCTGCGGCCTGGCTGCGTGCGGCCACTGCACTGATGCTGCTCCCCGCGGCGCGCACCGCGTGGGAGTGGACAGCGCCCATGAATCCGGTGCCGATGATCCCGGCGCGTGGAGTGGAAGGCATGGGAGCGTTACTTCTTCCGGGCAAGGGCGACAGCCAGGATGATGATTACGCCGCGGACAACCTGCTGCTGGCTGCTGTCGAGTCCCGCCAGGATCAGGCCGTTGTTGATCAAGCCAATCAGCAACGCGCCAAAGAGTGTCCCGACGATCGAGCCGAAACCGCCGAACAGGCTGGTCCCGCCGAGGATGACTGCCGCGATGGCCGAGAGTTCATCGCCGGCTCCCCACTGGAACCGGCCTGACTGAAGGCGGCCGGCGTAGAGCATGCCGGCAACACTCGCGACCATCCCGGAAATCAGCAGCACCTGGAACTTGATGCGCTTGGTGTTGATTCCGGTGAAGTCAGCGGCGTTGCGGTTGCCGCCTGTGGCCAGGACCTGCCGGCCGAACCTGGTGCGGTTGAGGACGACGGCGCCGATGGCCACGAAGATGGCGCTCCAGACAACAAGGCCCGGAACAGGGCCAAAGTTGCCCGATCCGAAGACCGTGTTGAACGTATCGTTCAGGATGGGCTGCGGGGCTGAGGCGGTGATCCACTGAGCGACCCCGACTGCTATTCCTAGCATGCCAAGCGTCACCAGGAAGGAAGGGATGCCGAGGAGGCTGACGAGGGCACCGTTGATGGAGCCGACCACGAGACCGACAGCGAGGCCAGCAAGGATGCCGGGAACCAGGCCCCACTGGGAGAGTGCCATCGCAGTGCAGACACTGGAAAGGCCGGCGACGGATCCCACGCTCAGGTCGATCTCGGCGCACGCGATAACGTATGTCATGCCTACGGCGATGACAGTAATGGTGGCTGTCTGGCGGAAAATGTTCAGAAGGTTGTTTGGCGACAGGAAGCCTTGGTCGCGCAACAGGACGGCGAAGAAAAGGAAGACGACGACGAAGCCGATGTAAATGACGTAGCGTCGCCAGTCAAGTTCCTTCAGAAACGTGCCTAAAGTGCGGGTAGCCCCGGTATCCCGGGATGCGATGGTGTTTGTCTTGCTCACTGTTCATACTCCCTGGACTGCAAGTTGGAGATATTCCTCGTCAGCGATGGCGCTGCGGGGGATGTCACGGATGATTGAGCCGTCCTTGAGGACGAGGACGCGGTCGCTGACCGCGAGTAGTTCCGGATATTCGGAGGAGATGACGATGACGGCTTTCCCAGCGCTGGCAAGCTCACGGATCATGTCCAGAATTTCGCTTTTGGTGCCGATGTCGACTCCGGCCGTCGGCTCGTCGAGAATCAAAATATCCGGGTCCGTACCCAGCCACTTTGCGATGACGACCTTTTGCTGGTTGCCTCCGGAGAGCAGCCGTACCGGGCGATGGGGGTGAGCAACTTTTACTGCGAAGCGCTTGATCAGTGAGGCGGACAGCGCTTTGGCCTTGGCGCCATCCAGCAGCCCGCCACTTCGTATCTGCCCCAACAACGGCAGAAGCAGGTTGTCCTGGACCGAGTGCTCCAGGACAAGGCCTTGAGCCCTGCGATCCTCCGGGATGAGTGCGACGCCTGCGTTGATGGCCTGCTGCGGCGAGGATAGAGTCACCTCTTTGCCGCGGATGAGGACCTGTCCGCTGTCGAGTTTGTCAATGCCAAAGAGTGCGCGTGCGAGCTCGGTGCGTCCACTGCCCATGAGCCCTGCAAGCCCAAGGATCTCGCCGGGCCGGAGTGCGAACGATACGTTCCGCACCCGCGGGCCCGCGTTCAGGTCCCGCACTTCAAGCAAGGGCTCTACCTCGTGGGACACCGCATTCCGCGCACGATAGCTGAGCTCGCCCTCGACCTTCTTTCCCACGATCCCTTCCACGATCTGTTCTGGAGTAACGTCGGTGAGCGCCTTGGTGAGGAGGTGTTGACCGTCCCGGAGTATGGTGATCCGGTCCGCGAGCCTGTACACCTCATCCATGCGATGGGAGATATAGATGATTGAGATGCCCCGCCGCTTCAGCCGGTCGATCAGTTCGAAGAGTGCTTCACACTCATGCCGGGCCAGGCTGGCCGTGGGTTCATCCATGATCAGCACCTGGGCGTTCTGCGAGAGGGCCTTGGCGATTTCAGTCAGCTGCCAATAGGCCGTGCCCAGCCGGGAGACCTCCGCGCTGGCGTCAACTTCGACCTCCATCTCCGCAAAGACCTCATTGGCCCGCCTTACCGCGGCACGGTCATCGATGAGGCCGCCCCGGCTGAGTGGTTCAGCGGCCAGGAAGATGTTCTGCGCGACAGTCAGGCTCGGCACGAGGCTGAATTCCTGGAAGACCATTCCGATTCCCGCGGCCTTGGCGTCCTGGATCGACGTGATGGCGGCTGGCTCGCCTCCGATGAGGATCTCTCCGGCGTCCGGCTGGTATACGCCTTGGAGGATCTTCATGAGCGTGGACTTGCCGGCCCCGTTGCCGCCTGCCAGTGCGTGCACCTCTCCTTTGCGTACGTCGAAGCCGACATCCTTCAGGACGGAAACGCCGTTGAAGCCCTTGGAGATGGAGCGCATCTGGACGACATTGTCTGCGGTGTTCATATTCTGCCCTTTCGGTGCCGGTGCGGGGGTAAAGGGCCCCCGCGCCGGTCGGGTCTCGCTATTGCTTGTAGGACTCTTGGATGTCCTTGGGAGCGTCCTCGTGGTAGACCTGCTTCCATGCTTCGAGGACGTTGGAGTGGTCCACGGGGAGGGCGCTCAGTGCAACGTATGCCGGAGCTTCCTTACCGATCAGTGCCCCTGCTGCAAGCCGCGCTTCCGTAACACCCTGGTCGAACGGGACCTGGGCGCCGAGGCCGACGACGAGTTCGTTCTTGGCCAGGGCGATGGCCACGTTCTTTCCGAGGTCCTCAGTGGCGATCTTCAAATCCTGGCGGCCTGCGGCGCGCGCTGCGGCCATGACGCCTTCCGCGGGGACGTCCCATACGGCCCAGATTCCGGCCAAGTCGGGATACTTGCTGATCATTGCGTTGGCAGCCGCCTGGGCGTCTCCTGCAAAGTCCGGGCCAGCGATACCCTTCTCTTCCACGATCTGGATCTCCGGGTACTCCTTGGTGATCGTGTCCTTGAATCCTTCATGGCGTTGTTTGGTGACGAAGAAGTCGGCCTGGTGGTAGACAAGCCCCACCTTTCCCTTGCCACCGAGCGCCTTCGCCATTTGGTGGGCTGACACGACTCCGTTGCCGTAGTTGTCAGCCGAGACCACCGAAACGTAATCCTTGCCGGCTGTCAGTCCCTGCGGGACGTTGTCCATGAAGACGAGCTTCGTGCCGGCGGCCGCTGCCTTCTTGTATGCGGAAGCTGTGGCCACGGGGTCTGTGGGGATGGAGATGATCACGTCCGGGTTTTGGGTCATGACTGTTTCGATGTCCGAAACCTGCTTGTCCGGCTTGAAGTTCGCGTCCGTCGTGGCGATGACCTTGATACCGAGCTTGTCGAGTTCGCTCTTGAGTCCATTGACTTGGGCTGTGGCCCAGTCATTACCGCCGTAGTGCATCACGATCGCTGCTTTGGCGTTCAGGCCTTTGATCTTTTCGATTTCTTCGGGCGTCAGGTCGGCCACGGAGGCCGGGGACGGCGTCTCGCCGTTAGGGCCTTTGCTCAACACCTGGCCCTTGATCTTCTCGAGGGCCAGTTGGGCTTTCTCGGACACGCCGGAGTCGGGGGCGTTTGAGGTTCCAGCTGCCGAACTGCTGCACGAGGCGACGGAAAGTGACAGGACTGCTGCCACGGCCAGGATGGGAAGCCTGCGGATCATCATTGTTCTCCAGTGCTTTTGAGTGGGTTGATGGATGGTTTGGATTGTCAGGCGAGAGCCAGGGCCAGTGCCGTTGGAACGGGCGACAGGACCAGTCCGCCTGTTGCCGCCGCGGTCCGGACAGCGGCTGCTTTGTCCGAAGCCCTCAGGAGGGCTTCGGCATGCGCTTTCTCGACAAAGAAGCCGACTGAACAGGGCCCGTGGTTGGACTGGACCCATGTCACCGCTTCGCTTGCAGCGGTGGCGATTTCCTTGGCCTCTTTTGCGACGGGGCCGCCGATGGTGGAGACCGTTTCGGCCGAGCCAAAGTCGTCGACCGTGATGACCAGGCTGGCCCATAGGCCGAGGCCGTCGAAGACGCCCAGTACTGCGGAGGAACCGGGGGAGACGTAGGTGCTTACTGCCCCGCCAAGGTCGTTGCGGGCAGCGTCCGTCAGGAGCACTTCCAGATTCGTCCACTGGTCGTGGTCGATATCCCGAAACCCACCGGTGGGGTGGAGCGCGAGTACGTCTGCGACGCTGCCAGGCATTCCGCTCCTTCCTCATTGAATATCGGGGGTCGTAAACGCTGACGAGATCGGGCCGTAAACGTTTACGGAAGTGATCGTAAACGTTTACGGTGATGAGTGTCAAACCTCACAGCAGCGCAATGCCGGAACTCGGTGACTCAATTCGTCAACGTAGGATGAGGAGGCAGGGAACCGCCGTCGGCGTTGGTACGGCGGCGCGAGACAGGAGAGAGCATGGCAGACGCTGGAGTCCCGCACGGAACGAACGGACGTGGTCCGGACGTCGCGTTACGCCGGAAGCCAACCATCAACGACGTGGCAAAAGTTGCCGGAGTTTCGTTTGGGACTGTCTCACGCGTCCTCAACGACGCACCGGATGTCAGTGCCGCCACCCGCCAACGCGTTCTGCAGGTCATCCAGGACATCGGATATCGCCGAAACAGGGCGGCAACCGCGCTGGTCACGAGCAGGTCCACTTCCATCGGCATCGTCACTGACGGTTCCCCCCGGTTCGGCCCCGTCGGGACACTGATGGCCCTGGAAAACATTGCCCGGAAGAAGGGCTATGCCACAACCGTTATCAGTGCCGAAAAGCCGTACGCCGATTCCGTACAAGCGGCGCTCGACACCCTCGACGACATTGGCGTCGGCGGGATCATCGTTATTGCACCGGTGGTCGACATGGCATCAGCTGTCTGGAACGCCACCTGCCGGGTGCCTGTGGAGATGATTGCCGCGGGAGCTTCGTCGACCCCCAACGTCTTCACATACTCCGAAAACCAGGAGCTTGGAGCACGTCTGGCCACCCAGCACCTCATCGACCTGGGCCACACCGACATTGCCCACCTTGCTGGCTCCATGGATTGGTTCGACGGTCGGGTCCGAAAACGCGGCTGGGAGGCCGCGCTGCGTGACGCCGGCCTACCGCAGGGGTTCTGTGCCGAAGGGGATTGGAGCCCGCGCTGGGCTTACGAAACCGGCCTCCAGCTTGTACAGGGAGGGAAGATCCCGCAGGCGATCTTCGCCGCGAGCGACCATACAGCGCTCGGACTCATCCGCGCTTTCACTGAGAACGGCGTCCGCGTCCCGGAGGACGTCAGTGTGGTTGGGTTTGACGATATTGAAGGTTCAGATTATTTCCTGCCGCCGTTGACCACAGTGCGGCAGGACTTCACCGCCCTGGCGCTGATGAGCATGGAGGTGCTCGTGGGGGCCATGGAGGGCCGGGAAGTGGACCGCACTCCTACCGCGCCAACGCTGGTTGTTCGCAACAGCTCCATGCGGGCGGCATCCACACGCGCCACCTCAGCTAAACGCAGGTGACGCCGCTGGGGGCTGGCCACGGGAAGCCCGTTGACGGTCCTCAGGCAGTTCGCCGCTTCCTGATCGCCTTGAACGCGGCGACCAGGCCGCCGGCCGCCAAAGCCCAAGGAACGCCGGCGATGATGGGGTCCATCCACTGATGGCTCAGGTCGGTGCGCTTTCTCCCAAACCGGGAACTCACCCCATGACGTGAAAATTCACTCAGCACACCGGTCTCAGTGATCGGGTTGTCCGGGCGAAGGGTGGCCAAAGATCGAAGGTGGTGTTCCCAAGCATCGATCCGGTCCCCAGCAATGAGGAGCAGCCAATGGGCAGCGCGGCCCTCACTGTATTTATAGGCGTATTTCCGGACAGCCCCCGAAACGCCCTTGGGAGGTGCGGACGTGCCGAAAACAGGTGTGACGAACGCGTGTTCAACCGACCGCTCCCGCGGCCACCTCTCTTCCTGGCGTTCGGGGAAGTCCCAGCGGGCTCCTGTCTCGATGCCGGGCCGTTCACGAGGGTACGACGGCCGGTCGGCTGGGTCGAGGTCCGCGCCCCATCCTGGGATGCGGGCACGGAGATCGTCGGCAGGCTCTTTCAGCGCTGGCCCAATGGAGGCGGTATACGGAGTCGGGATCTCATCCATGTTTGTCGTCCTTTCAGGCTGGATTGGGGACGATGAGCGGCTTGATGCAGTCATCGAGCTTGGCTGAGAAGATGTGGTAACCCTCAGCGATGTGCTCCAGCGGGATGCGGTGGGTGACGATGTCGCTTGGTTTCAGGTAACCGTTTCGGATGTGTTCGAACAACCTGGGCCACTGCCTTTTGACCGGACACTGGTTCATCCGGAGGGTGAGGCCCTTATTCATGGCATCGCCGAACTTCACTGCGCTGAAAAGCGGACCATATGCGCCTACCACCGACACTGTGCCGCCTTTTCGGACGGAGTCGATTGCCCAGTTCAGCGCGATGGGGGAGCCGCCCTGCAGCTTCAGTTTTGCGGCTGTGACATGTTGGAGGAAGTTGCCGTCCGCCTCGGCCCCGACGGCGTCGATGACAACGTCGGCGCCCAGGTAGTCGGTAGTCTTCTTCAGGTGCACCACGATGTCGTCGTACTCCACGAAGTTGTACGTTTCTGCGTGCGCGAAGGTGCGGGCTTTCTCGAGCCGGTACTCCAGGTGGTCGATAACGATCACCCGGCCCGCCCCCATCAGCCACGCTGACTTGGCGGCGAACAGGCCCACAGGACCGGCGCCGAACACCACCACCGTGTCGCCTTCTGCGATGTCGCCCAGTTGGGCACCGAAGTAGCCTGTCGGCAGGGCGTCGGTAAGCAGCAGCGCGTCCTCGTCATCCATCCAGTCCGGGATCAAACCGGGCCCGACGTCGGCGAAAGGGACGCGCACGAACTCTGCCTGGCCGCCGTCGTACCCTCCGCACGTGTGCGAGTAGCCGTAGATGCCGCCGACCGCGGTAGCGTTGGGGTTGACATTGTGGCAGTTGGAGTAGAGTCCGCGGGCGCAGAAATAGCACGATCCGCAATAGATGTTGAACGGCACCATGACCCGGTCTCCGGGCTTGAGCCGTTCCACCGACGGCCCAACCTGCTCCACTACGCCGATGAACTCGTGACCGAACGTCATTCCTACCCTCGTGTCCGGCATCATCCCGTGGTAGAGATGCAGGTCGGACCCACAGATGGCGGCTAACGTCACCCGCACGATCGCATCGTTTGGATGCTCGATCGGTGGCATGTCCTTGTCTTCCACGCGCACCTTGTAGGGCCCGCGATACACCATTGACTTCATCAGTACCGACTCCGGAAAATTGTTTGCTCCGACATTCGAGATCCCCTGTCCGGCTTTATGCGTTTGAAGGGTGGAGGACCACTTTGGTCCACCCGTCTTCGCGGTTGTCGAAGTTCTTGTAGCCCTCGGGAGCTTGATCCAGGGGCAGCTCGTGGCTGACGAGGAAGGAGGGGCTGGCTTTTCCGCCGGCAATGAGGTCGCGCAGGGCCCGGTTGTACTTTTTCACCGGGCACTGTCCCGAACCCATTGTTTGTCCCTTGAACCAGTAGTTCCCATAGTCGAAAGCCACTTGGCCTTCTTTGGCGAGTTTGTCCGGGGCGCCGGGGTCTTGGGGCAGGAACACGCCCACCACACCCAGGCCGCCGACGAACCGGACCGAGTCCACGAGCCGGTTCAGCGTCATGTTCGCATGTTCGTTGCCGTCGGTATCGTGCGCCTGGTAGCCAACGCATTCGCAGCCCCGGTCGGCCCCGAATCCCATGGTCTGGTCCTTAACGAACTCCACCGGGTCCACTGCGGAATCATCTACGGGAATGGCACCGATCTGTTCTGCCAGCTTCAAACGGTCGCTTTGGCGGTCCACGACCATGACCTTGCCAGCCCCTTTGATAATGGCGGAGTAGGCCGCCATGAGCCCTACAGGTCCCGCACCATAGATGACTACGGAGTCCCCGGGGTAGACTCCGGCCATCTCCGTGGCGTGCCAGCCGGTGGGGAAGATGTCTGCGACCATCACGTAGTCGAGTTCCTTTTCCACAGCGTCTTCGCCCAGGCGCAAGCAGTTGAAGTCACCGTACGGTACGCGGAGGTACTCAGCTTGGCCGCCCTGGTAGGGTCCCATATCCGCGAAACCGTATGCCGCGCCGGCGAGCTTGGGCTCAGGCTGCATCGTGAGGCAGTAGTTGGTAAAACCACGTTCGCAGTTCTTACAGAACCCGCAAGCGATATTGAACGGCAGGACGACCCGTTCGCCAACTTTGACTTTGTTCACCGCGGGGCCGACCTCGACCACCTCACCGAGGTTTTCATGGCCAAAAGTACGCCCGGTTTCGAAGCTGGTCCGGCCTTCGTACATGTGGAGGTCCGAGCCACATATATTCGTTGACGTAATCCGCACCAGAACATCGGCGGGATGCTCTATCTTGGCATCCGGGACGTCCTCGACGCTGACGTCGTTCGGTCCCTTGTAAACTACTGCTTTCATTTTTCCGCTCTTTTCTTTTGCCCATGCTGATTCGACCAGGTCGATGTAGCTTCCGGCGGGGGCAGTCGCAGAATGGCGCTGAGCCCGGACCAGAGTGATGGCGCAGCCGTCACCCGGATGAAGGGTGCTAAGTCAGCGAGGAAATGGGGGAATGTAGGTTCTTGCCTGTGAATCGCTTCCAGGGGGGCTGGTAGGCCCAAGGCCTTCGGACGGCAGTCTGTCCAGGACAATATTCCTGCCGGTCCGTCCGCAAAAGAGAAACTGATTGAAGCTCAATACTAAGCACACTGACTATGGGTGTCGAGGGTAAACCCAAAAAGAATTGACCAGTCCGTTTACGTCCTACAGCACCAGCAGCATCGACATAGCGGTCAACGCACACCTGCACTTCGACCACTGCGGAGGAAACCACCTCTTGCTGGCAAACCACTCATGTCCAGGGCCAGGAACTCGGATACTGCGGTGTGGTTCGGTGACTTTGACACCCCCCCCGTACGGAGGGACAGCTCCTGGTACGTTCATTGAACCCGGAAGCTGTGTGGCTTGCGCACCAGTATGAGCCGTGGAGGCCCGTCACAAGCGGGCTCTGATGCCGGCGGGGATCCAATAGGTCCGGTGGAGGCAGTTCAGCAGAGATGGTCGAAGTCTCCCCGCGACCAGGCGGCGTGCCTTTGGGCGGAGGTGAGCAAAATATCTTTCGCGCCTGATGGGATCTTGTTGTTGAAGTTGCCATAGATCCGGTCAAATTCCAGGTCGCCGAGCTGCGCGGCGATGCGCAGAGCCATGGAACCTGAGAGCGGGAGATGGTTGGGGTAGCTTCGCATGAAGGCAACCGAACGGCGATCGGGGTTGGGAAAGACGCTGTCCCCGGTGAGCAGTACCCCTTTGCCGTCCGCACCAGCTGCCCAGTGTGCCACGGCACTGCCGGGGAAGTGGCCGCCGGTTTGGTGAAGCACCAGACCGTCCGCGATGGTTCTGCTGCCTGACCAGGTGGTGACGTTCGGGCCTCGGCGGCCCAACCATTCCCGGTCTGCTTCGGACACAAGGACCGGGACGCCCCCGAGCCTGTTGGACCATTCAACCTGCACGCCAAACATGTGCGGATGGCTGGCGGCAATGGCCAGGACGGGACCGTGTTCCAGGATGGCGCCCACCGCGTGATCGTCGACGTAGCCAACCGGATCCCACAACAGCGATCCGGCAGGAGTCACCACAAGCTGGGCCGTTTGGCCGATCCCCACCTTGGGCTGGGTCCCGATGCTTACGAGGCCAGGCTCGCTTTCCATCAGGGTGGTGTGTTGTCCGCTCTTGGCGAGTTCGTCCAGCGTGGTCCAATACTGACCGGCCTCGGGCACATACTGTCGCTCGTCCACGCAAATTGGACAGAGGGCCGGAGCCGGTTCATCACGTTCAACAGCGCAGGTGGAGCAGATCAGCATGGGCCCAGACTATGGCACGGCGTGGCCGCGCCGGAAGGGGCGGAGCGCCTCAGCGATGCTGCCCCGTACCGTAGTATTGTCCGAGTTTGGCCAGTCCTTCGTCGATGGAAACGGCCGGCTTCCAATCGAGGAGTTGCCGAGTTTCGCGCTGGTCGAACCAGTGCGCAGTGGATAGCTGCTCAGCGAGGAACCTGGTCATCGGCGGCTCTTCTGTTCGTCCCGCAAGGATCCAAAGTTTCTCGACCACCGAACCCACCGCCCGGGCCGCGCGGCCCGGTACAGACCATGCAGGGGCCGGAACCCCGCCTGCAGCGCAAATGCCGGCAAGCAGTTCCCCGATGGGCCGGGGTTCGCCGTTAGTGACCACCAGGGCTTTGCCGTGTACATAGTCCATTCGGTGCAGTGCGGCGACAATGGCCGAGGCCGCGTTGTCCACGTAGGTGGTGTCTATCAGGGCTGCGCCGGCGTCCAGCAGCGGCAGCCGCCGTTGCTTTGCGCGGGCGAGGACGCGCTCCACGAGCTGGGTGTCACCCGGTCCCCACACGACGTGCGGGCGGATCGCGGTGGCACGGAAATCGGGCGCATCCGCCGCGAGTGCCAGCAGTTCGGCCTCTGCCTTGGTCCGGGAATAGTGGCCGTGGGCATGCTTGGGGTCGGCCGGTCCGGCTCCGAGGCCGGCGATGGCGGCACCTGAATTGGCTACGGAGGGGGAGGACACGAAGACCATCTCGCGTACCCCGGCGGCCTTGGCTTCGGAGAGCACATGGTCTGTCCCGCGGACGTTGACGTCGTCGAACTCGGCCGCCCTGCCCGTGAACGACACTTTGGCAGCGAGATGGATCACCCCGTCCACGCCCTTGAGGGCGCTGCGAAGCGCAACAGGGTCCATGACCGACCCCCGCACGTCCGTGACGCCGTCGATCCCGGAAGGGCTTCGTTGGAATGTCGTGACGTTATGGCCCTGCCGCACCAGCAGCCGGGCCACTTCCCGGCCCAGCAAGCCGCTGGCGCCTGTGACCAGGACGTTCATGGCTTGCCCGGACGGCCGCCAGCCAGCGCCCGTGCAGCCCAAGCGGACAGCCGGGTCCGGTCTATTTTGGCGTTGTGCCGGATATCCGTGGGCTGGTTGGGAACCACCAACACGGCAGAGACATCGACGCCCGCTTCCCGGGCGGCGGCGCGGACGCGGTGCGCCAGATGCGGCGCGGCGGGACCGGCCTTCCGGGCCGGCGGGACGGTCTCGACGACGGCGACAATCGCCTGGGTGCCCGCAGGACCAACGCCTACGACGGCGGCCAGCCCCACACCGTCCAAACGCTCGACG
The DNA here is from genome assembly GCF_047977885.1 of Arthrobacter sp. LFS091. Lineage (NCBI taxonomy): Bacteria > Bacillati > Actinomycetota > Actinomycetes > Micrococcales > Micrococcaceae > Arthrobacter > Arthrobacter sp. LFS091. Next base: position 154,833 of record NZ_JBFPFP010000001.1, read on the forward strand.
GCCTGCTCCGCACCAACAGGCGTCACTGCCTTGCCTGGCGCGGTGACGACGTGCTGCAGGCGGCCTTCCACCCAGAGGCGGCCTTCGGCGTCGAAATGCCCTACGTCCCCGGTCCGGTGCCAGCCGACAGGATTGGTGCTCCCTTGCTGGGTCAACCAGAGTCGGTCGTAGGAGTCCTTCACATGGGGTGCGGTGACCAGGACCTCGCCCGTCACACCGGCCTCCGTCACGGGCCGGGAACCGGATGCGGTCCCGTCCTCAGCGAGCGGAATGACGGCAATGCGGGCACCGTGAACCGGCGTGCCGACGCAGACGCCGTTGCCGGCTCCCTTAACGGTCCCGACGGCGGCTTCGGCGGCCTGTATCTCCTGGAGGCTGATGTCAGTGACGGGGAGGGCTTCTGTCATCCCGTACGGCGTGTGCAGCGAGGCACCCGGCAACAAGAGCTGCACCTGTGCCAGGAGAGGCTCCGGGATAGGGGCGCCGGCGGAGAGGAGCAGCTGGACCCGGTCTAGTGCTGTTTGGCCCGCTCCGCTGATCCCGTCCCGAGTGGCCAGGACGTTGCGCAGTGCTGCCGGAGCGGCAAAGACCACCGTGGCGTCGATCGCTGCAGCGGCATCTGCCAGGGCGCGGGCAGTTAAGGTGCGGGGGGCGGTAACGTCCATGTCCGGGGTGACCGAGACGGCACCCAGGGCGGGACCCAGCAGGGCAAACGGAGCGAAGCCTGCCACGAGCCGGGCGCCCGGACGGATATCGAAGGTTGTCGCCAGGGTATCCCGCGTCGCAGCCAATTGCCGGTGAGTGTAGAGAACGCCCTTGGCGGGGCCCGTCGATCCGGACGTGAACAGCACAGCCGCCGGAGCCTCTGGATCCACGGCCGTGTGGTGGATGTCCCCAGTGTCCGACCCTCGACGGGCCAACTCTTCGAGCGAGGTTTCAACCCGAAGGATTCGACGGCGTGTGGCCGGCAGGCTCTGGACGCTGATCCGGCGCCCCGGCCAACCGAGTGCGGCCGCTGCAGCGAGTGCCTTGTCGATCCCGATCAGGAAATCAGGGGTTGCCCCTTTGACTGCGCGGCTCAGGCCCCTGGTGCCCAGCCCGGCGTCGGCCACGACCACCACGGCGCCCAGCCGAAGGCAGGCATAGAGTGCCACTGTCAGGTCCACGCCTGGCGGGACCATGAGGCTCACGCGGCTGCCACTGGCAACACCGGCTTCCCGGAGTCCTGCCGCAACGTCCAGCACCCTGCGGTTGAGTCCGTGCCAGCTCAGTGACCGCGCAACGCCGCCATCAGCTGCCATTTCCGCGACAGCAGTATCGGCACCGGAAGCAGATGCCGCCAAGGTGCCGAGCTCATCCCAGAGGGGGCGGAAAGCAGCCGGCTCCGGAGTAGCCGCTCCATCCGCCATGGCTTCTGGCCGGGTGCCGGCACCGTGTCGGTCTTTGTCCTGGGCTTGCCCTGCCAACCATTGGAAAACAGGTGTGGCAATGTCCCGGTCTTCTGCGAGGAGGTGGCCGGCGCCTTCGAACCGGTGGACCTGCGCGTGGGGAAGCCGCTGGATCAGGTCTTTGAGGTAGCGGTCGGAGAAAATGGGGTCGCGCGGGCCCCAGAGCATCAAGGCGGGGACCTTCAGTGTGCGTAAGCCCTCGGCCACGGCGTCAAGTGCGGGGAAGCTGGGGTGGTCCGCATCAACGGGAATGTCGGCCACGAAGTTTCCCACTCCACTACGGCGGTGGGTGCCCCTGTAGGGGGCCATGTAGGCTTTCCGCACTTCAGCGGGCAGAGGCGGCGACGCCAACGAATGTGTAACCCGCAGGAAAGAGTCGGATATCGTCGTTCCCCAGGTGTGGAGGGCCGGGTGCAAGGCAAGCCGCAGTGCAGGCGGGATCCTGGATTCGGATGGCTGGTGGACCGCTGTGTTTGTAAGGATCACTCCGGTGAGCTGGGTGGGGTGGGCCAACGCCCAGCCCAGGCTGATCACGCCTCCCCAGTCGTGGCCTACGGTGACGACTGGCCCTTCCAAGCCCAAGGTATCGGTGAGGTCGCCCAGGTCGTTGATCCGGTCGGCGAGGCGGCGGAATGCGCCGGTACGTTCCGAGTAGCCCATGTCCAGTTGGTCGACTGCGATGACCCGCCAAGGCTGCGCCGGATCTGTTCCGGCCGCCAGCAGTGATCGCCACAGGTAGGACCAGGTGGGATTCCCATGCACGCAGAGCAGGGTGCCGACCGGGGTCATGCCCCGCCGTGCGAGCTCTTCGCCGTTGTCCAGGAGATGCCATGTGCGTACGGTTCCGGGGGCATCTGCGGCCGAAGTGGAGGGTACGTCTACTGTCCGTGACCATTCCGGGCGTACTCCCGGCCAGGTGGCAGTCACCATACGATTTCGACCATGCCTGCGTTCAGTCCGGAACCGACACCCATGCACAGGACCCTGTCTCCGGCGCTCAAGGACTGCGCCTCGGCCGCGAGGGTCATGGGCAGTGAAGCAGGTCCCACGTTTCCCCAGTGCGGGAACGTGATAGGCACCTTGTCGGGGTCCAGTCCCACGGCGTTGATGATCGCCTGGGTGTAGGCATTGCTGACCTGGTGGGTCACGTACCGATCCATGGCCGTCCAGTTCCATTCCGGCTGGGCTTCATGCCAGGCGTCGACCACCAGTTGCAGGCCGCCATCGAGCAGGCCCTTCGTATCAGTGGTCATCCCGTCAATGCCACCCACGCACAATTCATGGTGTTCGGTTCCAGCCCGCATCACCCCGCCCACCAGGCGGTGGGCGCCGGTGTGCTCGTCCGCCGGTCCCAGGACCGCGGCCGCGGCGCCTGACCCGAGGGTCAGCGTGGCAAATTCCCGGTTGAAATCGTCCCGGGTGGTTTCGGGACGCTGCAGCCTGGCGAGGGTCGCCTCCTGGGTCAGCTGCGAGTCTTCTCCGTTGACGATGATCGCGTACTTGATCTGGCCGGAGTCAATCATGTTGGCGGCCAGGATCAGTCCGTTCACGAACCCCAGGCACGCGTTGGCGAGGTCGAAGTTCATGGCTGAGGATGGCAGGCCCAGTTCGTGGTGGATCTTCACTGCAACGGATGGTTCGAGGTTGCGGCGGGTCACCGAGGTGTTGATCAGCAAGCCGATCTCGGAAGCTTCGACGCCGGCATCGGCCAACGCTTTCGCTCCGGCTTCGACGGCGGCATCGTCAAAGGATGTTCCGGCCGCCCACCAGCGCCGATGCGTGACGCCCGCGACGCGTTCCAGCAGCCGCGGCGGGAACTTCAACCGCTTCAGGGTGGTAGCCAGCTTCCGATCGAAGTCCGAGGAGCTGACGATCCGTGGAGCCTCGACGCTACTAACCGACAGCAGAGCGGTGTTGCTGTGCCTGAAGGTTGCGTTCCCTGCCAATTCAAGCCCCTGTTCGTTTCTGTCCCGCGTTCCTGCGGTGACTGTACCCCTATTACGCCGTTCCAAGCCCAAAAGCGCCGTTGTGCTCCGGGTACGGCTTTCCCCATAACTCCGCGGCAGTGCCCTGCGCTTAAAAATGGCGACCCTTAAGCATGACAGACAACCGGAGGATGTTATGACGTGGCAGCCAGGACTATCGGGAAATGATCATGATGCTTACTATTAGGGAGCATCTTAGGGGAGACCACCACTTACCAGGAGCGGACATGACGTTGAGCAAAGGGACCCGCGTGGAGTGGAACACCTCCCAGGGCAAGACCACGGGCAAGATCGTGGAGAAGAAAACCAGCGACTTCGAACTCGATGGGAACACGCACCGCGCCAGCGAGGATGAGCCGCAGTACGTCGTCGAGTCGGAAAAGACCGGGGCCAGGGCGGCGCACAAGGGCGCAGCCTTGACCGAGAAGAAGTAGCGCATGGCGACGCGGCACGAGGTATTGATCATCGGTGGTGGCAACGCCGGCGTCTCCCTGGCCGCCCGCCTGATGCGGTATGGAGTCAAGGACGTTGCCCTCATCGAGCCCCGCGACCACCACCTGTATCAACCGTTGTTTTCCCACATCGCGGGTGGACGTGCCGAAGTGAAGGAAGCTGTCCGCAGCCAGCAATCCGTGATGCCCAAGGGAGTCACTTGGATCAAGGACAAGGCAGCAGACGTCGACGCAGGAGCCAACACCGTAATGCTGGAGTCCGGGACGTCGGTGGACTACGGGCACTTGGTAGTGTGCCCAGGGTTGCAGTACCAATGGGAAGCAGTGCCAGGTCTGGCGGAGGCCGTGAACTCGCCCTATGGATCGTCCCACTATGAATTCGAGCTGGCCCCCAAAACCTGGAGCCTGCTCAGCGCCCTGCGTTCGGGCACGGCCATCTTCACCATGCCTACCGGCCCCGTCAAGTGTGCGGGCGCCAGCCAGAAACCGATGTACCTGGCCTGTGACTACTGGAAAGAAATGGGCGTCCTCGACAAAATCCGCGTCGTGATGGTCCAGCCTTATCCAACGGTGTTCGGCGTTCCGGAGGTGGACCGGGAGCTGGACCGCAAGATAGCCGAGTACGGCATCGAGCTGCGGACCAACAGCGAACTGGTCTCCGTGGACGCTCTCAGCCGAACAGCAAGCATCCGCGACAATTCCTCGGACACCATCGAAGAACTGCAGTACGAGGTCCTCAACGCTGTACCACCGCAATCGGGGCCCGATTGGCTCACGTCAACCGATCTCCCGGCGGCAGGGGACCAGAGTGGTTTCGTCGAGGTGGACACTGAAACGCTGCAGCACCCCCGGTACCCGAATGTCTGGGCCCTGGGCGATGCCGCCGGCACCTCCAACTCGAAGTCCGGCGGCGCGTTGCGGAAGCAGACCAAGGTGCTTGCCAGGAACCTCGTGGCGGCCCGGGAAGGAAAACCCGTCACGGAGAAATACAACGGCTACTCTGTGTGCCCGTTCACGGTTTCCCGCAATACGGTGGTTTTTGCCGAATTCGGCATTGGCTACAAGCCCATGCCAACCATCCCCAAGGTGCCAACGTGGAAGGAGAGCCGACTTTCCTGGTGGGTGGACAGGATCATGTTCCCGCAGGTTTATTGGCGGCTGATCCTTCGGGGTCGCGCCTGACGGCACGGTCTCCAGGAGCTTAGTACTCGCCTTTGATGACGAAGTACGAGCCGCGGATGACTCCGGCCAGTTTGGACTTCTGCCTGGCGAACTTGAAGTTGGCGGCCAGTTCCGCCGGAATTTCCATGCCGTCCGAGAGCTTGAAGCCGACAGCCCTTTTGCCGCCCTCGATGCCGTACATCACGTTGATCGACAGCCCGGACTTGTAGAAAACGTAGGCCATGCTCAGCCCCTCGACTTCGAAGGCAGTGGCTTCAAGGGCCGGCGAGTCGATAACGATCCCGCGTTCTTCACGGAGGATACGGCTCACCCGCTCAACGACATCGGGGACCTCGCTGGCTGGACTCACCGAGAACACGTGCTGGTACTTGTTCCGGAAATAACGGGCCTCGTTGGCGCGCAGGCCCGCAAGGGCCTCTGCCACCGGAGAGGTCTCCAGCCCTTCGGTGGAAACCTTCTCGAAATCAACGATGTGCGGCATGCAGCCTCCTTATGGAAAGTGTCGGCACCATGCTAACCCGGCAGCACGTCCGTCCTGAGCCGTGGCCGGACCTGACGGAGCGCCAAGAGTGGGAAGAGCAGCAGCGAGATCATCCCGGCCCCTACAAGTGCCGACGCGATTCCGCTGGTAATGAGCCCTTGGTCGCGGCCGATGGCGGTCACGGCAACAATGATGGGCAGTCCGGTGGCCCCGAACAGGATCAAGGCCCGCTTCTCGTGGGGTGAGGAGCCCGGCGGAGCGACGAGGAGTGATGGCAGCCCGCGAATGACCAGCAAAAGGACCACGAACAACGGGACCAGCGCCAGGGTGGCGGGGCTGGAGGTCAGGGCAGTGAGGTCGAAGTCGATACCAGCGTCGATGAAGAAGACCGGAACCAGGAACCCGAAAGCAATGGCGTCGAGCTTCGTTTCGACCACCTTCCGGTCCTGCTCCGGCGCCCTGGCCATGACTGTTTTCCAGAGGACTCCGGCGGCAAATGCACCGAGCAGCATGTCAAGGCCCAACACCATGCTCAGCACAACCAGGGCGCTCAAGATCAGCATGATGGACCTGACAGCAAACTGGCTGCTCGTGTGCAGGGTCCGGGTCACGTGGGCGTGGAACGCGGTGTGGCGTGCGCGGGAAGCGACGAAGACCGCAACGCCGGTAAGGACAACGAAACCCACCAATACCACCGACGCAATGCCTACTTGGCGCCCGCTGAAGAACAGCGAGATGGCGATCAGCGGCCCAAACTCGCCGGCTGCCCCGAGAGCCGTTACGGCGATCCCAAGAGGCGACGCTGAGGTTCCCGTATCACGAAGGATCGGCAGAATGGCACCCAGCGCAGTGGAGGATAAGGCGATGCCAATGATGACGGCCGCTTCCGGGCCTGGAGCCAGCAGGAGTCCGGCGCCGATGCCCGCGGCGAGGGAGATCACCCAACCCGCTGCTGCGCGGTTGGCAGGCCTGCCCCGGATGGTCGAAAACTCGATCTCGTTTCCGGCGACAAAAAACAGCATGGCAACGCCGAAGTCGGCCAGGGTGTCGGTGAAATGGGTCGACTCGATCCATCCCAGCAGGCTCGGGCCCAACAGGATTCCCAAGCCAATCTCGAAGACCACGATCGGGACCTTGGCTACACGATCCAACAACCGGGCCGCAAGCGGCGCTGCCACGGCGAGCAGGGCTATCAGCACCAATGAAGTGGACAGATCCTGCATGGGCGTCGCCGATGTCACGGCCGGCCGGGCCAATCCTTGCCGGCCCAGGGATCATAGTTGGCTACCAGGGCTTCCTGCGCAGGACGGTGTTCTTCCGGTATGTGTTGGAGGTTGATGCGCACCCGGTACCAAAGGGAACTCGAACCCCGCATCCCGTCAATAAGGACATCCGCAGGGCGTAGCGCGGAGGTGAGGTCGGAATGGCCTGCCTTCCACTGTTCGAGTGCTGCAAGTGCTTCCGGTTTGGTTTTGGTCCTGGCCACCTCAATGAGCGGCATGCTGGACATCCTCCTGCCCGATCCGTCACCGGCCCGCGGCGCCTTCTCTGCCGGCCCGAGCTCCGTGGCCAGTGCGAGAAGGCCGTCCAGTGAACCCGCGGCGTCATCAATGCCCGCGTGGGGATCGCCGGATTCGGCGAAGCGGACCGGAACCGTAAGTACGGTGAACTGATCAGGCCGGGCGGTCCGCACTTCCTCCCAGCTCAGCGGCGTCGATACCCTGGCATCGGGGAGTGACCGGATCGAATAGGCTGATGCCACGGTGCGGTCCTTGGCGTTTTGGTTGAAGTCGACAAAGACGCTTTCGCCGCGTTCTTCCTTCCACCACCGCGCTGTGGCGAGCCCCGGGGCGCGGTTCTCCACTTCACGCGCCAGCGTTTCTGCAGCCAGCCGAACATCCCGGAAGGACCACTGCGGCGTAATACGCGCCAGGATGTGGAGCCCCCGCGAACCGCTGGTTTTGGGCCACCCCACGAGTCCGACGTCGGCCATTACCTCGCGCGCGACGTAGGCGGTGTCCACGATCTGTGACCAGTCCACCCCCGGCATCGGATCGAGATCGACCCGGAGCTCGTCCGGGTGCTCGAGGTCCTCGGCCCGTACTGGGTGCGGGTTCAGGTCAAGGCATCCCAGGTTGACCACCCATGCCAGGCCCGCGGCATCCCTGATGACGGTTTCTTCAGCGGAGGTGCCTGATGAGTAGTGCAGGGTTGCTGTATCGATGAACTCCGGATGGTTCTCAGGCACGCGCTTTTGAAAGAACGGCTCAGCATCGATGCCCTTCGGGAAGCGTTTGAGGACCATGGGGCGACCCCCGGCTCCCCGCAAGGCACCGTCAGCGACCGCCAGGTAGTAGCGGACCAGGTCCATCTTGGTCAGCCCGGGCTCGGGGAAAACCACCTTATCCGGATTGGAGATGCGGACTTCGGCGCCGTCGACGTCCAGGATCTCCGCCGGCGTCTTGGAGGGGCTCATGCGGCCACGCTAGCAAGCAACAACCGTTCCAGCCAGAGTCCCAGAAGAAGTCCGGTAAAAACATCCTCGAAAAGCGGCGGAAAAGCGGGCCGACATTGAAATGCAGAAATTGCTGGTTGAACTTATTGATCCTGCCCGGCTTCACGAGCCCGTCAGGGTCGAAAATTCGGGTTGTCCCTTGCCGATGAACCCCCGCGCTGAGCAGACTCATGCCTCGGCACCATGATGCGCAGACCGCTCGGAGGCTGGGCGACTATATTTGGCCATGTCAGCCCACCGCCACAACTGAGGGAGCCTGCACATTATGGCGAAGGAACTTGCCACCCAACTTATCGAACAACTCCAGGCTGCCGGGGTGCAGCGGATCTACGGAATAGTGGGGGACAGCCTCAACCCGGTGGTCGATGCAGTCCGCCAAACAGGCGGGTCAAGCAAGGGCGGCATCGACTGGATCCATGTCCGCCACGAGGAAGCTGCCGCCTTTGCTGCCGCTGCCGAGGCCCAGCTCACCGGCAAACTGGCCGTTTGCGCTGGCTCCTGCGGCCCGGGGAACCTGCATCTGATCAATGGCCTCTACGATGCCAACCGTACCGGCGCACCCGTTTTGGCCATTGCTTCCCACATCCCCAGCAAGCAGATCGGCAGTGGCTTCTTCCAGGAGACCCACCCGGACCGGCTCTTCAACGAATGCTCCGTGTACTCCGAAATGATCAGCACCGCCGAACAGGCGCCGCGGGTCATGCACAGCGCCATCCAGAACGCACTGGGCCTGGGCGGTGTCGCCGTGGTTACCCTGCCGGGGGATATCGCGGGACTCGAGGCCGTCGCGCCTACGCCCCTGCCGGCGACCTTCCGGCCCGCCAGTCTGGTCCCTGATCCAACCAGCGTCCAGGAACTGGCTGGAGCCATCAACGACGCCGGAAAGGTCGCCATTTTCGCCGGCGCGGGCGTCGAAGGCGCGCACAGTGAGCTGATCTCCTTGGCTGAACTGATCAACGCCCCGATTGGCCATTCCTTGCGGGGCAAAGACTTCGTCCAGTACGACAACCCGTTCGACATCGGCATGACCGGACTGCTCGGTTATGGTGCCGCCGCCGAGGGTATCGAAGACGCCGACCTGCTCATCCTGCTGGGTACCGACTTTCCCTATGACCAGTTCCTCCCGGACACCCGGACCGCGCAGGTTGATCGCGCCGCGCAGCGGCTGGGGCGTCGGACCGACGTCGACATCGCAGTCCATGGCGACGTGCTCCCCACTCTGAGAGCCCTCCTGCCGTTGGTACAGCCAAAGAAGAACCGGCGCTTCCTGGACCAGATGCTCAAGAAGCACGATCGGCTCATGAATAAGGCGGTGGGTGCCTACACGCGCAAGGTCGAGAAGAAGCAGCCCATCCACCCCGAATACGCGGCGTCCCTGCTCGACCAGGTAGCTGCCGAAGACGCCGTCTTCACCGCCGACACTGGAATGTGCAATGTCTGGACTGCCCGCTACATCAACCCGTTGGGTACCCGTCGGTTGATTGGGTCCTTCCTGCACGGGTCCATGGCGAACGCGCTTCCACATGCCATCGGTGCGCAGCTGGCTTATCCGGGGCGGCAGGTGGTTTCCGTGTCGGGCGATGGCGGTTTGTCCATGCTGCTGGGCGAGCTCGTCACCGTGGCAGCGCACCAGTTGCCGGTCAACGTCGTGGTGTTTAACAACTCCACCCTGGGCATGGTCAAGCTCGAAATGCTGGTGGATGGACTGCCCGATTTCGGTGTGGATGTGCCCGACGCCAACTATGCGGGCGTGGCCAAGGCCCTGGGCTTCCATGCCGTGCGCGTTACGGATCCTGCTGACATTGAGGCCGCCTACCGGGAGGCGTTCGCGCATCCCGGCCCTTCCTTGGTGGAACTCATCACGGACCCGAACGCACTGTCCATCCCGCCGAAGATTTCGGGTTCGCAGGTCATCGGCTTCGCCACTGCGATGTCCAAGGTGGTGCTGAACCGCGGTGCCGGTGAGGCTGTCAGCATGGCCCGCAGCAACCTGCGGAACATCCCGCGACGCTGACTCAGCGCCCGTAAGCGGCTGCCAGGTAGGGTGCCGTCCGGCTGGTGGTGGAACGCGCGACGGCGGCCGGCGGCCCAGCGGCGATGATTGTGCCGCCGGCGTCGCCGCCGCCCGGTCCCAGGTCGATCACCCAGTCGGCCCCGGCAACGACGTCCATCTCGTGTTCGACCACGATCACGGTGTTCCCCGCGTCCACGAGCCGGTGCAGTTGCGCCATGAGGAGCTGCACATCAGCGGGGTGAAGCCCCGTGGTGGGCTCGTCGAGGACGTAAAGGGTGTGCCCCCGCTGAACGCGTTGCAGCTCAGTAGCGAGCTTGATGCGTTGGGCTTCACCACCGGAGAGTTCGGTGGCAGGCTGTCCCAAGCGAAGGTAACCCAGGCCCACCTCCAGCAGGGTTTGCAGGCTGCGTGCGACGCCTGGCAGCCCGGACAGGAAGCCGGACGCAGCCTCCACTGTCATGCCCAGGACATCTGCGATGCTCTTACCGTGGTACTTCACTTCAAGGGTTTCCGGGTTGAACCGTGAGCCCTGGCATTCCGGGCATGGACCGTAGCTGCCGGGCAGGAACAGAAGCTCCACGGCGACGAAACCTTCGCCCTGGCAGGTTTCGCAGCGGCCCCCGGCGACGTTGAAGGAGAAGCGGCCAGGGCCAAAGCCGCGGGCTCGGGCGTCTTCGGTGGCAGCGAACTCTTTCCGCACACCATCAAACAGGCCGGTGTACGTCGCCAGGTTGGACCGGGGTGTACGGCCAATGGGCTTCTGGTCGACCTTGACGAGCCGGTCCAGCCCATGGAGTCCGGAAACTGTTCCCGCGCTGTCGGCTGCGTCCCCGTCCGTAGTCTCCAGGCTCCCGGGATGAAGCGCCGCGCCCACCACCTCGGCGAGGACCTGACTGACAAGGGTTGATTTTCCAGAACCTGAAACTCCTGTCACGGCTGTCAGGACACCCAGCGGGAATGTGGCCTCAAGGTCGCGCAGGTTATGCCGGTTGATGTTGTGAAGCGTCAGCCATTCTGTTGCTTCACGGGGTGGGCTTGTGCGTGGCCGACGCCCGGTGGCGGCAGAACCGCCGTCGTTCTTTTGCTTGCCACCAGAGCTGCCGGCAGGGAAAAGGAAGGGCCGCGTCACGGACTCCTCAACGTCTGCGAGGCCGGATACGGGCCCGCTGTAGAGAATCTCCCCGCCACCTTCACCTGCGCGCGGACCAACATCAACCAACCAATCGGCAGCCCGCACGAATTCCATGTTGTGCTCCACCACAAACACGGAGTTGCCGGAGGCCTTGAGCTGGTTCAGGACATCGAGCAGGGACTCGGCGTCGGCGGGGTGCAGGCCCGCCGACGGTTCATCGAGCACATACACCACCCCAAAGAGCCCTGACCGCAGCTGCGTGGCAATCCTGAGCCGCTGCATTTCGCCCGGGGAAAGCGTGGGCGTCTGGCGGCCCAGCGCCAGGTATCCGAGGCCAAGGTCAGTCAGTACCGTGACGCGTTTGAGCAGGTCTCGGGTGATGGCAACGGCTACTTCGGTGACCTCGCCGGAAACATGCTTTCTGGAAGCTGTTCCGGCGGATTCAAGCTTGGTCGTCGGCCGGATGACGTCGGCCAGCTCAGTCATGGGCAGCGCATTGAGTTCGGCGATGTTCTTCCCGGCAAAGGTCACCGCCAGCGCCTCCGGCCGCAGACCGCTGCCGCCGCAGCGCGGGCACGGACCGCTGACCATGAAGCGCAGCACACGCTCTCGCATGGTGGTGCTCTTGGAATCGGCCAAGGTGTGCAGGACGTAGCTCCTGGCGCTCCAGAACCGGCCTTTGTATGGCTTGGCCACCCGATCCCGCTGCGGGGTCACTTCGACCACCGGTTGCTCCTCGGTGAACAGGATCCAATCGCGGTCCTTCTTGGGAAGCTTTCGCCAGGGAGTATCCACGTCGTAGCCCAGGTGTGTCAGGATGTCGCGGAGGTTCTTCCCTTGCCAGGCCCCTGGCCAGGCTGCAATGGCACCATCCCGGATGCTGAGGGTCGGATCAGGGACCAAGGACGCTTCGGTGACGGTGTGGGCGGTACCCAGACCGTGGCACTCGGGGCAGGCACCTGCCGCGGTGTTCGGGGAGAAGGCGTCGGAATCGAGGTGCCCTACGCCCTCCGGGTAGGTCCCGGAACGTGAAAAAAGCATCCGCAGCGAGTTCGACAGGGTTGTCACTGTTCCCACACTTGAGCGGGCAGTGGCGGTACCGCGGCGTTGTTGGAGAGCGACGGCGGGTGGCAGGCCGGTGATGGAATCGACCCTGGGGTTGTGGCCCTGTTGGATGAGTCGTCGGGCGTAGGGGGCCACGGATTCGAAGTAGCGGCGTTGGGCTTCGGCGAAGATGGTTCCGAAGGCCAGGGAGGATTTCCCGGAACCGGAAACTCCGGTGAAGGCCACGATGGAATCGCGCGGGACGTCCACGTCGATATTGCGGAGGTTGTTCTCGCGGGCCCCGTGGACCCTCACGAAGCCGTCCTCGGCGGGGGACTGCGGTGCAGCAGGGTCGGGTCCGGGCCGTTGGGTCGTCATCAGTTTGCTGTCCATTGACACGACTCTATCGGCGTCCGGCTCCCGCACCGTTTTCCTCAGCGTTGACGACGGCGGCTACCGCACTGATCTCCACCAGCGCACCGGGTACGCCCAGGCCCGCCACGAAAGCTGCCGTCACCAGGGGTGGCTCCTCTGAAGCGAGCTGCGCAGCAATCGCTCCGTAGCCTGCCGAGAGGTCGGCACCTTCAACGAAGAGCACAGTCCACTGGATGACGTCTTCCAGGCCCGCGCCCGCGGCCTCGAGGGCAGTTTTGGCGTTGTGCAGTGCGCGGGCAGACTGGATGGCTGCGTCGCCTTCTCCAACCAGTTTTCCGTTCCGGTCTACGGCGTTCTGACCACCGACGTAGATGGTTGTTGCGCCGGGGGGAACGACGGCGACGTGGCTGAAGGCGGGGCTGTTGACCAACCCGGGTGGGCGGAGGCGCTGAATAGGTGACATGAGGGTATGGTGCCATCCGGCGTCGACGGCCAAAAGGGGGCGCCGCTAATCGGCGGCAGGCCGACGTCGTTGTTGCTTGGTTGCCGACCGTTGTTCCTTGGCAGCCCTGTGGCGTCGTGCCGAGCCACGGGTTGGTTTGGAAGGCCGACGGACCGACTCGGGAACGAGGGCCGTCTCAATGAGGCCGGCCAGTTTGGCAAGGGCGAGCTCCCTGTTGCGAAGCTGGGACCGCTCTTCGGACGCCGTCACAGTAATGACGCCTGAGACGAGCCTGCGACCAAGCCGCTGGAGCAGGAGTTGGCGTTGCTCATCAGTGAGGGCAAGGGACTCCTCGACGTTCCACATCACTTCGGCGCGGGTGTCGGTGGTATTGACGTGCTGCCCGCCCGGGCCCGAGGACCGCGAAAACCGCCAGCTGAGTTCAGCGGCGGGGATTTTCAGCGAGGGCGGGATGTCCAAGTCCATGGATTAAGCGTTGCACGCCCCACGCTAGGATCTTGTCATGGCCGGTTCCCTGGATTTCCTCGGCCCCATTCTTGAGGTGATGACGTGGGTGGGGTTTGTCCCCGGCGTGCCTCTGCTGGTCATCGCGTGGGTTGCTGCGAGGCGCCGCTGCCCCTGGGCGGCGGCCGACGGCGAACAGTTCACCGCCGGGGGATACCTGGGACTCCACTGGGTGGACCAACGCAATGAGGAACAGAAAGTCCTCCTGGACGTCGCCGCAAAAGATGGCAGCCTCACATCACGGTCAGTGGTGGTCCACTACGATATCTGCCACCCCTCCAGATGCTCCCCTCAGCCGCCCAAGTACGACAACACCGTGCTGATTCTTGGCTGGGTCCTTACTGGCATTGGTTTCCTGAGTACTGTCGGTGGACTTCTCCTGGTGATCATCTAGCCGCTGGCCCTTGAACGCCCGATCGGTGCGGAGCTAGCATTTGCGAACGGCAGGTCCGTGCGGCCAAAACCAGGAGATCCAGATGAGCGAATCGTCCGCCACGCTGACAGTGGACTTGATTATTTCCTTGGACGGTTACGCTTCAGCCGAGGGGTGGCCGGGATGGTGGGGGCTGGAGAGCCCGGAGTACCTGGCGTGGCTGGAGGAAGAAGGCAAAAAGGAGTTCACCACTCTGATGGGGCAAATACCTACAGGGTCATGTCAGGTATGTCCGAACAGGCCGCGGGCCAAGACTCAGGCTTCTCCGAACAAGAAGACGCCGCCCTCACCGGGTTGGCCGCCATGCGCAAAGTCATCTTCTCATCCACCCTGGAGGAGCCCTTGGCGTGGCCCAACTCGGAGCTGGTCAGCGGTGACGCGGTGGAGACCGTGCGAAGGATGAAGGAATCCGGAACCAGGAAGTTGATGACCCTGGGCAGCCTCAGTCTTAGCCGTTCCTTGCTGGCTGCAGGCCTGGTTGACAGGTATCGACTGGTCATTTTCCCCGTCATCACAGGCCGGACGGGACGGGAGCGGATTTACGACGGCTATCCGGATGTCTCCCTTGACATGGTGGGAAGCAGGAGGTTTGAAGGCGGGCTGCAAATGCTCGAGTACGTTCCTACCCTCATCGACGGCCCACGGGCTGGTCGAGTGTGAGGCACCGCACAGGAACAGGATCCGCAGGGTCCTGGTGGACAGCCGGGACTAGGGCTGTTCGGGGAGCAAACTCTTCAAGCAGTCGGCATAGTGGGCCATGGCTTCGGAGAAGGTCAGTAGTTCAAAGCCCGCCCCGCCGTCCTTGGTCTCCCGCCACAATATGGGCTCGCTGCTGGTCCCGTTTGCCATGAGCGTCGCAATACCCCACGGATGGCTGGGATCCGCCACGGTAATCCCAGTGGCATCGAAGGCGTCGCGCAGGACGTAGGTGGTGACGGTCCGCCATGACTGCAGGAACGGTGGCCTTAGCTGCTCAATAAGGTCCTCGTCCTGAATGTTGTAGGCGTCCAACAGACTCTTTGATAGCCCGTCCCACTCTTTGTCGTCTCGGACCATGAGGTGCGCTGCCTCAACATGGGCGATGGTTTCGTTCAACGTCATGGTCAGTCCCCACACTTCCTGTCGTCGCTCAAGCCCGTTCACTCAAGCCCAGGCGCCCGTGGTCATTGCCACGTCACACCATCATGAAAAGTAAACGGACAGGAGCCCTTCTTGATTCCCGTTGCTGCCGTTGTCGGCCACCACCAGTAGTCAATAAGCAAACTTACTAATAGGCTGGGCGTGGGGGCGTCCCCGAACAAAGAGAGTTGAGGCGAACATGGCAGAAGAGCGCGACATCAGCAAAGTCACGGACATCATCAACGGTGCCAAGATTGGCATGGTGACCACAGTCAATGAACAAGGTGCTTTGGTTAGCCGTCCGCTGGCGATCCAGGATGTCAAGGACGACGGCGACATGTGGTTCTTCACGGGACTGGGTACGTCACAGGTAGCGCATGTCCGAAATGATCCACGGGTCAACGTGTCCTTCGGAAAGAACACGGAGTGGGTATCTGTTGCCGGAAACGCCGAGGTGGTCACTGACCGGCAGATAATCCGGGACATGTGGAACCAAACAGTTGAAGCGTGGTTCCCGGACGGCCCTGAGACCCCGGAGGTCTGCCTGTTGCGTGTCGACTCTGAGTCTGCCGAGTACTGGACCAGCCCTGGTGGCACGGCTGCGACTGTGCTGCAGTGGGTGAAGTCCAAGGTCACCCACTCGCGGATGAGCGTCGGCGAGAGCGGTACGGTTGACCTGTGAACCGACGTGGTTGATTCGGGGCGGTTTCGGCGCCTCCTGGAGGACGAGAAGCAGCAGAAGCTCGAACTTCTCGCGGCGCTGAGCAGCGACATCACATCGGTGAACCGCGCACGGCAGGACTCGAATGTTGATGACGAGCATGACCCCGAGGGCAGCACCATCGCTTTTGAACTTTCCCAGGCCTCTGCGCTACTGCAGCAGAGCAAGCGTGGACTGGCCCAGATTGACGCCGCTCTTGAGCGCATTGCCGCAGGGAGCTATGGATTGTGCGCCGTGTGTGGTGCGGTAATACCAGAGGGCCGGCTGGAGGCCCGGCCATGGACGCCGTTCTGCGTTAAGCATGCCTCCGGCAGGGCATAGCTCTTTCGAGGAGTGGCCGTTTCGCTTCCTTGGCTGCTCGGGGTTCAGGCTCCGCGTCCGCTAGGTCCCCATCCCCGGCTTGACCGGAACGTACTCGATGCCCTGGTGAACTTTCTTTTGCGGTCCACGGGAGAAGCCCTTGGCATCGAGGTGATTACCCGCCCGGTAGTCCGCCAGGGCTTGGTCGTAGGCCTCGTTGAGTTGCCGGCCGCTGAGGATCTCCTGCGTGCCATCGGTGAAGGTAATCTGTACGTTGATGCCGTTTGGGAAGTGGCGCTTCATGCGGATGAAACCTTGGGGATCCTGCTGTAGGGAAATCAATGCGGCCACGCTTTCAGAAGAGGTTTCCCCTATCTTCCCGCATGGGACTCTATGGTCGACGTTTTAGTTGCAGGTTCAACCCTTTGGTTGTACGGTTTACTTGAAGGTTCAAGCTTTGCCTTCCTGTCAAACCCTGAAGGACCCCACATGACCGCCTGCCTGGACACCGCACCACCCGCTGCATCGCTGCCCAGGGCGACCGTTCGCAGCAACGTCACCGTGCCGCTTCAGTTTCCTGACGGATTCCGGACGACGGCGGAAGTCTTCACGTTCCACGGCCTGGCTGACGGCAAGGAGCATTTGCTTCTTGCCCTCGGCTCATGGGAGCAATCCCTGCTGGCCCCGGATAGCGAAACAGGTGTTGCTCCTCTGGTGCGCCTTCACAGCGAATGCATGACAGGTGACGTCTTTGGCAGCGAGCGCTGCGACTGTGGTCCACAGCTGCGTGAAGCGGTGGAGGAGATTGCCGCCGTCGGAGGTTTCCTGCTGTACCTTCGACAGGAGGGCCGGGGCATTGGCCTGTATTCCAAACTGGATGCTTACGCGCTCCAGGACAATGGCCTGGATACCTACGAAGCCAATCTGGCTCTTGGCCATGACGAAGACGAACGTGACTACTCTGCCGGAGTCCAGATGCTCCAGGCCATTGGTGCCAGTCGAATCCGGCTTCTCAGCAACAATCCTGACAAGGCAGCGCAGCTCTCCGCACTGGGAATCGACATCAGCGAACGAGTGCCCACCGGCGTCCATGTGTCCGAAGCCAACCTGGCGTACCTGGCAGCCAAACGCGACCGGACAGGACATGTGCTGGAATTGCCTGAGCCTGCCTTGGTGCCTGAGCCTGTCCCGGAGGTCCGGAGCCCGGGATTCCACACGGAACCGCCAAGCCCGGGAACTTTGATCTCCCGGGCAGAAGCCCTGGTCCCGCACCTTAGGGCACGCGCATCCGAAACTGAGGAACTCCGCCAATTGCCCGAATCCACCATGACCGACCTCCGCCGGTCGGGCGTCTTCCGCCTCCTCGCACCCAAGGGCGTTGGTGGTTACGGGATGGGCGTGGAGACCTACGCTGAGGTGGTCAGGCAACTTGCCCGCGGTTGCGCATCGACTGCATGGACCGCCGGGCACCTGATGGAACATGTGTGGATGTTGGCCCGCTGGCCGAAGCAAGTCCAGGACGAAGTCTTTGCCTTGGAGAGGGTTCCACTGGCCGCAGCGACGGGTGCGCCCGTCGGTGCCGCCACGAAGGTTCCTGGTGGCTACAACGTCTCCGGCCACTGGAGTTTTGCTTCAGGAGTCATGCATTCGGAGTGGGCGCTCCTGGCTGTTGACTGCGACGGTGTCCGTCTCCAGGCCTTGGTCCCTGTCGCGGGGCTCGAATTGATGGACGCCTGGCATACCGCAGGGTTGCGGGGGACGGGCAGCAATGACCTGCGGGCAGATCACCTGTTTGTCCCGGACTACCGGGTCATGGACTGGGGTCACCTGAGCGCTTCGGACAACCCCGGCAGCTTGGTCCACCCTGATCCCACACTTCACATCCCCATGGCAACGCTGCTGAACCTGGTGGCACCGTCCACCGCCTTGGGCGCCGCAGAGCATGCCTTGGAGCTGTTTCAAGCGCAATTGATGGTGCGAAAGGTCAAAAACACTACCGAGGTGCGCCAAGCGGACTCTGTACTTGCCCAAGCCCGTTTCTCCGAGGCCTTCGGACTGGTTGCTACTGCCCGGATGCATTGGGAGGAGGCGGTCCGGATTCTGGCGGCAACCGTCGCGCGCTCCGGTACGGCGCCAACGGGCACGGCGCCAACAGGCACGGAGCCGACAGATACGGAGCGGTCGCGGTACCGGCTATCGCTTGCCCTCAGCGGCCAGGCGTCGGAGGCCGCGGTCAGGCTCGTCGTCGCGGGTTCGGGCGGCAGCGCACACCGCTTGTCGCATCCCTTGCAGCGCATCCAAAGGGACGTGAATGTCCTCCTGAACCATCCCACGCTCAGCTTCGACCCCATTGTTGAGCAAGCAGGCCGGGGACTGCTGGGCCTGGGGTTCACCGTCAGGTCGTTCTAGGCGTTTCAGGAGCTGGGCCCTCCGGGGTTGGTTCCGCAGCCAAGGTGCTGGCCCGGTCCGCCGCGGCCCCTTGCTTCCTGCTCGCCAGCAGGAAGGGCACCGCAATAAGCTCGATAACGCCGGCCATGGCCAATGAAGCCGGATAACCGTAAAGGTCCGCGCCGCGGCCCAGGAGTGGTTGGATCACCACTCCGCCGCTGGAACCCATCAGCGAATCGAAACTGAGGACGGTGGCCCGCTGTTTCGACGGGATCATGTCATTCACATACGCCTTTCGGACCGGAGTAGCCGCAGAACCCACCACGGCCCACAACGCCAGCAGCACCAGGGCTACCCAGAACACGCGCGTGGATCCCAGCACCAGGAGAATCACGGCACCCATCAGGCCGGCGAGGATCATCACTGACGTGCGTTTGTGGAACAGTCCCCGGGCGTGCGGGGCCAGCCAGCCGCCCAGAATCTGCGAGCCTGCGACAATCGCGGCGGCCAGGCCCGCGATGGAATAGGCTTTCGGGTCCCCAAAAAGGTTGAGAAGGTACGGCTGCAGAGCGTAAAAGACGTAAATTCCGACGCCGGCGCTAAAGGGAGCCGCCAGCATCATGTACCGAACGGGCCGGTTTTTCAGGCCGTTGTCTATCGAGGCCGTCAGTACGGTATGGACAGCCCGCATAGGGCTGGTTGAACGCTCAGGCGAGAAGCCGACGTCGTGCATGAGACCGAAGGCCACTGCAAACATGGCAAGCAGCACCCCCACGCGCAAAAGGAAAGGCACGCCCAGGTTGGTAGCTTGGGCAATCACGCCGCCCGCGACGGACCCAAACAGCATTGCAAGGCCCTGGACCATTTGCCCGCGGCCAAGCACGGATTCGAGCCTGCCTTCGTAACCGGAGAATCGCAGTGCGTCCACGAGCCACGCTTCGACGGCTCCGGAAAAGAACGTGAAGCCAAGGCCCAGCAGGACCGAAACCACGGCCCACATCCAAAACGGGGCTGAGACCTGCCAGAGCACGTAATACAGGTAGGTGGACACGGCCAGTGTCACGGTACCGAGCAGGAACGATACGCGGCGGCCCCAACCGTCGGCGACCACCCCGGTGGGAACTTCGAAGAGGACCATGCCAGCTGTGAAGAAGGCATTCGCGGCGAAGGCTTCCAAGTTGCTGAGGCCCGCATCAAGCAGGAAAAGGGTGTTGATACCCCAGATGAAGGACGCCGCCACGGTATTACCCAGCGTCAGTGTGAGGTACACACGTTGGATCGTTCGTGCGGCGGGATTCATGGTGTCGCCGCTTCCGCCAGGGCGGGGAAGGACCACACGCCAATTCTCGCGCTGATCGCCCCTGTTCGCCAGATCCGGGGGAGGTTTGATGTGCCACTAGGGGTTTGCGTTAGGGGAATGTAGATCTTCGGGCACCGTTAAGCGGCAAATGCCGGGGAACCCTGCGTGGGTTCCCCGGCATTTGGCGGTACATCGTTAAGCTTGGTTGCTCACCAGGCCATTTGCAGCGGTACTTACCGTGTGGTGCGCCGAAAGCAAGGGCCTGAAGAACTCGCCGAGTTCGGCCGTTGCGGTCAGGGGCAGGACGTTGGCAACGTATTGGTCGGGGCGGACCACCACGACGACGCCGTCGCGGCTGAGTCCGCGCTGTTCGAAGATGTCGTTTGCCGGGTCGGTTCCGAAGACCTTCTCAAGGTACGTGAGCTCGAACGGTCCCACAGTAGGTTTGAAGACCGCCGGGACGGCGTTGATGTCCACTCCGGTGTGGTCTTGCTGGTAGATCACCTTGACGTCGAACCAAGCGTCGCGGTCAAGGCTCGACGGCGTAGCGGCCAGCGGGGAGTCGGGTGCGGTTTCGAGCCACTCGGCCAAGTCCGCGACCGGGCCGGCGGATCCTGCAGCTGCGGCGTCGGCGAAGACGTAAATCCGCCAGCGTCCGTCGGCTTTTGCGTGGTGTCCAAGGTGCATCGGGTTGGTGTCACAGACACGCTGCACCGGTGCTGATTTGAAACGCTTGCCCACCGGGAAGCCGGTGGCGAGTTCCTGATGTGCAGCCTCGGCAACGACCATGGAGGGGGCGTACTGGGTCATGAACCCGGCAGGGAATTCCGCGGTGCTCGTGTAGAACGTTTCCAGCTCCGTAGGGTCCTTGAATTCCTCGGGCTTCTTAGCCATGAGGGTGGACCATTCCTTGTCGAAGTCGATCAGGTTCTTGGCCACGACCTGGCGTTCGGCGGAGTAGGTGTCCAGCAGCGATTCCGGGGACCGGCCTTCGAGGACGTGGCCGAGTTTCCAGCCGATGTTGAAGCCGTCCTGCATGGAGACGTTCATGCCTTGCCCGGCCTTGGCGGAGTGGGTGTGGCAAGCATCTCCGGTGATGAACACCCGTGGTGTGCGCGTGCCGCGCTCTTCCGGCAGGACGTCGTCGAACCTGTCCGTGAGCCGGTGACCGACTTCGTAGACGCTGTGCCACGCAACATTGCGGACATCCAGCGTGTAGGGGTGCAGGATGTCGTTGGCCTTGGCGATGATCTGCTCAATGGTGGTCTTGCGGACCGCGCCGTGGTCATCTGCAGCGACCTCGCCCAGGTCCACGTACATGCGGAACAAGTGCCCGCCCTCGCGGGGAATCAGGAGGATACTGCCGCCGGAGCCGGACTGAATGGCACACTTGGTGCGGATGTCGGGGAAGTCTGTGACGGCGAGAACGTCCATGACACCCCATGCATGGTTGGCCTGATCGCCTGCAAGATGGCAGCCGATGGATTCGCGGACCTTGCTGCGGGCGCCGTCGGCGCCCACCACGTA
The DNA here is from genome assembly GCF_047977885.1 of Arthrobacter sp. LFS091. Classification (NCBI taxonomy): domain Bacteria; kingdom Bacillati; phylum Actinomycetota; class Actinomycetes; order Micrococcales; family Micrococcaceae; genus Arthrobacter; species Arthrobacter sp. LFS091. The sequence continues at coordinate 176,216 of NZ_JBFPFP010000001.1, forward strand.
CTTGGCACGGATCACGCGTTGCTGGCCTTCGTTGGGACCGGAAGTGTGGCCGAGCGTCACAGTGACCGGGTAGTCGCCTTCGCCTGTGACATTGAGGCCAAGGAACTCGTAACCGTAGTCGGGAACCATTCGGGTGGGAGAGTTGGCCATGAATTCCGCGAAATAGTCCAGAACACGTGCCTGGTTCACGATCAGGTGCGGGAATTCGCTGATCCCCGCCGGATCGTCCACCGCGCGGGCAGCCCGGACGATGCGCGAATGATCGGCAGGGTCAGGCTTCCAGAAAGCCATCTCGGTAATCCGGTACGCCTCGGCAATGATCCGCTCAGCGAACCCAAACGCCTGGAAGGTCTCCACGCTGCGTGCCTGGATGCCGTCGGCTTGGCCTATCGCCAGCCGGCCCGGTCGCCTCTCAATGATGCGCGTAGTGACACCCGGGAACTGGGACAGTTGTGCCGCGGTGAGCATGCCAGCGGGGCCGGTGCCAACAATCAGCACGTCAACTTCATCGGGAAGCCCGGCTGGTCGATCAAGACCGACGCCGGCTGCCGGCTCGACTCGGGGGTCCCCGGATACGTAACCGTGGTGGTGGAACTGCACGGGCTTTCCTCACTTCTTCGTGGGCTGGTGCTTCATGGGTGTTCGGGCTGTGTTCGATAATAGAACAGGCTGTTCGATTATCGCTCATACAATCGTAATGCGGGTCACACACGCGTTCAAGTCCTTTCGGATTTGACCCCGGTTGCACTCCAGTTCCTTCGGAATAGTGGTTGGGCATGTGAGGATCAGGTATGCCTCGACTGATGCTTCTGGACACTGCCTCGTTGTACTTCCGCGCCTTCTATGGGGTGCCGGATTCGATCCGTCGCGCAGACGGAACACCGGTCAATGCGGTACGGGGCCTGATGGACATGATTGCCCGTCTCATCACCGACTATGAAGCAACCCACTTGGTGGCATGTTGGGATAACGACTGGCGACCCAAATGGCGGGTAGGGCTGATTCCCAGCTACAAATCGCACCGTGTCGCGGAGCTCGTCCCGGACGGTCCCGACATCGAAGTGGTTCCCGACCCGTTGGAGGCACAGATCCCCATGATCCAGCGAGTGCTGGAGCTCGCCGGCATTGCGGTCGTTGGCGCGGATGATCACGAAGCCGACGACGTCGTTGGCACGTACGCCAGTCACGCACAGTTCCCCACCGATGTGGTCACCGGCGACCGCGACCTGTTTCAACTCGTCGACGACGACCGCGGCGTCAGGGTCATTTACACCGCCCGCGGCATGAAGAACCTTGAGGTGATGACCGACGTCGTTGTTGTGGGCAAGTACCGGGTGCTGCCCCAGCAGTACGCCGACTTTGCGACCCTGCGGGGTGACGCTTCCGACGGGCTGCCCGGCGTGGCCGGAATCGGTGAAAAAACCGCAGCGTCCTTGTTGGGCGAGCACGGTTCGTTGGCTGGCCTGCTGGAGGCTGCCGAGACGCCCGACGGCGGACTGTCGGCTACGGTGCGGGCCAAACTTTCAGCGGCGGCGGACTACCTTAAGGTTGCGCCCGCCGTCGTCAATGTTGTCCGGGACCTGGAGGTTCCTACGCTCGAACAAGCCGGCGCCGAACTGCGGCCAGTAACAGGGGATGCACGCGCTGAACTTGAGCGGCTCGCTACCGAGTGGAACCTGGGTGGCGCTGTGAAGAGGCTCCTGGATGCGTTGGACAAGCTCGGCTGAACCTCGAATTCACAGCGGAATTACAGGTTCACAACAGCGCGGACTGGGGTAGCACCTCCATCGTGTTAAGAGGACGGCACACCTGACCGTCCCTCAGGCACGGACCGAGGCAACACGGTCCATTGAGGAGAGGTATATGTCGAAAACCAAGAAAATCACACTCGGAATCGCGGCGGGAGCCCTGGCCCTTGGCGCGGGGATGGGAGTGACAGGGATGGCGACAGCAGCCACTACCCCGTCGCCGAGTGCCACATCCTCCACGGATGCGGGCACAGCCCCAGCTGATCACGCGGGCAAGCCCGGAGGCCACGGCCATGGACGCGACGGGGGCAAGATCGCCTCCCAGCTCGCAACCAAGCTGGGTGTTGATGAAGCCAAGGTCACCGAAGCCCTCAAGGCTTTCCGCGAGGCCAACAAGCCCGCCACGCCACCTGCTGAAGGATCGGAAGGCACCAAGCCGGACCGGACGGCGCAAGAGGCCGCACTGGCCAAGTCCCTGGCCACGGCATTGGGTGTTGACGAGGCCAAGGTGACCAGCGCGCTGGAGGAGATCCGCACTGCCGGCCAGGCAGAGCGCGCAGCTGCACTGAAGACCAGGCTCGACAAAGCCGTTTCAGACGGAAAGCTCACGCAGGCCGAAGCTGACGCCGTGACCAAGGCTGTCGAAGCCGGGGTCATCGGAGGCGGCGGCGAGCGTTAGGTGCCCGCCCCTCCCTGGCTGGAAGCCAACTGAAAAGGATCCCTCAGGCTTCGGCTTGGGGGATCCTTCGCGTCATGTTTCGGGGAGACACCTAATGCGGCCTGAACTGCTCTGCAACGGGACACTCAAAAGGTTCCCCGGCAAACAGGCCTACACCGTCCAGATACTTCACAACGATCACATAGGAAGCAATCAAACTGGTCTCCGTGTAAGGAATGCCCAGATCATCGCAACACCCCCTGACGATCCCAGAAGCCCGCTGGAGGTAGGGCCGCGGCATGTCGGGGAAAAGGTGATGTTCGATTTGGCGGTTTAATCCGCCCATCAGGGTGTCCATCAACAGGCCGCCGGTGATGTTGCGTGCCGTGAGGACCTGGCGGTTCAGGAAGTCGGCCCTGCTGGTCGGTGGGAGTATGGGCATTCCTTTGTGATTCGGCGCAAAGGAAGCGCCCATGTAGAAACCGAAAACACCCAGTTGTACGCCAAGGAAAGCACATGCCATCCCTAACGGCAGGAGCGAAAAGACCAAGAACGGTACAATCAGCAACCGCAGCACGATGACGGGGATCTCCACCCATCGGTGGTCCACTTTCCCTTGACGCAACAGGTATTTCAACGAATCAATGTGCAAGCTGACACCTAGGAAAAACAAAAGGGGAAACAGCAGCCAGCCTTGTTTGTGGGTGACATGCACCATGACTCCATGCCGGCCGCTTGCCGCCCCAGGGTGGAACGCAATGGCTCCAGTGTGGATGTCCGGATCCTTATCGATGACATTGGGAAAGTTATGGTGCCTTGTGTGCTTCTGCGCCCACATGGAGTAACTGATACCGACAAGTCCTGTGCCGATCAGTCGAGCGGACCACTCGTTCATTCCTTTGGACTTGAACACCTGCCGGTGAGCGGCTTCGTGCGCCAGGAAAGCAAACTGGGTAAGTACCACGCCCATGAACGCTGCGACGAGGAGCTGGAACCACGTATCCCGGAGCAGGAGGAAACCGCTCCACGTTCCGGCCCATGCGATCATCAGGACGATGAAGATGGTGATGTAGAACCCTCTGCGGCGCTGAAGCAGGCCTGCATCGCGGACGGACCTGAGGAGTGCGGAGTACGAGTTGACCGCCCGGGCGGTGGCACCTCGCTCCGGACGGTACTTCTCGGACGAAACTTCTGGTGCCACGGTGCCTCTAGCCAATTACCGGTGGACTGAACACATCGTTTTCCACCGTCTCTTCAGAGTACGCCCCAACCCCGAACAAAGCCCGCGAAAAATCTCGAGGCAGGATGTCGAAATTTCCTCGACCCACTCGACGTATGGACGAGAAAGTCGAGACGACTTTCCACGACACAGGAGATTGAGTGAGATGGCGAAATACTCCGGAGTGATCTTTGCCCGCCGGGTGGAGAGGAAGTCGCGTGTCTCGGTCCGGTTGTCTATGGTTCAACGGTAAGACTTTTGGTCGGCTCAGGGAGTCACTGCCAATACCCCTATCAGCAGTGCCTCCCTTCCTTTCAGGCAAAGAGTGTTAGATGGAAACATCCACTTAAGACAGACACGCAGGAGAAACATGCCTACCGCTTCCGCATTTGCTTCACCCTCGGCCACGGGCGACCTGACCCTGACCACCATCGAACGCCGTGAGGTTGGCCCGAACGACGTCCATATCGACATCAAGTTCGCCGGAATCTGCCACTCGGACATCCACACCGTCCGCGGTGACTGGGGCCCCCAGCAGTACCCGCTGGTCCCGGGTCATGAGATCGCCGGTATCGTCACCGAAGTCGGCTCCGAGGTCACCAAGCATAAGGTGGGCGACCGCGTCGGCGTCGGCTGCATGGTCAATTCCTGCAAGGAGTGCAAGAACTGCCTGGCCGGCGAAGAGCAGTACTGCCTCAAGGGCAACGTGGGCACCTATGGCGCAGTGGACCGCGACGGCACCATCACCCAAGGTGGCTACTCAACCAACGTCGTAGTGAACGAAGACTTTGTTGTCACCATTCCGGAAGGTCTGGACCTCGATGTTGCCGCGCCGCTGTTGTGCGCAGGCATCACCACCTTCTCCCCGCTGCACCACTGGGGTGCGGGTCCCGGCAAGAAGGTCGCCATTGTCGGCTTGGGCGGATTGGGCCACATGGGCGTCAAAATCGCCCACGCAATGGGTGCCGAGGTGACCGTCCTGTCGCAGTCGTTGAAAAAGATGGAAGACGGCCTCAAGCTCGGCGCGGACCACTACTACGCCACCAGCGACCCCGCCACCTTCGAGGCGCTTGCAGGAACCTTCGACCTCATCATCAACACTGTCAGCGCTTCCATCGACATCAGCTCCTACCTGCAGCTGTTGACCCTCGATGGAACGTTGGTCAACGTTGGAGCGCCGGCTGAACCGCTGCCGGTGAACGCCTTCGCCCTTATCGGCGGCCGTCGACGGTTCGCCGGTTCCATGATCGGCGGCATCCCGGAGACCCAGGAAATGCTGAACTTCTGCGCCGAGCACAGCCTTGGCGCAGAAATCGAGGTCATTCCCGCGAGCCAGATCAACGAGGCGTACGAGCGAGTCCTGGCCTCCGACGTGCGCTACCGCTTCGTCATCGACACCTCCACCATCGGCTAGGACCCCCGGCGACACCGTAAACACGGCAACACCAAAACACGAAAGGCCACGCCTCCTCCCGGAAGCGTGGCCTTTCCCGCGCCCCCAACAGGGACAATGGTCTGGTGACATTCAGACTGGACGCCATCGGCAGGGGATTGGTCTTCGCCGATTCCCTCGAAAACCTCGCCTCGGCCCTCATCAACCAGGGCGACGCCGGCACCGCAGTCGTGCAGGCACCGCCAGGTACGGGTAAAACCACTTTGGTGCCTCCGCTGCTGTCCAATCTTGTGTCCGAACGGCACCCCGGCCAGCCTCGCGTCGTCGTTACCCAGCCCCGGCGCGTCGCTGCCCGGTCCGCCGCCCGTCGACTTGCCAGCCTGGACGGTTCGCGGCTTGGTGGCAGGGTAGGCTACACCGTCCGGGGTGAAAGCAAAATCAGCAACGACACAGTGGTGGAGTTCGTCACGCCCGGCATTCTTCTCCGTAGGCTGCTGGTTGATCCGGGGCTTGACGGCGTCCATGCGGTCGTCCTGGACGAGGTCCACGAGCGCGGGCTGGAAACGGACCTTCTTCTCGGCATGCTCGCTGAGGTCCGCGAACTCCGGGAAGACCTGTCATTAGTGGCGATGTCGGCGACCGTCGACGCGCCTCGTTTTGCGGCGCTCCTGGGTAAATCCGGGCACGAGGGCGCCGGTCCTGCTCCGGTGGTTGATTGCCCGTCCGCGCTGCATCCGTTGGAGGTCCGGTGGGTGCCTTCCCGGGACCGGCGGCTGGATGAGCGGGGTGTAACCCGGAGCTTCCTCGACCACGTTGCCTTCACCGCGGCGACCACCCACGCTGCTGCCCTGGACACCAATCCCGGGGTGGATGCCTTGGTGTTCCTTCCGGGCGCCCGGGAGGTGTCCGACATCGCTGCCCGCCTGCGGGGGCAGGTGGCCGACGAAATCGAGGTGCTGGAGCTGCACGGCCAGATCGGACCGGAGTCCCAGGACCGCGCTGTATCAGGCCGGGAACCCGGAGGCGCGCCCCGGATCATTGTCTCCACGTCCCTGGCGGAATCCTCGCTCACCGTTCCGGGGGTTCGCCTGGTCATCGACTCGGGGCTCTCCCGGGAACCGCGCCGCGACTCGGGGCGGGGCATGTCCGGTCTGGTGACGGTCTCTTGTTCCCGCGCCTCGGCGGAGCAGCGCGCCGGCCGGGCTGCGCGGCAGGGTCCGGGCACGGTAGTGCGCTGTTATGACCAGCAGGCGTTTTCCGCTGCCCCCGCTCACCAGACCCCGGAGATTACCGTCGCGGACCTGACAGGTGCGGCATTGGTCCTGGCTTGCTGGGGCGCGCCTGGCGGCGAGGGCTTATCGCTTCCCGATGCACCTCCGGCCATCGCCATGAGGGATGCCGTGGAGGTGCTCCGGGAATTGGGAGCGGTGGCGGACGACGGAACCGCCACCAGTTTGGGCAAAACCCTGGCCCGGATCCCGGCCGATCCGCGGCTTGCACGCGCCTTGCTGGAAGGATCCAGCGTTGCCGGTCCACGTTCGGCCGCTGAAACGGTGGCCTTGGTGGCGGGGGACCAGCGGGCTCCCGGAGCCGATCTCACTGCATTGCTCTCATCGCTGCGTTCGGCTTCACACCCCGGCGCCCGGCGATTCGCGGAGGACACGCGGCGGATGGAGTCGATGGCGCGGCGGGAGGCGGCCGCCGTCGAACCTTCCCAAGTAAGCAAGGGCGTCACGGCGAGGGAAGCGCCCGGGTTTGTGGTGGCGTTGGCGTTCCCGGATCGGATCGCCCGGCGCGTTCCCGGCGATGGAAGCATCACGTACCTGCTCTCCTCCGGAACGCGTGCCGGTCTCCCGGCTGGTAGCCCGTTGACGGCCCATGAGTGGCTTGCTGTCGCCGAAGTGTCCCGGGCCCATGGCCGTGACGCTGCGGGTACCGGTGCGGTGATCCGATCGGCAGCACCACTGTCGGCAGAACTTGCAGAAGCCGCAGCCCCCCACCTCCTTCTCCAGACGGTGCAGGCAAAGTTCGGCCAAGGGCGCGTCACCGCCAAGCTGGAACGTCGCCTGGGCGCCATCGTCTTGTCCTCCACGCCGGTCAGGCCCAGCGTGGAAGCCGGTCGGCACGCCGTGACGGAGGCGCTGAAGAACACCGGTCTTTCGATGATGGGGTGGTCTGCACCGGCCGATGCCCTGCGCAGGCGGCTCGCTTTACTGAGGCGCGAGCTCGGTGATCCGTGGCCGGACGTCAGTGAGGATGGCCTGCTCGCCCGCCTGGACGAATGGTTCGGCCCGGAGCTGGAGACCATCGCCTCCGGCACGCCTGCCGGCTCCATCAACCTCGTGGAACCCTTGCGGCGCCTGTTGCCTTGGCCGGAAGCGACCAGGCTGGACAGCCTGGTGCCGGAGCGCCTTGAGGTGCCGAGCGGTTCGCGGGTGCGGATTGATTATCCGGACGTGGACGACGACGGCGGCAGGCCGGTTGTGGCGGTCAAGCTCCAGGAATGCTTTGGCTGGGACCGTACGCCGCACCTGGTCGATGGCCGCGTTCCGGTGCTCTTCCATTTGTTATCACCGGCCGCACGCCCGTTGGCTGTCACGGACGACCTCACCTCGTTCTGGTCCGGGCCGTACGCGCAGGTCCGGGCCGAGATGCGTGGGCGCTACCCCAAGCATCCCTGGCCCGAAGACCCGTGGACGGCGCCGGCCACGGCCAAAACCAAGAACCGGATGCAGGCCGGCTAGCCCAACCGCTCCACCATGAACTGCATCTCGCCATCCACGAAGGTTCCCACAACGCTGCTGGCGGCGAACTCGTCAGGCCCGGTGGTCAGGGGATCGAGCTCGAAGGCTGTGAAGTCTGCGCGCTTGCCCACGGTGATGGAGCCCGATACATCCCACAGCCCTGCAGCCTTGGCCGCGTGCGAGGTGTATCCCTCCAGGGCCTGGAGCGCGGTGAGGGCCTGGGCTGGGGCGATGGGCTGCTGCTCGGGATGTCCGGATCGCCGGCGCAGCTGCGCATCGGCGATGATGGGAAGCGGTTCGTAGGGGGCGATGGGCCAGTCCGAGCCGATGCCCAGGGTCACTCCGGCATCACGAAGGTCCCTGCACCGCCATGCCCTGTCCGCACGTTCGGGGCCCAGGCGGATAGACCAGTTGTCGCTGTGGTCCGCGAGCGAATAGTGCGTGCAATGCGTTGGTTGCATGCTGGCCACCACTCCCGAGTCCCTGAAGCGTTCCACCAGTTGGTCCGGTACGGATTCGATGTGCTCGATCCGGTGCACGGTCCGGCGCAGGACATCGGCAGGAACAGTCTCGGAGAGCGATTCCAACGCGTTCAATACATGGTGCACGCCCGCGTCTCCGATGGCGTGGGTCGCTGTGGGGATTCCCCGGGAGGCGAAGTAGCGGACAGCGGCGGTGTAGTCCTCGGGACGAGGCCAGAACGCTGCTGTGGATTGGCCAAGGGTGTCCGGTTCGTAGAGCCACGCGGTGCCGTTGTCCACTGTTCCGTCGACGAAGAGCTTGATGGCCTCAATGGACCAGCGGCGACCACCGGTTCCGATACTGCGGGCCATCTCCTTCCACTGGGCTTCGCCGCTGCCTGGCATGCACCACGGGGCCGTGCGCAGCCGAAGGGGCAGGTCACCGTCTGCTTCCAGTGCCTGCAACAGGGCGGTCGATTCCTCACTGTGGTCCATGATGTGCCCGCCGGTCAGTCCGGAACGGGCGAAGTCCCTCAGCAACCCGGCCAGCCGCGCCTTACGCTCGGCGAAGGACTCCTGCGGCATGTGCCGCTGGACGAGTTCCATGGCCGCGGCTTCCAGCAGGAGCCCGGTAGGGGTGCCATCGCCGTCGCAAACCACCTCTGAAGCCTGGTTGAATTCCTCCGGCCCATGGACACCGGCACGGTCAAGCGCCCGGCTGTTGGCCAGCGCCGAATGGCCATCGAACAGCCGTACAAGGGCTGGCTTCCCGCCGCTGACATCGTCCAAGGCATGCCGGTGCATGGGGGTGGTGCCGAAAGCGTTCGGGTTCAGGCCCCAGCCACGCAACCACTCGCCGTCGTTCGCTGCTTCCGATCGCAACAGAGCGCGCACGTCCGCCAATGTCGCCGCACCGGACAGGTCGACCCCCATGGTGAGGTCAAGGCCAAAGACAGGATGGATGTGGCAGTCCACCAGGCCGGGAGTCAGCGTAGCCGTACCGAGGTCCACCACCCGGGTTCCCGCTTGGCGCCAGCTTTGGGCGTCCGTGCGGCTTCCGACGGCGGCAATCACGCCACCGCTGACTGCGACGGCTTGTATGGGCTCATGGTGTGGCCGGTCATCCAGTGTGTGAACGGTGTCGGCAAGGACGATGAGGTCAGGAGTCATGGGTTTCAAAGCTTCCAATCCGGGAAAAGACGTCGGGGCGGTTGGTGCGCAGGCCACGGGCGATGAGCAGGCCGGCAAGGAACACCAGCGGTGATACCAGGAGCAGGATGGTATTGGTCAGGGCATCGGCGAAGGTGAGGAGTTCGATGTTGATGGCGATCAGTGCCACCACTCCGAACAGGAGGATGGCCGAGGCTACTGTCAGGGGGATGATCAGGCGGTTCGTGACAGCGGCAGGGTTACGGCGCAGGTAGGTAAAGGCGGCAACGGACACCAGTCCCTGGAGTGCGACAATCCCGAAAATACCCGGTGTGTTGACCCAGATCAGGAGTTGCTTGTAAGGGTCGGCCCCGGCGATCGCACAGATGATAATGACGACGGCGGCCAGGACAGTCTGGATCTGACCTGCACGATGCGGCGACTTGTATTTGGGGTGTGTCTTGCCAAGGAATGCGGGCAGGACGCCGTCTTTCGCCAGCATGTACACGTAGCGGTTGATGGCGTTGTGGAAGGCAAGCTGGGATGCGTAGACACTGGTCACGATCAGCACGTACATGACGACTTCGGCCCAGGGCCCCACGTATTGGTTGATGGTAGCGAAGAACATGCCATCGGCCAGTTCACCGGCAGCCTCCACCACGTTTCCGTCCCCATATGCCTGGATGACGGTCCAGACGATGAACGCGTAGAACACGGACATGAAACCTACGGCAATGTAGGTTGCCCGGGGGACCGACTTGTCAGGATTGCGTGCTTCGCGCCGGTACAGCACCGTGGATTCAAAGCCCATGAAAGCTGCGAAGCAGATGGCGAGGATGGCCAGCACGCCTGGCGTGAACGCATGCTCGGGGGAGAAGGAGGAGAAGCTGATGCCTTGGGCGCCTCCACGGGCCAGGATTCCAACCCCCATGACGGCAAGGATTGCGGTTTCGGCGATGAGCAGGACCCCCAGGACCTTTGCCCCGACGTCGATGCCGCGGTATCCAAGGAACCACACCGCTGCGATCGCAACCAAGGCCACTACCGGCCAGGGAACGTCGAGGCCGAAGAGCGTGTGGAGCATCGCTTGGGTCTGGACTGCGAAGAGCCCGTAGACGCCGATTTGCAGGCAGTTGTAGGAAACGATTGCCAGGATGGCTGATGCCAGGCCCACGGTCTTGCCCATGGCCAGCGTGATGTAGGTGTAAAAGCCGCCGGCGGCCTTGACGTGTTTGGTCATGGCCATAAAGGAGATGGCAAACACCAGGAGTACCGCGCCGGCGATGACATACCCCATGGGGGCGCCGATGCCCCCAACGCCAAGGGCTACTGGTGCCACTCCGGCCATCACGGTGAGGGGGGCTGCTGCGGAGATCACCAGGAAGGCGATGCCGCCGGTGCCGATGGCATTCCGTTTGAGCCCATTCCCGGCATCTGCTGCCGGGGGTCGGGTTTCGAGGTCAGACATGGGGGTCCTCTGGGGTTCTGTGGGGAGGGGAATTCTTGGAGGTTCCGGAACCTAAAGCGAAAGGCTTTCGTTTATCGTAAGGGCCTGTGACCCTCCGCACAATACTTCGACGCAAACTTCTGGCTAGAGTCGTAACAACAACCGCGAATGGAGACACCCGCATGGCACGCCCGCTGGTCCCACTGATATCGGTCGACGCACTCGTCACCGCCGCCCTCGAACTGGTGGACGAGGCAGGGGATTTCAGCCTGCCGAAACTGGCCAAACGGATCGGGGTCAGCCAGTCCTCCATCTACAACCACGTGAGCGGTCGCGAAGAGATACTTGAGCTCATGCGCGGGCGGATCATCGCAGAATTGCCCTACGTACTCGGCGACGACCAGGATTGGGAAGCATCACTCCGCGCGATTGTCCGCAGCTACCGCGACGCTTTTGCCCGCCACCCCAGGCTCGCGCCCCTGCTGGTACTCCAAACAGTCCAGGACCCCCAAGTACTGGCGCTTTACGAAAACCTTGCCGTCGCCCTCCGCACAGCCGGGTTCACCGGCCGGGACGTGGTCTCCGCGATCTCCACCATTGACAGCTTCGCGCTGGGGTTCGCCCTGGACCTGGCAGCTCCTGACGTCGTCTGGGCTCCGCCGCTGCACGGCTATCCGACGCTCACCCATGCCCTGAGCTATGCGGGCCCTCCCACTGAACGCGGTGAAGCCGCTTTCGAATTCGGTCTGGAAATCCTCATCGCAGGCCTCCACTCGCGCCTCCAGTCGACGGTGCAATAGACGTGGACGCTGCTGGAAATGTGGCCCACAACTGGTGGGACGCGGTGCTTCGCGGTTTCACCGACACCCATACCACTGCAGTTCCCCTCCCTGCCCTGCTCGGCATTCTCGCCTGCTCCGTGGTCCTGAGCATTCCACGGCCCACATGGCGCTGGTTCGGCCTGTACGTGACCTTCGTCCACGAACTCGGCCACGCGTACGCAGCCCTGATGACCGGCCGGTTCGTCCACGGACTTCGCATCGGGCTGGACCATTCGGGCCGGCTGGTCAGCAGCGGCCGGAGTTCCTTCGGTGCGGCATGGTCAGGATTCTGGGGTTATCCGGCCCCGGCGGTTGTGGGCCTAAGCCTGATCGCCGCATGCGCTGCCGGGCGTTCGGGAGCCGCAATGTCCGTGGGCGCCCTGATACTGCTGGTTTCGCTGGTCTTCCTCAGGAACCTGACGGGCATACTGGTGGCAGTGTGCAGCGCGGTCATTGCCCAGGTCCTGATACTGTTTGCGGCGCCCACCACCGTCAATTACGTCGTGCTGGCACTTGGTGTTGCGCTCTCCGTGGGCGGTGTCCGCGATCTCTTCAAACTCGTCGGTGTCCATACCCGGCGACGGAACCGGTTGGCGGCCTCGGACGCATTCATTCTGGGCCGCACCACGGGTGTCCCGGCCTACGTCTGGCTGGCCGGCTTCACCCTGGTAATTGCGGGGTGCTCACTCGTGGCTGCCTGGCTGCTGTGGGGCATGCTCACGGTTTAGTCCAAAGCCGGGCCGGTGGATCAAGGGCCGACGCCGGCAGGCTGGTTTTGCTCGCTGCAAGCCCTTGTCCTGCGGCCACCCCAGGGTGTCCAATCCTCTTTAACGTTCCACGTTCAGGGCGTTTGCATGAGCGCCGGAGAGAACACCAGGAGGTGCCCATGTCCGTGAAGGGTACGCGCGAACCGGCAAAAGGAAGCGGCCCAGGCAATGCTGAGGCCAAGGGCGGCGATAATGGCTCGACCATGTCACCCACGGATCCTGCCGGCATCCGGAATGTGGCACTCGTCGGACATTCCGGTGCAGGTAAATCCATGCTGGTGGAAGCCCTGCTTGCAGCCACTGGCGCCATTCCCAGGATGGGGACCATCAGCGACGGGACCACGGTCAGCGACTCGGATCCGTCCGCGATCCATCAGCAACGGTCGGTGACCTTGTCGGTGGCGCCGATCCGGGTCGGTGCGGTCAAGGTCAACCTGATCGACACCCCGGGCTACACCGATTTCACCGGCGAACTTCGGGCAGGTTTGAGGGCCGCAGACGCGGCCCTTTTTGTTGTCTCCGCTGTGGACGACATCGACGGCGCCACCGTTACGTTGTGGGGCGAGTGCCAGAAGGTCCGGATGCCGCGTGCGGTGGTGCTCAGCAAACTGGACCATCCGCGTGCTGACTTCGCCGCCGCCGTCGTGCGCTGCCGGGAAGCATTCGGTGACTCTGTCCTTCCCCTGTACCTTCCTGCCGCCGACAACGCCGGCCTGATCGGCATCATCCATGGCACCAGCAGCGAGCCGCGGGTGGAGGAAGCCCGGGGACCCCTGGTGGAAGGCATTATCGCCGAAAGCGAAGACGAGACACTGATGGACCGGTATCTCGGTGGTGAAGAACTGGCGCTGGCGGACCTCATCAAGGACCTCGAAACAGCCGTGGCCAGGGGAAGCTTCTTCCCCGTCATTCCCACCGCCGCAGAAGCCGGCATGGGGCTCGCTGAGCTCATGGCCCTCATGACCGAAGCCCTGCCATCACCCTTGGAACGGGTTCCCCCGCCGGCCATGACGTTGGACGGCACATCGCTGAAGCCCCTGCGCTGCGATCCGGCAGCTCGATTGGCGGCCGAAGTAGTGCGAACCACCGTGGATCCGTTTCTTGGCCGTGTTTGCCTTGTCCGGGTTTTTTCGGGAACCCTGCGGGAAGATTCATCGATCCACGTAGGCGGCAGGGGACTCGCCGACAGGGGCCATGAAGACCACGACGCCGACGAACGCGTCACGCACCTCTACTCACCTGTCGGTCAGGGACTGAAAGCAGTTCCGCAGTGCATTGCAGGTGACATCTGCGCGATCAGCAAACTCGCCAACGCCGAGACCGGCGACTCGATATCAGACCGTGAGGCGCCGCTGCTTCTTGAGACCTGGAACATGCCCGAGCCCCTGATGCCGGTCGCCATAGAAGGCGCCTCCCGAAGTGACGAGGACGCGCTTGCCAAGAGCATCGGCAAGGTGGCGGCCGCCGACCCCACGCTGCGCCTGGAACGTAACCCGGATACGCACCAACTCGTCCTCTGGTGCATGGGGGAGGCCCACGCGGAGGTAGTCCTGGACCGGCTCCGCAACCAGGGCGTCAAGCTGCAGACCGTGGACGTGATCACGCCTCTCCGGGAGACCTTTGCCACGAAGGCAAATGGCCACGGCCGGCACGTCAAGCAGTCCGGAGGCCACGGGCAGTTCGCCATCTGCGACATAGAAGTCGAGCCCCTCGGCCGCGGCGAAGGATTCGTGTTCTCCGACAAAGTCGTGGGCGGCGCAATCCCGGGCACTTTCGTTTCTTCCGTGGAGAAAGGCGTCCGGGCGCAGATGCTTAAGGGTGTCTTGGCCGGTTTCCCCGTGGTGGATATCAAAGTGACGCTGGTGGGTGGTAAGACCCACAGCGTTGATTCCTCTGATGCGGCTTTTCAGGCGGCCGGAGCCCTGGCGCTGCGCGAAGCGGCAGCCGCGGCGAAAATCCAACTCCTGGAACCAGTATCCGCGGTGGTTATCAGCGTTCCCGATGAGTATGTAGGGACAGTCATGAGCGACCTTTCCGGTCGGCGGGGACGCGTCACCGGGACGACGGCTGACGATACCGCAGGGACCGAAATTACCGCCGAGGTCCCGGACCAGGAGCTCCTGCGGTACGCCATCGAGCTGCGTGCACTGACCGCCGGGACGGGCCGATTCCGGCGGTCCTACCTCCGGCATGAAGCGCTGCCCAAGTAGGACCTACGGGTTGGCCCCCAGGAACGCGGCCACAGCCGGCGCCAGCGATGCGCCCACTTCGGCTGCGCCCCGCTTCACACCCTTGACCGCGAACGAATGGTCGCCGCCCTCACACCACTGGAGTGTCGCCGTCGGGCCAATCCTTGCCACCACGCCCTCCAGCAGTTCCGGCGTGGCAAAGGTATCGCGGGTACCTTGAAGAAAGAGCATGGGCACAGTGACTCCGTAGAGGTGCTCGTCGCGAAGCTTGTCCGGCTTACCCGGTGCATGCAACGGGTAGCCCAAGTAAACCAACCCCCGTGCGGGCATTCCCTCAGCCACGGCCATTGATGCCATGCGTCCGCCGAAGGATTTTCCGGAAGCCCAGATGGGTTCCGCATTGCCCAGCTCAGTGGCCCTGTCCATCACGGCCCGCCACGTAGCGATAGCCAGAGGCGGCCGATCAGGAAAACGCCGGCCCGCTTCGCGGTACGGGAAGTTGAAGCGCAGGGTTGCGACGCCTTCGTCCGCCATCGCTTCAGCGAAACCCTGCAGAAACGGGTGCTCCATTCCCGCGCCGGCGCCATGGGCCACCACGAGGGTGGCCGAGGGGTGGTCAGGCCGGATGGAAAGGGCCGAAATTTCGAGTTCGTTGACGGCGATCCGCAAGGATGTTTCAGGCGTTGGCATGCATCCATCATCCTGCAGTGAGGCGGTCCGCGATGGACATGCGCACCGGAACGGGCCCGAATGCTGACGCGGGCGGTTCAAACACGGTAGCTTGTGGCCATGGCGAGCGAAGCAACCGTTGTCACCGTGCCCGGCCCCGATGGCCCCCGGGAGGTTCGAATTTCCAGTCCCAGCCGAGTCATGTGGCCGGAGGCAGGACTGACCAAGCTGGACCTGGCCAATTACCTCATTGACGTGGGCGAGGCCTTTGTCGCAGCCAACGGGAACCGTCCCGTCAGCCTTCAACGGTGTTCGGGCAACATCGAGGGCGAGATGTTCTTCTCGAAGAATCCGCCCAAGGGAGCGCCAGACTATGTGCGTTCCGTGCCCGTCACGTACCCGAGCGCACGGTCCCATCCGCAATTGGTCATCGACGAGCCGGCGGCCGCAGTGTGGGCCGCACAAATGAACACCGTGGTGTTCCACCCGTGGGCTTCCCGGGCCGACGATCCGGATAACCCGGACCAACTCCGGATCGACCTCGATCCCCAACCGGGGACGGACTTTGATGACGCCAAGCCGGCCGCCCTTGAACTTCGGTCAGTCCTGGAGGAGGCGGGCCTCACGGCGTTCATTAAGACCTCCGGGAACCGGGGGCTTCACGTCTATGCCCCCATCCACCCCAAGCATGAGTTCCTGGACGTACGTCACGCCGTGATCGCCGCCGGCCGTGAATTGGAACGCCGCATGCCGGATAAGGTCACCATGGCATGGTGGAAAGAAGAGCGCGGAAAGCGGATCTTCGTTGACTTCAACCAGGCAAACCGGGACAGGACCATCGCCGGTGCCTACAGCCCACGCGCCGTACCCACAGCGCAGGTGTCCTGTCCGCTGACGTGGGACGAACTGGATCACGCCGATCCGGCAAAATACACCATCGCCACAGTTCCTGAGCGCCTCAGGAAAGCCGGTGACCCGTGGGCGACCATGCACTCGCAACCGGGGGAGATCGACGTTCTGCTTTCGTGGTGGGAACGCGACGTCAGCAACGGCCAAGGCGAGATGCCCTTCCCGCCGGAATTTCCCAAGATGCCGGGAGAACCCATGCGGGTGCAACCGAGCCGCGCACGAAAGCCGGAATAAGCCGCGGGCAGGGGATGCCTCCGGCGCCTTGGCCAGCGCCCGGGGCATCTGTCGGGGGGCATCGGTCCGGGGGTTATTCGAACCGGGACGGATCTCCGGTTCCGCGACGCACGACTTCGGCAACGCCGCTGGAAAAGTCCACCACGGTAGTCGGCTCTGCTCCGGTGTCGCCGGCGTCGATGACACCGTCCACCTGGTTGTCCAGCCGTTCCTTGATTTCCCAGCCCTGCGTCAGGGGTTCTTCCTGGTCGGGCAGCAGGAGCGTGCTGGACAACAGCGGTTCGCCCAGCTCAGCCAACAGGGCCTGGACAACGCGGTGGTCCGGGATACGCACACCCACCGTCTTCTTCTTGGGGTGCAGGAGCCGCTTGGGTACCTCGCGGGTGGCCGGCAGGATGAACGTGTAGCTGCCCGGAGTGACCGCCTTGATGCTCCTGAAAACGTCGTTGTCGAGCATCACGAACTGGCCCATCTGGGCGAAGTCCTTGCACACCAGCGTGAAGTGGTGCTTGTCGTCCAAATGCCGGATCGCCCTGATGCGGTCAAGCGCTTCCCTGTTTCCGATCTGGGCGCCCAACGCGTAGCAGGAGTCGGTAGGGTAGGCGATCAGGCCGCCGTCCTGCAGCATTTTGACCACCTGGCCGATAGCGCGTGGTTGGGGATCTTCCGGGTGCACATCAAAGAATCTGGCCATGGGAAGAGCCTACGACAAAGCTAGGACAGGATGTCCTTGTTCGAGAATTTTGCGTAGGCCAGTGTGCCGCACACGGCGATGTATCCGACCTGCAGCAACGCATTGGCACCGAACGACGTCCAGTCGATCGGCTGCCGCAGCAGATCCGCGAAGCCCAGCCAATGGTGGCTGAACAGCCACGGGTGCAGCCAGTCCAGTTGCGGGAGGTTGTCCAGCACCTGGGAGACAACAGAGAGGACAATCGTGGCGGCCATGGCGCCCACCGGGACATCAGTGAAAGTGGAAATCAGCAGTCCTATGGCAGACAATCCCAACAGCGACACAGTGATGTAGCCGGCGATCCCCAAGGACCGCAGCATCGATTCGCCCACGCCAATGGTGTCGCCTGAGAGGAGCGTCACGGGTCCTACAGGAAAAAGCACGACGCCGGCCAAGGCACCTGACGCTGCCACGGTCACCGTCGCGGCGAAACAGAACGCAACGGCCCCGGCATACTTGACCAGCAGGAGCCGGACGCGGCCTGCGGGTGCAAGCAACAGGTAGCGCAAGGTCCCCATGTTGGCTTCGCCGGCGATGGTATCCCCAGCCACCACGCCGATGGTCAGGGGCAGGAATAACGGTACGCACACCACCAGGGCGGTCACGGCCACAAAAAGTCCGTTTTGGGTGATGCGGTCCAAAAAGAGCGGTCCCCGGCCTGGGGCGACGGGCCGGGACGACAGTTTGACGGCCACAGCTATGAGGATGGGTACGGCTGCGAGGGCGAGCAGCATCGCCCATGTACGGAGGCGACGGAACAGCACCGACAATTCAGAGCCAAGCAGGGACCAGCCAACCGGGGGCCGCACCCCCGGGGCCAAGGGCTTAGAGGTGTCAGCCGACAACGTCGAACCCCTCTCCGGTCAGGGACACGAACCGGTCTTCCAGGCTTGCGTCTTCAACAGCGAAACCCCGTACCCGAACGCCATCGGCAACCAAGGCTGCCACGATCTCCTCGGGGGCAGGCCCGGCCAGTCCACCGTTCATGACAGCCCTCGCCTCGATGGGGCGTTCCCCATCCGGTGTGGCGGCCGGGACCAACCCCAGGCGCGCCAGGACGCCGTTGGCGCGTTCGGCGTCGGGCGTTTCAACCACAACCTGCCTCTGGCCCGCGGACCGCAACTCCGCCAGCGGTCCTTGGGCGACCAGGCGCCCGGCACTCATGACGCCGACGTGGGTGCACATTTGTTCCACCTCGGCCAGCAAATGGCTGGAAACGAACACAGTGGTCCCTCCCGCGGCGAGGGATCGCACCAAGCTACGGACCTCGCGGGTGCCCTGGGGGTCCAATCCGTTGGTGGGTTCGTCCAGGACCAGCAGTTCCCGCGGCCTGAGCAGCGCGTTCGCCAAGCCAAGGCGCTGCTTCATGCCCAACGAATAGGCCCGGACCTTCTTACCGGCAGCGTGGGTAAGTCCAACACGGTCCAGGGCCTCGGCGACGCGGTGTCGACGTGTCGCCGGCAAGGCGTGGCGGTCAGCTGAATCGAGGCGCATGAGGTTTCCGGGTCCTGTGAGGAAGGGGTAGAAACCGGGCCCTTCCACCAAGGCGCCGACATTGGGGAGGACCGATGCCAGCGCGGCCGGCATGGACTGGTCCAGGACCCGGACATCGCCGCTCGTGGCGGAAGCCAGCCCCAGCAGTACCCGGATGGTGGTGGTCTTTCCCGAACCGTTGGGTCCAAGGAAGCCGAACACCGCTCCGCGCGGTACAGCGAGGTCGATGCCGTCAACGGCCGCGCGTTGCCCGAAACGTTTCACCAGCCCGCGGGTCTCAACAGCCAGCTCCTCAGCGGCGGCCCCGCGCTGCGTTGGTGAGGGCTCCTTCACTGGGCGGCAGCCGCTGACTGGAGCCGCTCCAACGGGACCAGCCCTGCGAGGACGCGGCCGTCGTCGAGAATCAGGACGCTCACCAGCGAGGAGGTCAATGCCCGGCCGCCGGAAACGCTTTGCAACATCTGGGAGATTTGGGGATTCGAAGTAAGCCCGGCAGGCACAGCGGCGGCAGGCAGCACGACGATCGATCCCCACCCTTCGCCGGAAACCCGTGTGCCGTGAGGGGACGGCGCTTTGGCACTGGCATCGGCATCGGGCACCGGAGCGGGCCGCGCGGGAAGTACCTTCGTGGTGACAGTGGATCCCGCGGGCGGCGTGAACTGGAACAGGCCGGGATCGGGAGCGCTAAGGCTCAGATCGGTGAAGGCCAGGGAGTAGGCAGGGTCGGCTTGGTTCTTCGCCTGCACGTGGACGCCCAGCGGGAAGCCGGTTTCGGAGTCGACGTCGATGGACACCGAGGCCACCAGGGTGCCGGGGTCCTTCGGGGCAAGGTTAAGCCTGTACGCACTACGACCGGCAACCGATGAAGCCTCTCCCACCGTTACCTCGGTTCCGGCGTCAACAGCGGCCAGGAACCTGCTGGCCAGTGCCTCGGGCGTGGGCAACGTCGGCTTGTTTGGAAGAGTCTCCGTGGGGGCGCCGGACTTTGGGACCTGAAGGTGGGTGGCGCTGTTGTCCGCCGAGTTGTAGAACCATGCATCCTTGCCGTTGACGATGAGGTCGCGCTCAGCCATGGCGTCCATGACTTGCAGTCGCGCCTTGGTGGGATCGCCAACGAAAACGCGTGCGGTGTGGCTGCCCGCCAGGAACTCAAGTGCGGTACCAGCAGCCGGAGTGATGCCTGGGGCCGAGGAGGTTATATCCGGGAGTCCCAGCTCCGCAGTCTGTTGAAGCGTTCCGGAGAATGCACGCACTTGCGTGCGCGCAATCATGGCAAGAACCTCATCCGCCGTCTTGGGCGGGAGCGACACTGTGGCACCGGCCTGGACCGAACCGGAGAGCACCGCAAGGGCAAGGGCAAGGGGGATCAGGAGGGCTGGCAGCCACCGCCGCTTGGCCCGCGTCATTGCTACCGACCACCGCACGTGAAAGGCATGGATTAAGACTACTCCCGTTCCTGGCCGGAATCGGGGGCAGTTACGCAGAAGCGCGAGTTAGTCCCGGATCAGCTGGCGCGCCAGTTCCACCGCACCGTGCACCGGTGCCTGTGTCAGGATCCGGACGGAAGACGGGTCCTCGAGGGAAACTTTCCGGGCTACGGCACCAGCCAGCTGGCTCTGATTGACCAGCAGGCCCCCGGCCATGACGAGCGGCAAGTCCAGGCCCAATTCCCCCAGTACCTGGCGGGCAAGTGTTGCAAGGGAATGCGCGGCCTCGGCCTGGATCCGAACGGCAGCGGGGTCTCCCTCGGCCGCAAACTCCAGGACGAGCGGGGCCAGGCTGGCCCAGTGGTCCGGTTCCGGCTTCGCGTAGAAGAAGTCCATGAGCTGCAGGGCATCGGCGCTGGAGGTTGCTTCCATCAGCGCCCGAACCAGGATCCCGGGCTCCAATCCGGCGTAGTACTCGCGCAGGGCTTCCCGGACGGCGTCGCGCACCACTGAGTAGCCGCTGCCCTCATCGCCCAGCAAATAGCCATACCCGCCGCTTCGCGCTTCGCGTCCATCGGCATTTCGACCCCAGGCTACCGAGCCGGTGCCAGCGACCAGCACGGCGCCGGCGTCGAGGCCGGCGGCTGCGAGGACTATGCGCGTGTCGTGGACCACCTCGACTTCGGCGCCGGGAAAATGTTCCATGAGGAGGGCGGAGAGGACAGCACGGCTCGCTGGCGTGTCGGCGCCCGCTGCACCGGCACAGACGGCTTTGACTCCACCTCCCACACTTGCGGCTATCCGGCGCAGGACCGCATCAGCGCCTTGGTGCCCGACCGATGACAAGTTGGCGCTGGTTTCAGTGATTTCATCACCGGAGCTCCGAGGTGATCCGCTAACTGTCTGGGACTCCTCCGAGCGGACGGCGTGTGTCTTTGAGCCGCCGATGTGGAGGCCGAGGACTGGCGGCGTCACGGGAGCATCGCCGATGCTTTGGTCCTGCCGGGTGCGATGGCGCGGATCAGGGTCCCGGCCCGCTTCGCAGCGGCGCTCCTCAAGTTCACATTGTCCTTCAACTGGCGTCCCTTCGGTTCAGGTGCGGACTGTCTGTGCGAAGGTGGGGGAGTGCCCCTGGCTCGCCGCAGTTGGTTGAAACCAACAGTCCCTAGATTGGCATAGACCAATCCAGCTGTCTACAAGTAGGATGTCCAACATGCAACCAGAAGCTGCACCTGCTGCGCCGAAATATTACCTCCTTAAAACGGAGGTCTTGGCGCTGATCGCGGGTCTGCAGCCCGGGACGCTTATCCCCACCGAGCGGGCACTGGCGGAAAAGTATGCAACCTCCCGCACCACGGTCCGGCAGGCGATCAGCGAGCTCGTCGCGGAAGGCAGGTTGGGCAGGATCCAAGGGCACGGAACGTTCGTAGCGCCACCCAAGGTGACGCACGTCCGGCAATTGACGTCCTTTTCCGATGACGCCCGCACGCAAGGCCTCCGTCCAGACTCCACCCTGATCGGCCTCGACGTCGTCCGGGCGGACACCGTCGTCTCGACGCACTTGGGATTGGAAGAGGGCGCGCAGGTCACCCGGTTGGAGCGGATCCGTCTGATTGAGGGCGAACCGCTGGCCCACGAAGTCGCCTGGCTGCCGGGCAAGCTGCCACGTTTCAAGTCGAACCTGTCCAAATCCGGGTCGCTGTACGCGGTCCTTGAGGACGTCTACGGGATCCGGGTCGCGGACGTAGAAGACACCGTGGAGACCGCCTTGGCCGGTCCCGGGGATGTCCAGCTGCTCGGTATCGAGATGGGCGCTCCGCTGCTGGTGGTCCACAGGCTGGCCAGATCCGCCACCGGCGTTCCGGTCGAATGGACCCGCAGCACTTTTCGTGGGGACCGTTTCCGGTTCGTCTCACGCGTGAAATCAGGCGAGTAGTATGGCCAACTCGACGTCGGGCGAGTCCGTCATCCGTCGCGTCGTGAGGCTGGTGGGAGCCTTTGATGACTCCCACCGCACCATGAGCGTTGCCACGCTGGCCCGCCGCTCCGGGCTCCCGGTCACCACGACATACCGCCTGGTGGACGAGATGCTGGCCGAGGGCCTGCTTGAACGCGAAGCCAATGCCGAGGTCCGCGTAGGCATACGGCTGTGGGAGCTCGTCTCCAGGAGTTCACGGATGGTGGGCCTGCGGGAAGCCGCGCTGCCGTTCATGGAAGACGTTCAATCGGTGGTCCAGCATTCAACGACGCTTGGGATCCTGGACTCCGACGAGGTCCTCTACATCGAACGCATCGGCTCCAGGGATTCCATGGTGGACATCACCAAGGTGGCCGGCCGGCTTCCCGTGCACGGTACATCGTCCGGGTTGGTCCTGCTGGCCTACTCGCCGGCTGCCTACCAGGACCTCTTTCTCTCCCGGACGCTGGAGAAGTTCACCGATGCCACGCTGACCAATCCAGCCGATCTGCGCCGTCACCTTGCAGCCATCCGCCAACGGGGATTCGCGTCCATGCCCGGAATCATCGTGCCGGAATCGAGCGGAATCGCCGTTCCCGTCTTCGGCCGAACGAACACCGTTGTGGCTGCCTTAAGCGTTGTGGTGCCCAGGAATGAAGAAAACGCGGCCGTGCGCGTGCCGGTATTGATGACTGCCGCGCGCGGTATTTCGAGGGCCCTGGGTTGGCGCGGCGAGCTCAAAGGCGCACTCCGCCAAAGCAACGGCAACATCTGATTCCCGTTCATCGGTAACGCTGTGGCCCCACTCACAGGCCCGCTGGCAGAGTGGAGCGCACAGCAGGGCACTGCGGACCGGACCACCGGCCGGCGCCATACACGAGGACATTGACCCTCAAGGCATTCAGCCCAAGTACATCAACGGCCCCCGGGCCCTCTTCCGTGCTGCCCTGCGCCGTAGTGATGTTTGAACGCCGCAATGCCGCGGCAGGAGGAGTTTTGGTCATGGAGTCAGCAGTACACGGAAAGCCGTCCCAACGCGTGGCCGGGAAAGTGGTTGTGGTTACCGGCGGCAGGGGAGACCTGGGAAGCGCAACCGCCCGGTTGTTGGCTGACCACGGGGCGTCCGTAGCCTCGTTGGACCGGGCCGGGACGCCGGCCGGGGGCAACCATCCCGGTATCACCGAATACGACGTGGATGTCACCGATGAGTCCAGCGTCGCAAGGACGATCGGAAAACTCAGCGAAGAGCTCGGCGCTCCGGACATCCTGGTCAACGCAGCCGGTATCATCGGCGTCGCCGGAGCAAGCCACACCGCGTCCATGGAAGATTTCAATGCCATCTTTGACGTCAACGTCAAAGGGGTTTGGCTCATGACCAAGTACGTGGTTCCAGGCATGATCGCCAAGCAGTCCGGAAGCATCATCAACTTTTCCTCCATCCACGGACTGACCGGCGGACGCAACGTGCCGCTCTACCACGCAACCAAGGGCGCTGTCCGGCTGCTGAGCAAGTCCGATGCCGCCACCTACGGCGCCCACGGTGTTCGGGTGAACTCCATCCACCCGGGATCCATGAACACCAGGATGAGCCGCCGGTCGGCGGAACAGTCAGAGATCGGGGCAGAGGCCTATTACCGGCAGTTGGTAGGCAGCAACCCGCTGCCCAGGCAGGGCGAACCGGACGAAATTGCCTACGGCGTGCTGTACCTCGCTTCCGATGAATCCCGGTTCACCACGGGATCCGAACTGGTGATCGACGGCGGCTACACCGCGGTCTGACCCGCCTGGCAACTGCAACCCCATTTCATTCCCGAAAGGCTCCACCGTGAAATTCCTGAACGGCACACAAACCGATA
The DNA here is from genome assembly GCF_047977885.1 of Arthrobacter sp. LFS091. Lineage (NCBI taxonomy): Bacteria > Bacillati > Actinomycetota > Actinomycetes > Micrococcales > Micrococcaceae > Arthrobacter > Arthrobacter sp. LFS091. The sequence continues at coordinate 200,091 of NZ_JBFPFP010000001.1, forward strand.
CCTACGACGTCGTCGTGGTCGGCTCGGGCGCAGGCGCCCTGACGGCAGCGGCCACCGCCGCAAGGGCGGGCAAATCCGTCGTCGTCCTCGAAAAAACCGAGCTGCTGGGCGGTACCTCAGCGGTATCGGGAGGCATGCTGTGGGTGGCCGACAACCACCACGCCCGCGAAGCCGGTCTGAGCGACTCGAAGGACGCCGCGGCGCAATACATCCGCGCTGTGGCCCGCGGACGTAGCCGCGAAGAGCTCCTTGATGCTGCCCTCGATTACGGGGACACCATGCTCCGTTTTACCGAGGACGAATGCGGGGTCCGTTTCATCTTCCTGGATAATTTCCCGGACTACCGCCAGGACCTTCCCGGTTCCGTTGAAGGCGGGCGGACCGTTGAACCCGAACTGTTCAACATCCGCGAGGCACTTGGCGAACTTGCACACCATGTCCGGTCCGACGGCAGGGCGCCGTTCACTATGCAGGAGTATGAGAACTGGGGTGCCTTCACCAAATTCCCGTGGAATGAACTGAACCAGCGGCAGGAACAAGGACTTGTGGCCAAGGGCCATGCCCTGGTTGCCATGCTGCTTGCGAGCCTGGTCCGGGACGGCGCGGCACTGGTGGTTGGCGCCCGCGGTCAACGACTCCTGCTCGACGGCGGCAGGGTAGTGGGCGTCGAACTCGAGTCGGGTGAAACTTTCCACGCCAACGACGGCGTCGTCCTCGCTACCGGTGGCTTCGAGTGGGACAAGGCGCTGGCCGATTCGTTGCTGGCCTCCCGCCTGTACATCATGTGCTCACCACCCTCCAACACTGGCGACGGACTAAAGATGGCACAGCGGATCGGGGCACAGACCCGCGGAACCCGTGAAGCCTGGTGGGCGCCGATGTCCATCACGGGAGACACCCGCGATGGAGCGCCCATTGGCACCTTGCTGAGGTTCGAACGGCAAGGACCTGGCTCGCTCATGGTCAACCGGCACGGACGCCGATTCGCCAACGAGTCCCAGAATTACAACGACCTCGCACGCTGCCTGCAGTCCTGGGATTCGCCGAACAACCAGACCCTGAACACCCCGGCACATGTGGTCTTCGACCACGGCTACTTGGAGCGCTACGGCGTCCTGGCTCACCGGGCCGGCCAACCGACGCCGGACTACCTGATCGAAGCACCCACGCTGGAAGAGCTGGCCGAAAAGATCGGTGTCCCTGCCGACGAACTCAACGCAACGGTCAGCCGCTTCAACGAATATGCCGTCAAAGGTGAGGACCCGGACTTCGGCCGGGGTGAAAGCGCCTACGACAAGTACTGGGGCGATGACGACTGCCCTTGGCCCAATCCGTCACTGGGTCCGCTGTTGACCGGACCGTTCTACGCAATGGAGGTGGTCAACGGTGCGTTCGGAAGCAACGGAGGCGTAGCGACGGACGGCCGGGCCCGCGTCCTCGACGTGGACGGCAACGCCATCCCAGGCCTTTTTGCCGCCGGTAACACCACGGAGAATGCCTACGCCGCAGGCTACCCGGGGGCGGGAGCCACCCTTGGCCCCATCATGACCATGGGATACCTTGCGGGCCGGACCATTGCCGGCCAACCGGCCGAGTATGCGGGTGACAGTGTGACGACTGGAGTGGGAGCATGATCCGCCACGCAGTGTTGTTCAAGTTCAAGACTGATTTTCCCGCAGCGGACAAAGCCGCCTGGGTGGCAGGCCTGGATGCGATGGACGGCAAGATTCCGGGCCTCCTGAAACTGACCCACGGCGCTGATGTCTTCCAGCACGAACGCTCCTTCGACTACGCGATCGTTGCCGATTTTGCCTCTGCCGAGGACATCGATGCCTACAACACCCATCCCCTCCACGAGCCACTCAAGAAGTACTCGTTTCCCAACAGCGAGCAAATCATCGCCGTCGATTTCCACCTCTAGCACCACTTGGACGCCGTTCGAAGGAGAACAGCCATGTCTACAACTGCCCAGCAAACGACGCTGCGCAAGACCCCTGGAAAAGCGGCTTTGGCCTCGTTCCTCGGAAGCACCCTCGAGTACTACGACTTCTTCATTTATGGCTCAGCCGCCGCGCTGGTTTTCGGGCCGCTTTTCTTTCCCTCCGATGATCCTGCGGTGGGCCTGATCGGGGCCTTCGCCACCTTCGGCGTGGCCTATGTGGCCCGGCCGGTGGGTGGGCTGGTCATGGGCCACTTCGGCGACAAGCTGGGCCGCAAGAAAATCCTGCTCATCACCCTGGGCGTCATGGGACTGTCGTCCCTCGGCATCGGGTTCCTGCCAAGCTACAGCCAGATTGGCTTCTGGGCACCGGTCCTCCTGGTCATTGGCCGCCTGGCGCAGGGGTTCTCTGCAGGGGCGGAATCGGCAGGTGCGTCCACACTGACCCTGGAACACTCACCCGAGGGCCGCCGCGGCTTCTTTACCAGCTTCGTCATGACCGGTTATGCCTCCGGCATGGTGCTCGCGACTCTCGTCTTTATCCCGGTGTCCGCACTGCCCACCGAGGCGTTGATGAGCTGGGGTTGGCGCATCCCGTTCTGGTTGTCCATTGTGGTGTTGGGCATCGCTTACTGGGTGCGGACGCACCTGGATGAGACTCCGGTGTTTGAGGACGCCAAGGACCGGCGGACCGTGGCCCCGATGCCGCTGCGGGAAGTCCTTCGTTTCCAGTCAGCCGATGTGGCGAGGGTGGTTGGCATGTCCATCATGTCTGTCATGCAGACGATCTTCACAGTTTTCGGTTTGTCCTACGCCACCGGCGCTGCAGGCTTCGACAAGGCATCCATCCTCACTGTCAACGCGGTGGCCATTGGCTTGTCCATGTTCGTGATGCCCCTGACGGCGAAACTGTCCGACAATTGGGGTCGCAGGCCGTTGCTCCTGACAGCGGCAATAGGCTGCTCAGCGACGATCTTTGCCTACTTCATGGCGTTGTCCAGCGGAAACATCTTCCTGGTCTTCGCCGCCGCGTTCATCAACATGACGCTGCTCTATTCCTGCTTCAACGGAATATGGCCCGCCTACTTCGCCGAACTCTTCGCCGCACCCGTCCGGTATTCGGGCATGGCTTTGGGGAACCAGTTGGGATTGGTGGTGGCTGGCTTTGCTCCCCTCATCGCAGGACTCCTGCTGGGCAAGGGCCACGACGGGTGGCTTCCTGTCGCCGGGTTCGCGGTGCTGTGCATGGCCATCGCCGGCGTCTCCGCCTATTTCTCACGGGAAACCGCCAAGACGCCCATCGAAGACCTGGGGGAGCCGTACTGGCGGGGAATCGCCGTCAGGAAACCGTAGCTGCGGCCGTGCCCGCCAGACAGCGTCGAACGAATTCGGCACTGGGTTCGGCATAGGCGGCAACAATCCGTTTGAACAATTCAGCACCCTCGGCCCCGGGCCAGTCGGCTGGCAGGAATGCTGCCGGCAACCCGGGGTCGAGGTACGGGATGATCCGCCATCGGTCGATGCACTGGACGTACGTGGCGAAGGCCTGCGCTGAGACGTCCACGGCGTGGCCTGAAACCGCGGCACCATGCTCCCTGATGAAGTCCTTGTGAAGGCCGGCCACTGCCTCCAGGTCCCACCAGTTCGACGCGGCATCCCGGAGGCTGCCACCTACCAACGGGGTTTCGGTCACGAAGACGGTTGCCATGTCCCGCAGGTCCAGGTCGGCCAGGATTTCCTCCACCTCCCCCCGCAGGGAGTCAGGGCAGATCCACAAACCCGCAGCCACTGTCCCGCAGCCGATCCAATGGAGCCTGCGCCGCAGCTGGTGGCGCTTTTCGCGTTCGGTCTCCGGAATGGAAAACGAGATCAGGCACCACGGATCGGCGTCGCCCATGCTGCGGGGGTTGTAGATCCGGCGGTCACCACGGGCCAGCATCGTGGAGGCGCCGTCGGTGAGCGTATAGCCGGGGAGTCCGTCACGGTTTTCCTGCAGGACCACATCCTTCTTGCGCAACCGGCCCAAGGCGGTCCGGGTGACTGTGCCGGACGTGCCGAGGGCCTCCATCAGGGCAACGATGTCCTTCGCCGACATCCAACCCCCGGCATCCCTCAAGTACAGGCCAATGACGGTCCGCAGCAATGAAGTGGTACTCCCGGGGCGGGAGTCCATATCGTCCAGTACAGCGCTCACTTCAGGCTCACAGCAGTTCGGCGAGGGCGTCCCGGATGGCGAGCACTCCCAGCTCAACCTCGGCGTAGCTGGTGCTCAGCGGCGAGAGGCCAATGCGCAGCCCGTGCGGCGGGCGGAAATCGGGAATGACCCCCTTTTCCCAGAGGGCGGCAGTGACATCAGCGAAGAGCGGGTGGTCCACTGTAATGTGCGAGCCACGCTCGGCAGGGTCCCGGGGGCTCACGATTTCGGCGCCGAGAGGCACCAGGTGTTCCTCCGCCAAAGCGATGGCATACTCGGTGATCTTGATCGACTTCTCCCGGACGGCCTCCATGCCTACCGAAGCGATCAGTTCCACCATGTCCTTGAGGGGCTGCATCGCCAGCACCGGCGGTGTTCCCGTGATGAACCGCCGGATTCCCTGCGCAGGCTGGTAGGAATCCGTCATGCCGAAGGGGTTCGCGGCGCCCATCCAACCCCAAATGGGCTGTTGCAAACGGTCCTGCTGCGAGGCATTCACGTAGGCAAAGGCCGGTGAGCCGGGTCCACCGTTGAGGTACTTGTATGTGCAGCCCACCGCGAGGTCGACTCCCCACGCGTCCAGTTCCAATGGCACGGAACCCACTGAGTGGCACAGGTCCCAGAGCATCAGCGCACCGGCCTCGTGGACCTTGGCGGTGATTCCCTTCGCGTCCGCAAGGAACCCCGAGCGATACGCCACATGGCTGAGGACCACGACGGCGGTCCGCTCGCCAAGCAGGCCGTCCAGGTCGTCCGCGCGGACACCACTGGCGGGATTGGCAGCGATCCACTTGATGGTCGCGCCGCGCTCCTTGGCTATTCCCTCAATAATGAACCGGTCAGTGGGGAAGTTGTCGCGGTCAATGATGATCTCGTCGCGGCCTGGCTGGGAATCCACCGCAGCGCGGATCATCTTGTAAAGCATCACCGACGTCGAATCGCCAACAGTGGTCTGTCCCGGCGCCGCGCCAAGAGTCACTTCACCGATGCGATCGCCAACGTTTGTGGGTTCGTCCATCCATTGTTCATCCCAGCCCCGGATGAGGCGGCTGCCCCAGGCGTCGTGGACGAAGGACGCCAGATGCGCAGCGGTGGCCTTCAGGGGGCGTCCTAGTGAGTTGCCGTCCAAATATGAGGTGAGCTGATCGGCGTCGGGCGCGTAAAAGGCTTCACGCTGGGCGGCGAGGGGATCGGCGGCATCCAGTTCGGCCGACGTTGGCCGGTGGGTTTGCTGTGCGGTGGTCATGGTTCCTCCTGTGGTGTAGGCGGGCAGTCTTGCTTAGTTGCCGATCTCGGTCCGGACGGCATAGAGCTCGGGGAAGAAGGTCAGGTCCAGGGCGCGCTTGAGGAAGTCCACTCCGGACGAGCCGCCGGTTCCTACCTTGAACCCGATGGTGCGCTGGACGGTCCTGAGGTGCCGGAACCGCCAGGCCTGGAAGTTGTCCTCGATGTCCACCAGGTCTTCGCATGCTTCGTAGAGTCCCCACTGCGTGTCGTCGGACTCGTAGATCTTCTGGAAGATGGGAACGAGGTCCTGGCGGAAGGTCCAGGGTTCGCTGGTGTCACGCTCCAGGATGTCGACAGGAATGTCGTAGCCGGCACGGGAAAGGACTCCAAGGAACGCATCGTAGAGTGTCGGCTCCTCCAACAACCTGCCGAGCAGGGCGTGGGCCTCGGGCTCGCTTTCGAACACGCGCAGCATTCCCCGGTTCTTGTTTCCCAGCAGGAACTCGACACCGCGGTATTGGTAGGACTGGAAACCCGAGGAACTCCCCAGGAAGCCGCGGAACTGGGAGTACTCGCGAGGCGTCAGGGTGCCCAGGACCGACCATTGTTCCGTCATGGTGCGCTGGATGGCCTTCACGCGGGCGATGCACTTAAGTGCCTTTCCCAGGTTGTCGGCGTCGAACAACCTCCGGGCTTCCAGGAGTTCGTGCAGTACAAGCTTGAGCCACAGCTCGCTGGTCTGGTGCTGGATGATGAACAGCAGTTCATCATGGTGTTCCGGCTCGCTGAGCGGGTGCTGGGAACTGAGCAATTGGTCAAGGTCCAGATATCCGCCGTAAGACATCGCATGGCGGAAATCGGTGCGGACACCTTCTTCGATATGGCGGACACTCTGCGGGGAATGGACGGGGGGCTTTTCCATGCCTTGAGAATATCACTTGCATGACGAACGTCAAGAGTTTGATTCTCCCCAACCCCCGACCGACGATTGCGCCATCCCGTAGGCTGATGCTGAACCGTTGGGGAAGGGGGAGTGGACATGGAATCCACCCAAGGGCGGACAGCTCCGGTGTCGATCTACCTGGATGTCGACGGCGTGGTGAACCCCTTCAGTCCCATCGGAACCACTGACTGGGGTAACGAATGGACCTTCGCCGATGCGGGCATCCTCGAAGTTGCTTTCGCGCCGGAGGCCGTGGCCGAGCTTAATGACCTCTCCGGCCACCCGGCTGCCCGCTTCGTCTGGCTCACCACCTGGGAACGGTTGGCGCCTGAGTTCCTCTGCCCTGCCATTGGATTGAGGGGTGAGGACTGGCCGGTACTCTCCAGCCAAGGCTGGGACGAGGGCCCCGAATGGTGGAAGCTGGTGGCCCTCCAGAAGGATCTGGCGTCGGCCGGTAGTGATCGGATGATCTGGCTGGATGACCAACTCAGTGCCGAGCCCGAGGCACGTTCCTGGGCCGAGTACCAGCAGGACCGTGTGCTGTGCATCTCCCCGGATCCACGGAAGGGGCTGACGCGCAAGGATTTGGCGGCCGTCCGGGCATATTTGGGTTGATGCCTGCCCCGGGTACGTTTGTCCGCTCAGGGCACCGCCACGTAGGATTCTTAAGGTTTCAAGCCCGCCAGAATGAATCCCGCAAGTCGAGTCAGTTGAACAGATGCTGAACTATGCTGTGGATGGCAGGTACGGGGAAGTGGAACTGCTGAACGTCGACTCTGCAGATTGGGCAACAGGTGGATATCACCTTCATGGTCGCGCTGGTAATAGCGTTGGCCCTATTTTTTGACTTCACCAACGGGTTTCACGACACAGCCAATGCGATGGCTACACCCATCGCTACGGGGGCGATCAAGCCCAAAACGGCTGTTGCCCTGGCGGCTGTGCTCAACCTTGTGGGCGCGTTCCTCTCCACCGAAGTGGCCAAGACCATTTCCGGAGGCCTGATCCGGGAAGGTACGGACGGCATCCACATCACGCCGGATATTATCTTCGCGGGACTCATGGGCGCAGTTCTGTGGAACATGATCACCTGGCTCAAGGGTCTGCCTTCAAGTTCCTCGCACGCCCTTTTCGGCGGCCTGATCGGCGCTGCAGTGGTTGGCATTGGCTTCCACTCCATCAACTTTGAAACTGTCCTGCAGAAGGTTATTCTGCCCGCAGTCATCGCACCCCTGATCGCGGGGTTCGTGGCCTACATTTGTACCCGCCTCGCCTACGCGCTCACGTCGCGGCACGATCCCGAGACCGGCGACAAACTCACCCAGAAACGCGGTGGGTTCCGCACGGGCCAGATCTTCACGTCCAGCCTGGTGGCCCTCGCCCACGGTACGAACGACGCCCAAAAGACCATGGGCATCATCACCCTGGTCCTGATCGCTGGAGGCACCCAGGCCCCCGGCAGCGGCCCCCAGTTCTGGGTCATCACCGCCTGCGCCCTGGCCATTGCGATCGGCACCTATGCCGGCGGCTGGCGCATCATCCGGACCATGGGCTCCGGTCTGACCGAGGTGAAGCCCGCGCAGGGATTCTCCGCTGAAACAAGCACGGCCTCGGCCATCCTCGCGTCATCGCACCTGGGTTTCGCGCTCTCCACCACGCAGGTTGCGTCGGGTTCCGTCATCGGTTCCGGCCTGGGTCGTAAAGGCACTTCGGTCCGTTGGGGAACTGCGGGCAAGATTGCTTTGGGTTGGCTATTCACCCTCCCGGCCTCGGCGATCGTCGGGGCCCTGACGGCGCTCCTGGTGGGGACCGGCGTCGTTGGCGTTGTCATCGCAGCAGTGGTTGGAACGTCCGCTGTGGTGTTCATGTTCGTGGTTTCACGTAGGTCCCATGTCGGCCACCATAACGCCGTGGAAGTCGACGAGGCCGGCCACGCAGTGCAGTTCAGGAAAAAGAAGAAAAACCGAAAGACCACCCCGAGCGGAGACGTGCAGCGATGAAATGGTTGGAATTGCTGCAGGTTGCAGGTGTCACCCTTGTGGCTGCCGTTACCTTGGTTGTCCTGTATTCACTGGGGGTACGCCTGACTGCCATCGCCGGTGACGCCCAGCAGAAGTCACCCGCATTGATCCGCTCGCTTGCCTACGTGTGTTTCGGCGTGTGCGGAATAGCCGTCCTGTTCGGCATCTACCTGATCGTCCCTTACTTCGGTAAATAGAGGCCGCTCTGGCAGTCACACCCCATCGGGAGAATAATCAGCAGTGTAGTTGTGCACGTGACTGCGTGATCGTGATCCGGCAGATGTGGGGCTGTCATGAAATGCCAATCCCGGAACCAAGTCATCGGGCTGGCCTTGGCGCCGATCCTGGTGCTGGGTCTCTCTGCCTGCCTTCCACCGTCCACGGAAGGACTCCGGCCTGACCAAGGCTCCAGCGCAGCCACCCAGGGCACCTCGCAGCAACTGCAGCCAACCATCGCCGCTCCAACTACCGCCCAGCCCCGCGAAGCTACCGATCCGGCAGTCTCGGGAGCGCCGGCCAGTTCCAGTGCGCCGGAACCGGCCGACGCGCCGGCCACCTCCGGCGGGCCGCAGGCGGACGCGCAAGTTGTGCAGTGGTTGCCTGCCGGACCCATTGGGCCCAACGACCCAGTGTCGGGACAGCGATATCTCCTGCTTCAACAATTCCAATGTGACGCCTTGGCCCAAAGCCTCGAAGGCGCTGAGGACGCTGCTGTGTGGCAGGCGGGAGAGGCTGTCTGCCGGGCTGTGCAAAGCGGAAGCCAGCAGGACTGGCAACGGGCATCCAAAGCCGTGGGCGCAACTCGGCAGATTCCACAGAGCAAGTGCCTGGAATTCAGGGTTGCCATTACCGCTGCATCATTGCTTGCCCAGCACCGTAGTAATCCGCAGGCGGCCTTCAACGTTCAGCCAGGGCAAGGGGAGGCCTGCCCCAGGCAGCTGGTCGGGTTGACCGTGGTGGACGAGGAACTCAGCCCGCTTCCCGGCACAACCCGCGCAACGGGTCCCAGCACGGGCGGCACCATTGTCCGCCTGGACGGGTACTACGTGCATGTAAGCGAGGTCCTGTTCGACGGCGTACCTGCGGATGTCGACTTTGTTGGTGACCGGCACGACTATGGAACGGTCTACCTCCGGATGCCCCCGGCACAGGGTCGGGACTCGGTCAGGATCTCGATCACCGACACGGTGGAGGTCGCAGGAACTGTCACGTTCTTCTACGAGGACTCCGGCCTGTCCACGGGTACCCGAGGTCCGTCGCCGTCCCCCGGGACCATTCCCGCAACACAGCCGCCGGACGTCTCCATTACTCCCTCCACGTCGCCTGAACCGTCCACCGCGGCCGCACCTTAGGGGCAGGTCCAGGTACTCACCTGTCCGTCCGCTGGCTAGTCTGGGGCCATGTCACTTTTCCAGTACTACGTAGCGGCAACCGTTGACGGTTTCATCGCCTCACCTGATGACGACCTGGCCTGGCTCCTGCAGTTCGACCAGGTGGACGGCGTGAACGAGAGCATCGTGTCCTTCATGGCGGGAGTGGGCTGTATCGCCATGGGCGGCGACACCTACCGATGGCTGATCGAGCACGAGCCGGACAACTGGCCGTATCCGGAAACGCCATGCTGGGTCTTCACCCACCAGGACTACGTTGCGCCGGCGGGATCGGATATTACCTTCGTCCGTGGTGACGTTCGCAGCTTCGCCCCTGACCTTCTCAAGGCCGCTGGCGATAGGAACGTCTGGTTGGTCGGTGGCGGAGATTTGGTGGCCCAATTTGCCGACGCGGGACTCCTCCACGAAATGATCGTCACCATCATTCCGGTGGTGCTGGGCGCCGGCAAGCGGCTCCTGCCGTTGAAAGGCCCGACGGCGCCCCTTGAGTTGGTCTCGTCCCGCATCCTTGGGGGCGCCGCTGCGGAACTGCATTACCGGATGCCGCAGTCCGTCACCACTGGCTAGTGCCGGTTGTCCCGGATCATGTTGGTGATCCGGGCCGTTGAGAGGCGGCGGCCCTTGTCGTCGGTGATGACGATCTCGTGTGTGGCAAGGGTTCCTCCCAGATGGATGGCCGTGCAGGTTCCCGTCACCAGGCCGGCAGCAACCGAGCGGTGATGGGTGGCGCCCACTTCGATGCCGACTGCATGCCTGCCCCTTCCGGCATGCAGTGATGCGGCGAAGGATCCCAGTGTCTCGGCGAGGACCACGTGGGCCCCGCCATGGAGGATCCCGGCCACCTGGGTATTGCCCTCAACGGGCATAGTCGCCACGATGCGTTCGGCTCCCATTTCGGTGAAACGGATGCCGAGTTTCACCACCAGGGCGCCAACTCCGTGGGCCGACAGCCAATCATGGAACTCTTCAGGCACACCGGCCTCATTCAGCTCGTCGACAAACGGGTTCGGCGTGAAATTGTCCTTCATGCCAACTAGGCTGGCACCTGTGAGTGAAACAACCAAACCGGACCAGGTTCCAACGGCCCAGGCTGCTGCCGTCGCTACAGCACCCGCACCTTCCGCCAACAGCACGGGGGAGGGCCGGCCAAGGTTGCTGGTCCTCGATGGCCACTCCATGGCGTTCAGGGCGTTCTATGCCCTTCCCGCCGAGAATTTCTCCACTGCACGGGGGCAATACACCAACGCAGTACACGGCTTCACGTCCATGCTGATCAACCTGATCAAGGATCAGAAGCCCACCCACGTTGCCGTGGCTTTCGACGTTTCCGACGACACCACGTTCCGCAAGGCCGAGTACAGCGAATACAAGGGCGGACGCAACGCCACCCCCGCGGAGTTCGCGGGCCAGATCGGACTCATTGCCAAGGTCATGGAGGCATGGGGGATCCGGACCATTGCCATGCCCGGATATGAAGCGGACGATGTCCTGGCTACGCTGGCAGCACAGGGCGACGCGGCGGGCTTCGAGGTCCTCCTTGTCTCCGGTGACAGGGACGCCTTCCAGCTCATCAACGACAACGTTTTTGTGCTCTACCCGAAGCAGGGCGTCAGCAACATCCCCAAGATGGACGCTGCTGCCATCGAAGAGAAGTACTTCGTCAAACCGAGCCTTTACTCGGACCTCGCCGCGCTGGTCGGCGAATCGGCGGACAACCTCCCTGGTGTACCGGGCGTTGGCCCCAAGACCGCTGCCAAATGGATCAACCTTTACGGCGGCCTTGAAGGCATCCTGGAAAACCTCGATTCCATCGGCGGCAAGGTCGGCGGTGCCCTCAAGGAGAACCTGGAGAACGTCAAGCGCAACCGCAGGCTGAACCAACTGCTGTCCGATCTTGACCTGCCCCTCACACTGGCGGACCTGCACGAACCACGCCCTGACCGCCAAGCCATTGAGGAGCTCTTTGAAGAGCTCGAATTCAGGACACTCCGCACCCGGCTCTTCGACCTTTACGGCGACGACACGGCCGGTGCCGCACCGGACACCATCGACGCTCCGGAGTTTTCCAGGATCACGGACGCTGAGTCGCTGGAGGCGTTCTTCGGCGCAGGGGCCGGCATGCGCTCAGCCCTCGCGGTGCAATTGGTTCCCGGGCGCATCGGCGACGACGCGAGTGCCCTGGCAGTAGTCCGCAACAACGGTGCTGCGTACATTGAACTCGCGGACCTGGATGCCGCGGCAGAGTCCGTGCTGCTTCGCTGGCTTCGGGACCCCGAAGAAGCCAAAGTGCTGCACGAGTTCAAATCGGCGCTCAAGGCCTTGCACAACCGGGGCCTTGGACTTGAGGGCGTGGTGGATGACACCTCAATTTCCGGTTACCTGATCCAGCCCGACCGTCGCAGCTACGACCTCGCCGAGCTCGCCCAGGTGCACTTGAAAATTTCGCTCGCGGCGGCTGCAGCCCCCTCCGGCCAGCTGGAGCTGGACCTTTCCGGGGAAACCGACGAAGTTGCCGCAACAGCGCTCGTCCAGCATGCCGCCGTCGTGCACGCACTCAGCAAGCACTTCGAAACCGAACTTGCCGACATCAAGGCCGATGCCCTGCTGACGACGCTTGAACTTCCCGTCGCGCGCGTCCTGGCGCAGATGGAGCTGACGGGTATCTACGTCTCCACGGACCGAATGGATGAGCAACTTGCCGACCTCACCAAGGTGATCGGCAATGCCCAGGAACAGGCGTTCGCTGCGATCGGCCACGAGGTAAACCTCGGATCGCCGAAGCAGCTCCAGACCGTCCTCTTTGACGAACTTGGGCTCCCCAAGACCAAGAAGATCAAGTCCGGCTACACCACGGATGCTGCGTCTTTGAAGGGGCTGCTGGAGAAGACCGGACACGAGTTCCTGGTCCAGCTCATGGCGCACCGGGAGTCCTCCAAGCTGGCCCAGATGGTGGAGACCCTCAAGAAGTCCGTTGCCGACGATGGCCGCATCCACACCACGTATGCGCAGAACATCGCAGCAACCGGCCGTATCTCCTCCAACAACCCCAACCTGCAGAACATCCCCGTCCGCAGCGAGGAAGGACGGCGTGTTCGGGGCATCTTTGTCGTCAGCGAGGGCTACGAGTGCTTGCTGTCCGCGGACTACTCACAGATCGAGATGCGCATCATGGCGCATTTGTCCGGCGACGAAGCCTTGATCCAGGCTTACCGCGACGGCGAGGACCTGCACCGCTTCGTGGGCTCACGGATCTTCAACGTTGAGCCGGCTGAGGTCACCAGTGCCATGCGCTCCAAGGTCAAGGCGATGTCGTACGGCCTGGCGTATGGCCTGACGTCCTTTGGCCTTTCAAAGCAGTTGGAGATCTCCGTCGATGAGGCGCGCACCCTTATGAAGGATTACTTCGACCGTTTCGGTGGAGTTCGCGACTACCTGCGCGGCGTCGTGGACCAGGCCCGCACGGATGGCTACACGGCCACCATCGAAGGCCGCCGGCGCTACCTGCCGGACCTGACCAGCACCAACCGGCAGGCCCGCGAGGCTGCAGAACGCATCGCATTGAACTCACCCATCCAGGGCTCGGCGGCGGACCTTATCAAGCGCGCCATGTTGGGCGTTTCCGCGGAGCTGGCCACCCAGGGCCTGAAATCCCGCCTGCTGCTACAGGTCCACGACGAACTGGTTCTCGAGGTGGCACCAGGGGAGCGCGAGGCAGTGGAGAAACTGGTCATCGAACAGATGGGCTCGGCAGCTGACCTTTCAGTCCCGCTGGATGTGCAGATCGGCGTGGGTTCAAGCTGGTACGAGGCCGGACACTAACCCGGGCAGGCATTCAATGGATCGCCGGAGGGCGCGCCGCCGAGATGGTGGCGCGCCCTCCGGCGTCTGGTTAGGCTCGGGAGCGTGGCTGATCCCAATGAACCAAACCTTGAAAAATACTCCGCCCGGCGATTTCCTGCCGTAGGAAACCCGGAAGATGCCGATTACGGCCGATGCGCCACGTGGGTGCAGGCAGTCTCACATGGCTTCCACCAGCAACGGCGCGATGACGAATTCCTGGCCAAGACGCTCGCTGCTTACGAGACTGACCAGCGACAGCTGACCGGCGTTTACGTCAACGGGACCGTGCCGGACCATTCCTTGGGTGCCGACGTGCCCGTGGCGACATACGCCACGATGCGCAAGTCCCTGAACATCGGCTTCGGACGCCAGCTGGAAACCAATTTGGTTACGTCAGTGACGGTCCGTGGCACCCACCGCAGGAACGGAATCCTTCGCGGAATGATCACGGCCGACCTGGAGTCTGCCAAGGACGATGGCTTGGCCATGGCTGCCCTTACGGCGTCCGAAGGCTCCATTTATGGCCGCTTTGGCTTCGGGGTGGCTACGTTCGAACGGAGCATCAAAGTTGATACCGGGCCACGCTTCCGCCTGAAGGGCGAATCGGAGGGCACCATCGAGGTCGCCGATCCTGCGGTGCTCCTGGACGTGGCGCCGAAGGTATTTGAGCGCGTCCACCGGCTATCGCCGGGTTCAGTGGACCGGCAGGAGTATTACCGGCTGATCGCGTCCGGCTCCATTGGCCCCGACGGCAAGCCCGACACCAGCGTTCGCTGCGCCCTGCACTATGATCTTTCCGGAGCGTTGGACGGCTACGTTTCCTACCGCTTCAAAGGGTGGGAGCACAAGCCGTACACCATGGAAATCGTTGACCTGGTGGCGGCGACCAACGCCGGGTATCTTGATCTCTGGCGATTCCTGGGCAGCATCGACCTCATTGACGAGATCACATGGGCCGAGGCTCCCGTGGATGACCCCCTGGCGTGGGCCCTTGAAGATCCGAGGTGCATCGATGCTTCGGAAATCCGCGACATGCTGTGGCTCCGGATCCTGGATACTCCGGCAGCCCTGCAGGCCCGCCACTACGCGTCAGCGGGGAGGCTGGTCATGGAAGTAGCAGATCCGTTGGGAATGGCGGATGGTGCCTGGGTCGTGGAGTCCGACGGCGGCAGCACCGCCGTCGTGCGGGACGCTGCGGGCGAAACGCCCGACCTCAGGCTGGACGTGGCGGACCTCGCGTCGATCTATTTGGGCGCCGTGTCGCCGGTGACGTTGGCCGCCGCGGGACGCATCAAGGAGAAGCGTCCAGGCGCTGCGCTCCAAGCCCAGCAGCTCTTCGCAGTTGAGCGGTCCGCACACTGCATGACCCACTTCTAAGCCTTAGCCCGAACCAAACATCATCAGATAGCCACAACAAGACGGGGACATCCATGGGGGATTCCACGCGGCGGCCGTTGGTCCGCCGTCGATCAGTGCTGCTCGGAATAGCGGGCTTCGCGTCAGCGGCCCTGGCAGCATGCTCGGAGACAGCAAACGCTTCCGGCACGGATGCCGACGCAACGGGAGAGGCGACGCTTCCGGCGTCAGGCCCGGCAACAGGCCCCGCTACTCCGCCGCCGTCCATCGCTGCCAGGTCCCGTGAGCAGGCCGCTGCTGCCCTGGCCCCGGCGGTGCCGGACAAGCAGCAGATCCTGGCGGAGTTCGCCGAACGCCGCCCCAAGGAATGGGGCCTCCACGTGACCGGGGTGGTGAACAACTCGCAGTCGCGGCAAGTTGCCCTCACCTTTGATGCTTGCGGCGGACCGGGAGGGGCAGCATGCGACCAGAAGCTGCTGGAAACGCTGCGCCGGCTCAACATCCCCGCCACCCTCTTCTTGAACAGCCGCTGGATCCGTGCCAACCAGGGGCTGTCTGCGGAGCTGGCCGCCGACCCGCTGTTCGAGCTGGCCAACCACGGAACTGCGCACCTTCCCTTGTCCGTGAATGGTAAGTCGGCATACGGAATCGCCGGAACCGCTACCGCTTCGGCGGCTTACGACGAGCTCATGGGTAACCAGGAAGTGTTGCATGACCTGACCGGGAAAAGGCCACGCTTCTTCCGCCCAGGAACTGCCTACTACGACGACGTGGCTGCCGCCATGACGCGCCGGGTGAGCCTGGTGCCCGTCAACTTCTCCGTAAACGGCGACGGCGGAGCCACGTATCCGGCGGCAACCGTCGCCGCCGAGGTGGGTCGGGTAGCCGCCGGTGACATCGTCATTTCACACTTCAACAGGCCGGCCGGGGGCACGGCGGAAGGCTATGCGCGTGTTCTGCCGAGGCTGCTGGACAGGGGCATTGGGTTCGGGCGGCTCAGCGACGTCCTCACCCCGTAGGACTCCTTTTGACCCTGCTTTGCCAATGCGACTAGAATAAACGGGCGTGTACTACGTGCATGCATCCATTTTGTATTAATCCACAAATCAGGATGACCCGGTAATTTGCCGTGTTCTGCCGTCCGGACCCGGGCAGCAGCGGTTCGCCTGACCGACTAACTATCCACAACGGAGCCCCTACTACATGACCATCACCTCCACCGAGAAGCCCGGTACCCCCGTAGTCGCCATTAACGACATCGGTACCGCTGAGGACTTCCTCGCAGCTGTCGACGCCACCATCAAGTACTTCAACGACGGTGACCTCGTCGAAGGTACCGTCGTCAAGGTCGACCGCGACGAAGTTCTGCTCGACATCGGTTACAAGACCGAAGGTGTCATCCCTTCCCGCGAGCTTTCCATCAAGCACGATGTTGATCCCGGCGACGTTGTCGCTGTTGGCGATCAGGTCGAAGCTTTGGTCCTCACCAAGGAAGACAAAGAAGGCCGTCTGATCCTCTCCAAGAAGCGTGCTCAGTACGAGCGTGCCTGGGGCGACATCGAGAAGGTCAAGGAAGAAGACGGTGTCGTTACCGGTACCGTCATCGAGGTTGTCAAGGGTGGCCTCATCCTGGACATCGGCCTGCGCGGCTTCCTGCCCGCATCCCTCGTCGAAATGCGTCGTGTCCGCGACCTGGCTCCGTACATCGGTCAGCAGATCGAAGCCAAGATCATCGAACTGGACAAGAACCGCAACAACGTTGTCCTCTCCCGCCGTGCATGGCTCGAGCAGACCCAGTCCGAGGTTCGCTCCACGTTCCTCAACAAGCTGGAAAAGGGCCAGGTTCGTCCCGGCGTTGTTTCCTCCATCGTCAACTTCGGTGCATTCGTGGACCTTGGCGGCGTAGACGGCCTCGTTCACGTTTCCGAGCTGTCCTGGAAGCACATCGACCACCCGTCCGAGGTTGTCGAGGTTGGCCAGGAAGTCACCGTCGAGGTCCTCGAAGTGGATCTGGACCGCGAGCGTGTCTCCCTGTCGCTCAAGGCTACGCAGGAAGATCCGTGGCAGACCTTCGCCCGCACCCACGCCCTCGGCCAGGTTGTTCCGGGTAAGGTCACCAAGCTGGTTCCGTTCGGTGCGTTCGTTCGCGTCGAAGACGGCATCGAAGGCCTCGTGCACATCTCCGAACTGGCTGTCCGCCACGTGGAGCTGGCCGAGCAGGTTGTCTCCGTTGGCGACGAACTGTTCGTCAAGGTCATCGACATCGACCTCGAGCGTCGCCGCATCTCCCTCTCCCTCAAGCAGGCCAACGAGGGTGTGGACGCTGACAGCACCGAGTTCGATCCCGCTCTGTACGGCATGGCCGCTGAGTACGACGAAGAGGGCAACTACAAGTACCCCGAGGGCTTCGACCCCGAGTCGAACGAATGGCTCGAAGGCTACGAGAACCAGCGTGCAGCCTGGGAGCAGCAGTACGCTGACGCCCAGACGCGCTGGGAAGCCCACAAGAAGCAGGTTGCCCAGCACGCTGCCGACGACGCTGCAGCTGCAACGTCCGGCGAGAGCGACTCCGGCACCACCAGCTACTCCTCGGAGCCGGCTGCTGCTGAGTCCAACGCCGGCACCCTGGCGTCCGACGAAGCACTCGCCGCTCTGCGCGAGAAGCTCACGGGCAACTAATTCCGCCTCCCTCACGGGATGTGCTGAATAGCCAAAAAGGACCCCTGCCTCCGGGCAGGGGTCCTTTTGCGTTCGTCGGATCGGGGCGGGAGCGGGTTTATCACAGGGGCATGTCGATCCATTCAGTTCCTTCGAGCCGCAACTCGACGGACCCTGCCGTCAGGGACGCCAACCTGCCCTGGGCCTTGGCTATCTCTGCGGGGTTGTCCGCGAGGGCCAGCCGGAGGATGGTGCGCTTGGCCTCGTAACCGGTTTCGGCCATGACGTACCCGGCGCCCCGGAGTTCATTTTCGAGGCGACCCGCTTCTGCGTGCGGGACTTCCACTGCACAGAGCCGCAACCGTCGGCGGTTCACCAGGGGAGCGGACTCCAAGGCTGACGAGACGGACTCCGAATAGGCACGCACCAGCCCTCCCGCACCCAGCAGGATCCCACCGAAATAGCGCACGACGACGACACTTACGTCGCTCAGGTCGGTCACCTGCGGTGCTGTTTCGCGTTTGATGAGGGCTTCGAGCATGGGAATGCCGGCCGTTCCCGAGGGCTCACCATCATCACTGGAACGTTGGACCATGCGGTCCGGCCCGATGACGAACGCAGAGCAATGGTGGCGGGCGTCATGGAATTCCCGCCGTAAGTCCGACACGAGCGAACGAGCGGTCTCCTCGTCAGGCGAACGACGCAGCACGGTAATGAACCGGGATCGGCGGATTTCCAGTTCGTGGCGGACATCAGGTCCCGCGGCCAGCGTTGTGTAGGTTGTTGCGCGGCTGTCGTCCTCAATTTCCACCGCTTCAGTCTAGTGTTGAGTGGTGTTGAAGATTGGGCTGACGGGCGGCATCGCCTCAGGAAAATCACTGGTCGCGTCACGGCTGCAGGAACTGGGCGCTGTCCTCGTCGACGCTGACGCGCTTGCACGGCAGGTGGTGGAACCCGGCACTCCCGGCCTGGAGCGTGTGGTGGAGGCGTTCGGTCAGGGCATCCTCGACCAGGACGGCAGGCTGGACCGGCCCCAGCTGGGCTCCATCGTGTTTCGCAACGCCGGGCAGCGGGAAGTGCTCAACGGCATCATCCACCCGCTGGTCCGTGAAGCCGCCGCGGCGGTCGTAGCAGCTGCCGGCGCCGGTGACATCGTAGTGCAGGACATTCCGCTGTTGGTTGAAACAGGGCAGGGCAGTAACTTCCACCTGGTGCTGGTGGTGGATGCGCCGGACGACGTGCGCCTGCAGCGAATGGTGGAGTTTCGCGGCATGTCACCGGAGGATGCCCGCTCACGTATCGCTGCCCAGGCGACGCGCGAAACCCGCAATGCCGCCGCAGACGCAGTGCTGGCCAACGTAGGCACGCGGGAGGAACTGCTGGCCCGCGTCGACGTCCTCTGGGAGCAACGCCTGGTGCCGTTCGTGGAGAACCTGCGGCAAGGCAAACGCGCTCCAAGGCCGGGTGCGGCCGTCATGGTTCCCGCCGACCCCACGTGGAGCCTGCAGGCCGGGCGGCTCGCGGCCCGCATCGCTGCATCCGCACCGGGGGAGATCCTTGCCGTTGACCATATAGGCTCGACGTCCGTGCCCGGTCTGGCCGCCAAGGATGTTATCGATCTCCAGGTCACGGTAGCTGATCCAGGGACGGCGGACCGGATAGCGCCGCTGCTGGCCGCTGCCGGCTATCCCGCTGTCCCAGGCATCACCCATGACACGCCAAAACCCTCCCTTCCGGATGCCCGGCAGTGGGAAAAGAGGTTCCATGCCAACGCGGACCCGGGCCGGCCGGTGAACCTCCACGTTCGGGCGGCAGGGTCAGCCGGGTGGCGCTATGCCCTGCAGTTCCGCGACTGGCTGCGGGCCGAACCCTCTGCTGCGCGTCTCTACGAAGAGCACAAGCGGGAGCTCGTGGCCCACCACTCCGAAGACCTGGACACCGCTGCCTACGCGAACGCCAAGGAACCGTGGTTCGCCGCTGTGGCGTGGCCGCTCATGGATGAGTGGGCTGCCCGCACAGGCTGGCTGCCGCCGTCGTATTCCTCTTCCGCTGATGGCAAACGCGGACAGTAGCTGTCCTCGGACGGGGGTAGATTTGATTCATGAGCCTTGCCCAGGAAATCAACCGTGTCGTCGCACCGTTC
Organism: Arthrobacter sp. LFS091; assembly: GCF_047977885.1. Classification (NCBI taxonomy): domain Bacteria; kingdom Bacillati; phylum Actinomycetota; class Actinomycetes; order Micrococcales; family Micrococcaceae; genus Arthrobacter; species Arthrobacter sp. LFS091. The sequence continues at coordinate 219,803 of NZ_JBFPFP010000001.1, forward strand.
GAAGTGATCAGCGAGTTCAAACCCGCCGGCGACCAGCCGACCGCCATTGCTGAGCTGACAGAACGCATCAACAACGGCGAAAAAGACGTCGTCCTCCTCGGCGCCACAGGTACAGGCAAAAGCGCAACGACGGCGTGGCTCATCGAGCAGGTCCAGCGACCCACACTGGTGATGGTCCAGAACAAAACCCTCGCTGCGCAGTTGGCCAACGAATTCCGCGAACTGCTGCCCAACAACGCGGTGGAGTACTTCGTCTCCTACTACGACTACTACCAGCCGGAAGCATATGTAGCGCAGACGGACACCTTCATCGAGAAGGACTCCTCCATTAACGAGGAAGTCGAGAGGCTGCGCCACTCCGCCACCAACGCGCTGCTCACCCGCCGCGACGTCATCGTGGTGGCAACGGTGTCCTGCATCTACGGCCTGGGCACGCCGGAAGAATACATTGCCGGAATGGTCACCCTCCGCAAGGGAGCGGAGATGAACCGGGACCACCTGCTGCGCAGGTTCGTTTCCATGCAGTACACCCGCAACGACATGGACTTCCACCGGGGAACGTTCCGGGTCCGCGGCGACACCGTGGAGATCATCCCGATGTATGAAGAACTGGCCATCAGGATCGAATTCTTTGGCGATGAAATCGAGAATATCCAGACCCTGCATCCGCTGACCGGAGAAGTCCTCCGGGAGGAAGAAGAAATGTACGTGTTCCCGGCCTCCCACTATGTGGCCGGACCGGAACGGATGGCACGTGCCATCAAGCGGATTGAGGACGAACTTGCCGACCGCTTGAAAGTGCTCGAGGGGCAGAACAAGCTGGTGGAAGCACAACGGCTTCGGATGCGCACCACGTACGACCTTGAGATGATGCAGCAGATGGGCTTCTGCAACGGCATCGAGAACTATTCGGTACACATTGACGGCCGCGCCCCCGGGACGGCACCCCACTGCCTGCTGGATTACTTCCCCGACGACTTCCTCCTGGTCGTCGACGAGTCGCACGTCACCATTCCCCAGATCGGTGCCATGTACGAGGGCGACATGTCCCGCAAGCGAAACCTGGTGGACTTCGGGTTCCGGCTGCCCTCCGCCATGGACAACAGGCCCCTGAAATGGGATGAGTTCCTGGAACGGATCGGCCAGACCGTCTACCTCTCCGCCACCCCTGGCAAATATGAGCTGGGCAAGGCCGATGGCTATGTCCAGCAGATCATTCGTCCCACGGGCCTCATCGATCCCGAGGTCGTGGTCAAGCCCACCAAGGGCCAGATTGACGACCTTTTGGGGGAGATCAGGACACGGACCGAAAAGAACGAACGCGTCCTTGTCACCACCCTGACAAAGAGGATGGCGGAAGACCTCACCGACTACCTGGTGGGCCACGGCGTCAAAGTGGAATACCTCCACTCCGACGTCGACACCCTGCGGCGCGTCGAGTTGCTCCGCGAGCTCCGCATGGGCGTCTTCGATGTCCTGGTGGGCATCAACCTGCTCCGTGAAGGCCTCGACCTGCCCGAAGTCTCCCTCGTCAGCATCCTTGACGCGGACAAGGAGGGCTTCCTGCGTTCCTCGACGTCCCTGATCCAGACCATCGGCCGTGCTGCACGCAACGTTTCGGGCCAGGTGCACATGTACGCCGACAAGATCACGGACTCCATGGCCCACGCCATTGAGGAGACCAACCGTCGCCGTGCCATCCAGGTCCAGTACAACACCGACCATGGCATCGACCCCCAGCCGCTGCGCAAGAAGATCGCCGATATCACCGACCAGCTGGCCAAGGAGGACGCCGACACCCAGGAGCTGCTGAACAACAACCGGCTGGCCAAGGGTGCCAAGCGGGGTAAGTCAGCCGCGAAGGGTGCCGCGACGGTCCGGCAGGACGGGCTCGCTGCAGCTCCCGCTGAGGACCTTGTGGGACTCATTGAGCAACTCACGGAGCAGATGCACGGGGCGGCGGCCGAGTTGCAGTTCGAAGTGGCTGCCCGGATCCGTGATGAGGTCAAGGAGTTGAAGCGCGAACTAAGGCAGATGCAGACCGCGGGCCACGCCTAAGGTAAGGTTGGAAGAACGTAGGGGAGTATCCCAAGCGCTAAGTCCGTCAGCACGCAAGGCATAGTTGCCTCGCCGGGCCTAGCGGGTCGCCATGTCAGAGCATTAAGTCTCCAGGGCGGCCGGAGAGACTTACACCGCTTTCACGTACCCTGCGAAAGGCCCCTAAATGGAGCTCCCTGTCTGGTTCGAGGTCGGCTCGTTCGTCGTCCTTGGAATTATTCTGCTGATTGACCTCTTGCTGGTCGTCAAACGCCCCCACGAACCCTCAATGAAGGAAGCCGGCCTGTGGGTCGCCTTCTATGTGGCCTTGGCCATGGTGTTCGCCGGAGCAATGTTCTATTTCACCGGTCCGGAGTACGGCAGCCAATTCATCGCGGGCTGGGTTACCGAGTACAGCCTGAGCATCGACAACCTGTTCGTCTTCATCATCATCATGGCCCGGTTCGCGGTGCCCCGTAAGTACCAACAGGAAGTGCTGATGGTGGGTATCATCATCGCCTTGGTCCTTCGGGGAATCTTCATTGCACTCGGCGCTGTAGTCATCGAGCAGTTCAGCTGGGTGTTCTACATCTTTGGCGCGTTCCTGCTGTGGACTGCCTGGAAGCAGGCCAAGGACTCCGGTGAAGATGAGGAAGAAGGCGCCGAGAACCCGCTTATTGCGCGCCTCCGCAAGGTCCTGCCCATGTCGGAGAAGTTCGACGGCGGCAAGTTGCGGACCACCGTAAACGGCAAGAAGGTCTTCACCCCCATGCTGATCGTCTTCGTGACCATCGGCCTGACAGACCTCCTGTTTGCTGTCGACTCCATCCCGGCGATCTTCGGGCTTACCCAAAGCGCGTTCATCGTCTTCACCGCGAACATCTTCGCGCTGATGGGCCTGCGCCAGTTGTACTTCCTGCTCGGTGGCCTGATGACACGCCTGGTTTACCTGAAGCACGCACTGTCCGTGATCCTGGCGTTCATTGGCGTCAAGCTGGTCCTCCACGCCATGCACGTCAACGAACTGCCCTTCATCAACGGTGGCCACCACATCGAGTGGGCTCCGGAGATCCCCACGTACGTCTCGCTCGCGGTCATCGTCGGAACCATCATTGTGGCAGTCGTGGCCAGCCTCCTGAGCCCGGCAGCCCGCAAAGCCAAGATGGATGCCAGGCTGGAAGAGGACGCACGAAAGAGCCTGAGCGAAGCCGAATAACAGGCTTGGATCGTTGTAGTCTCATGAAGTGAACACCACTTCGACGACGGCGCTGGACCCTCATTGGGTCCAGCGCCGTTCCGTTTTCCTGCTCAGCTCAGCCCAGCTCCTCAGCGGAGTCGGCAACGGAGCCACGTTGTCCATCGGGTCACTTCTGGCCGTGGAACTGACCGGTTCTGAGGCCTGGGCGGGTTCCATTACAACGGTCCTGACCCTGGCCGCGGCGATCGCGGCCCTACCGTTGGCACGGTTGGCGGAGTCGCGGGGGCGCCGTGTCGGTCTTGTGACCGGTTTAGTGGCAGCCATGGCGGGGGCGCTTCTCATCATCGTTTCCGTGATGAGCCAACTCTTCGTCGTCCTGCTGTTGGGTGCGGCGTTGCTGGGGGTTGGTACCGCGGCGAACCTCCAGGCGAGGTTTGCCGCCGTCGACCTTGCCCAACCCGAGCACCGTGGCCGGTCGCTCTCGACGGTGGTCTGGGCGATCACCATCGGCGCGGTCGCAGGGCCGAACCTGATCCAGCCCGGCGCTGTCGTCGGAGCCGCTTTGGGCCTGCCTCCGATCGTTGGACCGTTCGTGTTTTCCGCGGCTGGGCTGCTGCTGGCAGCCGTTCTGCTTTTCGTCGGCCTACGGCCGGATCCCTTGCTGCTGGCCCGTCGTCTGGCCGCCGCCGATGGGCCTGGCGAGGCAGGGGAGAAACCCATCAGGGGCACTGTCGGGTCCGGACTCCGGGCTGTCCGCTCGTCGCCGCAGGCGCTGCTGGCGCTCACGGCGGTGGTGGGCGCCCACGGCGTGATGGTGGCTGTCATGTCCATGACGCCATTGCATTTGCAGCAGCTGCTGGGTGGATCGCATCAGGGGCACCACGGAGGCACCACCGAGAGCACGGACGCCTTGGTGATCATAGGCGTGACCATTTCGCTGCACATTGCGGGAATGTACGCCTTGTCGCCCTTGTGGGGCTGGTTGACGGACAGGGCCGGGCGGCTGCAGACCATCGCACTGGGGCACGGCCTCTTGCTGCTGGCCGTCTTCATCGCCGGCTTCGGCCAGCACGAACCCGTCCTGGTCACCAGCGGACTGATCCTGCTCGGACTGGGCTGGTCCGCAGCCACGATTGCCGGCTCAACCCTGCTGGCAGAGAGCGTCGCACCAGGCCAACGCGTCACTGTGCAGGGTGTATCGGACACGCTGATGGGCGCAGCCGGAGCGGTAGGCGGTGCCACCTCGGGGTTGCTCCTGGCCTGGATCGGCTACCAAGGCCTCAACATCGCTTCGAGCATGGTGGCGGCGGCAGTGCTGGCCCTCGCCGGCGTTGCGGCCTTTCGGGGACCCGTCCGCCACGCAGGGCGGTCCCGCCAGCAGACACCGCAGTGACCCCGGTTCGACCCAGTGCTGGCAGCGGTGCGGTGATTCGTGGCCTAGCGGGCAGTCCGGACCATGCCCAACAACCGTCCGAAGATGCCTTCACCGTCCTCGCCAATGCCATCGTGGTGGAAATCGGCGGTGACCCACGGCTGGAGCCCACGCACAGCGGCTGCCGTCTCCAGTGAAAGGTCATGGTCAACGTAAATGTCGTCCTTGTACACCGCAGCCGCAACAGGCACAGTGTTGGTTGCCAACCGCTCGGTGTCGTACAAGGGCTTCCAGTCCTTCTTGCTGGCCAGCAGGCCGGCCACCTCGCGCATTGGGGCGAGGGATGGGTCCTGCTCGAAGTACCACGGATACACCATTTCGCCGGTGAGCAGCGGCGCTTCAGCACCGGGCTCGAACTCGGGGTAGTCCCGCAGGACCCTCCAAGCGGCCCAATCCGTAGCCTCGTCCTGGCCGTAGATCGACTCGTGCATCACGGCGTAGAGGGGATTGGTTCCCCTGCTCACCAGCGCCCGCACTTGTTCGAGGAACGACTCAGAGAGCCGCGGGCCGTTACTGGTCTCGATGAACGCATCTTCCAGGAGGTAGTGCAGTGCATCAACCCTGCCGTTGCCTCCCAGGAATGATCCCACCATTTGGAACCGCTCAGGCGTCAGCCGCTCGCCACTGGCCAGGAACTCCGGCTGCTCCTCCAGATGGCGCACAATCCGGGTTACAAGTTCCCGGTCCTCGGGATACCAGGAAAAGTACTCGGCGTTACGGGCCGCGACACGGCGGAATGTGGCCTGGTACACGCGGTCGGCCGCACCCTGGAGTGGGGCCAGCCCGCCCGTAATCAGCACTTCCCGCAGTCCTTCGGGCGCAAAGGAGAGATACGTTAAGGCACAAAACCCGCCGAAGCTTTGACCCAGGACGGACCAGGGTCCCGAGTCCAGGACCGATCGGATGTGCTCAGCGTCGGCAACGATGGAATCCGCGCGGAAATGCGTCAGGTAATCCGCCTGCGCCTCCGCATCTCCCCGTCGTTCCAGACTCATGGGCTCGACGGGGGTGGACAACCCCGTGCCGCGTTGGTCGAGCATGAGGATCCGGAAATCCTTCGCGGCGGCTTTCATCCATCCGGAGAGGGAAGTGACCCTGTTGCCCCGGCCACCCGGGCCGCCCTGGAGGTACAGGAGCCAGGGCAAGCGGCTGGCAGCTTCGGGGGTGTGCGCAGTGGAGGAGTATTCACGGGCGAATACCGAGATGGTTTCGCCGGAACCGCTCTGGCTCTCCGCTGCGTGGTCCAGGGGGACTGTGAAGTAGTGCTCCACGGTTCGGATCCCACGGAACTCGTGGCGGCCGCGGATACTGTGGCCGTTGTTGGGCAGCACGGTTTCAGCCACGGGTGAGTGCCTGGCTGGCGGGGTCGGAAGTCGCGCCAAAGGCTTCAAGCGCGTCACCTGTCAGACGGAATGTTGACCACTCCGCCATGGGGAAGGCTCCAAGGTTCTTATAGAAGTTGATCGAGGGCTCGTTCCAGTTCAGGACACTCCACTCGACACGCGCATATCCACGTTCGACGGCCGTTGCGGCCAGGTGCTGCAACAGCGCCTTGCCGTGGCCCTCGCCGCGCGCATCCGGTTCCACATAAAGGTCCTCAAGGTAGATACCGTGGACCCCTTCCCACGTGGAATAGTTCAGGAACCACAAAGCAAAGCCCTGCACCGTGCCCGCGGCATTCTCGGCGATGGTGGCGTATACCCGGGGGTTGTCCCCAAAGAGGACGTCCGAAAGCATCTCAGGAGTGTTCTTGACGGCGTCCGGTTCCTTCTCGTAGATCGCAAGATCGTGGATCATACGAAGGATTGCGGGAACGTCTTCAACTGTGGCGGGTCGGATTACACTCATGGCATCGAGCTTACTAGGGCAGATCGGCCTGCCGCCGCCAGGCCAACACTGACGATCCGTACTGTACGGGCGGCTCCCGGTACATCAGCTGTGTGCCTCCCACCAGGAGGGGCGGCGCCACGAACTCGAGCGTCCCGTAGGGGCTGTCCGTGACAACGACATCAGGTTCCGGCAGCGGACTGGCTGCAACATCCCCGTAGTCCCGGGGGAGGGCAAAAAGTTCCTCGGCGGTCCGCGCCAATGACATCCTGGCCAAACCACCACGTCCTGTATGGAGCCGTTCGCCCAGCAAGGCGATGACGGCAGCAGCCAGTCCGTACCCTGTGGCATGGTCAAGAGCCTGGACAGGCAACGCCCCGGGCTTCCACCCTGCGTCGTCGGGCTGTCCATACCGTTCGGCGATCCCGGTGGCCGCCTGCACCAGACTGTCGAATCCACGCTGCCCCTTCCACGGTCCGCTGCGGCCCCACGCGGTCAAGGTGGCAACGACGAGGCCGGGCCTGCTCGCCAACAGCGCACCGGGCCCCAGACCGAAACGGTCCAGGCCGCCGTCGTGGTATCCCGTGACCACAACGTCGGCCGAAGCAACCAGCCCGTTGATGACGCCCAAGTCCGCGGTCCGGCCAAGATCCGCCTCGGCGCTTCGCTTATCGAAACCTGAATCGACGAAAGCGTCCGTTAATTCCGGAAGCTGGGGCGGGTCGATGCGTAGTACGTCCGCGCCGAGGGCCCCCAGGAGCCGAGTTGCGGTGGGGCCGGCAATGACACGGGTCAGGTCCAGGACCCGTAATCCGTCCAGCGGCAGCCGCGGGTTTGTGGCAGGAAACCACGCCGTCCGGTGCGAAGCGGCAGCATGCTCAGCCGAAGATTCGATGTCGATCCAGCCGCCGGAGGCCGCCGCATGATGCATCGGCGAGGCGAGCCATTCGGTGCGGCTCCGGACGGCCGCAGCCACGCCCTTGTTGGCCACGATCGCGGCCTCGGCCTCCAGGGAGGTCATCGACAAGAGCGTACGGTCCACGTCCTGTGGGCTGGTCGCTGAAAGGGCTTCCAGCAAACGGGCAGCATGGTGGGGATAGTTGGCGTGAAGGCGGATCCAGCCATCCTTCGTGGGCCTGAAGCCTGACATCGGAGCGAAGCCCACTGGTTTCTGCCCAGCGATTCTCAGGTGCCCCAGTGAATCGAATGCAGCCGCCGCATGAGCGGCTGAGGTGGAATACCTGCCGGGAGATCCGGTGAGTGCGTTGAGCGCAGTTGCCACCGCTTGGACTGAGCCGAGCGCGAGGCCTTCGACGTCCAATGCACCACCCCACCACCGGCGCGGACCGTCGCAGGCAGCGGGAGGCACTTCAACCAATGCCTCAAGTTTCCGCAGGCCTGCACCGAGGTCGGGGATGGTTCCCATGGGATTCCCGCTCAGAGCCTGTTGACGTCCGTCACGCGGACCACTGCAGTGCCGGACTCGTCGGAGGCTGCCAAGTCCACTTCGGCCGATATGCCCCAGTCGTGGTTGCCTGCCGGGTCATCGAAGATTTGCCGGACCTTCCACGTGCCGGGCTCTTCGGTGATGATGAGCAAGCCCGGTCCGCGCGCGTCGGGTCCGGTGCCGATGTCGTCGTGTTCGTCAAAGTAATCGTCCAACACGTCTTCCCAACGCCCGGCATCCCAGCCGGCATCGGCATCGAGTTCGCCCAAGGCATTGGAATCCTCGTCGGCGAAAAGTTCAACCCTGCGGAACATCTCGTTACGGACCATCACCCGGAAGGCCCGGATATTGGACGTCAGCGACGGAGGCGGGGGCGGTGGCGCATCGTGCGGCGTCGGGGCAGCCCCGGAGGTGAGTTCCTCCCATTCATCCAGCAAGCTGGAGTCCACCTGGCGCACCAGTTCCCCCAGCCATGCGATCAGGTCTTCGAGATCCTCGCGGAGCAGGTCCTGGGGAACTGTCTGCCGGAGGGCCCGGAAACCGTCCGCCAGATAGCGGAGGACAATGCCCTCCGAACGGGCCAAGCCGTAGAACTGGACGAACTCCCCGAAGTTCATGGCCCGCTCATACATGTCGCGGACAATCGACTTCGGCGCGAGTTCGAAGTCGCCAACCCATGGGGCTGCCTTGCGGTAGACCTCGAAGGCTTCGCCCAGGATTTCGGCCAACGGCATGGGGTAGGTTACTTCGTCGAGCATGGCCATGCGCTGGTCGTACTCGATGCCGTCAGCCTTCATGGCCGCAACCGCCTCGCCGCGTGCCTTCTTCTGCTGGGCGGAGAGTATCTGTCGTGGCTTCTCAAGCGTTGACTCGATCACGGACACAACATCAAGGGCATATGACGGCGACTCCGGGTCGAGCAACTCCAACGCGGCAAGGGCGAAGGGGGACAACGGCTGGTTCAGGGCAAAGTTTGCCTGCAGGTGCACTGTGAGACGAACCGAGCGCCCCTCGGCTTCCTGCTGGTCCTCAGGGATCCGTTCAACAACTCCTGCTGCCAGGAGCTCACGATAGATTCCCAAGGCTTTCTTCATCAGTTTCAGCTGTGCGGGCCGGCTCTCATGGTTTTCGCTCAGAAGCCTGCGGGTTGCCTGGAAGGGGTCGCCAGGACGTTCCATGAGATTCAGGAGCATCGCGTGGGTGACGGTGAAGCTGGACGTCAGCGGCTCCGGAATGGATTCCACCAGTTTGTTGAACGTCGGCTCGCCCCAGGAAACAAATCCCTCCGGCGGTTTCTTCTTGACCACCTGGCGCAGCTTCTTTTGGTCGTCGCCGAACTTGGCCGTGGCCTTGGCCATGGCTTTGGTGTTCTCCACCACGTGTTCGGGAGCCTGGACGACCACCGTGCCTGCAGTGTCGTAGCCGGCACGGCCTGCGCGGCCGGCGATCTGGTGGAACTCACGGGAGTTCAGGGGGCGGGTTCGAACGCCGTCGTATTTACTTAGGGCCGTCAACAGCACAGTGCGGATGGGCACGTTGATGCCAACGCCCAACGTGTCAGTGCCGCAAATAACCTTCAGGAGTCCTGCTTGGGCGAGTTGCTCCACCAGGCGGCGGTATTTGGGGAGCATTCCAGCGTGGTGAACGCCAATGCCATGCCGGACCAGCCTGTTGAGGGTCTTTCCGAATCCGGCGGCAAACCTGAAGCCCGCGATGAGTTCAGCGATCCGGTCCTTCTCGTCACGGCTGCACATGTTGATGCTCATGAGGTTCTGGGCGCGCTCAATGGCTTCGGCTTGGCTGAAATGGACCACATACACCGGAACCTGCTTGGTGGCGAGCAGCTCCTCAAGGGTCTCGTGGACAGGCGTCACCTGGTAGTAGTAGTGCAGCGGGATGGGGCGTTCGGCCGAGCTCACAGTGGTGGTGGAGCGGCCGGTGAGATCAGACAGGCCGGCCTCGAAGCGCGTCACATCGCCCAACGTCGCGGACATGAGGAGGAACTGGGCCTGGGGGAGTTCCAGCAGTGGCACCTGCCAGGCCCACCCCCGCTGCGGGTCGGAGTAAAAGTGGAACTCGTCCATGATGACGGAGCCCAACTCGGCAGAAGCACCCTCGCGGAGGGCGATGTTCGCGAGGATCTCAGCTGTACAGCAAATGATCGGCGCATCCTGGTTCACCCCGGAGTCACCGGTGATCATGCCAACGTTCTCTGCGCCGAAAATGTCGCACAGAGCGAAGAACTTTTCCGACACCAGCGCCTTGATGGGGGCGGTGTAGTAGCTCCGTTGGCCGCGCGCCATGGCTTCGAAGTGCGCAGCGATCGCCACCAGGGACTTTCCGGAGCCCGTGGGAGTGGCAAGGATGACGTTGGCGCCCGAGGCGAGCTCCATGATCGCTTCGTCCTGCGCCGGGTACAGCTGAAGCCCGCGACTCTCCGTCCACTCCACGAACCGTGTGTAAATTTCGTCCGGGTCCAGGGGACCGGTGTCGGCAGAACCGGGAAGCTGCTCAAGAAGTTTCATTGGTTTCCAGCTTAGTGCCCGCACGGTTTAGGCTCGGCCCAGCAGTGATGCCAGACGCGAGGAGGCTCTAATGAAGTGGGACCCGTCCAAGTACACCGAGTTCGGTAATCATCGGGACAGGCCGTTCCATGACCTCGTGGGGAGGATCCAGGCCAACGACCCGCGGAAGGTGGTGGACCTCGGTTGCGGCCCCGGAAACCTGACGGCGACGCTGACCGATCGATGGCCCGAGGCCCGCGTGGTAGGCGTTGACTCCTCGGCGGAGATGCTCCGCAAAGCGGAGTCGCTGGCGAAGCAGACCGCGCGGCTGGAGTTCGAGCTAGGCGACATCGCCCGCTGGGAACCGGATACGGATACCGATGTGGTTGTCACGAACGCGGCGCTCCAATGGGTACCGGGCCACCAGGAAATGGTGGCTGCTTGGCTGCGCGACCTCAAACCCGGCGCCTGGTTCGCCATGCAGGTACCGGGAAATTTCACCTCTCCGTCCCACGCCCTGATGCGCGGACTGGCAGAGTCGCCGCGGTGGTCGCCCCGGTTGGCTGGAGTCCTTCGGCACGATGGCGCTGTAAGCAGTCCTGCGGATTACCTGGGCATCATGCTCGACGCCGGTTGTACGGCTGACGCTTGGGAGACCACCTACCAGCAGGTACTGACCGGCGAAGACCCTGTTCTGGAGTGGGTCCGCGGCACGGGCTTGCGACCTGTGCTGGCGGCTTTGTCCGCGGAGGAAGCCGCAGACTTCGAGCAGGAATACGCCGCGATGCTGCGGGAAGCTTATCCGGCCACGAAAAACGGCACAGTTTTTCCTTTCCGGCGGATCTTTGCGGTCGCGCGCAAGAATTGAACCCCGGATTGCCGCCAATTCCAGCAGCCGACAGTTTCCCCCGCCGGACCGGCTTGTCCCGTACCGGCGTCGCTGGTCTAATTTTCGACATGGACCATGGACGTTTCGAACCCCTCACGCCGCGCACGACGCCGGTGACCGGCCGGAGTTACTGATGACTCCCACAGGCGAGTTCCCCGGCACTTGGCGGCCCCACACCGGGAGCGCCGTAGCGCTCTTTGAACAGTTGCGCCTCCGGATCATCGAACTGGTTGACTCCGGAGCCCTTGCGGTCGGGGCGAAGCTTCCTCCGGTCCGCAATCTTGCGGGTGCGCTGGATGTTGCACCCCATACAGTGGCCCGCGCGTACAAGGAGCTGGAAGCGGCCGGCGTTGTGGCTACCCGGGGGAGGAACGGCACGGTCGTCTGCGCGCGGGATGACCGATGGGGAGCGCTGGCCGGCGTAGCTGCCGAATATGCGGCTGCCGCGAAAGCACAGGGGGCTTCCTTCGCCGAAGCGGTGCAGCTTCTTGCGGCCGCCTACGACGCCGACTGATACCGATCAGTAGGGTGTGAGGCACGACATGGAAATTCGAAGAAGTTTTCGATTAGCATTGGTAGGTGCCCAAAGCCTTAGCTGAAGATACCGCCATCGAATCGCCGAACAGCATCCCAGCCGTTCTTGAAACCAGGCCCGCCAGGCCGGACCTGTCGCGCCTGGTGGTCAAGGGCGCCCGGGAACACAACCTTCGCAACGTGGACCTGGACCTGCCGCGGGACGCCATGATCGTGTTTACGGGACTCTCGGGTTCCGGCAAGTCATCGCTGGCTTTTGACACTATCTTCGCTGAAGGCCAGCGCCGGTACGTGGAATCGCTGTCCGCCTACGCGCGCCAATTCCTCGGCCAGGTGGACAAACCCGATGTCGATTTCATCGAGGGCCTGTCACCTGCGGTGTCCATCGACCAGAAGTCCACCAGCAAGAATCCGCGCTCCACCGTGGGCACCATCACTGAGATTTACGACTACATGCGGCTCCTGTGGGCCCGCGTCGGCCGCCCGCACTGCCCAGTGTGCGGCGAGCCGATCACCCGCCAGACTCCCCAGCAAATCGTGGACCAGCTCCTGGAGCTGGAGACGGGTACGCGCTTCCAGGTCCTCGCACCCGTGGTGCGCGGACGCAAGGGAGAATTCGTTGACCTTTTCAAAGAACTGACCGCCAAGGGCTACTCCCGTGCCCGCGTGGATGGTGAGCTGGTACAGCTGAGCGATCCTCCCAAGCTGGGCAAGCAGTTCAAACACACCATCGAAGTCGTGGTGGACCGCCTGGTGGTCAAGGAAGACATCAGCCAACGGCTCACCGACTCTGTCGAAACAGCCCTGGGCTTGGCCGAGGGGCGCGTCCTGGTCGAATTCGTCGACCTCGATGCCGAAGATCCTGGACGCATCCGGGCGTTTTCCGAGAACCTGGCCTGCCCCAACGAACATCCCCTGGCCATCGATGAGATCGAGCCACGTTCTTTCTCGTTCAACAATCCCTTCGGTGCGTGTTCCGCCTGCAGTGGTATTGGCACCAAGCTTGAAGTCGACGAGGAATTGATAGTTCCCAACCCGGAACTTTCGCTTGGCGAGGGCGCCATCGCCCCATGGTCGCTGGGTACGGCGACCACCGAATACTGGAACCGCCTCCTGGAGGGCCTGGCCCACGAATTGGGCTTCTCCATGAAGACCTCGTGGGAGAAACTCCCGAAGGACGTCCGCAACACCGTGCTCCACGGCAAGGACCACAAGGTCGTTGTCCAGTACAAGAACCGTTTCGGCCGGGAGCGCAAGTACAGTACCGGCTTCGAAGGCGCCATCCAGTATGTCCACCGGAAGCACGGGGAAACGGACTCGGATTGGGCCCGCGACCGTTACGAAGAATACATGCGCCAAATCCCCTGCCCTGAGTGCAATGGCGCGCGCCTGAACCCGGCGTCTCTGTCGGTATTGATCAACGGCAAGTCGATCGCCGCAGTCGCAGCCCTGCCAATGCGGGAGTGCGCGGAGTTCCTGGGCAGCCTGACCCTGACCAACAGGGAGGCGCAGATTGCCAACCAGGTGCTGAAGGAAATCCAGGCCCGGCTGACCTTCCTCCTGGATGTCGGTTTGGAGTACCTCAACCTCGAACGGCCCTCCGGCACCTTGTCCGGCGGCGAAGCGCAGCGGATCAGGCTGGCAACCCAGATCGGATCTGGCCTTGTGGGTGTGCTGTATGTCCTCGACGAGCCATCGATCGGACTCCACCAGCGCGACAACCGCAGGCTCATCGAGACGCTGACGCGCCTCCGGGACCTCGGTAACACGCTGATTGTCGTGGAGCACGACGAAGACACCATCCACGAGGCCGACTGGGTGGTGGACATCGGACCGGGCGCCGGCGAGCACGGCGGCCAGGTTGTGCACTCCGGAACCTACAAAGAGCTCCTGGCGAACACCGAGTCGCTGACTGGCGACTACCTGTCAGGCCGCCGCACCATCGACATCCCCAAGAAGCGTCGTAAATACGACAAAAAGCGCGAATTGAAGGTTGTTGGTGCCCGGGAGAACAACCTCAACAACGTTGACGCGACGTTCCCCTTGGGACTCTTCACCGCCGTCACAGGTGTCAGCGGTTCCGGCAAGTCCACGCTGGTGAACGAGATCCTCTATAAGGTGCTGGCCAATAAGCTCAACGGCGCCAAGCAGGTCGCCGGTCGCCACAAGACCGTGACGGGGCTGGAGCACCTGGACAAGGTGGTCCACGTCGACCAGAGTCCAATCGGCCGCACGCCCCGGTCCAACCCGGCAACGTATACCGGTGTGTTCGACAACATCCGCAAGCTGTTCGCCGAGACCACCGAAGCCAAGGTCCGGGGCTACCAGCCGGGACGGTTCTCCTTCAACGTCAAGGGTGGGCGCTGTGAAGCCTGCTCCGGTGACGGCACCTTGAAGATCGAAATGAACTTCCTGCCGGACGTTTACGTTCCCTGCGAAGTGTGCCATGGAGCCCGCTACAACCGGGAAACCCTTGAGGTCCACTACAAGGGCAAGACGATCGCCGACGTCCTCAACATGCCCATCGAGGAAGGCGCGGAATTCTTTGCGGCCTTCACCCCCATCGCGCGGCACCTGAGGACCCTGGTGGACGTTGGCCTGGGCTATGTACGGCTCGGCCAGCCTGCCACCACGTTGTCCGGGGGCGAGGCACAGCGAGTCAAGCTGGCAGCCGAACTCCAGAAGCGCTCCAACGGCAGGAGCATCTACGTCCTGGATGAGCCCACCACCGGGCTCCACTTCGAGGACATCCGGAAGCTCCTGATGGTTCTCCAAGGGCTGGTGGACAAGGGCAACACTGTTATCACCATTGAACACAACCTGGACGTCATCAAGTCTGCTGACTGGATTGTGGACCTTGGCCCCAACGGTGGATCCGGCGGTGGCCGGATTATTGCCACGGGAACACCCGAGCAAGTGGCTAAATCCACGGAGAGCCACACCGCGACATTCCTGGCCGAGATTCTGGGATAGAAGTATTCCGGTAGCGGCATGCGAGTTTCAGGCATGCCGCTACTCGTGAGAAACTAACCCGGTGACTCAAACAAAGGTGCCCGTAATATTCGATCTGGACGGCACCCTTGTCGATCCTGCCGGTGGCATAACCGGGGGAATCTCTGCCGCCCTCAGGGAAATGGACCTTCCTGTTCCAGGGCAGGCAGTCCTGAATTCCATGGTCGGCCCGAAGCTCAGTGATTCGCTCTTGCATTTGGCCAATGTCCCCACAGAATTGGTGGACGAGGTCATTGATCGTTATCGGCGCCACTACAAGGAAACCGGAATTGCCCAGAGCAAGCTTTATCCGGGTATCCACGATCTTCTGCAGGACTTTGCTGAGTCCGGCCGTCCGGTGGCAGTAGCTACCCAGAAACCACAGTCCATTGCCCGCCTTGTCCTGGAGCATCACGGCATTGCCGGTTTCTTCGTCTCCATAAGGGGCGCGGCCGACGACGAGTCCTTGGGCGCCAACACTGCTTCCGGCAAGGTTGAAATCGTGGGCGCAGCCCTGGCCGACCTGCACTCGCAGCCCGCAGTCATGGTGGGGGACAGGCACCAGGACGTAGCAGGTGCCATGGCCAACGGGCTGGACTGCATCGGCGTCGGTTGGGGTTTTGCCCCCGACGGAGAACTCGAGCAGGCCGGGGCAGTGGCCGTGGTGGGCACCGCGCTCGAACTGAAAAGCACAATCGAAGAACTTGACGCTGTCCGCGCGGCAGCCCTGAGCGAGGTACAAAACGATGGCAGTATTTGATGCGATCCGGTGGACTACCCGCGGGCTCATTTCGTCCACCTGCCGCCCTACGGTCATTGGACTTGAGAACGTACCCACCGACGGCCCGTTCATTGTGGCCCCCAATCACCTCTCCTTCCTTGACAGCGTGATCGTTCAGGCACTGATGCCACGACCGGTCGCGTTCTTTGCCAAAGCGGAATACTTCACCACCAAGGGCGTCAAGGGCGCTGTGATGAAGTCCTTCTTTGAAGCCGTTGGTTCCATACCCGTAGAGCGGGGCGAGCAGGCGGCCAGCGTCCAGGCGTTGAAGACCCTGCTGGATATCCTTGAATCGGGCAAGGGCATCGGCATCTACCCCGAGGGCACCAGGTCCCGGGATGGAATCCTCTACCGTGGTCGCACCGGCGTGGGCTGGCTTGCCCTGACTACGGGTGCACCTGTCATCCCCGTGGGGCTGATCGGCACAGAGAAGCTCCAGCCGGCGGATAAGAATGCCGTCCGTCCCCAGCACTTCACCATGAAGGTTGGGGAACCGCTCTACTTCGATAAGACGGGTCCGGATCATTCGCTGCCCGCCCGCCGCGAGGTCACGGACAAGATCATGGACGCCATTGCGCTGCTCAGCGGACAGGAACGCTCCACGAGCTACAACCAGAGCAAATCCGTGGACTAGCCACCCGGGCCCTGGCTTGGCCGTGGCATCTGGTGTCGGTCCGGTTCACTAGACTGGACATGTGGCAGATCCAGCAAGTTACCGACCCCAAACAGGTGAAATTCCCACCACGCCGGGCGTCTACCGTTTCCGCGACCCCCACGGCCGGGTCATTTATGTAGGCAAGGCCAAGAACCTCCGTTCGCGGCTGAATTCGTACTTCGCCAACCCGGCGGGCTTGCTCCCCAAGACCCATGCCATGGTCCATGCTGCCAGCAGCGTTGAATGGACCGTGGTTGGCAGTGAACTCGAGTCGTTGCAACTCGAATACACATGGATCAAGGAATTCAAGCCCCGCTTCAACGTCGTCTTCCGTGACGACAAGACGTATCCGTACCTTGCTGTGACAATGGGCGAGAAATACCCCCGGGTACAGGTCATGCGGGGCGAGCGGAGAAAAGGGACCAGGTACTTTGGGCCCTACACAGCCGGCGCCATCCGGGAAACCATGGACACGCTGCTGAGGGTATTCCCGGTCCGCAGCTGCAGTGCCGGCGTGTTCAAGCGGGCCGAGTCCAGCGGAAGGCCGTGCCTCCTTGGCTACATCGACAAATGTTCGGCGCCATGTGTCGGCAGGGTCACTCCCGATGAGCACCGGGTGCTCGCAGAGGACTTTTGTTCGTTCATGGGAGGTGAAGCCAAGCGCTTCATCAGCCGACTCGAGAAAGAGATGGCCTCAGCGGTAGCCGACCTTGATTACGAGCGCGCGGCGGGGCTCAGGGATGACATCATCGCCCTGCGCAAGGTCTTTGAACGCAATGCCGTAGTGCTTGCCGAGGACACCGACGCCGACGTCTTCGCTTTGCATGACGACGAGCTGGAGGCCTCGGTACAGGTCTTCCACGTGCGCGGAGGCCGCGTCAGGGGCCAGCGCGGATGGGTCGTGGAAAAGGTCGAGGATGCCACCACCCCCGAGCTCATCGAACATCTGCTGCAGCAGGTCTATGGCGAGGACAGCGAAGTCCAGGGCCGCATTCCGCGGGAAGTCCTGGTCCCCGAGAACCCCAGCAACCACGCTGAACTGACTGAATGGCTGGGAGGCCTTCGCGGTGCCAAGGTGGACATCAGGGTTCCGCAGCGTGGGGACAAGGCTGCGTTGATGTCCACGGTCCGCGAGAACGCGGAGCAGGCACTCAAGTTGCACAAGACACGGCGTGCCGGCGACATCACCGTCCGGTCCTTGGCCCTCCAGGAACTCCAGGAAGCCTTGGACATTCCTGTGCCGTTGCTTAGGATCGAGTGCTTCGACATCTCGCATGTGCAAGGGACCAACGTGGTGGCGTCCATGGTGGTCGTGGAGGATGGCCTTCCCAAGAAAGCCGACTACCGCAAGTTTTCCATCACCGGTGCCGCCGCGGCGGACGACACCGCAGCCATGCATGACGTCCTGACGCGCAGGTTCCGGCATTACCTGGCGGACAAGGTGGCACAGGTCCCTGTGGTCTCCGGCGAAATCAGCAACCCCGCCCGGCCCGGAAGTGCCCGCGCAGGTGAGGCGCCGCCGTCGGACCCCACCATGCCGGCACCGAAAGCCAAGTTCGCCTACCCACCCAACCTGGTGGTGGTGGACGGCGGTCAACCTCAGGTCAACGCGGCTTCGCGCGCCCTGGCGGATCTGGGAGTCGACGACGTCTACGTCGTAGGACTGGCCAAGCGGCTCGAGGAAGTCTGGCTGCCCGACAGCGACTTCCCGGTCATCCTGCCCCGAACCTCCCAAGGCCTGTACCTTCTCCAGCGGATCCGGGACGAAGCACACCGCTTTGCCATTACCTTCCACCGGCAAAAGCGTGGCAAGGCCATGACGGTCTCCGCGCTGGACGGGGTTCCTGGCCTCGGTGAAGCAAAACGCAAGGCGCTGGTGGCACACTTCGGCTCGCTGAAGAAAATTCGGGCCGCGTCCGTCGAGGAGCTCACCTCCGCCAAGGGCATCGGCCCGGCACTGGCAGCCGCCGTTGTCCAGCACCTGGGCTCCACTGCGGACTCCGAGGAGGCAACTCCGGCGATCAACATGACCACCGGCGAAATCCTTGAATCTTAGCTAGGGTAAGAAGTTGCTGCAACGACCATTCCGAACTGAACGGGGAACACTTGATGGATGAGGCAACAGGGTCCGGCACGGAGCAGGACGGCCTCACGCCGGTCAAACCACCGGAGGCGGAACTGCTGGTGGTGACTGGCATGTCAGGGGCAGGGCGCAGCACGGCCTCGGACGCCTTGGAAGACCATGGCTGGTACGTCGTGGACAACCTGCCCCCGCAAATGCTGGGTACGTTGGCTGAAATTGTTTCGCACGCCCCCAAATCGATTCCCAAGCTGGCCGTTGTGGTCGATGTCCGCAGCAAGGACCTCTTTACTGACATCCAAACGGCACTGGGAGCCTTGAGCGCCACGGGCATCACCTTCCGCGTGCTTTTCCTGGATGCCAGTGACGAAGTATTGGTCCGCCGGTTCGAGCAAGGCCGCAGGCCCCACCCGCTTCAGGGCGGCGGCAGGATCCTCGATGGCATCGGCATCGAGCGCGAGGTCCTGCGGGAACTGCGCGAGCATGCTGACGTCGTCCTGGACACCACGGAGTACAACGTCCACGGGCTTGCCACGGCCATCACCGAACTGTTCAGCGACACCGGACCTGTCACCCTGCGTCTGAACGTCATGAGCTTCGGCTTCAAGTACGGGCTTCCCGTGGACGCCAACTTCGTTGCCGACGCACGCTTCATTCCCAACCCGCACTGGGTTCCGCAACTCCGGCCGCACACCGGCTTGGATGAGGACGTCAGCAACTATGTCCTCGCGGCCGATGGCGTCCACGAATTCGTGGACCGCTACGTCAGCGCCCTCGAACCGGTACTGGACGGCTACCGGCAGGAGAACAAGCATTACGCCACCCTGGCCGTTGGCTGCACCGGAGGCAAACACCGTTCGGTGGCCGTCGCCGTCGAGCTGTCCAAGCGCCTGGCGCAGTATCCACGCGTTACTGTCACTACCACCCACCGCGACCTGGGGCGCGAGTAGTGGGGGTCCTGACCGGCCCGCTGCCGCTCATTCCGCCGAAAGGTGTCCCCGGCAGCCAACAGAAGAAAAGCCCGTCGGTGGTCGCCTTGGGAGGCGGACATGGACTGGCAGCGTCACTGTCGGCGCTGCGGCTGCTGACGTCCGAGCTGACGGCAATCGTGACAGTAGCGGACGACGGCGGATCTTCCGGGCGTCTCCGTGACGAGTACGGCGTCCTCCCGCCCGGGGACCTGCGGATGGCCTTGAGTGCGCTCTGCGACGATACCGACTGGGGACGCACCTGGCGGGACGTCATGCAGCATCGTTTCGACGCCGGCTCGGCCAAGGGCGGGTCGCTGGACAACCATGCCATGGGCAACCTGCTCATCGTCACCCTGTGGGAGTTGCTCGGGGACACCGTCGCCGGACTGAAATGGGCAGGAGCACTGCTCGGTGCCCGCGGGCAAGTACTGCCCATGTCCAGTGTTCCCCTCACCATTGAGGGGAGGGCCAGGGTGGAACTCCCCGACGGCGGCTACGAACTGCAGACCGTCCGTGGCCAGGCGAAGTGCGCCGTAGCCGGGAAGCTGGAAGACGTTACCCTCCTTCCCGAAGCCGCTCCGGCCTGCACGGAGGCGCTCACCGCCATCGAACTCGCCGACTGGGTGATCCTCGGGCCCGGTTCCTGGTACACCTCGGTGCTCCCGCACCTGTTGCTCCCTGAGCTCCGCCAGGCGCTGGGGGACACCGCGGCCAAGCGCTGCCTGACCATGAATCTGGACGTCGAGACCAAGGAAACCTCGGGTATGACGGCAGCGGACCATTTGGATGTCCTGCGCCGGTACGCACCGGAGTTCAGCGTGGATGTGGTTCTCGCCGACCCCGCTGCAATCCAGGACCTGAAGGCCTTCGAGAAGGCTGCCGGGATGCTCGGTGCGGAAGTGGTGTTGGGTAGAGTAGGGGCGTCGAGGCGGCGCCCCGTCCATGATCCATTGCTGCTGGCAGCGGCCTACCACGATATTTTCGGGAACAGTTAGGAACACACGATGGCACTTACTGCGTCGGTCAAGGACGAACTGTCCCGGCTTGACATCAAGAAATCTTCGGTGCGCAAGGCCGAGGTTTCGGCAATGCTGCGCTTTGCGGGCGGCTTGCACATCATCTCCGGGCGCATCGTCATTGAGGCCGAAGTGGACCTCGCCTCCACGGCGCGGCGCCTGCGCGCCGCGATCGCCGAGGTTTACGGCCACCAAAGCGAAATCATCGTTGTTTCCGGGGGCGGCCTGCGCCGCGGGAGCCGCTACGTTGTCCGGGTAGTCCGGGACGGTGAGGCACTGGCCCGTCAGACGGGCCTCCTGGATGGGCGTGGCCGCCCGGTCCGGGGGCTCCCATCGGTAGTCGTCAACGGTTCAGCAGCTGACGCCGAGGCTGTCTGGCGGGGCGCTTTCCTCGCGCACGGGTCCCTGACGGAGCCGGGACGTTCGTCATCCCTTGAAGTCACCTGCCCCGGGCCAGAGTCGGCCCTTGCCCTGGTGGGTGCGGCCCGGCGCCTGGGAATCCAAGCCAAGGCCCGCGAAGTGCGCGGCGTGGACCGCGTCGTCATCCGTGATGGGGACACCATCGCCACCCTCCTGACCCGCATGGGAGCCCACGACGCACTCATGGTTTGGGAGGAACGGCGGATGCGCAAGGAAGTCAGGGCCACGGCCAACAGGCTTGCCAACTTTGATGACGCCAACCTGCGCCGCTCGGCCCAGGCTGCCGTTGCGGCCGGCGCAAGGGTGGACCGTGCCCTGGAGATCCTTGGTGACGACGTTCCGGACCACCTCAAGTACGCGGGGGAGCTCCGCGTCGCCCATAAACAGGCAAGCCTGGACGAACTGGGCCGGCTCGCTGATCCGCCCATGACCAAGGACGCCATCGCGGGTCGTATTCGCCGCCTGTTGGCCATGGCTGACAAGCGCGCCCTGGACCTGGGCATCCCGGGCACCGAGGCAAATGTGACTCCCGAAATGATGGACGAGTAGGCCACACCCATAGAATCGAAAAAGTGCGGAGGAAATACTGTGAGGGCCCGGCGGGTTGTTCCCGGTGGACGCAGGAGCAGGCTTCTTCGCCAAGGATTTCCGGCCGGTCCGCTGGCCGGATGAAATAACGAGTTACCAACCCGGACGTCAGTCCATTACATTGGAGGATTTCGTGACAGAGTACGTTCTGCCCGAGCTCGGCTACGACTACGCAGCACTCGAGCCGCACATTTCGGCAAAGATCATGGAACTGCACCACAGCAAGCACCATGCGGCCTACGTCGCAGGCGCGAACAACGCGCTCTCCCAGCTCGCAGAGGCACGCGACAAGGGCGACTTCGCCAACATCAACCGCCTCTCCAAGGACCTCGCGTTCCACACCGGTGGCCACATCAACCACTCCGTATTCTGGAACAACATCTCCCCGGACGGCGGCGACAAGCCCGAAGGTGAACTGGCAGCAGCCATCGACGACGCTTTCGGTTCCTTCGATGCCTTCCGCGCACAGTTCAGCGCTGCTGCACTGGCCCTGCAGGGTTCGGGCTGGGCATTCCTTGCCTACGAGCCCATCGGCGGAAACCTGGTCATCGAGCAGCTTTACGATCAGCAGGGCAACGTTGCGCTCGGCACCACCCCGCTGCTGATGCTGGACATGTGGGAGCACGCCTTCTACCTGGACTACGTCAACGTCAAGGCTGACTACGTCAAGGCTTTCTGGAACATCGCAAACTGGGCAGACGTCGCCAAGCGCTTCGAAGCCGCACGCACCAACGCCACGGGGCTCATCGTCCTCTAGTGGTGAGCAAGGGTTCACGCAGATGTAACAAAAGTCACTTTTAGCGTGAATTCCGGCTAAATGCTGAAAAGCCTGCCTCCGCAGTTGCGGGGGCAGGCTTAGTTAAACGTAAGATGGATCACGGAAGGCGGTTAGCCTTCAGCAACGTGGCTGGTCGCCCTCCGATCTGATAATCACCTCTGCCCAACGGCGTGCGGGGTCTGTTAGTTGGAAATATCTGATCCGACTCACTAGGCGTGCTTGCAAGAGCACCAAGGAGATTGACACATAGTGACCACCCGTATTGGTATCAACGGCTTCGGCCGCATCGGCCGCAACTACTTCCGCGCAGCACTGGCCCAGGGCGCAGACCTTGAGATCGTCGCAGTCAACGACCTCACCAGCCCCGAGACCCTCGCCCACCTCCTGAAGTACGACTCCGTCGGTGGACGCCTCGCCCAGACCGTGGAAGTTGTCGATGGAAACCTGGTTGTCGACGGTAAGTCGATCAAGGTCCTGGCAGAGCGCGATCCCGCGAACCTTCCGTGGGGCGAGCTGGGCGTGGACATCGTTATCGAGTCCACCGGTTTCTTCACCAAGGCCGCCGCAGCGCAGAAGCACATCGACGCCGGAGCCAAGAAGGTCCTCATCTCGGCACCTGCCAGCGACGAAGACATCACGATCGTTATGGGCGTAAACCACGAGCTCTACGACCCGGCAGCGCACAACATCATCTCCAACGCGTCCTGCACCACCAACTGCCTCGGCCCGCTGGCCAAGGTCGTCAACGACGCCTTCGGCATCGAGCGTGGCCTCATGACCACGGTCCACGCCTACACGGCCGACCAGAACCTGCAGGACGGCCCGCACGGCGACCTCCGCCGTGCCCGTGCAGCAGCCATCAACATGGTTCCCACCTCCACCGGTGCGGCCAAGGCAATCGGCCTCGTCCTGCCCGAACTCAAGGGCAAGCTCGACGGCTACGCCATTCGCGTTCCCGTCCCCACCGGTTCCGCAACGGACCTCACGGTCACGGTTTCCCGCGAAGTCACGGTCGAGGAAGTCAACGCCGCAGTGAAGGCTGCAGCAGAGTCCGAACAGTGGGCTGGCATCCTCTCCTACACAGACGCTCCGATCGTGTCCTCGGACATCGTTGGCGACCCGGCGTCGTCCATCTTCGACTCCGGCCTCACCAAAGTCATCGGCAACCAGGTCAAGGTTGTTTCCTGGTATGACAACGAGTGGGGTTACTCCAACCGCCTCGTCGACCTCACGGAGCTCGTCGCATCCAAGCTGGGCTAGGGTAGACACATGACATCTCACACCCTCAACGAACTCATCGCTGAAGGTGTCCGCGGGCGGTACATTCTGGTCAGAAGTGACCTGAATGTGCCGCTCGACGGCTCTACAGTGACCGACGACGGCCGCATCAAAGCGTCCCTGCCTGTCATCAAGAAGCTCTCGGACGCCGGTGCCCGTGTGCTCGTAACCGCCCACCTCGGCCGCCCCAAAGGTGCCCCCGAGGAAAAGTACTCCCTGAAGCCCGCAGCGGACCGCCTGGCTGAACTCGCGGACTTCTCCGTGCAGCTCGCCAAGGATACCGTTGGCGCCTCCGCCAAGGAGCTTGCCAGTGGCTTGCAGGACGGAAACGTGCTGGTCCTCGAAAACGTCCGTTTCGACGCCCGTGAAACCAGCAAGGACGATGCCGAGCGCGGCGCGTTCGCCGACGAACTCGTTGCCCTGACAGGTGGCAACGGTGCGTTCGTGGACGATGCTTTCGGTGCGGTACACCGCAAGCACGCCAGCGTTTACGACGTCGCCACTCGGCTGCCCTCTTACCTGGGCGATCTCGTCCACACCGAAGTTGAAGTCCTTCGGAAACTGACCAGCGACACGCAGCGCCCCTACGTCGTGGTCCTCGGCGGTTCCAAGGTCTCCGACAAGTTGGCTGTCATCGACAACCTGCTGGGCAAGGCTGACACCATCCTGGTTGGCGGGGGCATGCTCTTCACCTTCCTGGCTGCTGCCGGGCACAAGGTTGGAGCAAGCCTCCTGGAGGAAGACCAGATCCCTGTCGTCCAGGACTACCTCAACCGTGCCGCCGACGCCGGAACGTCGTTTGTCATTCCAACTGACGTGGTGGTAGCCAGCCGCTTCGCAGCGGATGCCGACCACGAGGTTGTCAGGGCGGATGCCATTGAGGAAAGCTCTTTCGGTGCTTCCGGCATCGGCCTGGACATCGGACCCGAAACGGCCTCGGCTTTCGCAGCACAAATCGAGGGAGCCAAGACCGTCTTCTGGAACGGCCCCATGGGCGTCTTCGAATTTGAGGCCTTCTCTGCCGGCACCCGTGCCATCGCGCAGGCGCTCACCGACACTGTGGCCTTCACAGTGGTGGGCGGCGGCGACTCAGCGGCCGCGGTTCGCACCCTCGGCTTTGACGATTCGCAGTTCGGCCACATCTCGACCGGCGGCGGCGCAAGCCTGGAATACCTTGAAGGCAAGGAACTTCCGGGGCTCAGCGTCCTGGACCGCTAAGCACCAAACCGGCCGGCAGGACGCCTATGCGTCCTGCCGGCCGTTCCACATCACAACGTAATCTTTGGAGTTCATGTGACTACCTCTGCCAACGGCAACTTCGTTCGCAAACCCTTCATCGCCGGCAACTGGAAGATGAACATGGACCATGTCCAGGGCATCACCCTGCTGCAGAAGCTCGCCTGGACCCTGTCCGACGCCAAGCACGACTACAACCGGGTAGAGGTAGCCGTCTTCCCTCCGTTCACCGATCTCCGCGGCGTCCAGACCCTGGTTCAGGGCGACGACCTGGAAATCGTTTACGGCGGCCAGGACCTGTCCCAGTTCGACTCCGGCGCTTACACCGGCGATATCTCCGGTCAGTTCCTCAACAAGCTGGGCTGCGCCTACGTCCTGGTGGGCCACAGTGAGCGCCGCACCATCCACAACGAGTCCGACGAAGTCGCGAACGCCAAGGTCAAGGCAGGCTTCCGCCACAGCGTCACCCCGGTGCTGTGCGTGGGAGAAGGCTTGGAAGTCCGCCAGGCCGGAACGCACGTCGAACACACCTTGGCCCAGCTGCGGGCCGGCGTTGAGGGTCTCACCGCCGAACAGGGTGCTGAGCTCGTCGTTGCCTACGAGCCCGTCTGGGCCATCGGAACCGGGGAAGTAGCCGGTCCTGAGGATGCACAGGAAATGTGTGCCGCCATCCGTGCCGAGCTTGCCGTGCTGTTTGACGAAACCGTCGCGTCCAAGACGCGGTTGCTGTATGGCGGTTCCGTCAAAGCCAACAATGCTGCGGCCATCATGGCTGAAACCGACGTCGACGGTTTGCTTGTGGGTGGCGCCAGCCTGGACCCTGCGGAGTTTGCTAACATTGTCAGGTTCGAGAACCACCTGGTCACCGACTAGTCCGGCTCCCGATTTCCGCTTCTTCGAAAGGCCGTCGTGGACGTTCTTCAAGTCATTCTGCAGATCCTGCTGGGCATTACCAGCCTCCTGCTGACGTTGCTCATCCTCCTGCATAAGGGACGTGGCGGCGGTTTGTCCGACATGTTCGGTGGCGGCATGAGCTCGGGTCTGAGCTCCTCAGGTGTTGCCGAGCGCAACCTGAACCGCTTCACCATTATTCTCGGAATTACCTGGGGCGTTGTCATCATTGGCTTGGGCCTGATCATGCGTTTTGCTTCAGGTGGCGACTCTTAGTCGTCCCTGCACAGGGGAGGTTCCTTCACGGGAGCCTCCCCTTTTTTCTTGATCCGCACCAAACAGCAGTGCCGCCGTCGGGCTCCCCGGATTAGAATTGGCGTGTCGGCCGCAAGGCCTGCAGGGCCGTGACGGCCGACCACCGACTCGCTAGGGGTTCGAAAATGGTTCATGGCACGCCCGGTTACCGGGGCACCCGAGTAGGGGTCGCCCAAGGATCCGCACCCAGAAATCACAGCGACCATGGCGAAGGGCAACAGCTGCCCCGCATCCGCGTGCCGTATTGGTGCGCCAAGGGCCACGAAACGCAACTGGTATTCCTGAAACTTCCGGAAGAGCAGATACCCAAGTCCTGGGATTGCCCCAAATGCGGCCTGCCTGCTTCCAGGGACCCCAGCCATCCTGCCTCATCGCGGCCGGAGGACGAGATCTTCAAATCGCACTTGGACTACGTTAAAGAGCGACGCTCCAGCCAGGACGCTGAAGTGGTCCTGGCTGGAGCGTTGGAGCGGTTACGCGCCCGCGGGGTCCTTCCGGACAAGTTGCTGGGGGACTCGTGACGCTGCGTTCTCGTCGATAAGCCACAGAGTCCTCGAACGGCCCACAGGGCCCGCTGCCGGGACTTGTACCGGGTTGGCGCCGGCAAGGGCCAACCCAACAGCACCGGCCTTATCCTCACCGGCAACCACCATCCAGATTTCCTGGGCGGTGTTGATGGCTGGAAGAGTCAGCGAGATGCGCGACGACGGCGGCTTCGGCGAGTTCTCTACGCCTACCACCGTGCGGGTCTTCTCCCGGATGCCCGCCTGTTCAGGGAACAGGGACGCCACATGCGCGTCCGGGCCAACGCCGAGAAGAAGGATGTCGAATCGGGGGAGTACGCCCGGGTGCTCCGGCCTGTCATCGGACATGTCTGCTGCGTGTTCCGCTTCTGCGGCAGCCTTAAGCTCATCGGCGTAGGCAGCAGCTGCTTCCTCGGAGGAAGCGAACTGGTCGGTCGAACCGGGTTCGTGGACACGGGCCGGATCCACATCCAGGTGGGACAACAGAGCCTGGTGCGCCTGGCGGGTGTTCCTTTCATCGCTGTCCGCAGAAACGAAACGCTCATCGCCCCACCAGAAGTTGACCTTGGACCAGTCCACCGCGGGAGCCGCAGCCGAGTCGGCCACTGCCTTCAATGTTCCAATGCCAACAGTGCCGCCGGTCAGGACTACCGTGGCTTCACCGTGTTTGTCCTGGACGTCCACGAGCTTGGTGATCAGGCGGGCCGCAATGGCGGCCATCAGCACTTTGGAGTCGGGGTGGATGCTTACTCTTGGCTCAGCGTGCACTGGTCTGGACTCTCCTCTGGCTGGTAAGTGGCAGTCCCATCGTAATCACTTCTCCGAAGACTTCGTCGGGATCGAGTCGACGCAGTTCCTCGGCCAGGCAGTCCTTGAGGCTCCGGCGGGGAAGCGTGATGCGCTGGGCCGGTTGACCGGGCTGGGTCAGTTCCGCCACGGACAGGCCGGGGCGGAACAACTGCACGTCACCGCTGGCACGCGTCAGGCGGACCCGGCGAATGCCAGTGCCTGCCGGATCAGCCACAATCGTGACGGGGGCCTGCAGGGCAAGGCTCAACCACGCAGCGAGCAGCAACGTACTGGGAGAATCCGAGGCACCCTCGACCGCAATGGCCGAAACGGGGTCTCCGTCCACCTGGTCGAAGACAGCGGCCAGTTGCATGCGCCAGTTGGTCAGGCGCGTCCACGCGAGGTCGGTGTCGCCGGCCTTGTACGTGGACCGGATGTTCTCCAGCGCCAGGCGCGGATCGGGTTCGTTGGCCGAATCCGTGATCCGGCGGTGCGCTATGCGGCCGATCGACGTCTCACACGCGCTTTCCGGTGCACCGTGCGGCCACCAGGCAACGATGGGAGCATCCGGAAGCAGCAAAGCGGCAACCAGGGATTCGCTTTCGTGGGCCATGTGGCCGTGGCCGCGCAGGACAATGACCTCGGACGCGCCGGCGTCGCCACCGACGCGGATCTGCGCGTCCAGGCGGTCAGGGCCTTCAGCGCCGGCGTCAGCGAGCACGATAATCCGGCAGGGGTGTTCCCGGCTGGCTTCGTTGGCCGCCTCGATGGCTTCCTCTTCCTGCCCGGACTTGGTGACGACGACCAAGGTGAGGACGCGGCCCAAGGCGATCACGCCGCCCTGTTCGCGGAGCGACATGATCTTCTTGGAGATCTTGGAAGTGGTGGTATCGGGAAGATCTACGATCATGGCCTTCTCCAGGTTCGTCCGTCACGTGCCAGCAGGGCGTCGGCCGAGGCCGGCCCCCAACTGCCGGGGGCGTAAGGTTGCGGTTGTTCGTCGAGCCCGGCCCAGTAATCCTCGAACGGGTCGAGGATCTTCCAGGACAGTTCGACTTCCTGGTGCCGGGGGAACAGCGGCGGCTCGCCCAACAGCACGTCCAGGATGAGGCGTTCGTACGCTTCGGGGCTGGACTCCGTGAACGAATGCCCGTACCCGAAGTCCATGGTGACATCGCGGACTTCCATTTGGGTGCCCGGTACCTTTGACCCGAAACGGATCGTGGCGCCCTCATCGGGCTGGACGCGGATCACCACGGCGTTCTGGCCGAAGTCGTCCTCACCGTGGTCACGGAAAAGCAGGTTTGGTGCACGCTTGAACACCACTGCAATCTCGGTGACGCGGCGGCCGAGGCGCTTGCCCGCACGCAGGTAGAACGGAACACCGTTCCAACGGCGGGTGTTGATGTCCACCCGGATCGCAGCGTAGGTCTCGGTCTTGGAGTCGGCGGGGATACCGTCCTCGTCCAGGTATCCGAGGACTTCCTCGCCGCCCTGCCAGCCGCCGGTGAACTGCCCACGCGCCGAATGAGTGGACAGGTCTTCGGGCAGCTTGACGGCGGCGAGGACCTTTTCCTTCTCAGCGCGCAGGTCATCGGCGTTGAAGGAGATGGGTTCTTCCATGGCCGTTAGGGCCAGAAGCTGCAACAGGTGGTTCTGGATGACATCGCGGGCTGCGCCCACGCCGTCGTAGTAGCCTGCACGGCCCCCGGTGCCGATGTCTTCGGCCATGGTGATTTGCACGTGGTCAACGTAGTTGGCGTTCCAGAGCGGCTCGAACAACTGGTTCGCGAAGCGCAGGGCGAGAATGTTCTGCACCGTCTCCTTGCCCAGATAATGGTCGATCCGGAACACGGCGTCCGGCGGGAACACCGATTCGACAATGTCGTTCAACTGACGCGCGGATTCCAGGTCGTGGCCGAAAGGTTTCTCAATGACCACACGACGCCACTGGCCGGGCTTGGCCTGGGCCAAGCCATGCTTGGACAGCTGGCGGCACACCTGTTCAAAAGCCTTGGGCGGGATGGACAGGTAGAAACCATGGTTGCCGCGGGTACCGCGCGTCTCGTCAAGTTCGTCCAGGACGTCGCCAAGGCGCTCGAAAGCGTCGTCGTCGTCGAACTCGCCTTGGACAAAGCGGATACCGGACGCAAGCTGCTCCCAGACCCCTTCATCGAACTTTGTCCGGGCGTTGGCCTTGACGTTTTCCTTCACCTCGGCGGCGAAGTCGGCGTTGTCCCACTCGCGCCGGCCGAAGCCCACCAAAGCGAAGCTGGGAGGCAGCAGGCCACGGTTTGCGAGGTCGTAGACCGCGGGCATGAGTTTCTTACGGGCGAGGTCGCCGGTGACTCCGAAGAACACCAACGACGAAGGCCCGGCGATGCGGTTCAGGCGCCGGTCCCGCGGATCCCGCAAGGGGTTCCGCAGGCCGGCGTTCTTCCTGCCGTTTTCAGTTTCTGGCATGTTGTGTATTGTGCCTTAGCTTTCGAGTGCGCTGGCCTGGCCGGCAAGCGCAGCGACGACATCCTGGAGCTGCGCTACACCTGCGGCGCGCTCTGTGAGGTGCAGGCGCAGCACAGGACGGCCGTGTCCTTCAAGAACCTGGGCGTCACCCGACGCCTGCGCCGCGATGAGTTGGCCGAACGTGAACGGACGCTCCGGGATTTCAAGATCTGTGGAAGCGGCGGCGGTTACCTGCAGGAACACGCCGATGGCCGGTCCGCCCTTGTGGAACTGGCCCGTGGAGTGCAGGAACCGCGGACCCCAGCCGAACGTGACCGGGCGGCCGCTCACGGCAGCAAGTTCGTCCCGGATGCCTTCGAGGGGAGCGTAGGAAATGCGGTCCAGGTACGCCTGGACGCTCAGGTAACCATCAGCGCCGAGCTGGTCCAGAAGTGCCTGAACGGCTTCGGCCACGGTCGAGGCCGAACCGAGCCAGTCGCCACCGCGAACCTCCACCACACCGTCGGTGAAAGCGGCAGGTGTGGGCTCCGGGCGTGCATCAAGCAGGCCGCGGGCGGCCACTTTGGCGGCTTCGACGTCGGGCTGGTCAAAGGGGTTGATGCCCAAAAGACGGCCCGCAACCGCGGTGGCAAACTCCCAGACGAACATCTGGGTAGGCAGTCCGCCGGCGATTGCAACCTCGTTTTCGCGAAGTTCGACGTCGGCGTCGGCACCTACCAGCCGAACCACCAGGACATCCTCGGCTCCGTTGAGGGCCTCCGGGGATTCAGGACCGGCCACGACCGGCAGGAGGCCGGTTCCCAGCTTGCCTGTGGATTCCGCAATGAGCTGTTCAGCCCAGTCGGCAAAGCCAACAATGCCGGAGCCGTCCTCTGCAATGACGATCTTGTTGCGAAGGGGGTTGGTGCCGCCCAGGGCGCTGCCCAAAGCCAGGCCGATGTTGTCTGCCGAGTCCTCGTTGAGGATCTCGGCCGCTTCCTCGGCTTCATCCAGGAACGCCTGGATGTCCACTCCGGCAAGGCCACAAGGAACCAGGCCAAAAGCAGTGAGTGCAGAGAACCGGCCGCCAACGTTGGGATCGGCGTTGAACACCGCGCGGTAGCCTGCCTCGCGGGAGGCCTTGTCCAAGGGGGAACCAGGATCGGTGACGATGACGATGCGGCTCTTGGCATCGATACCGGCGTCTGTGAACGCCTTCTCGAATACGCGCCGCTGCGAGTCGGTTTCCACGGTGGAGCCCGACTTGGATGAAACGACGATGGCCGTTTCCTCCAGCCGGTCAGCCAGGGCAGCACCTACCTGTTCGGGGTCGGTGCTGTCCAGCACGGTCAGCTCGACGCCGGCGGTGCCGGCAATAACCTCGGGAGCCAAGGACGAGCCACCCATGCCACAGAGGACAATGCGTGAGACTCCTTCGGCACGGAGGGAATCACGAAGTTCCAGGATGTCCGCGACCAAGGCCTGGGACACAGTGGCGGCTTCCACCCAGCCGAGGCGGATCGCCGACTCGGACTCCGCATCAGGGCCCCACAGTGTGTGGTCCTTGGCGAAAATCCGCGTGGCGATCTTTTCCTCGACCAGGCCGTCGATGTGCTGGGCGATGGCCTGCTGGGCGGCACCGCTGGCGTCGTAGCTGATTGTGCTCATAGTGGGTTAGGAAGCCTTCCGTGCGGTGACGAGTGCGCCTTCGACGTCGGCGAGGAGTTCCTTCCAGGAGCCAACAAACTTCTCGAGGCCTTCGGTCTCCAGGAGGGTGACGACGTCGTTGTAGGAGACTCCCAGTGCTTCGAGGGCGTTGAGGGTCTCGTTCGCTTCGTCGTAGGTCCCCGTGATGGTGTCCCCGGTGACGACACCGTGGTCGAACGTGGCGTCGAGCGTTTTCTCCGGCATGGTGTTGACCACTCCGGCGGCAACGAGCTCGGTGACGTAAAGAGTGTCCGGGTACGCCGGGTCCTTTACGCCTGTGGACGCCCACAGCGGCCGCTGGGGCAGGGCCCCGGCCTCGGCCAGTACTGCCCAGCGCTCAGTGGAGAAGAGCTCTTCGTAGACCTGGTAGGCCAAGCGTGCGTTGGCTACGCCTGCCTTGCCCTTGAGTGCCTTGGCCTCTTCGGTGCCAATGGCGTCGAGGCGCTTGTCGATCTCGGAGTCAACGCGGGAGACGAAGAAGGAAGCCACGGAGTGGATCTTGGAGAGGTCGTGGCCGTTCTCCTTGGCCTGCTCCAGGCCGGACTGGAAAGCGTTGATGACGGCGCGGTAGCGCTCCAGGGAGAAGATCAGGGTCACGTTGACGCTGATTCCCTCGGCCAAGGTTGCCGTGATGGCTTCCAGGCCTTCCAGTGTTGCCGGGATCTTGATGTGGACGTTGTCCTTGTTGACCTTGGCGTAGAGGTTCTTGGCTTCGGCGATGGTTCCCTCGGTGTCCCAGGCGAGGCGGGGATCCACCTCGATGGAGACCCGGCCATCGACACCGTTGGTGGCAGCGGCGATCGGTGCGAACAGATCGCAGGCGTCCGCAACATCCGTTGTGGTGATTTCGAAGATGGTCTCTTCGACGCTGGCGCCGGCAGCGGCCTTGGCGGCGATGGTGGCGTCGTAGTCGGTACCGGCGGTGATGGCGGCGTGGAAGATGGACGGGTTGGTTGTCACGCCAACCACGTTCTTCTCGTCGATCAACTTCTGCAGGGTGCCGGTCTCAAGGCGTGTACGGGAGAGGTCATCGAGCCAGATCGAAACGCCGGCGTCGGAGAGTTGCTGCGTGGGAGTAGTAGACATGTGTATTTCTCCTGTTTTGGGGTTCAGACTGTTACGCGTTGGTGTCCGCGAGGGAGTCTTTGGCTGCGGCGGCAACGGCTTCGGCGGTGATGCCGAACTCGTTGAAGAGCCGCTTGTAGTCGGCGGAGGCGCCGAAGTGTTCCAGGGAGATGGAACGGCCGGCGTCGCCGACGAATTCCTTCCAGCCCAATGCCAGGCCGGCCTCAACGGAAACGCGGGCCTTTAC
The DNA here is from genome assembly GCF_047977885.1 of Arthrobacter sp. LFS091. Lineage (NCBI taxonomy): Bacteria > Bacillati > Actinomycetota > Actinomycetes > Micrococcales > Micrococcaceae > Arthrobacter > Arthrobacter sp. LFS091. The sequence continues at coordinate 252,445 of NZ_JBFPFP010000001.1, forward strand.
GGACGCGGGAAGGACAGACTCGCGGTAGGCCTCGTCCTGCTTGTTGAACCATTCAACGCAGGGCATGGAAACCACGCGGGCAGCGATGCCTTCGGCCTGGAGGGCTTCGCGGGCAGCGACCGCGAGCTGGACCTCTGAACCGGTGCCGATCAGGATCACCTGCGGGTCGACCGTCTCGCCGTCCTTGGAGGCTTCGGCCAGAACGTAGCCACCCTTGGCAACACCTGCGGTGGAGCCGAAGGTGTCACCGGCAGCCTCGCCTTCGCCGCGGGCGTAGGTGGGGATGTTCTGGCGGGTGAGCACTATGCCGGCAGGGTTTTCGTGGTTCTCCAGCATGGCCTTCCATGCGGCAGAGACCTCGTTGGCGTCGCCGGGGCGGACAACGTCCAGGCCCGGGATGGCGCGCAGTGACGCGAGCTGCTCGACAGGCTGGTGGGTAGGTCCGTCTTCGCCCAGGCCGATGGAATCGTGGGTCCAGACGTACAGGGACGGAACACCCATGAGTGCGCCGAGGCGGATGGCCGGGCGCTGGTAGTCGCTGAAGATCAGGAACGTGCCGGAGAATGCCCGGGTGCGGCCGTGCAGGGAGATACCGTTCACGATCGACGCGGCAGCGTGCTCACGGATACCGAAGTGCAGGACACGTCCGTACGGGTTGCCCTTCCAGGCGTCCGTGGAACGCGATGTCGGGATGAACGACGGCGAATCTTCGATGGTGGTGTTGTTGGACTCGGCGAGGTCGGCGGAGCCGCCCCAGAGTTCGGGAAGGACCGGGCCAATGGCGTTCAGGACCTTGCCGGAGGCGGCACGGGTGGATACATCCTTGCCGGCTTCGAACACCGGAAGTGCGGCGTCAATGCCAACGGGAAGCTTCTTGGCTTCAACGCGCTCAAGCAGGGCAGCAGCGTCCGGGTTGGCGGCCTGCCAGGCCTCGAACGAGGTCTGCCAGGCAGCACGCGACTCAGCGCCGCGGTCCAGGACCTTGCGGGCGTGGGCCAGGACTTCTTCGTCAACGTCGAAGGACTTGGCCGGGTCGAAACCGAGCACCGTCTTGAGCGCTGCGACTTCCTCGGCGCCCAGGGCGGAGCCGTGGATCTTGCCGGTGTTCTGCTTCTTCGGGGCCGGGTAGCCGATGATGGTGCGCAGCGAAATGATGGACGGCTTGTTCGTCTCAGCCTTCGCAGCCTGCAGGGCCGAGTACAGTTCCTGGACGTCCTCGACGTAGTCGCCGGTCTTGGTCCAGTCCACGCGCTGGGTGTGCCAGCCGTAGGCTTCGTAGCGCTTGAGGACGTCCTCGGTGAAGGCGATGTCGGTGTCGTCTTCGATGGAGATGTGGTTCTCGTCGTAGATCACTACAAGGTTGCCCAGTTCCTGGTGCCCGGCCAGCGAGGACGCCTCGGACGTGACACCTTCCTGCAGGTCGCCGTCGGATGCGATCACCCAGATGGTGTGGTCGAACGGCGATTCGCCGGCGGGAGCATCGGCGTCGAACAGGCCGCGCTGGCGGCGCTGCGAGTAAGCGAACCCAACGGCGGACGCGAGGCCCTGGCCGAGCGGGCCAGTGGTGATCTCCACACCGGCGGTGTGCTTGTACTCGGGGTGGCCCGGGGTCAAGGAACCCCAGGTACGCAGTGCCTCAAGGTCCTTCAACTCCAGGCCGTAGCCGGAGAGGAAAAGCTGGATGTAGAGCGTCAGCGATGTGTGGCCGGGGGACAGGACGAAACGGTCACGGCCGATCCAGTCCGGGTTCTTCGGGTCGTGGCGCATCAGCTTCTGGAACAGCAGGTACGCTGCCGGAGCCAAGCTCATCGCCGTACCAGGGTGGCCATTGCCGACCTTCTCCACGGCGTCGGCGGCCAACACGCGAACGGTGTCAACAGCCTTCTTGTCCAGATCGGTCCATGACAGTTCTTGCTCTTCCAAATGTGGCACGAAAACCGAGCCCCTCTCTGTGCTGACGGCAGGCGTACGGACAGCACGCAGGAAGCACAGGATGGCGCCCGCTGCAATGTGTCTACCAGCCGTTCACCATTGAAACGTTGATCTCTCATCCAGACGCACGAATATCCGAGAATACGGTTTCCCGGATGCTCAACGTGTGCTGATCTGCTCACCAGCTTAGCCCCAAACGTGTCATGGAACTCAGGGAATCCCAATAACTGGACAGAAATTCCCTTATATGAATCACGATGGCCGGGCGCGGGAGTGAAGATTCGGAAACATTGACGAATTTTGCGGACATTGGGCCACTTCCGGCCACGGTATGATATTTGGAGGCCACCAGCGGTTCATGCGCCCGTGTTTGCTTTCGAAAACCGGGACGGCAGCCGCTGCGAGAACCCCAGAGCATAGAACAGAGTGACTGCCGCCGTGAGCACAACTGATACGCCCGTCAACGCGTCCCCGGCCCGGGGAAGCATTGGAATGTCCCGTAAATTCAAGGCGTATCTGGCTCTGACCAAACCCCGTGTCATCGAACTCCTGCTGGTCAGCACGCTGCCCACCATGATCTTTGCGCAGCGGGGATTCCCTTCCATCGGGCTGATCCTGGCAACTTTGGTCGGTGGCGCATTCGCTGCCGGCAGTGCGGGCGTTTTCAACTGCTACATCGACCGCGACATTGACAAACTGATGCACCGCACGGAGAAGCGTCCGCTGGTTACCGGTGAAGTGACTCCGCGGGAGGCACTGGTCTTCGCCTGGATCCTTGGTGCCGCTTCCATCGCGATCCTTTGGTTCGGCGCGAACCCGTTGTCCGCATGGCTTGGCCTGGGGGCAATTGTCTTCTACGTGGTGATCTACACCATGATCCTCAAACGCCGAACAGCCCAGAACATCGTGTGGGGCGGCGCCGCCGGTTGCTTCCCGGTCCTCATCGCCTGGGCCGCTGTGACCAACACCGTTGAGTGGCCGGCGATTGTCCTCTTCATGGTGATTTTCCTCTGGACGCCTCCGCACTACTGGCCGTTGTCCATGCGCTACGGCGAGGATTACCGCAACGCCAACGTACCCATGCTCGGAGCAATCGCCGGAGCCAAAGTGGTTTCGGTGCAGGTCGTCCTCTATGCCTGGGCCATGGTTGCCTGCTCGCTCCTCATGGTTCCTGTTGGCGGTGCCGGCTGGGTTTACACCATCGTCGCGGTTGCTGCCGGCGCCTGGTTCCTCTACGAGAGCCACGCCCTCTACAAGCGTGCACAGGGCGGCGACGTCTCCAACAAGGGCGCCATGAAGGTCTTCCACGGCTCCATCAGCTACCTGACACTGCTGTTCATCGCGCTGGCAGTCGATCCCTTCATTGGTTCACCGCTTATCGGCGGCTGAGCCGACTCTGCCCGCACCACCTACACGGCTTCCATCAGCACCTAGTTCAGGGCGCCAAGCACTCATTTTCTGCGCAAACAACACCTAGTTGGGCTGGATGGCGACTAGGTGTCGCAATACACCCCCTACCGTTCGAAGCGGAACAAAGCTGTTCCATTTCCGACGAAGACTTGGGGAAGCGATGAAGAAGCTATTGCGTACTGCCGGAGTGATGACCATTGCAGGGGCTTCGGTCCTGACGGGCGTTTCCGCCGCCCAGGCCGCACCGGCTTGCTCCACGGCAAGGGTCTGCCTCTACGACGACTATTGGTTTACGGGAACGCAGCGAACCTTCGGCTGGGTGACCTCCAACGTCGGAACGGCAGCCAACGACAAGGCAAGTTCCCTGGTGGTAGGGCCAGCGGCCGATCCGGCTTCTCCGTATGTCTATTTCTACGTTGATGACAACTTCTCGGGATACAGCATCATCTTCCGGGGCGGGAACGCATGAACGACCTGAGGGGCAGTGCCATGGTGGCCGGCAGGAACTGGGACGACGAAATCACGAGTGTCTGGGGCTGACCGATTGCGCAATGCAAGGACCCTGCCTCAAGCCGTATACGGCGCTGTGACGATGCTGGTGGTTTCAGGCATCGTCACAGCCTGTTCGCCCGTGGACCACGTTCCGCCCGCGCCAACGTCAACGCCGAGCCTTCCTGTTGTCGATCGCGCAGCAGGAGCAGGTGCGCGGGCGGTCCTCAATGACGCCACTGGAGAGGTAGCGCTCCCGATGAGTGCCTACTGGTACTCCGACCGGGAGAATACCCTGGTCAATTCCGCGGTGGCATTCCTTGTCTACGACTGCGTCGAGCACGCCGGATACACCGTGGCACCATGGGGCGGCGACGGGAAAGGACTTCAAGACCGCCGTTACGGGCAGTGGTCCAAGATGCTGGCCGCTAAGAACGGTCAAAAGCCCGAGATCCGTAAGATCCCCGGCGTGATGCCGGAACAGCCGGCCAGACCTGCCTTGAGCCCGGAGCATCAGCGGGCAGAAACCACGTGCATGAACGCTGTAGGACGGGCCGGGTTTCCGGAGCTCCTTGAGGGGCTGGCCGGTGACCTGTCTGTCCAGCAACAGATAACTCAAAATGCTGTCGGGCTCACAGAGCGTGATGCTGAGTACGTCGAATATCGCGAGGCCTGGCAGCGATGCCTCGCCTCGAAAGGATTGAAGCTCAGGGCCGGTGATACCTGGACCGTCGAGTCGAGCGGGTTAACGGAGGATGAAATCCGCGTTGCACTGCTTGACGTTGAATGCAAGGAATCCAGCGGGGGCGCACGCAAGCCGTACGACATCTTTGCGCAGTACCAGGCAGCCCAAATGAAGGATCACCAGGCAGAACTGAACGCTTTGGCGGAACAAAAGAGCGCTGCGGTGGAGAGGGCCAGGCAAGTCCTCCGCGATCATGGCGTGGCTGATGCCCGACTCTGAGACGGCACTCAGCCGCCGTGCCATGACGCGCGTGCCACGATGGTGGTTGCTTCTGTCCTGTGTCGCGCTGGTGGTCGCAGGCTTGGTCGCAGCTTACTGGGCCGGATCGGCTGCAGCGGCGTCCGCGGGGCCACACTACGAGCCCCCTGCGGAGATTCCCGTCTCTGCAACTGTCCAGAAGCGGGCGGTGAACCAGCAGGCCATCCTTACCGGCAGGGTGGTCGCCGGGGCAACGTCCGCTGTCCGGGCCAGCCTGCCTGAGGGTACAGACAGGCTGATTCTCACATCAACGCCGAAAGCCGCAGGGGACAGCGTAGCTCCCGGGGAACTGCTCGCCGTCGTATCCGGCCGCCCCCTCCTGATGATCCAGGCCAGCGTGCCGCTATACCGCGACATCAAGCCCGGCGATGCGGGCATGGACGTCCAAGCGCTGCAGCGGGCCTTGGTCGGGCTCGGTCTTGATGTGAAAATCAGTGGCATCTTTGATCAGCCCACGCAAAGCGCCTTGAAGACCTGGTACGGCAACGCAGGCTTCGAGGCCCCTTCACCGCTGGAATCTGTTTCCGCGGCCACGAACGGCGGCGGCAAATCCTTGGAAGCTTCGACCGTCATGTTTTCCTGGCGGGAATTTGTGCAGGTTCCTGGTGACACAGGCAGGATCGCCTCCATGGCCGCCGTCGGAACGCTGCTGCCGGAGGATGGTGTCGTGGCCCATATTGCCATTGCTGAGGACACGATCGTGGCGAGGGCGAATCTTCTTCAAGCCAAGGATTTCGCAGTGGGCGCGCCGGCCACCGTCAGGGCAGGCTCCGCAAGCATGGATTCCTCGGTAGCCGCGGTCAGTGCCTTCGTAGAAGGAGATGAGAGCAAGAACGAAGTCCCGGGAGTGGACATCACCCTGCCCATACCCGCCGGAGCCCAGGGACTCAGTCCTGAACAGTCTGTGACCGTGACCTCGGGAAGTGTTCCTCCTGAATCGCTGGCGGTACCGCTTATCGCGATCCGACAGGAGAACGGCATAGCAAACGTCCAGCTCAGCGGCCCTGATGGCCCACGCCGGATCGACGTGACCGTTACGGCACAAGCCGACGGTTGGGCCGCCATAGACGACGGCGGCGGCCTCGCCGTGGGAGATTCGGTCCTGCTGCCATGAGCGAAGGAGAACATCAGCTACAGCCGCACGACGGAAGGCCGCTCCTTTCCCTGCGAAATGTGGGCCTGCATTCCCGGGCGCCAAAGTCCTGCAGGAGGTGGACCTCGATGTCCACCCAGGTGAATTCCTTGCGATCGTGGGCCCATCGGGTTCCGGAAAATCCACGCTCCTGAACATCCTTGGACTCCTTGATACCCCCAGTTCAGGCACCTATCTCCTCCACGGCGAGGACATTGCAGCAGTCCGGACCAAGCAGCGGGCCGAGCTGCGGGGGAGAGTCTTTGGTTTCGTCTTCCAGGAGTCGAACATGGTGGGCCGGGACTCAACGGCCCGTAACGCAGTACTTGGACTCAGGGCGCGGGGCATTGCTCCGAAGACACAGGCACAGCTGCTGGTGCCGGCCTTGCGCAGGTTCGGGTTGGAGCACCGCAGGAACACACCGGCTTCGACGCTCTCCGGGGGCGAACGTCAACGCCTTGCCATGGCGAGGGCCGTCATTGGAGCTCCCGAGGTGGTGTTGGCTGATGAACCCACGGGCAGTCTCGACTCTGCCAATGGGCAGATCGTTGTGGACCACCTCCGAGAGCTTCATCGGTGCGGCACGACCGTCATCCTGGTCACGCACGATCCGGGCCTTGCTGCCTCGGCGGACAGGATCGTGACCATGCAGGATGGCTGGATCGTCGGTGATACCGGCAGTTGCGAACCAGCAAGGACCGCTGCAGGCACGGATCCTGCCCCGGCCGGCCACCGGCCCGGTCTGGTGAGGCGCCGTCGTCATGAAATCGTCGACCTTACGGCGGATGCACTCTCAGCGCTGACACTTCGCCCTGCCAAAGCCCTCCTCCTGGTTCTGGCGTTCCTGTTGGGAAGTGGTGGTCTTGGGGCGGCCGTAGGACTCAGTGAAAGCGCCGCCATCAAGGTTTCGACCCGCCTGGACGTCGAAGCCCACGACGAGGTCAAAGTCTCCAGGAAAACCGGGTATTCATCCTGGGAAGCGGTGCGGAGCGACGTGTCGTCGGTGCTGGCGTTACCGGGGGTGGTTGACGCTGGTGTGGTGGCAGACCTTCCAGCCAGCGAGGTGCAGCCATCGACGTTCCGTCCGGGGTCCCTGCCGGCACCGGATGCTTTCAACGGTGCCGTCCGTGTGGCGGATTCCGCCTATCTGCGGACACAAGGAGTAGCTGTCCGGTACGGTGACACAGCGTTGCTTGACCAATCGTTCGGAAGGCCCGTGGCCCTCATTGGCCTGGATGCTGCCCGTCAACTGGGCGTCGGAAGGCCAGGACCCGGCGTCGTGCTCTGGCTGTATGGCCAACCCGTGCCCGTGGTGGGACTCATCGAAGAACCGGGCCGCGATCCTGTGCTCTCGGGTGCCGTGGTGGTGGGCGTTGGTTCCTACCCGATGACGTCGAAAATGGCAGCGCAGGTGGTGGTGCGTACCCAGCCCGGAGCGCCTGCTGCCATAGCTGAAGCGCTGCCGAAAGCCCTGGATCCCGCAGCGACAGATACTGTCGACGTACAGACCGTGGCCGACCTGAGGGACCTCAAGCACGGCATCAACACGGACCTCGGACGACTGGTGGCGATAGTTTCGGTGATCCTGCTTGCCATCGCCAGCCTCAGCGCAGGAACAACGATGTACGTGGGCGTTCTTGCAAGGTCGGCCGAGATTGCCCTCAGGCTCGCCCTGGGGATGCGGAGAAGCACCGTAGCGGCCATGTTCCTGGTGGAGGGGGCAGTAGTGGGCGTCCTCGGGGGTGCTGCAGGGGCAACCGTTGGTATCTTCGCGGCGTTGGCCTATGCCTCCAGCGAAGGTTGGGTGCCGATCCTCCCCGATTACACGGCAAGCTGGGGAATCCTGGCCGGACTGCTCAGCGGAATTCTCTCTGCGGTCTACCCTGCAGTGATCGCCTCACGGGCCAACCCGGCCCAATTGATCCGAAGCTAGCGCACCGGGCTGGACGTCGCAATGTCGGCGGCATTGGTGGCGGCGCTCATCAGGACGGCCGCACCGAACATGTGCGCACCCACAAGCAGGGCCGGAATACCGTTGTAGTACTGCGTGAAGCCGATCACGGCCTGGAGCAGTGTCACCCCGAGCAGCAAGTACGCTGCAGTGCGGAAAAGCCCCGGTATGCGGTGGCGGATTACCAGGTAGATGGCGAAGAGGGTGCCGCCGGTAATGAGGTACGCAGGCACGGCGTGGATATGCGAGAAAAGATCCCAGTCAAGGTCGTTGCGTGGCGCGTCTGCGTCGCCGGCGTGCGGCCCGGCACCTGTGACCACGACGCCCAGCATGACGGAGAGAGCAGAGAACACAGCAACGGCAAGCATGAGCGGACGGGCTACGCTTGGCAGCGCCGGCAAGGTGCGGTTCATGAAACGGCCCGTCCGGCCGTATGCCCGGTTCACCAGGAGTGTCGCAAAGACAACCAGTGCCATGGACACCAGGAAGTGCAGACCCACCACCCAGGGGTTAAGCCCGGACAGGACAGTGACTCCGCCGATGATGGCCTGCGCCGGGATGCTTGCCAGCAGGCCCAACGCCAAAAGGAAGAGATCGCGCCGTTCCTTGCGGAGGTTCCACAAGTACACCAACATGAGCGCGGCGACGGCCGCGAGGGCGAATGTCAGGAGTCGGTTGCCGAACTCGATGAATCCGTGAACTCCCATTTCAGGAGTGTTCACCAGCGAGTCGCTGGTGCACCGCGGCCATGTGGGGCAACCCAGGCCGGAGGCAGTGAGGCGGACAGCGCCGCCGGTGACAACCAGGACGGTCTGCCCGATAAGCGAGAACAGGGCCAGACGGCGGACAGTCGTGTTGACCTCGGTCGGCAACTTGGACGTCAGGCGCTGGACGGTTTTCGGAAGGCGCGAAGCCGTGCTCACAGTTTTCTCACTTCTCAGTTCTGCTTGGTTGGTTGATTCCGGGCCGGGTCAGTTCCACTTGAACCAGCGGATGGCGGCGGCACCGGCCAGTACCGTCCACAGGAGGAGGACCAGGACGGCGGGCAGGGCGACTGTACCGTGCAGGAACGCTTCCCGCATGGCCTCTCCCAACGCTCCGGATGGAAGGTAATGCACAATGCTTTGCACCAGGGCGGGGAGGCGTTGGGCCGGTACGACGATTCCACCCAGGGCGCCGAAGAGTATCCACACCAGGTTGGTGATGGCCAGGGTAGCCTCCGGGCGAACTGTGCCGGCCACCAGCAGACCCAATGCAGTGAAGGACGCAGCGCCAAGTACCAGCAAGCCAAGTCCAGGAAGCCAGGCTTCGGGCCTGGGCTGCCACCCCAGGAAGCCCGCAACGGCCCCCACCACCAGGACCTGGAGTACCAGGACCACCAGGACTGCCAGGACCTTTCCGGCAATCAACCCGGTTCGGCCGAGGGGAGTGGTGGACAGGAAACGGAGGACGCCGTATCGGCGGTCAAAGCCCGTTGCGATGCCCTGGCCGGTGAAGGCCGTGGACATGGCGCATAGGGCCAGGATTCCTGGAGTGGCAACATCTACCCGGGAACCGCCAAGGCCGTCGAGCAAGGGGGTAACAACCAGTCCCACCAGCGCCATTAGCGGCAGGACGATCGCGAGGATGAGTTGCTCCCCGTTGCGGAGCATGGTGATGGTTTCGTAGCGCCCTTGCTGCATGATCCTGCGGGGCAACGACGCCGGCCCGGCGTTGGGTGTAAGCAGTTTGCTCATCGGACGTCCCTTCCGGAGATGTCAAGGAACACGTCTTCCAGGCTGCGGGCTTCCAAGCGCAGCGAGGCAGGCATGATGTTCCGCTCTGCCCACCAGGCCGTCAAGGCAGCGAGGTCCTTGGGAGTGAGTTCCCCGGTTACCGAGTAACTGCCCGACCGGCTCTCGCTGACCCGCAACGCCCCGCCAAGGACGCCTGTGAAGTCCAGGCCGGCGGGAGCGTCGAAGTACAGGGTCCGCTCAGCAATGCTGGCCTCAGTGCCGTGGTCGTGCCGGAGGAGATCGGCAACAGTACCCTCCACGACGTTATGGCCGCCGTCGATGATGTAGACATAATCCGCAAGGCGTTCGGCGTCGTCCATGAGGTGCGTCGTCAGGACGATCCCCATACCGGCGTCGCGAAGTTCCGCAATCAGGTCGAAGACCACCTGCCGCGACTGCGGGTCGAGTCCCGCGCTTGGCTCATCCAGGAACAGGATCTCCGGATTTCCCACCAAAGCCGCTGCCAACGCCAGTCGCTGCTTTTGGCCGCCGGAGAGCCGACGCACGGTGGTGCGGCTGAACTGGTCGATTCCGAGGCGCTGCACCAGTGCGTCGATGTCCATGGGGTTTTGGTACATGCCGGCAATGTGCCGCAGCAACGCGATGGGACGGGCCGACGGCGGCAGGCCACCATCCTGGAGCATCACGCCTACGCGGGACCTCAGCTGGGCCCCCGCTGTATCCGGGTCCTCACCGAGCAGGGAAATACTGCCACCGGTCCGCCTCTGCAGGCCCTGGGCACACTCAAGCGTGGTGGTCTTGCCGGCACCATTGGCCCCAAGCAGGGCAGTCACCTGACCGCGCTCAGCCGACAGGGACAGCCCGCTGACTACCCGGAGCATCTTGCCGTCAAGGGAGGCCAGGGGGCCTACATCCTTAATTAGTCCGTCTATGGTGAGGACAGGGGAATCGGGTGATCGCACCAGAGTATTCTACGGGAAGTAGTACGGTCACACTTGGCGGGCAGGCGTAGGTCAGTCTTGCCTTACTGGATGCATGAAACAAATTACGACATGATTGTGTTGTGTATTCCATGAGCAGTCCAGTTTCCATGCCCCTAAAGCGGCATGCTGCAGCAGCAGGGGCACCCGTTGCCGCGCCTGCGTTGCCGGACGCGGATGACCGCACCCGTGACCGTGTCCTCAGCGCCGTGCTTGAGAACGGACCCGTGAGTGCCGCCGAGCTCGGCGACCTCCTCGGTTTTACCCCCGCCGCTGTTCGCAGGCACCTTGACCACTTGGAACGCTCCGGCGTCATCGAGGTCAAGCGGGTAGCGAAGGCCGGGTCAGGCGCCGGCCGCCCCGCACGCCGGTACGTGCTCAGCTCCCAAGGACAGTCCAAGCTCGGCGACGACTACCTGAACATCGCCAGTTCCGCGCTCCGGCGCCTCCAGGAGCTGGCCGGTGAAGACGCGGTCCGCGAGTACGCAGAAGAGCGCTTCTCGGATATGGAACGCCGGTACGCCCCGGAAGTGGAAGCAGCAGGGGACGACATCACAGCCCGGGCCCTGGCTTTGTCAACGGCCCTGAGCCGCGACGGATTTGTTGCCTCAGCACATTCCATCGAAGCCAAGGCACCCCTGCCGGCGGCATTGTCCAGCGTGCAACTCTGCCAGGGACATTGCCCCATCCAGCGCCTCGCTGCTGAATTCCCCGTTTTTTGCGACACCGAAACCAAGGTCTTTTCCCGTCTGGTCGGCGTCGACGTCCGGCGGCTGTCTACGCTCGCGCAGGGCGGACATGTTTGCACTACCCACATACCTACCGGGCGCTTGGCTGCCACGGTGCCTACAGGTGCCGAAGAGCAGTCCGTGAGTCCGTACCAGGAATCAAACAACCAGCAAGAAAGGCCGTGATGACGGACCAAATAGCAGAGAAAGCGGTAGCCGACGGCACTGTGATCTCGGAGATTCTGGAGAAGAATCCCGAACTGCACGGTATCGGAAACTACGAGTACGGCTGGGCCGACAAGAACGACGTAGGCGCCAACGCCCGTCGTGGCCTCAACGAGGAGGTCGTCCGCGACATCTCCTCGAAGAAGAACGAGCCCGAATGGATGCTCGATCTGCGCCTTAAAGGCCTGAAGTACTTCGACCGTAAGCCCATGCCCACCTGGGGTGCAGACCTCTCCGGCATCGACTTCGACAACATCAAGTACTTTGTGCGTTCCACCGAGAAGCAGGCGGCAACGTGGGAAGACCTTCCGGAAGACATCCGGAACACCTACGAGAAGCTCGGCATCCCCGAAGCTGAGCGCAGCCGCTTGGTATCCGGTGTCGCGGCTCAGTACGAATCCGAGGTCGTGTACCACCAGATCCGTGAGGACCTGGAAGCCCAGGGCGTCATCTTCCTGGACACCGACACCGCGCTGCGCGAGCACCCGGAGATCTTCCAGGAGTACTTCGGAACCATCATCCCTGTGGGCGACAACAAGTTCGCTTCGCTGAACACGGCCGTGTGGTCCGGCGGTTCCTTCGTGTACGTGCCCAAGGGCGTTCACGTGGACATCCCGCTGCAGGCCTACTTCCGCATCAACACGGAAAACATGGGCCAGTTCGAGCGCACGCTCATCATCGCCGATGAAGACTCCTACGTTCACTACATCGAAGGTTGCACGGCGCCGATCTACACCTCGGATTCCCTGCACTCGGCTGTCGTGGAGATCATCGTGAAGAAGGGCGCCCGCGTCCGCTACACGACCATCCAGAACTGGTCCACCAACGTGTACAACCTGGTCACCAAGCGCGCCATCTGCGAAGAGGGCGCCACCATGGAGTGGATCGATGGCAACATCGGTTCCAAGGTGACCATGAAGTACCCGGCCGTCTACCTCGTTGGCGAGCACGCCAAGGGTGAGACGCTGTCGATCGCCTTCGCAGGCGAGGGCCAACACCAGGACACCGGGTCCAAGATGGTTCACATCGCTCCGAACACCAAGAGCTCCATCATTTCCAAGTCCGTGGCCCGCGGTGGCGGCCGTGCAGCTTACCGCGGCCTGGTCCAGGTCCGCGAGGGCGCCAAGCACTCGGCCAACACGGTCCGTTGCGATGCCCTCCTGGTGGACACGATTTCCCGCTCGGATACGTACCCGTACATCGACATCCGCGAGGATGACGTTGTCATGGGCCACGAGGCCACCGTTTCCCGCGTCAGCGAAGAGCAGCTCTTCTATCTGATGTCCCGCGGCATGCCCGAAGACGAGGCCATGGCCATGATCGTGCGCGGCTTTATTGAGCCGATCGCCCGTGAACTCCCCATGGAGTACGCCCTTGAGCTGAACCGCTTGATTGAACTGCAGATGGAAGGGTCCGTCGGTTAACAATGACTGATATCACAACAGAAAAGGCGCGCATCGGCGCGCCCTCGGCCCAGCCGTTTATCAACGGCTTCACCGAGGAAGGCGAGAACCTTTCGCCCGTCAACACCGGAACGAACACCAGCACGACGTCGGAGCAGCCTTCCGCTGGTCCGCTCGGCGGCGCTTCGGCCAAGAGCCACTCGCATGGTGGCGGCGTGGGCATCCCCGACAGCTCCCGTGCCGGCCGTCTCACCTCATACAAGCTGGCTGACTTCAAGCCGTTGAACGGCCTTGAGGAAGACTGGCGCTTCACCCCGCTGAAGCGCCTGCGCGGCCTCCACACCGAGGTGCTCAACGGTGCAGCTCCCACTGTCAGTGTCACGGCGCCTGCCGGCGTCGTTGTTGAGACCGTGGGCCGCGACGACAAGCGCATTGGCCAGGCAGCCATCCCGGAGGACCTCGTGTCCGCCAATGCGTGGGAAAACTTTGCCGAAGCAACGGTTGTCACTGTCCCCGCCGAACTGCAGGCCGAAAGCGAAGTTTCGGTCCTGGTCACAGGCGCCGGAGAGGCACCGTCAGCCCAGCACATCGTGATTGTGGCGGAGCGCTTCTCCAAGGCTGTCGTTGTCCTTGACCACCAGGGCACTGCCGTGGTGTCCGAGAACGTCGAGATCATCGTCGAAGACGGTGCTGAACTGACAGTGATCTCACTCCAGGAATGGGCTGACACCGCTGTCCACGCGTCATCACAGCAGGCGAAAATCGGCCGCGATGCCAAGTTCAAGCACATCGTGGTCAGCCTTGGCGGCGACCTCGTGCGTGTCACGCCGTCCACCCGCTTCACCGCACCTGGCGCCGACGTCGAGATGTTCGGTCTCTACTTCGCCGATGCCGGGCAGCACCTGGAGCAGCGCCTGTTCGTTGACCACGCCGTGGCCAACTGCAAGTCGAGGGTCCTCTACAAGGGCGCGCTGCAGGGTCGGAATGCCCACAGCGTGTGGGTCGGCGACGTCCTCATCCGCAAGGAAGCAGAAGGCACTGACACCTACGAGGCCAACCGCAACCTGGTCCTCACCGATGGCGCCCGCGCAGACTCCGTGCCAAACCTGGAAATCGAAACCGGTTTGATCGAGGGGGCCGGCCACGCCAGCGCCACCGGCCGTTTCGATGACGAGCACTTGTTCTACCTGATGGCCCGTGGCATTCCCGAAAAGGTTGCCCGCCGCCTGGTGGTCCGGGGCTTCCTCAACGAGATCATCCAGCAGATCAAGGTCCCGGCAATCGAAGAGCGCCTGACCGCGGCTGTTGAGCGCGAACTCGCCGCGACCGACAACTAAGACAGGCCAGGCAGGACAACCATGAGTGAAGAAACCAAGGGCGAACTGGTATGCAACGCCAATGACATCCAGGTCAAGCAGGCGCTGCGCGTCCTGATCGGTGACTACCCCGTAGCCATCGTGAGGGACTCGATGGGCGAAATCCACGCCATCGGCGATACCTGCTCGCACGCCGACATCTCACTGTCCGAAGGTGAGGTTGAAGGCTGTGCGATCGAGTGCTGGGGACATGGTTCCCAGTTCGACCTGCGCAGCGGCCAGCCCCTCCAGCTGCCTGCCTATGACCCCGTCCCGGTTTTCGCCGTCACCATCGATGGCGACGACGTCTATGTGGACGTGACCAACGTTGTGAACGGTGCATCGGTAGATAACTACTGAGCACCCAGTACCGCCAGACTTACGAACGAAAAGAAAGAAGAGCATGTCAACTCTTGAGATCAAGGACCTGCACGTCAGCATTGAGACGGAGCAGGGCACCAAGGAGATCCTGAAGGGCGTCAGCCTGACCATCAAGACCGGTGAAACCCACGCCATCATGGGTCCCAACGGTTCGGGCAAGTCCACCCTCGCCTCCACCATCGCCGGCCACCCGCGTTACACGGTCACGAGCGGCACCATCACCCTGGACGGCGAAGACGTCCTGGAGATGAGCGTCGACGAGCGTGCACGTGCAGGCGTTTTCCTGGCCATGCAGTACCCGGTAGAGGTTCCCGGTGTGACCATGACCAACTTCCTGCGCACCGCCAAGACAGCCATCGACGGCGAAGCGCCGGCTCTTCGCACCTGGACCAAGGACGTCAAGGCAGCGATGCAGCAGTTGCGCATCGACGCTGACTTTGCCCAGCGCAACGTCAACGAAGGCTTCTCCGGTGGCGAGAAGAAGCGCGTCGAGATCCTCCAGTTGGAACTCTTCAAGCCGAAGTTCGCCATCCTCGACGAGACCGACTCCGGCCTTGACGTCGACGCCCTCAAGGTAGTGTCCGAGGGCGTTAACCGCGCGCACGAAGAGGGCAACATGGGCACGCTGCTCATCACCCACTACACGCGTATCCTGCGCTACATCAAGCCTGAATTCGTCCACGTTTTCGTAGACGGCAAGGTTGTTGAGGAAGGCGGCCCCGAGCTCGCCGACCGTCTCGAAGAAGAGGGCTACGACCGCTACGCTCCCGGCGCCGGCGTAGCCGTTGCCCCTGCCGTGCAGGCCTAGTTAGGATCATTCCATGACCGAAATCAACGCGGCGCGCACCAGCCTCGAGGACGTCGAGGAAGCGCTCAAGGACGTCATTGACCCGGAACTTGGCGTCAATGTAGTGGACCTGGGGCTTCTGTACGGGCTCAAGTATTCAGACGAAGACGGCGCGCTCCTGATCGACATGACACTGACAACGGCGGCATGCCCGCTGACGGACGTGCTTGAAGAGCAGGTAGGCAAGTCGCTCGACGGCGTCGTTGATGACTGGCGCCTGAACTGGGTATGGATGCCGCCATGGGGTCCCGAGCGGATCACCGACGACGGCAAGGACCAGATGCGGGCCCTCGGCTTCAACATCTGATCAGCATGTTTCACCCGCTCGCAGCGGGAAAAGAATGGTTCCGGGCAATGTGCCCGGAACCATTCTTTTTGTTAACAGCGAAAGTCCTAGGGAGCGGCAACTCCGAAGGTGTCGCACTTGTTGATGTCACCCGTGGTGTAGCCCTGATAGAACCACTTCTGGCGTTGTGCACTGGAACCGTGCGTCCACGATTCCGGGGATACCCGCCCGGTGGCCGCTTTTTGAATACGGTCATCGCCGACGGCGGAGGCGGCCGACAGGGCGTCCTGCAGGTCCTGCTCGGTCAGGGGATCCAGGAACGGCTTACCGCTGGCATCGGTTTGCGTTGTGGCGTGCCGGACCCACAATCCTGCGTAGCAGTCGGCTTGCAGTTCCACCCTGACACCACCGGACTGGGGACCCTGCGGGTCCTGCTGTGCCTTGTCGAGGTTGCCCAGGAGATTCTGCACATGGTGTCCAAATTCGTGGGCCACCACATACTCCTGCGCCAGGGGTCCGCCCGAGGAGCCGAAGCGTGTCACCAGTTCATCGAAGAAGCCGGGATCGAAATAGGCTTTCACGTCCGTGGGGCAGTAGAAAGGGCCCACATCCGTTGTGGCGGGGCCGCAGCCAGTGTTGGTTGCTTGGCTGAAAATGACAGTCCCGGGGCGGGAATACTTTACGTTGTACTGGGCCAGATATGTTGGCCAAAATGCATTGAGGCTGTTCACCGTGCCCGTGATCCGGCAATCCAGTCGCTTGTCGGCGTCGGCGCCTGTTTGGCACTCCTGGAGGCCGCCCGCGCCCGCGGTACCGCTTTCGATGGCAGGCGGTTGGGTACCGGCGCCCGTCAGGTCGCCCAGGATGCTGGGGTTGATCCCGAAAAGGGCCAGGAGCAGCACCACAATGCCGCCACCGATTCCACCACCGATCTTGGTTCCGCGGCCCATCCCGCTGCCACGTCGGTCTTCCACCTGGGAAGGGTCAAGCTGTGCGCCGTCATTGAAACTCATACAGTCAGAATAGACGTCACTTTTGGTGCTTGGTGTTGGACACTGCCGTAAAATTGGCTGGATGCCTTTCCTGGACAAACTTCAGCTCTGGGCCGATGAGCGCCCACATGACACCGCAGTCGTCGTGGGAAATGCCGGGCTCACCTGGGCCGGACTCCGCGATGCCGCAGCAGCGCTGCTCGGCACTGCGGGAGCCACCACTGTTCTTGCCGAACCCAACTCATTGCGGTTCGTGGAACGTTATGCGGCGGCCGTGGCCGGGGAACGGCGGTGTGCTGTCCTGGATCCGCAATGGCCGGCCCACATGGTCGAGGAAGTCTCGGCGCGCATCCTGGATTCGGGCTCCGCGGAAGGTACGGGGTTGGAAGACGGCGATCCTTCCAGCACGTTCCTCATCGGCCTCACCTCGGGGACGACGTCCATCCCGAAGGCCTTCACGCGTTCGCGCAACTCGTGGCAGGCGTCCTTCGAAGCATCCATAGAGTTCTTTGGCCTCACAACATCGGACCGGACATTGGCCCCGGGACCATTGTCAGCCAGCCTTAACCTGTACGCCCTCTCGGAGTGCCTGTACGCGGGAGCTGCCTTCCACACGCTTGACTCCTTCGACGTGGGTGAAGCACACTCCGCCATCAGCCATGACGGCATCACGCGCCTGGTCCTTGCACCCACCATGCTGCGGCTGCTCAGCGAACGTGGCCTTGCGGGGGACGTTGACGCATCGGGCCTTCGAAGCATCATTTGCGCTGGTTCAAAGTTGGACGCCCGCACCTTGGAAGCTGCCCGGCGATGGGCCCCGCATGCCGCAATTTACGAGTACTACGGCGCCTCGGAGTTGAGTTTCGTGTCCGGTACCCGGCTCCCTGCGGGCGAACGGCTCGACGCTGGCGGCACCGGCATTGGCAAGCCGTTTCCAGGCGTGGAACTGCGCATCCTGGATGACAAGGGCCGGTCCCTTCCCGACGGCCGGCACGGAAATATCAGCGTGCGCAGTGCAATGGTCAGCAACGGCTACCTGTGGGGTGATGACGGGCAGGCCCTGCGATGCCTGGACGGTTGGTACACCGTGGGTGACCAAGGCTATGTGGAGGACGGGATCCTCCACATTCTGGGGCGGCGCTCAGACATGATCCTTACTGCCGGCAAGAACGTCTACCCCCACGAGGTGGAGCTTGCCCTCGCCTCGGTTCCGGGGATAGAATTGGCTGTTGCTGCCGGGGCGCCTGACGATATCCGCGGGCAAAAGGTGATTGCCGGCGTCGTACCTGCCTACGGCGCCGTCACCGCGACGCAGCTGCGTACCGGATTGGACGGACTGCTTGCAAGGGACAAATGGCCGCTGCAATTCTTCGTGCTCGCGGAGCTGCCCATGACGGACCGGGGCAAAATCAGCAGGGGTGTCCTTTTGGACTGGATCAAGAACCACGACCCGCGGGCGCAGCCCCTTGGCTGACGCAGCACCCATGAACGTGCAGGCGGACGAGTCCCTCCAACCGGTGATCATAGCGGCGCTCCGTACCCCCATTTGCCGCGCCAATGGCCAAGTGAAGCACTTCCGCGCGCCGGACCTCCTGGCGCCGGTGATCCGTTCGTTGGTTGAATCGGCGGGCGTGGATGCCGCCGCGGTTGACGACGTCATCATCGGCAACGCGGTGGGCGGCGGGGGAAATGTGGCGCGGTTCGCCGCGCTGCAGGCCGGTTTGCCAATCTCGGTTCCTGGACTCACGGTGGACCGGCAGTGCGGCTCGGGACTGGACGCCATTGCGTTGGCGTCCCGGCTGGTGGCAGCCGGCGGCGACCCCCTCTATATTGCCGGTGGCGTCGAAAGCATCAGTACCGCTCCCGCCCGGGCCAACAGGAACGACGACGGCGGCCTGGACTTCTACTCGCGCGCCACCTTTGTGCCAATGCAGTACGGCGACCCTGATATGGGGGTGGCCGCCGAAAACGTGGCACGGGAATGTGGCGTGTCACGGGAACGGCAGGACGACTACGCACTCCGCAGCCATCGGAGGGCGGTCAGCGCCGCCGAAGACGGCAGGTTCGTGAGCGAGATGGTCTCCCTGGCGGGCCAGGAAACGTCGGTGACCCGCGATGATGGTCCCCGCCCCTCGCTTCGCGCGCCGATGATGGCGCGGTTCCCTGCAGCCTTCGTGCCCGGAGGAACAGTCACCGCAGGGAATTCGTGTTTCGACGCGGACGGTGCCTCCGCCGTCGTCGTTACCTCCCTCAAGCGCGCACGGGCCATGGGCGCGAAGGACGGCTTGCTGGTTTTGGGCTGCGATACCAGCGGTGTAGATCCGGAACTGCTGGGCGTCGGTGCTGCCTACGCGGCCGAAAAGCTCCTGTCGGAACTCAAAGTGGAACCGGACGACGTCGACCTCATCGAATTCAATGAAGCGTTTGCCGCCCAGACTATTGCTTGCCTGGACCACCTGAGGATCGCGCCGCAACGGGCGAACCTGGACGGTGGAGCCTTGGCGCTGGGCCACGCCTACGGTGCGTCGGGGGCGGTCCTGGTGACTCGCCTCCTGGCCCAGGCGCGCCGCCGGTACCTTCAGTCGAGGGAGTCGCCCTTGGGGCTGGCAATGATCAGCATCGCCGGCGGCATGGGAACAGCGGCACTTATGCGGTACTCAAGGCTCTAGCGGGTCTTCCGGCTCACCCAGGCCGCGGGCAGCCAACGCATCGCCCGTCTGCCGGGCGTACGCCACGGTAGTGATGAAGACAGGGAGCACCAAGGCCCGGGGGTTGCGCTCCAGGCCACGGGCCCGGGCTGAGTCGCGCACATCGGCGAAAGCTCCGGCGATGAACGGGATGCTCCGAAGCATCACGGCGATGGTCAGGGCAAAGCGTTCGGGGTCGGCTCCAAAGCGCCGGAACGGCTTGGCCAGTGAGACAACGCCATCCAGGAGCTCCTGCACCGGAGTGGTAGCCGAGAGCACGGATGCTGCCACCACGCACACCAGGATATTGAGGACGATCCGGGCCGCCGTGGATCCTCCGAGTTGCCACCACTGGAACAATCCAATGACCAGCACGATGGGCGCCACCATCCGGATGGCTCCGGCAAGTCGCCGCAGGCCTGCTCCGCTGAGGAGGAACAGGCCACACATGATGCAGAAGACCACCAGGGAAACGGCCCAGTCGACCACCAGGAAGGATACTGCCCCGCAGGCGGCCACCACCAGGAATTTCAGCAACAGGGGTGCGCGATGGATCACGGACTTCCCGGGAACGTAGTTGGCGATCAGGAAACCATGACCCCTCACCTCGGCACGTCGCCTGTCCTGCTTCCGGTCGGAAGCTCGTCCAACGCCGCCGCGCAAAGCATCCGGTACCGTGCGACGCCTTCTTCCGCATCGCCGTCGAACACTATCCGGCCCGACTCGACAACCAGGACACGGTCCATGTCCATCGCCAGGTCCAAATCGTGGGTGGACATGATGACCTGCTGGTCCAGGCCTGCGATGGTGCGGCGAAGGAGCTCCCGGTTGCGCAGGTCCAGCAGCGTGGATGGTTCGTCGAGGACCAGTACCTTGGGGTCAACCGCCAGGACGGCCGCCAACGCCAACAACTGCCGTTCTCCGCCGGAAAGTTCGTAAATGCTCTGGTCGGCCAGGCCCAGGAGGCCGAAACGGGTAAGGACTGTTTCGGCCCGGGCAGCGCGTTCTTTGGAGTTCTTGACGGAACGGCGGAGTGAAAGCTCTACGTCTTCACGGCCCGTCGGCATGACCAGCTGCGACAGGGGATCGGTAAACACGAAACCCACGTTTCGCCGAACCCTTCGAACGTTTGCCACGGTGTCATCGCCGTGGACTACGATCCTGCCCTCGCTGGGTGCAACCAAGCCATTGAGCAGGCGCAGCAGTGTGGACTTGCCGGAACCGTTGGCCCCTATGACGCCAATGCGCCGCTCAGTGAGCTCCAGCGAAATGTCATGCAGCAGGGTCTTGGCAGTGTCGCTGCCGTCGACCGAAACGCGTACCGACACGCCGTCGAAATGGATGGAATTCATGCGGTGATAGTTCCTGGCCTACTTGACCCGACGGACCAGGACATCAGGAAAGGCCTTGTGGATAGCAAGTGCAATGACCACGGCCAGCACGTTCTTGAGGATGTCTCCCGGGTAGAAGGCAAGGTCGGCAACGAAAGCCTTGCCAAAGTCGAGTTTGCCGTTCACCATCATGCCCAGTACACCGAGTCCGTGGATGATGACGACGCTGCTAACCATGGCGGCGGCGAAAAGCCACAGCCCCCGGTACTTCACCGTCCGGCGGATCACGACGGCGGCCAGGTAGCCGGTAGCGGCAGCGGCCAAGGGGAAGGCCACAATGTAGCCTGCGGAAGGCGTCGCCAGGATCCCCAAGCCGCTGCGTCCACCACTGAAGATGGGCAACCCTGCCAGGCCGAGCAGGACATAAAGCCCGACGGCGGCGAACCCGCGTCCAGCACCCAACACCAGTCCGCTAAGCATCACGGTGAGGGTCACCAAGGTGATCGGGACTCCCAATGCTCCCACAGGGATTCCGGGGACGATCGAGGAGGCTGCGACGAGCGCTGCGAAGACAGCGATAAGTCCGATGTCAGTAGCGGTCCATCGCCGACGGGCGGGTGCAGTAGTGAGCTGCGCTGTGGCAGAGTCGGTCTGGCTCATGAAGGGTCCAATCAGGTGTGATGCGATGCGGTGTGTGCGGAACTTCCCCCTGCCTTCGAGGGTACGGACGTCACGGGACCCTCATTTTGGAGCCTTCCCACAACGCACGCCGCGGATTCTTTGAAGGGTGCCGCAAAATTTCGCTGGGCGGGCAAATGCCAGTCCCCGGCCGGGGTACCGGTAGACTTGAACAGGCTGTTCTCACAGCCCACCCCGCCGCAGCTGTCAGGCTCCGCACCTGACCGGGCCCACCGGTCCCCGCAGGCGTTCCCCATTGAAAGGCATCACCCGAATTGATTACCGTCCAGGACCTCGAACTCCGCGCCGGCGCACGCCTGCTCATGGACCAGGTTAACTTCCGGGTGGACAAAGGGGACAAGATTGGCCTCGTTGGGCGCAACGGTGCCGGCAAAACCACTCTGACCCGCGTCCTCGCAGGCGAAGGGCTCCCTGCTGGGGGCAAGGTAACCCGCAGCGGTGAGATCGGCTACCTGCCGCAGGATCCGCGGACGCCTGACATGGAGCAGCTCGCCCGCGACCGCATCCTCTCCGCCCGTGGCTTGGATGTCGTGGTGGGCAAACTCAAGAAGGCACACGAGGACATGGCCAGCGAGGACGCCGCCGTCCAGCGCAAAGCCATGGGCCGTTACGACCGTCTCGAAGCAGAATTCCTGGCAGGCGGAGGTTACGCTGCCGAAGCCGAAGCCGCGGCGATCTCCTCCAACCTGGCGTTGCCGGACCGCCTCCTGAACCAACCGTTGAAAACCCTCTCCGGTGGACAGCGCCGCCGCGTGGAACTGGCACGAATCCTTTACTCCGACGCAGAAACCCTGCTCCTGGACGAACCCACCAACCACTTGGATGCCGACTCCATCACCTGGCTCCGGGACTTCCTGAAGAACCACCAGGGCGGCCTGATCGTGATCAGCCACGACACGGACCTGCTCGAGGCCACCGTCAACAAGGTCTACCTCCTTGATGCCAACCGCGCCCAGATCGACTACTACAACATGGACTGGAAGCGCTACCTGCTCCAGCGTGAAACGGATGAACGCGCCCGCAAGCGCGAACGCGCCAACGCAGAAAAGAAGGCCCAGGTCCTGATCGACCAAGCGAACAAGATGCGGGCCAAGGCCACCAAGGCAGTAGCAGCCCAGAACATGGCCAAGCGTGCCGAGCGGCTCCTCAGCGGCCTGGAAGCTGTCCGTGAGAACGATCGCGTAGCAGCACTGCGCTTCCCGGATCCTTCACCGTGCGGCAAGACCCCGCTCACGGCCGAAGGGCTTAGCAAGTCCTACGGCTCGCTGGAAATCTTCACTGATGTGGACCTCGCCATCGACCGTGGCTCCAAGGTGGTTATCCTGGGTCTCAACGGTGCCGGCAAGACCACCCTGCTGCGCATGCTCGCCGGAGTCGACAAGCCCGACACAGGTGACATCATCCCCGGGCACGGCCTCAAGGTGGGCTACTACGCCCAGGAGCACGAAACCCTGGACGTTGATCGCACCGTTCTCGAGAACATGCGCTCATCGGCGCCGGACATGAAGGACGCCGAAGTCCGCGGCATCCTGGGTTCATTCCTCTTCTCGGGCGACGACGTCGACAAGCCCGCCGGTGTGCTCTCGGGTGGAGAGAAGACGCGCCTGGCCCTGGCCACCATCGTTGCCTCCAGCGCCAACGTTCTGCTGCTGGACGAACCCACCAACAACCTCGACCCCGCCAGCCGCGCCGAAATCCTGGGCGCGCTCAAGAACTACAGCGGCGCCGTCGTCATGGTCAGCCACGACGAAGGTGCCGTGTCGGCGCTGAACCCGGAACGCGTAGTGCTGCTTCCGGACGGCGTTGAGGACCACTGGAACGAGGACTACCTGGACTTGATCACGCTGGCGTAAGCGTCGCCTAGCGGACCTGCAAGGGTTCGGCGTTGGTGACGCGCGCCAGCTCTTGGTAGCTGATGGAGAACATGGAGTTGTGGTCTCCGGCTCCTGCCCAGAGCAGTGGGTATTCCCGCAGCGAACTGTCCAGGATGGTTCGGAGTTTCTTAGGGTGGCCCACTGGGGCTACACCTCCTACTTCTTGGCCGGTGTGCTCCAGCACGAATTCCGGTGTGGCGCGGCGGATCTTACCCGTACCCAACTGTGCTGCAACCAATGCTGTATCAACCTTGGCGGCGCCGCTGGCAAGGATCAGCAGGGGAGCGCCGTCGAGCTCAAAGATCAGGCTGTTGGTGATGGCGGCGACGTCGCAGCCCAACACGGAAGCAGCGGCGGCCGCCGTCGGAACCTTGTCCTCGAAGATTTGCACCGTGTCCGAAACTCCGGCGGCAGTCAGGGCTGACTTTACGTTCAGTACAGGATCCGGAATCATTCAGTAACCTTGGGCATCAAGGATGGCGTCTTCCTCTTCTTCGGACGTGGGCCTCTTGTTCTTTCGCGCCGCCGGGGTGCGGGGCTTGGGTGTCCCGCCGGCGGCAATGATCCCGTCGTCCTCTTCCTCTTCGGCGTCGATTGCCGCGTTGCGGGCCTGCTGGCGTGCGGCATAGCCGAAACCGATGAACATCAGAACACCGAAAGCGAACCACTGCAAGGAGTAGGAAAGGTGCGTACCCTCTTCCGTGGCCGGCTTCGGGAACGGCGTGGGCATCGGTTGCACCGCAGGGTCCTCACTGGCCAACTGCCCGTAGGCTCCCGTGGCGATGGGGTACGGGAGTTCTTTGGCGAAGCCGGCAAGGTCGATTGAAGCGAGCTGCCCATCCACGGCGCCGCGGTCAAGCTTCGGCTCGGCAGGTTTCAGCCGGGCCACTACGGTGACTTCGCCCGCCGGAGGAGCCGGCACGACGTCGGGTCGGCCGGGCGTATTGTTGCCGATCGGCAACCAGCCACGGTCAATCACCACGGTCTCGCCGGTGGTAAGCCGGAAGGGAACCACGACGTCGTAGCCCGGCTGGCCATTCAGCGGACGGTTACGGACAACGCGCTGCCCGTCGAGGTCGTAGCTGCCCCGTAGCCGGACCTGTGTCCACTCGCGTTCGGGGTCCAGGGCACGGAACTGGTCACTGATCTCAGAGAAAGGGATGGGGGTCGCTGAGTAATTGCTGACCACGCGGTTGATTTCGGCAAGGGTCTCGGCCCGGCGGTCCATTTGCCAACGCCCCAGGAAGACGCATGCGGTGGCAAAAATCACGGCCAGGACAAAATACCCCAGCCATTTGCTGGAGAAAAGGAAACGGTACATTCAGCCGGCCTCGTTCGCAGGGTCCTGGTGGGCCACGAAGGGCACGGTTTCCTTCCACAGGCCGCGGGTCTGAAGGTAGTCCTCCAGCCACTCCCGGTGTTCCCCGCAGGAGAGCCACACTTTCCGCCGCTCCGGAGTATGGATGCGTGGGTTGTTCCACAGAAGCTGCCACTCAGCACCGGCACGGCATCCCTTCCTCGAGCATGTCGCCGGTCCCTGGGCCTGTCGGAATTCCTGGTCAGACAGACCAGGTCCGCCGAGGCTAAAGATATTCATGAAGTCGCCTGTTCATCGCCGGGTTTCCCGGCCTCGCTTGCTTCGCCACTGGTGTGTTCGGCACTGCGGGACGGCGGATCATCATCCACCAGCTCGCCTTGGAGCACCGTTGGCGTGTCTGCGGATCCATCGTCCGCAGCTTGGTATGGCCTTTCGATTTCCGGCACCGCCACGTAATCCAGGAGGGACTCGCTGTGGACCTCGGCCTTGTCGCTGCCATTGGCGATGACGACGGCAATCCAAGGAAGGAAGACAGCACCTGCAATGGCGATGATCTTAAACCAGCCGTCCACCACAAAGATCAGGATGATGCAGACCATGCGGATTCCCATGGCGATCGCATACTTGGCCATGCGCTGGCGCATGTCCTCGGAATGGCCAGCTGCCGCATCGGTGATGCTGTGGACTTCGGGGTCGCCGGAAACAGCGTCCGGATCTCCGGGCACTTGCTGCAGGGGACTGCTTCCTGGGGTCACAGTTGAATCATCACGCTCCAAAGGCCTCTTCCAATTCTCTCACCAAGCCGGTAGCCACCCAAACCGCGGACGGCCCTTGTTGCCCGCCGGTTGCTGCGTACGGCGGATAAGATCAACAAAGGAAAATCCCTGTCGCAGCGGCACCGAATGCCGCGGAACCTGGAGCACATGTATGTCTGAAGCAGTATCGGCCCCCCGCAGCGTCCTCATCACCGGCGGCAACCGCGGCATCGGCCTGGCCATCGCGGAATCGTTCCTCGCCAACGGTGACAAGGTCGCCGTCACCTACCGCAGTGAAACAGCACTGCCTGAGGGAATCCTGGGCGTCAAAGCCGATGTGACCGATGAGGCGTCGATCGATGCTGCATTCAAGATCGTCGAGGAAGCCCACGGTCCCGTGGAGGTCCTGGTGGCGAATGCCGGGATCACCAAGGACACCCTTCTGCTCCGCATGAGCGAGGAGGACTTCACGTCGGTCCTGGACACAAACCTCACTGGCGCATTCCGCGTCATCAAGAGGGCGTCCAAGGGCATGATCCGGCTGCGGAAAGGCCGCGTGGTCCTTATTTCGTCGGTGTCCGGGCTCTACGGTGCACCTGGCCAGATCAACTACTCCGCCTCCAAAGCCGGCATGGTGGGCATCGCGCGGTCGCTGACCCGTGAACTCGGCAGCCGCGGGATCACGGCGAACGTAGTGGCTCCGGGCTTCATCAACACGGACATGACTGCCGAACTGCCCGAAGAAACACAGAAATCGTATCTGGCCAACGTTCCGGCCGGTCGCTTCGCGGAGGCATCCGAAGTAGCCGACGTCGTTCGCTGGGTAGCCAGCGACGAAGCCGCCTACATCTCAGGTGCTGTCATCCCGGTGGACGGCGGACTGGGAATGGGCCACTAGCCACGACGGCAGTTTTTTGTCCGGGGGCGACAAAGGCTTTGGTCCGTGCCACTGGCAAGATGGAAACCGAGCCCACGGAATTTGGATGAAGTGAACAAAAGGAGCACGAATGGGAATGCTGGATAACAAGACCGCGATCGTCACGGGGTCTTCCCGTGGAATCGGAGCGGAAGTTGCCAAGATCCTCGCTGGCGAGGGTGCCGCCGTCGTCGTCAACTACCGCCAAAAGGCGCCCCGCGCCAACAAGGTTGTAGCTGACATCCAGGCGGCAGGCGGCCGGGCTGCGGCTGTGGGAGCGGACCTCACCACGGACGAAGGCGTACACGCCCTGGCCAGCACGGCGATGGAGGAATTCGGCTCCTTGGATATCCTGGTGCTCAATGCTTCGGGCGGCATGGAGTCGGGCATGGAGGAAGGCTACGCGCTCAAGTTGAACCGCGACGCCCAGGTCAACATGCTCAATGCCGCTGTGCCGCTGATGCCGGAGGGCTCGCGGGTTGTCTTCGTAACCAGCCACCAGGCCCACTTCGTGGAAACCGTGCCCACGATGCCCGAATACGAGCCCGTTGCCAAGAGCAAGCGTGCCGGCGAGGACGCACTGCGCGCCCTCCTGCCGAATCTGGCCGACAAGGGGATCTCCTTGGTGGTCGTTTCTGGTGACATGATCGAAGGAACAGTGACTGCCACCCTCCTGGACCGTTCAAATCCAGGTGCCATTGAAGCCCGCCGCGCCGAAGCCGGAAAGCTCTACTCCGTTCAGGAGTTTGCAGCGGAGGTTGCCAAAATGGTTACCGCAGACGTGGAATCGGGACACACCGAATACGTTGGCGGCTCTGACTACTTCAACAAGTCAGGCGAGTAGCAGCAGTAGATCGCCTCATACGGAACGGCCCGGGACAGCGTCCCGGGCCGTTCCGCTTTAAGTCTCCGGCTGCATTTCGGGGTGGAACAATGATCGATGACAATTAGATAAATATCGCCCAAAACCGCGTCACGAATTATAAAGATCTGTTTGCGCTTTTATTTTTGCATTTGTTCCGGGCGTCTGATTGACTCTGAAAAGCGCCTCCTTCGAGGCTCGTCACTCATTAGCGGTACCCATGCCAAAGCCGCTGGACTCACACGGTGCGGCTCATACAGGAGTTTCTTTGGACTTACTACTGCATGCGGATGATATCCATGCGTCCTATGAACAGCGCCAAATCCTCAGAGGGGTCAGCCTTTCGCTGAATCGCGGCGAAATTCTCGGCATGATCGGAACCAACGGTGCCGGAAAAACAACGCTCATGGGCGTCCTCGCAGGGACCCATCAACACCAGGCCGGCCACATCATGCTGGCGGGCGAGAAGTATCGGCCCGAGTCCGCAGAGGAAGCGTGAGCGTGCGGCGTCGGGCTCATCCCACAGAACTTCCGGCTGGACCCTGAATTGACCATCGCCAAGGCAATCTTTCGAGGAACATTCCAGGCCGGCAAGCGCCATGAAGAACTCCGTGGCCGGGCCGCCGAACTCATCCGGGACATCGGCGTCACCATGGATCCGGACGCCAAGGTGGGCACCCTGATCCGCGCCGAGCAGGCTCTTGTGGAAGTTCTCAGGATGGTTGCCGAAGAAGCCCAGTTGGTCATCATGGACGAGGTTGCCGCGTCACTTCCGGACCACGATGTTGCCGTCCTTCATCAGGTCCTGCGCATGCTGACCAGGCAAGGCCGCGCAATTATCTACATCACCCATCGCCTGGATGAGGTCCGTTCCATCGCCCACCGCATCGCCGTGCTCAGGGATGGCAGGGTCCATAAAGTCCTGGAAGCCAGCCAGACCAACGTAGACGAACTGGCGTTCCTGCTCCTCAATCACGAGTTGGAGGGCAACGTCAGGCCCACCGGGCGATCAGACACGGGGGAGGCCTTGCGCGTGGTCGACCTTAGCGTCGATGACGCCGTGCGGGGAGTCTCCTTTGACGTCTCCAAGGGAGAGTTTTTCGGCCTTGTGGGAACACATCGCTCCGGCGTCTATCAGCTGGTCGAGGCATTGGCAGGCGTACATCCAAGCACCTCCGGCGAGATCCGTATCCGGGGTGAGCGCGTGGAGATCCGCGGGATCCACGACGCAGCGAGGCTAAAGATCGGTTACCTCTCAGATACGGCCGAATCGGCGCCGACCGATGCCAGCATAACGGAAGGCCTTCAGAGCAGCGGCAGCCCGAGCGGGGACCTGGAGGAAGAGATCGCCACGTTGAGGAGCGTGGTTGAGGTGGTTCGCCGCATGCGCATCAACACCACCAACATCCACGGTGCCTTGGACACTCTTTCCGGAGGTGACCGGCAAAAGGTGCAGCTGGCCAAATGGATGAGTGCCGGCTGCGATGTGCTGATTCTCAGCCACCCCAGCCGCGGCATCGACATTGGCGCCAAGGAAGTCGTCTACGAGATGCTGAGCGAACTCAGCGAGCTCGGGGTCGCGATCATTCTGTTGTCGTCGGATTTGTCGGAGTTGGTTGGCTGGTGCCACCGGATCGGGGTGATGCGCGATGGCGAGCTGGTCACCATTGAGGCCAATGCCAACACGAACGAGGACGTCCTGGTCCACCACATGCTGGGCGTGAAGTTCGAGTCGGGGACCAGAGACGCGCGGCGGGTCATGACCTGATCCGCAGCCGGTTATCCGGAATAGGTTACTGATGGCGAAAAAGGACGGTCGCGGTGTACGCGGCCGTCCTCTCCCGTTCAAAACGCAGGCGCTAGATACTGACGCCCTTGGAGATGCTGCTGAGTTTGTGGCGTGCCAGGGCCAGGTTCGCGTACGTGCGATCAAGCACCAAATACACGAAAAGGCCTTTGGAGCCTTCAGAGTTCAGGACGTTGATCAGGTGGTACTGGGTGCCCAGGGTGATGAGGATGTCTTCGATGTTGCTGTCCAGCTTCAGATCCGCCATGGTTCGCAGTTTTGAACTGACCACGTTGGAGTTGCCGGCCGCGGCCACCCCGAGGTCGAAGCCGGGGTTTCCGCCCTGCGCCAGGGCCATTCCGCTGGAGTAGTCAACGATGGCTGCCCCTGTAGCGCCCTCTATGGACAGCAGTTGCTTCATGGCGTCATCAAGTGAGCTCATAATGGATTCTTCCTGTTCTGTTTCGTCATGGCCGGAATCCGTGAAGTACATGGTTCGGGTCTCCTGGTATAGAGGCGTTCCGCTGGAAGATCCAGGCTCGAACACCTCCGCTGCCGGCAGTTCGTCCCCTTGAGGTTCGACCCCGAGGAATTCATGAAGTGGTGTCGGACTTTCTTCTGCGGCAAAGGACGTCAATTCGCCGGCGTCCAGACCGTCATTACGCTTCCACCACTTCCATGTGCGTCCCGAACGGTCCACCACCTGCCCTGCACTTCCTTCATCCCGGACCGTTATTGCATAACGGATGTCCTTTTGAAGTTTCCATCCTCACACACGGAATTGGGCGCAGCATATTCCCTTGGACATTTAATGCGATCGGGTGACAATCGAATAAATTAGTGCGAATTCACCGTCATGAAATGCAAGGCGCCTACACTAATGCGCTTTCAATCTCATGGCAAATAGGGCAGTAGCCAGGGAAGACTCCGGCGACCTAGACGTTGGCGATGTGCCGGACTGCGTCCAGATACGGCATGTTGATGGCGGCGTCCGCCACGGCGCGAACGGCCGGTTTGGCATTGAAGGCAATGCCGATCCCGGCTGCACCCAGCATGTCCAGGTCGTTGGCGCCATCACCCACCGCAATGGTGTGCTCCAGGCTGATGCCCTCGGCAGCGGCCCATTCGCGCAGGTATTTCTCCTTGGCAGCGCGGTCAATAACCGCGCCGAGTACCTTGCCGGTCAACGCGCCGTCGACAATTTCCAGCTCGTTGGCGATCCAGTAATCCAGGCCCAGCCCGCCCGCAATCGGTTCAAGGATCTGGTTGAACCCACCTGACACAACGGCCACGGTGTGGCCGGCGGCCTTGAACGCCGCAACCAGTTCAGCCGCACCGAGGCTGAGGCGAACTTCTTCCCGGACGGAATCGACGACGGCGGCAGGCAGCCCGGCGAGCACTGCAACCCGCGCGTGGAGGCTCTGTGCGAAGTCGAGCTCGCCCCGCATGGCTGCCTCTGTGACAGCAGCGACTTCCTCCCGTTTACCTGCATGGGCGGCCAAAAGCTCGATGACTTCCTGTTGGATCAAAGTTGAGTCGACATCCATGATGAGCAGCTTCCGCGCTGCCTGCCGCAGCCCCTGGGGAACAATGGCCGTATCAACTCCAGGGCCTGCCACCTCAGCTACCTTGCGTCGCACGCCGGCGAGGTCCGAGGCCGCATCCTCCAGAGGCGTGAGTTCCACTGTGTGAACGGCGAAGCGCTCATCTGCGGAGTGTGATTCGGACGACACTGTGACGCCGGCGCCAGCCAGGGCAAGGCGGATATTTTCCAGGGATTCGGCGGTCAAGTTCACGCCATAGCTGACCGCAGCCAAGTTCGAAGTCATGGCCCCAATCCTACTGAGGGCGCCGCACCCGCCCGAATTCATTTCATGTCACCGGGCATGCGCCGCAACCGGTTATCAGTCATGTGGATTTTTGTCCTAGTGTCTACTGCTATGAGTGATGTTCTGGAATTGGCTTCCGTCAGCGTTGTCCGAGGCAAAAAGACCCTGCTGGACAAGGTTGACTGGCAGGTCAACGAAGGCGAACGCTGGGTCATCCTGGGCCCCAACGGCGCCGGCAAGACGACCCTCCTCCAGATTGCCGCAGCGCGACTGCACCCCAGCAGCGGCCAGGCAGGGATTCTCGACGAAGTTCTTGGACGCGTCGACGTCTTTGAACTGCGTCCCAGGATCGGACTGTCGTCGGCAGCACTTGCGACCCAAATCCCGGAACACGAGAACGTGCTCAATGTGGTGGTCACGGCAGCCTATGGCGTAACCGGCCGCTGGCGGGAAGGCTACGAACGCGACGACGAACGTCGTGCTTTCCGTCTGCTCAACGACTGGGGAATGGGCCCGCTGCTTAACCGCACCTTTGCCACCCTGTCCGAAGGGGAGCGCAAGCGCGTCCAGATTGCCCGGGCACTCATGACCGATCCTGAACTGCTTCTCCTCGACGAACCTGCAGCCGGCCTGGATGTGGGGGGCCGCGAAGAACTCGTCCACAAGCTAGGCGAGCTCGCCAGCGACGAGGACGCCCCTGCCATGGTCCTGGTGACCCACCACCTTGAAGAAGTGCCCCCGGGCTTCACCCACGCCATGCTCCTGCGCGAAGGCGGTGTCGTGGCCGCGGGTCCCATCATGGAAGTGTTGACTGACGAACACCTGAGCAACACCTTCGGCCTGCCCCTGAACGTTACCGAAAACGCCGGCCGCTACACGGCCGTCGCCCGCCGATAGGCAGACCCGAAACCACAATGGAAATCCTTAACGAC
This sequence comes from Arthrobacter sp. LFS091, assembly GCF_047977885.1. NCBI lineage: Bacteria > Bacillati > Actinomycetota > Actinomycetes > Micrococcales > Micrococcaceae > Arthrobacter > Arthrobacter sp. LFS091. Next base: position 284,284 of record NZ_JBFPFP010000001.1, read on the forward strand.
ATCCTGGTCTTCTTCGCGGGCTTGTGGGCCGGAACCATCAATGCGGTGGTCGGCTCCGGCACGTTGGTGACCTTCCCTGTACTTATTGCCATTGGTGTGACGCCGGTGGTTGCCTCCATGAGCAATGCCATGGGCCTGGTAGCGGGCAACGCCGCCGGTGCATGGGGCTATCGGCGCGAGCTTGCCGGTCGCGGCAGGCAGTTGATGAAACTGTTGCCGGCCTCGTTGCTGGGCGGTATAACCGGGGCTTGGCTGCTGCTGCACCTGCCGGAGAAGGTGTTCCACTACGTCGCCCCTGTGCTGCTGGTGGTGGCACTGCTGATGGTGGTCTTCCAGCCCAAGCTGCAGGCCTGGGTGCGCAGCAGGGAACAAAACCCCGAGCATGCGATCCGCGATCGAAGCCACGGCGTACTGCTGGTGGTCCTCGTGTACCTTGCCGGTGTTTATGGTGGCTACTTCGTCGCAGCCCAGGGGATTCTCCTGGTGGGAATCCTGGGGGTCTTCCTCTCGGGAACCATGCAGAACGCGAATGCCATGAAGAACATCTTGGTCCTTGGCGTCAACATGGTAGCCGCCGTTTCCTACTTGATTTTCGCCTTTGACCGCATCGAATGGTTCTTTGTCCTGATCATTGCCGTGAGTTCCACCATCGGCGGACTCATCGGTTCGAAAGTGGGGCGGAAGCTCTCCCCGAAAGTCCTGCGGGCCGTCATTTTCGCGCTCGGCCTCGTTGCACTGGGCTTCATGATCGCCAACCTGCTGAAGTAATCCCCTGTGACCTTTCACTACCTCGAGTCCGCAGATGATCCACGCGTCACGGACTACACCACCCTCACCGACGTCCACCTTCGCAAACTCCGCGAGCCGGAGGAGGGCATGTACATCGCAGAATCCTCCCGGGTACTCCGCCGGGCGCTGGCTGCGGGACACCAGCCCCGTTCTTTCTTCCTTGCCGAAAAGTGGTTGGCGGACCTCGACGACGTTTTCCGGCAATACCCCGACGTTCCGGTTTTCATTGGCAAGGCCGACCTGCTGGAACAGATCACCGGGTTCCACCTCCACCGCGGAGCGATGGCAGCCATGCACCGGCCAGCGCCTGTTCCCTTGGAAGAACTCCTCGCGAAAGCCCGGCGGGTGGCCGTGCTGGAGGACATCGTGGACCACACCAACGTGGGCGCAATCTTCCGGTCGGCGGCAGCGCTCGGCGTCGACGCAGTCCTGGTCTCGCCACGGTGCGGTGATCCGCTGTACAGGCGCAGCGTCCGCGTGAGCATGGGCACGGTCTTCCAGGTCCCGTGGGCGCGCTTGGAAAGCTGGCCGGATGACTTGTCGCGTCTGAAGGAACAGGGCTTCACGGTGGCCGCCATGGAGCTGACGGAGGATGCGGTAGACCTCGACGATCTGGCCGCACGGCAGATCCCCAAACTTGCCCTGGTCCTTGGTACCGAAGGTGCCGGCATGAGCGAGGAAACGCTCGCCGCCGTCGATCTCGCCGTCAAAATCCCGATGCGGGCTGGTGTCGATTCACTCAACGTGGCCGCGGCCTCGGCGGTGGCGTTCTGGGAACTCCGCCCGCGGGACTGAAGCCGGTTCGTATGGCATGGACGTTTCCGCTATGATTGGTTGTTGGCCCAGTCGCTGGAATATCCACTTTCCAGTGACGGACCACCTCCATTCATACCTGGCAGCTGGCAAAATCCAGTTGCGTGAACAAAAGGTCCCATTATGAAGTCTGATATCCACCCGAAGTACGAAGCTGTTGTCTTCAACGACCTGGCCTCCGGTACGCAGTTCCTGACCAAGTCCACCGTGTCTTCCTCGAAGACCATCGAGTGGGAAGACGGAAACACCTACCCGGTTATCGACGTCGAAATCTCTTCGGAGTCCCACCCGTTCTACACGGGCAAGCAGCGCATCATGGACTCCGCTGGCCGCGTCGAGCGCTTCAACGCTCGCTTCAAGGGCTTCGGCGGCAAGAAGTAACCACTTCACCCCGAGTCTTTTCAAAAGCCCGCATCGCCGTCATTCCGGCAATGCGGGCTTTTGCGTTTTCCGGCAAGATGGAGAGCATGACTTCCCAGCCCAGGCCTGAAACCCTGAACCACGACGACGACACCCGCCTTCACGGCGAATATAAGGTTCCCGGCGGAAAACTGGTGGTGGTTGACCTTGAGGTGGCGAACGGCCACTTCGCCAATGTCTCCCTGAGCGGAGACTTCTTTTTGGAGCCCGACGAGGCCCTGCAGGACATCAACAAGGCACTGACAGGACTGCCGGGCACGTCAACGGCAGCGGACATTGCCGCGGCCGTAACCGCGGGCTTGCCTGAAGGTGCCGTACTGTTCGGCTTCTCCGCAGAAGCCGTGGCCATAACAGTTCGGCGGGCCTTGTCCAAGGCCACCGGCTGGTCAGACCACCAATGGGAAGTCATCCCACCCACGGTCCTGCCAACCGAGGTCAACGTGGCCCTGGACGAAGTCCTCACTGAGGAGGTCGGTGCCGGGCTGCGGAACCCGACGCTGCGGTTCTGGGACTGGGAAGAGCCCTCTGTGGTGATTGGCAGCTTTCAGTCAGTGCGTAACGAAGTGGACCCCGACGGCGTGTCCCGGCACGGCATCACCGTTGTGCGCAGGATCAGCGGCGGGGGAGCGATGTTCATGGAGGCAGGAAACTGCATCACGTATTCGCTGTACCTGCCGCAGACACTGGTGGACGGCATCAGTTTCGCGGACTCCTATGCCTTCCTTGACTCCTGGGTCATGGCCGCGTTGGAGAAGCTCGGCATCAACGCTTTCTACGTCCCGCTCAACGACATTGCAACGGACCAGGGCAAAATCGGCGGAGCAGCACAGAAGCGGCTTGCCAACGGGGGCATGCTCCATCACGTCACCATGAGCTACGACATCGACGCCGACAAGATGGTGGAGGTCCTGCGCATCGGCAAGGAGAAGTTGTCCGACAAGGGAACCCGGAGCGCCAAGAAGCGCGTGGATCCCTTGCGTCGGCAGACCGGCTTGGCCCGGTCCGCCATCCTCAAGGCCATGCAGGAAGTCTTTACCGAGCGCTATGGCGCAGTCGAGTCCCGGCTCAGTGAAGCGGAGCTCGATGAAGCCCGAAAACGGGTTGACGCGAAGTTCGGCACGGACGAATGGCTGAACCGGGTTCCCTGACGGGTTCTATTCCGCCGGCCTAGCCCTTGGCGGCCTGCGCAGTCAGGGCACGCAACAGGTGGCTGCGCTGCTCGATAATGATGCGCCGCAACGCACGCGGAGCGTCACCATGTTCGGCCAGCCATTCGTCGGTGCGGAGCACCACCGGGTGCCGGGCAGGTTCCATGCCGTCGCCAAGGTCCTGGGCGGCCGGGAACAGTCCGCGGACAATCCTTCCGGCAATTTCAATGCTTCGCTCTGCCCACACTTTTTCAAGGCAATCGAAATACGGTTCCACGTAGGGCTCCAGCATGGCAGCCGGGGCCGTGGCGAAGCCGGCAATGGTGGCGCTCAGGATTTCATTGGAGAGTCCGGTACCCAGGACCGCCGAATCCCATGCCGCGGCCTTCACCGAAGGGGCTGGGCGGGCCGCCGAGGCAAGAGCGTGGCCCTCACGTCCTGAGGCTGTCTTGTCCGCTTCCAGTTCCCGGTCGAGCTCAGCTTGCGACGCCTGTCCGTGGGCTGCCAGGGCCTGCCACAGGCTCCAGCGCAGTTCTGCGTCGACTGCGAGTCCGTTAATGACAACGCTGCCGTCAAGGATGCTGCGCAGCAGGGAGAGTTCAGCGTCGCCATGCCGCGAGACATCCGCGAGTGTCCTGGCCCAGGCGAGTTGCTGGTCCGACCCCGCTGGGGCAGCCTTCAACTGTGCGGCAGCAACGGCCAGGAAGTCCTTGCGGACACCGTCCCGCGTCTTAGCAGGCACGAATCGCTCAATGGCGGTGGAGGCGTTGCCCAGGACATTGAGCAGGACTCCAATGCCGGTTTCGGCCGGAGCGAACTGTTCCACCGCGGCGACATACCGGGCTGCAGGGGTGACGCCGTCGCGGGCCGAATCCCAAAGCGCCGTCCAGCACAGTGCCCGGGCCATGGGGTCCTGGATCTTGTCCAGCGAAGACCTCACCGTGTGTTCGGATCCGGGATCGAGCCTGATCTTTGCATAGCTCAGGTCGTCATCGTTGACCAACAGCAGGGCAGGCCGGGTCTTGCCGTTCAGCTCGGCTACCAGGGTGCTGGGAACGTCCACATCAATTTCGATACTTTCGGTCCTGACAAGGGCACCGTCTGCGTTGGGGTCATACAAGCCAAGCCGCATGCGGTGGGGGCGGAGTTCCTGGTGCCCTGTGATGGGGTCGATGGCGTCCTGTTGGAGCGTCACCGCGCCCAGCGTCCCGTCGTCTTCGACAATCCCGGCTGAAATGGTGGAGATTCCGGAAGTCTGCAGCCATTGGCGCGCCCAACCGGACAGGTCCCGGCCAGAGGAGGCACTTAGCGCTTCCAGCAGGTCCTTCAGGGAGGTGTTGCCGTAGGCGTGGTCGCGGAAATATTGGCGTGATCCGGCGATGAAGGCGTCAAAACCGACGTAGGCAACCAACTGTTTCAGGACCGAAGCGCCCTTGGCGTAGGTGATGCCGTCGAAGTTCTGCTTGGCCGCCTCAAGGTCCGGAATGTCGGCGACGATCGGATGGGTGGTGGGCAGCTGGTCCTGCAGGTACGCCCAAGCCTTGCGTTTGCTGGCGAAGTTCACCCATGCGGAGTCCCAGTCAGTGGCACGATCCACGCCAAGGGTTCCCATGTAGTCAGCGAACGACTCCTTGAGCCAGAGGTCGTCCCACCAGTTCATGGTGACGAGGTCGCCGAACCACATGTGTGCCATCTCGTGCATCAGGGTGTTGGCGCGTCCCTGGTACTGGGCGTCGGTGGCCCGCGAGGCGTAGACATACTTTTCCGTGAAGGTGACCAGTCCGGGATTTTCCATGGCCCCGAGGTTGTATTCGGGCACGAATGCCTGATCGTACTTGCCCCATGGGTAGGGATAGTCGAAGAGGGCGTTAAAGAACTCCAGGCCGTTCTTGGTCAAGCGGAACAGCTCGTCGGCGTCGAAAGCGTCTGCCAATGAGGCGCGGCAGTAAAGTGCCAGCGGCACCTCAAGCCGGGTGTCGCCGTCGAGCGTTGCTCCCCAGTGGTCTGTCGCTTTGAAGTAAGGCCCGGCCAGCACCGAGGTGATGTACGTGGACATCCGCTTGGTGGTTTCAAAGTCCCATTGGGCCGCTTTGGGGTCATCCGCCAAGGGTGTCCGCGCCGCCTCCACGCCATTGGACGCGACCTCCCAGCCAGCAGGCGCGATCACGTGAAAGGTGAATTCGGCTTTGAGGTCGGGCTGCTCGAAGTTGGCGAAGACGCGTCGGCTGTCTGCCGGTTCGTACTGGGTGTAGAGGTAGCACTGCCCGTCAGCAGGGTCCACGAAGCGGTGCATTCCTTCCCCGGAACGGCTGTAGAGCGCTGTTCCGGATACCGTCACCTGGTTGTCCGCAGCGAGGTTTTCGAGGATGACCCGGTCCCGGTCCACCACCGCATCGACGTCCAGGGCCTGGCCGTTCAGCACCACTGACTGCACGCTGCCGCTGATGAAGTCCAGGAACGTGGCAGAGCCGGGCTCTGCGGAGAACGTGATGGTGCTGGTGCTCGGGTAGCCGGCGACTGCGGGATCTGCCGCGTCGCGGACATCGAGGATGACGTCGTAGCTGTGGGTGGTGATCAGGGCTGAACGGGAGGCGGCTTCATCGCGCGACAGATTGTGATTCGACACACGGCTATCTAATCATGATCCAGGCAGCAACCAGGCCCAGCGATGCGATGAGCAGCCAAGAGCCCAGGGCCACCATCACCGCGCGTCCACCCGTGTGGATCAGCGTGCGGACACGCACGGCGGATCCCAGTCCGAAAAGCGCCGATGCGAGCAGGATGTCCTGGACCAGGGCGGCTCCTTCCAGGACCGCCGGGGGAGCCCAGCCCACGGATCGCACAGCGACCATGGCAAGGAAGCCGAGCACAAAAAGCGGAACGATAGGCGGGAACCTACCGTCGGTCCCGTCATCCTGGCCGGCACCATTGGCCCGCTTCCGCACATGGTCGACGCGCTGATGCAGTCCCGCCGCCGCCACTACCGGAGCCAGCAGGACAACCCGCGTCAATTTCACGACGACGGCGATCGCCAGGGCCGCCGTCCCCGCAGTTTGCGCCGTGGCCACCACCTGGCCCACATCGTGCACGGAAGCGCCGGTCCATGCCCCAAACTGTTCCGGGTTCAGGTTCAGGGGGTGCATGAGGAGGGGCAACACGCCAATGGCAAGGGTGCCGCATAGCGTTACGAGCGCCACCGGGAGCACAGTGTCCTGATGCCTGATGCGCCGCACAGCAGCCATCGCGCCGATAGCCGAGGCGCCGCAGATGGAGAAACCCGTGGCGATCAGCAGGGCGGTCTCGCCAGGCAGCCGCAGTAAGCGGGCCAACCCATAGGTGCCCACAAAGCTGACCAGCACCACACCGGCTATGAGGACCAGGGACAACCAGCCCAGTCCCAGCACATCCTGAATGCTGACCTTGAGGCCCAGCAGCACGATTCCGGCCCGCATGAGGTGCTTTCCGGCGAAGTCCAGGCCCGGGCGGGCGCGCCCTGCAGTGAGGACAGAGGTGCCCGGTATATTTGCTGAGAGCAAGCCCAAGGCAACAGCGAGAGTCATTGCTGGAACAGCTGGCAAGACCGCGTGGATGGTGAAGGCAAGGCCCGTTGCGGCGAAGCACAGGACCAATCCCGGCCCCAACCGGGACAGCTGGGAAGCGGGACTCTTGAAGGGCATGCCTCAACCCTGCCGGATGGGGGCACGGAAAGGCGAACCGGGGGTTCCCGGAAACAGCGACACAATCAACGCGAAATGCGCTCGACTCGAAAAGGTGATTGTCTAATTCCCATGTCTGACCTATTCCAGGATTACTCCGAGGCCGCCGCCCGCAGTGGCGCCTACGACGAGATGTTTGCCCCGGGCCACGTAGCCAGAAAATCCTACGGTCAGGTTTCCGGTGCCTTGCGCGAGCTTTCCCTGGCGGATGTCACCGCCAGGGCGGACTCCATGGCCCGCACCTTCCTGGACCGCGGAGTGACCTTCGACTATGCGGGGGAGGAGCGGCCCTTCCCGCTCGATATTGTTCCCCGCGTCATCCCGGCCGACGAATGGGACGTCCTGGAGCGCGGTGTCGCCCAGCGTGTAAAGGCCCTTGAAGCGTTCCTCAACGACGTTTATGGACGCATGGCGGTGGTGGCCGATGGCGTGATCCCACGGCAGCTCGTCACCACCAGCGCGCACTTCCACCGGGCGGTCCACGGCTTTGAACCGTCCGGCGGGGTCCGTGTGCACGTCTCGGGTATCGACGTCGTCCGCGATGCTGCCGGAACTTTCCGCGTGCTGGAGGACAACGTCCGTGTCCCGTCGGGCGTAAGCTACGTCCTGGAAAACCGCCGGGCCATGGCAAAGGGCCTACCTGAAGCGTTCGGCCAGCAGCACATCAGGCCCGTGGAGGAATACCCCCGGCGGCTGCTTTCGGCCCTGCGCAAAACAGCACCGGCCGGTGTCGACGATCCGACGGTTGTTGTCCTGACTCCGGGTGTCTTCAACAGCGCCTACTTTGAGCACACCCTCCTCGCAGGCCTGATGGGTGTGGAACTGGTGGAAGGGCGCGACCTCATCTGCCGCGGCAACCGCGTCTACATGCGGACCACCGCGGGTGAACAGCGTGTGGACGTGATCTACAAGCGCATCGATGACGACTTCCTCGATCCCCTCCAGTTCCGCTCCGATTCGATGCTGGGTTGCCCCGGTTTGGTCAACGCTGCCCGCGCGGGCGGAGTCACCATCGCCAACGCAGTAGGCAACGGCGTAGCCGATGACAAGCTCGTGTACAGTTACGTGCCTGACCTGATCCGGTACTACCTCCACGAAGAGCCGATCATCGCCAACGTCGACACTTTCCGACTCGAGGAAAAGGAAGCCAGGGAGCATGTTCTGGACCGCCTCGATGAACTGGTGGTCAAGCCGGTTGACGGCTCGGGCGGCAAGGGACTTGTTATTGGCCCGGACGCCTCCAAGGACGAACTGGATGCCTTGCGCAAGCGTGTGATCGCCGATCCCCGCGGGTGGATCGCCCAGCCTGTCCTGCAGCTCTCCACGGTGCCGACCCTTTCGGGCGACAAGTTCGGTCCCCGCCACGTGGACCTGCGTCCGTTTGCCGTGAACGACGGCGACGACGTCTGGGTCCTGCCCGGTGGCCTGACCCGGGTTGCGCTGAAGGAAGGGTCCCTGATTGTGAACTCCAGCCAAGGCGGTGGTTCCAAGGACACCTGGGTGCTGGCCAATTCACCGGAGTTGCCTGCCGAGTTCATCCCGCGCCAGTCCGTGACCGTGCGTGAGCAGGTTTCTGTGTGGCCTGTGGAAAGCAACTGGCGCGACCGGCAGACGGAGCAACAGCAGTGAAACCCCTCCACCAACTACTTGAACTCCGACAGGCACCACGTGAAGGAGGCACAGTTCCATGCTGAGCCGTATTGCTGAGTCACTCTTTTGGATCGGACGCTACGTAGAACGCGCCGACGGTACTGCCCGGATCCTTGACGTGCACCTGGAGCGCCTGAACCACCTTCCCCTCGAGGAGCAGCGCAGCGTGGCGCGGGAACTGCTCGCCGTCATGGGCGCCAAACCCCAGAGCGAGGACTTCGGCCTGCCTGAACTGCTCCATGCCCTGGCCTACGACAAGCAGAGCGCCTCCTCGATCGCCGGTTCCCTCGGGGCAGCCCGGGAAAACGCGCGGCGTGCCCGGGAGACCGTCTCGCAATCCCTGTGGGAAAGCCTCAACACGACGTACTACGGCCTCAACCAGCACCGCAAGGACGTCGTTGGGACATACCGTTTCTGCAACTGGGTGCTTGAACGGACCGCGATGGTTCGAGGACTGGCTGATACGACCGTCAGCCACGACGAAAGCTGGCTGTTCATGGTGCTGGGGCGCTCCCTTGAGCGTGCCGACATGACCGCCCGCATGCTGTCCACCCGTGATGTCCAGTCGGCTGGTATGTCCTGGGTCAACATGCTGCGCTGTGCCGGTGCCTACGAATCCTTCATCCGCACCCGCCGGGCAGCCTTCGGGGACCAGCACGCAGCCGAATTCCTGCTCCTGGACCGCTTGTTTCCCCGCTCGATCGTGTACGCGTTGCGCGACGCCGATGAGTGCCTTGCCAAGCTGGACCCCTCGGCGCAGCGCGTTGGTTTCATCAACGACGCCCGGCGGATCGTGGGCCAGGCCCGGACCTTCCTTGAGTTCCACCGCACCGATGACCTCATGTCTGAACTGCCCGAGCACATGGAACGTGTGCAGAAGGCCGTGACACAGGCTTCTGATGCCATTTCCCGTAAGTACTTCAATCAGGCTGATGAACACGCCTGGGTGGGAGAAGTTTCATGACCCGGCTGAGCATCGTCCACAAGACGGCCTACAAGTACAACCGCCGCGTGACCCTGTCCTACAACGAGGCCCGGATGACCCCGTTGACGGACGGACAGCAGGTGGTCCTGGAAGCGTCCCTGAAGGTCTCACCGAACCAGGCTTCCGTGAGCACCTACCGCGACTATTGGGGCACCCGGGTCACGGCCTTCGATATGCAGATGCCGCACGAAAGCCTGGAAGTGCTTGCAACGGCCACGGTGGAGGTCCACCGCAGTGAGCGCGTGGCAACGGAAGACGACATTGTTGGTTGGGACGTCATCGCCTCGGACAAGATCCAGGACGAATTCAGCGACTGGCTGCCCCAGTCGCGGTTAAGCGGCCCCGGTGAAGAGGTACTCGACATTGTTCCCGGCATTGTCGAAGGAAAGAACCCCCATGAGGCGGCGTTGGCGGTGTTCGCGTGGATGGCTGGCGAGATGACCTACATGAAGGGCACCACCGGCGTGACGACGAATGCCGAGCAGGCGTGGTCGCAGCGCCAGGGTGTGTGCCAGGACCTGGCCCACCTTGCCATTGGAGCCCTGCGCTGCAGCGGCATCCCTGCCCGCTACGTGTCCGGTTACATCCACCCGCGGTCCTCGGCTGACATCGGGGAAACAGTAGCCGGACAGTCGCACGCCTGGTTGGAATGGTGGGACGGCGAATGGCGCAGCTGGGACCCCACCAACCACAAACCGGCCGGCGACTATCACGTCACTGTCGCGAGGGGCCGCGACTACCGAGACGTTCCTCCGCTGAAGGGAATCCTTTCCGGCGGCGGAGGCTCTGGGCTCTCCGTTTCGGTGGAGATCACCCGTCTCGCGTAGAAGCTCCTATATAGCCAAGGCCCTTAAGAAGAACTCTTAAGGGCCTTGGCTGTACTCAATATAATTCTTTACCAGGGGGACGGCTTGTAATCCTTGAGAAACACGCCGTACTGGTCCTCGCCCTTTTCGCCCATCACGATGGGGTCGTAGACGCGCGCGGCACCGTCCACCAAGTCCAAGGGAGCATGGAAACCTTCTTCCATCAGCCTGACCTTGGTGTAGTGCGGACGTTCATCGGTGATCCAGCCCGTGTCCACGGCGGTCATGAGGATGCCGTCGGAGTCCAGCATCTCCTGGGCGCTGGTCCGGGTCATCATATTCAACGCAGCCTTGGCCATGTTGGTGTGGGGGTGCCCGGGGCCCTTGTAGGCGCGCGAGAACTGCCCTTCCATCGCTGAGACGTTCACGATGTACTTGCGATGTGCCGTGGAACGCTTCATCGCCCCACGCAGCCGGCTGACCAGCAGGAAGGGTGCGGTGACATTGCACAGCTGGACCTCGAGCATCTCCAGGGGATCCACTTCGTCCACCACCTGGGTCCAGCTGTTGATCGAGGCCAGGTCCGGGACCAGTCCGCCGGCATCAATGGCTGTCCCCGATTCGATACGCTCCAGGGACGCAGAACCCGTCGAGAGCGCCAAGGACGTGATCGCATCACCAGCCAGCACCGGGTGTTCGGTGACGCTGCTGGCCAGAGCCAAGGGGTGCTTGTCATGCGCATGGCCGAACGTCACCAGCTCGGGTCCGCCGTTGGCCGCTTCCAGGGCGGCAGGCAACGGTTCGTCTTCGGCATCCACCAGCGGTTTGTAGGCATTGCCTGAACGCCGCACAGTCTGGGCTGCATTGTTGATGATGATGTCCAACGGTCCGGCCTCGTTGAGCGAATCCGTGAGCGCCATGACCTGGGCCGGGTCGCGAAGGTCGATGCCAACGATACGTAGGCGGTGCAGCCATTCCGAGCTGTCTTCCATCGCGGCAAAACGACGGGCGGCGTCCTTGGGGAAACGGGTGGTGATGGTGGTGTGGGCGCCGTCCCGGAGCAGGCGCAGGGCAATGTACATGCCAATCTTGGCGCGTCCGCCGGTCAACAACGCCCTCCGGCCAGTGAGGTCGGTGCGGGCATCACGCTTGCTGTGGCTGAAGGCCGCGCATTCCGGACACAACTGGTGGTAGAAAGCATCCACCTGGGTGTAATGCGTTTTGCAGATGTAGCAGGGGCGGGAACGGATCAGGTGCCCGGCGATCTCGCCTGTGGCCGACGGGGCAAGCTTGTTGCCGCGGGTCTCGTCATCAATCCGGTCCGGGGCTGCTGTTGCTGTCAGGGCAATAACAGCACGGTCGGCCTCGGCGATGGAGTCGCGTTTGGTGACGCGGCGGTGGCGCTTGACGGCCTTGAACATCTTGCCGGTGGCACGCCGGACGGCAACATAGTCCGGGTGCTCTTCGTCATAGACGTGGATCGTTGTCAGAACCTTGAGGCAGGCCTGGATCTCTTCAGGCGTCAGATCGGTGGAGCTCATTGACCTGATTTTACAGCCTTGGGAGCCTCCGGCCTGCCTCGGGTTCTGTCGATGGACTGCGGGTTAGTGCGCGGCGCCCTGGGATGCAGCGTCCGCCACTCGGGCCTGGATTCCAGCGGCTACCTTTTCGGCGGAGTCACGGATGTCGGGATCGTGGTGTGTGGCTGCCTTGACCGCTTCCGGAAGGCTGCGGCGATGCTGGGCTGACAGAGCGAGCTCGACTTCGCCTGGCTCCGGGACCACCTGGCCCTTCGCGAGGACAGTGATTCCGGACTCCGTGACCTTGTATCCACGTGCCCTGTCCAGCTCCGGGTCCAAGCCGATGGCAGCCCCCGCGGGGACCTTGACGTTTTTATCCAGGATGGCGCGCTTGATCACGGCGCCTTCACCCACACGGACCTTGTCCATGAGGACGGAGTCCTGGACACGGCTCCCAGCCGCCACGTACGCATCGTTGGAGAGGACGGATCCTTCAACGATGCCTCCGGAAATCACCACGCCGCTGGCCACGATGGAATCGAGGGCAGTGCCCACCGTGTTGTTTTCGCCGCGAACAAACTTTGCCGGCGGGGAAATGCTTTGGCGGGTGTAGATGGGCCATTCGGAGTTGTAGAGGTTGAAGACAGGGACGGGGGAGATGAGGTCCATGTGTGCGTCATAGAACGAGTCGATGGTCCCCACGTCCCGCCAGTAAGTACGATCCCGGTCCGTAGCGCCGGGGATGTCATTGAGCGTGAAGTCGTACACGCCGGCTTCGCCTTGGTCAACGAAATAGGGGATGATGTCGCCACCCATGTCGTGCTTGGTGTCGAGCCGTTCCGCGTCAACGTGCAGTGCCTCAACCAACGCATCGGCGTCGAAGACGTAGTTGCCCATGGAGGCAAGGAACTGCGTGGGGTCGGCTGCGAGCCCGGGGGTGCTGGCAGGCTTCTCCACAAAGGCGGCAATCTTCTGGGGATCGTTCTGGTCTACCTCGATCACGCCGAACTGGTTGGCCATGTTCAGCGGCTGGCGGACTGCGGCCACGGTGGCCTTGGCACCGCTGGCGATGTGCTGCTCCACCATCTGCGAGAAGTCCATGCGGTACACGTGATCGGCGCCGACCACTACCACGATGTCCGGGGCGTCGTCATGGATGAGGTTCAGCGATTGGTAGATGGCGTTTGCACTGCCAAGGAACCAGCTCTTGCCCACGCGCTGCTGCGCCGGAACCGACGCCACGTAACGGCCCAACTGCGTGGACATGCGCCAGGTTTCAGAGATGTGGCGGTCAAGGCTATGCGACTTGTATTGCGTCAGCACAACTATTTTCAAGTATCCCGAGTTAACGAGATTGGATAATGCAAAGTCGATGAGCCGGTAGCCGCCGGCAAACGGAACCGCGGGCTTGGCCCGGTCCGCCGTCAGCGGCATGAGTCGGTTGCCCTCGCCGCCAGCCAATACAATTGCCAAAACTTTCTTCAACGCCATGGTCACTGCTCCCCGTACGTCTTCGTAGCCCCCAAAAGTCCGATTTTCCGGACTCTTTCACACTAGAACACATACGCCGGAACGACTACGTTGGTTAGCGTGCGAATAGACATTGTGACTAAAGAATTCCCTCCGGAAATTTATGGCGGTGCCGGTGTCCACGTTGCCGAGCTCAGCCGGGTGCTGGCAAAGCACGTCGACCTTCACGTCCGGGCGTTCGGTGCGCCCCGTGATGCCGACTACCACGGGGCTACGGTGGCGTCATACGCCACGCCCGAAGACCTCGGCGATGCCAACGCCGCAATCCAAACGCTGGGCGTGGACCTGAGGATCGTTCCGGACATTGCGGGAGCGGACCTCGTCCACTCGCACACCTGGTACGCCAACATGGCCGGCCACCTCGCTTCGCTGCTGCACGGCATTCCGCATGTCCTCAGCGCCCACAGCCTTGAGCCCCTGCGCCCATGGAAGGCTGAACAGCTTGGAGGCGGCTATGCCCTGTCCTCCTGGGTGGAAAAGACCGCTTATGAGGCTGCCGCTGCCATCATCGCCGTATCCGACGGCATGCGCCAGGACATCCTCCGCAGCTACCCCAGCGTGGATCCGGACAAGGTCCGCGTGGTCCACAACGGCATCGACGTCTCGCTGTGGGAGCGTGATGACGAGGACGACGCGATCCGGGCGTTGGGGATCGATCCCGCCAAGCCGAGCGTGGTGTTCGTGGGGCGCAACACGCGCCAGAAGGGCGTTCCCTACCTGCTTCGCGCGGCTTCGAGCTTGCCGGACGATGTCCAGCTGGTGCTGTGCCTCGGCGCCGCGGACACCCCGGAGCTGGCTGCGGAAACTGCCCGCCTCATCGAGGAACTGCAGACCAAACGCGAAGGCGTGGTCCTGATTGAGCGGATGCTCCCGCGGCGGGAACTGATCCAGGTCCTCAGCCATGCCACCGCCTTCGCATGCCCGTCGATCTACGAGCCCCTGGGCATCGTGAACCTTGAGGCCATGGCCTGCGGCGCAGCCGTGGTGGCCAGCGCAACCGGCGGCATCCCCGAAGTGGTCCAGCACGGGGAAACCGGCCTGCTGGTCCAACTGGAACAGGTCACCGACGGAACCGGCACCCCGCTGGATCCGGAAAAGTTCGTCAGCGATTTCGCGGCGGCTTTGAACGAAGTGGTGGCTGACCCGGCCCGGGCCCGCGAAATGGGTATTGCCGGCCGGCGAAGGGCAGAGGAGCACTTCTCCTGGGAGTCCATCACCGAAACAACCCTTGAGGTGTACCGCTCGGTCCTGCGCTGAGGCACAGCGTCCAACCAGCAGTCCAAACCACGACGGCGCCGCCCCACTTCGGTGGGGACGGCGCCGTCGGGCGTTAACAAAGCTTCCGCAACTGTTCACCGCCTGTCAGCGGAGTACTGCTAACGGGACTTGGCGGCCTTCAAGGCAAGCAGGGCTTTCTCGTCGGCAGGAGCGGTGCCACTGGCGCGCTGCCCACGGAAATGTTCGCGGGCCTGGTCCTGCCGGGTGGCTTCAGCCCCGGTCGCGATGGCAGCGCGCAGGTGTTCCGGGCCGTATCCAAAGGCATCGACGAGGTCCAGTGCGTGCGGCCGGATCTTGACCAGCAGGCGGTTGATGTAGGTGCCCACGGTCCGGCCACGCTGCATGGACAACCTGCCGTTCATGAGGTACCAGGAGAGGTGCTTCTCGATCAGCGACAAGCCGAACAGATCACGCAGCCAGGTCAGGACACGCTTGGTTCCCTCATCGGCAACGTGGGGGAGTGCCTCGGTGAAAGCCTCCCACTGCAGGAGTTCCGCGTGGGCCTGTGCAGCTTCGATGAGTTCGTGTTGGTGCTGGTTGAACAATGCTGCGGCCTGGTGCTGGGGAAGCTTGTTGGCACCCTTGAGTGCCGCACCCACCTCAGCGACCATGGACTGGACCCGGTCAGCGAGCAAGGTCCGCTGGCCTTCTTCGTCCCGCAGCGCGAGAGCCGCTTTTTGGACCGAGCCGGTGTCGGCAACGAACTGTGCAACCTGCCGCAGGCCCGTCCTGTGCAAGGCCACCCCGGCGGCCTGATCCACGACGTAGCGGGCAAGGACACCGAAGTCGGCGCTGCGGAATTCCTTGGCGTAATCGGCCAGCAGGCGCTTTGCCACCAGCTGCAGCAGGACGGTGTTGTCGCCCTCGAAGGTCACATACACGTCCAGGTCCGCACGCAGGGAGGCGAAGCGGTTCTCGATCAGGAAGCCGGCACCGCCACATGCTTCGCGGCATTCCTGCAGCGTATCCAGGGCATGCCAGGTGCTGAGCGGCTTGAGCGCGGCAGCGAGCGTTTCCAGGTCCTGCCGGTCGGCGTCAGTGTCGTGCGCGCCCGAGAAGACGTCGTCGAATTTCTGCAGCAGCTGTTCGTGCGCGAAGCTGGCTGCGTAGGTCGTGGCCAGCCTGGTGAACAGGCGCCGCTGGTGCCGCTGGTAATCCAATAGCACTTCCTCATCCGTGGCGGACGAGGCATTGAACTGCCGGCGTTCGGTGGCGTACTGGATGGCCGTCTTGAGCGCGAGCTTGCTCGCCGCAACCGCGGCGCCGTCCAGAGAAACCCGCCCCTGGACCAGAGTTCCCAACATGGTGAAGAAGCGGCGCCCCGGGCTTTCGATGGTGGAGGTGTAGGTGCCGTCCGCAGCCACGTCGCCATACCGGTTCAACAGGTTGGTCCGGGGGATACGGACATTGGTGAAGTGCAGCCGGCCGTTATCGATGCCGTTCAGGCCACCCTTGATGCCGTCGTCCTCGCCGCCGATGCCGGGCAGGAATTCCTTGGTGGCGGGGTCGCGGAGTTCGACGTAGAAGGCGTGGACGCCGTGATTGACATTCTTGGTAATCAGCTGCGCGAATACGACGGCGGCAAGGCCGTCAGTGGCAGCGTTGCCGATGTAGTCCTTCCAGGCAGCACGGAAGGGCGTGTTGATGACGAATTCCTGGCTGGCTTCGTCATACGTGGCGGTGGTGGCAATGCTGGCCACATCTGAGCCATGCCCTGTTTCTGTCATCGCAAAGCAGCCGGGTATCTCCAGGCTCATGATGCCGGGGAGCCACTTGTCCTGGTGTTCAGCGGTGCCCAGGTGCATCACGGCGGAGCCGAACAGGCCCCACTGCACACCGGCCTTGATCTGCAGGGAGGGATCTGCGGTGACGATCTCCTCGAAGCCTGCGATGTTGCCGCCGTGATCGTCGGAACCGCCCAGGCGGGTCGGGAAGGCGCGGTGGACGGTGTTGTTGTCCACCAGGAATTTCAACTGCTCGAAGACGCGGGCGCGGTGCTCGGTGTGGTGCAACCCTTCGATCTTTTGCACGGCCGGGTTGCCTGCCACCTTGCGGGCCTCGTGACGGATATGGGCCCATTTGCCGAGGAGTTGCTCCCCGAGCGCAGCCACATCCACGACGGGTTCAGTGGCAGCGGTGGCGGCGTCGTCGCGGCCGGAGGATTTCTGGGCCGATGAGGCCTTGTCCACTACTTCAGTCATGTTGCTTCCTTCTTTGGTTCCGACAACTGATGAGTCATTGCTGGTGTCAGGTGGTGGTCTTGAGGGCCGGAGCGATGCCCAGGCACAGCCAATCGGTAATCTGCCCGGCCATGGTTGCCTGATCGGGCTTTGCGCTGTCCGCGGGGCTTCCCAACCACATCTCGCCGGCATTCCTGACCAGCCCGATTGCGGCCGTGGGCCAATAGACGATTACCGACTCGTGGTGGTCGCCGAGGTATTCACGCATGGGCGTGGCGATCATCCCGGTGATCTGTTCAAAAAAATTGCCCAGCGCACCGGATGCCGCGATGGCGTCCTGGGCGGATGCCTCGCCTGGCGAGAGCCGGGTAATAAAGGCGTAGACATTGGGACTGGATTCGGCCATTTGAAGATACGCGGACACCATGGCCAGCAAACCTTCCCGGGGCGTTTGGGCCTGTTGGGCTGCTTCCTGCATGCGGCGTTGCATTTGTCCGAGGACTACCTCACCCATGGCCTGCTGCAGCCCTGCCTTGTCACCGAAATAGCGGTAGAAAACCGACTTCGATGTGCCCGCTGCGCTTGCAATGTCCTCCATGGAGGAGTCGCTGCCCAGCTTATGCACGGCCTTGCGGGCCGCCTTGATGAGTTCCCGCCGGCGTTCTTCCCGGTGCGACTGCCAGCGGGCGGCCCGGCCGTCAACCACCCCAACGGCACCGGCTTGCGGGGTCGCTGTTGAGACGGCGGATTCATCGTGGCTGTTGTTCACGATACCCAGCGTATCAGGTACGCTGGGTATCAGTAACCCGCATTGATCGAAGGAGACCAGCATGGCTGCATCAGATCTGAACCCGAACGCTTCCCGGGAACACACCGCTAGGCCCACGGCGAACCGCGCCGCCGTTATTGTCGGCGGCAACCGCATCCCCTTCGCCCGGACCGGCGGCGCCTACGCCAAATCCTCCAACCAGGACATGCTGACCGCCTCACTTGAGGGGCTCATTGCCCGGTTTGGCCTGCAGGACGAACGCATCGGCGAAGTCGCGGCCGGAGCGGTGCTCAAGCACTCAAGGGACTTCAACCTCACCCGCGAAGCCGTCCTCGGCTCGGCCCTTTCACCCGAGACACCGGCCTACGACCTTCAGCAGGCCTGTGCGACGGGACTGGAGACAGTCCTGGGGCTGGCCAACAAGATCAAGCTGGGCCAGATCGACTCGGCGATCGCCGGCGGCGTTGATTCAGCCTCGGATGCGCCCATCGCAGTGAGCGAGGGCCTCCGCGAGATACTGCTGGACCTGAACCGCGCCAAGACCCCGGTGCAGAAAGTGAAGATCCTCAGCCGCATCAGGCCCAAGGATCTGGCACCCGATGCCCCGAACACCGGCGAACCGCGGACAGGCCTCTCCATGGGGGAGCACCAGGCCCTCACCACCGCACAGTGGAAGATCACCCGTGAGGCCCAGGATGAACTGGCTTTCAACAGCCACCGCAACCTGGCGGCCGCCTACGAGCGGGGCTTCTTCGATGACCTCATCACTCCCTACCGCGGACTCAACCGCGACTCCAACCTCCGCCCCGATACCACGCTGGAGAAGCTGTCCACACTGAAGCCGGTCTTCGGCAGGAACCTTGGCGCCGAGGCAACAATGACGGCCGGCAACTCCACCCCATTGACCGACGGCGCCTCCACCGTCCTGCTGGCAAGCACGGAATGGGCCGATACCCACGGCCTGCCGAAGCTGGCCACGGTCCTGGATGGTGAGGCGGCCGCCGTCGACTTCGTCCACGGCAAGGACGGCCTGCTGATGGCGCCCGTCTTCGCTGTCCCGCGCTTGCTGGCCCGCCATGGACTGACCTTTGAGGACATCGACTTCTTCGAGATCCATGAAGCCTTTGCCGGAACCGTCCTGAGCACGCTGGCCGCATGGGAAGACGAGGAATTCGGCCGCACCCGCCTGGGCCTGGACGGTGCACTGGGCAAGGTGGACCGCGCAAAGCTCAACGTCAACGGATCGTCGCTCGCGGCAGGACACCCTTTCGCCGCAACGGGTGGGAGGATCGTGGCATCGCTTGCCAAGATGCTGCATGAGAAGGGCACCGTCAACGGGCGGCCCGCGCGCGGCCTGATCTCCGTGTGCGCCGCCGGCGGGCAGGGCGTCGTCGCCATACTGGAAGCAGCTTAGGGGGAGTCTTGGCAGATAAATACACACAATTGGTGAGCCAAGGGCTCGGCAAGGACCTCGCCAAAAGGCTCGGCCTTCCCCAGCCGGTGGAACTTCGGCGTTACAGCGCCGGTGCACCGCTGGTCACCGGCCCTGTCCTCGTCAGCGGGGACAGCCCGGGCGCCGACGACATCGCCACAACCCTGCTGGGGTGGGGCCTGGATGTCCGGCGGAACGCCCTGCCCAAGGAAAAACTCGGTGCGATCGTACTGGTCCTGGATGCCGTGCAGCACCCCGACGACCTGGCAAAACCTGTCCTCACAGCCGGGGCCTCATTGCGTGACCTCGCCGTCAACGCCAGGGTAGTCACCATCTCGCGCACTGCGGACTCCGCCCAGTCTCCGGCCTCCGCCGCCGCGCGGCAGGGCATTGATGGCTTTTTGCGCTCCTTGGCCAAGGAGCTTCGGGCAGGGGCAACGGCCAATGGCATTCTCCTGGCCGACGACCTTGCAACCACCAGTCCCTCGGCACTGGGGGCCCTGCGCTTCTTCCTGTCGGGACGTTCTGCCTATGTTGACGGACAGTTCCTGACGGTCAGCTCCACCAAGGGCATCCTGCCGGGCGATCCGGAGAAGCCGCTGGCTGGAAAGGTGGCCGTGGTGACCGGCGCGGCGCGTGGC
This sequence comes from Arthrobacter sp. LFS091, assembly GCF_047977885.1. Lineage (NCBI taxonomy): Bacteria > Bacillati > Actinomycetota > Actinomycetes > Micrococcales > Micrococcaceae > Arthrobacter > Arthrobacter sp. LFS091. The sequence goes on from NZ_JBFPFP010000001.1 coordinate 303,961, forward strand.
ATCGGGGCAGCTATTGCCCGGACCCTTCACCGTGACGGGGCTACGGTAGTCGTCGTCGACATTCCGGCCGCGGGTGACCATCTGGCGAAGGTCGCCAACGATGTCCGCGGGACCGCCCTGCAGTTGGATATCAGCCGCGACGACGCCGGGCACCGCATCATCGAGCACGCAGTGGAACGCCACGGACGCCTCGACATCGTGGTCCACAACGCCGGCATCACCCGGGACAGGCTCCTGGCAAATATGGATGAGGGGCGTTGGCGCTCAGTCATCGCAGTGAACATCGCGGCCCAGCTCCGGATCAACGAAGCTTTGCTCGCTTCCGAACACTTCAAAGACTCTCCCCGCATAGTTTCGGTTGCCTCCACCAGCGGCATCGCCGGCAACCGGGGACAGACAAACTACGGAGCGTCAAAGGGCGGTGTCATCGGCATGGTGCGTTCCACTGCCGACCACATGGAACCATTCGGTGGCACCATTAACGCGGTTGCCCCGGGCTTCATAGAAACGGAGATGACAGCCAAGATGCCGTTCGCCATCCGCGAGGCGGCCCGCAGGCTCAACTCCCTCAAGCAGGGCGGCCAGCCCCAGGACGTCGCGGAGGCCATTGCGTTCCTGGCCAGCGACGCTGCAGGCGGAATCACCGGAGGGGTGCTGCGGGTGTGCGGCCAACAACTGGTGGGAGCATGAGCACCCTGCAGCCGGTCCTTCTTGGCGAACTTCCGTCGCTGTCCAAGCTGTACGTGAATGCGGCGGCCACGGCAGCACGGCGCCGGGTCCTTGGTGCGGCGGGTGGGACAGGGCAATTGCCGGCCGTCAGCCATGAGGTACGGAACGTCCATGCCGACGTCGGAAACCTCACCGCCTACCAGCACCTGGTCGGCGAGACCGCCAGCGACACCCTGCCCGCCGGGTACGTGCATGCACTGGCGTTTCCCATCTCCATGAGCGTCATGAACCGGGACGATTTTCCCCTGCCCCTCCTGGGGATGATCCACTTGAAGAACAAGGTGGAGCAAAGGGTTCCCATCGTATTCTCCGAGTCCCTGGACATCCTTTCCTGGGCAGAGAACCTGTCCGGGCACAGGGCAGGGACCCAGGTGGACATTGTGGCCGAGGTCCGTTCACATTCAACCGGTGAATTGCTCTGGCGGGGCGTCTCTACCTACCTCGCCAAAGGAAGCTTCCTTCCTGGCATCGACAAGCCGGGGGCCCCGAATGGCGCCGCTGGGACCGGGGATTTCTCCCCGCCCAACCCTACGGCGCTCTGGCAACTTGGCCTCGATACCGGGCGGAACTACGCCACGGTTTCCGGCGACTTCAATCCGATCCACCTGAGCGTCCTGTCGGCCAAGGCGCTCGGCTTGCGTGGTTCAATTGCCCACGGAATGTACCTGGCATCCCGAGCGTTGGCGGACGTTGGAGCGGTGAAGGCGGATTCGTTCGCCTGGGAGGTGGCGTTCGAGGCTCCAGTGTTCCTTCCGGCACGGGTCGCGTTGGACATCACCACGGTCCCGTCGGAGTCCGGTGGCTGGGAGCGCTCGGATTACGTCGCGTGGAATCCCCGAAGCGGGCGTCGGCACTTCACAGGCACAGTCTCCGCGCTGGCCTAAGACAACGCGGACGACGGCGGCGGTCACCTTCGGGGGACCGCCGCCTTTTTCGTACCTGTGTTGTGCATCTGTCCGTGCGGCCTAGGTTAGTCCTTCTTGCTGTCAGCACTTTCCGGCACATATGCGCCAGCCCAGCGGAAGACTTCCTGGAAAAACCGGCTCCTCGCCGGTTCGGCCGAGAGCGCCAGGTCGTGGATGCCGCCGTCGGTCTTGCCAAAGTCACCAGGCGGCCGAGCCGTGTACTGCGGTCAGCGATGTGCCGCACGTCCAGGACGATGTCCGCGGAACTGATGGTCTCCAGCGGTGCTGTCTCTGCGGCGCTGGCCGTCGACGCGCACACCAGGACCGGGCAGCGGATGTCCAGCCCTTTGGCGAGTTCGGCGTGACCGCGCCGGATCGCACGAAGCCAGCCTGCCAGCACCGGAAAGCCTTCGAGCGGCTTCCAGGCGAGGTTGAAATCCCAGGCACCCCCGGTGGTTACGTGCAGGCTCTGGCCGTACCGCTGACCCAGCACGCCAACCTGGCGTCTCGGCTGGTAGTTGGCAAGGCGTTCGACGACGGCGGTACCCACCGTGCGCTGGAAGAAAGGCTTGTTCAGGTCGAACCACGGGCTATTGAGGACCAACGCGTCCACGATGCCATCGAAACGCCGCCGATGCGCCCACAGGCTGGTCACCAAACCGCCCGTCGAGTGGCCAAGGACAACCAGTACGTCGTGTCCGTCCTCGTCCTTGATGATCCGCGCGGCCTCGTCCAGCTCTTCGTCGTAGCTTTGGAGTGACTCGATGTAGTTGGGCGTCTGGTGTGGCAGGAGCGAGCGTCCGTATTTTCGGAGGTCCAGGGCATAGAAGTCGTACCCGGCCTTGATCCACTCATCAGCCAGGTGCCCTTGGAAGAAGTAGTCCACGAAGCCGTGAACGTACAGCACCGCCCGCCCGGCCGGCACCGTCGCTTTCCGCGACAGGAGGGTAGCTGTTACTTCACCCTCGTCATCGGGCTGGAGTGCCAGCGTCCGTACCGTGTACTCGGCGCCGAGGATGACTTCTGAGCTGTCCATCGTTTCCTTATGTGAGCTGGGAAGTGATACGTGTGATCAAACTCGCATTGTATGGGCCGGCGAACTCCCGACAAAACAAACAAGGCCCGGAATCCTTTGGATTCCAGGCCTTGTGTTGGTGCGCGGAGGGGGACTTGAACCCCCACCCCCTTTCGAGGACTAGCACCTCAAGCTAGCGCGTCTGCCATTCCGCCACCCGCGCAGGTGGTGTTCAGAGAAGTGATTAAGGACCTTGCGGTGCTTTGCTTTCCTCCGAAGCAGCGAGAAAAACTCTAACACGGTTTGGGGTTACGGAAAAATCGGGGCTGGCCAGGGCCCCTTCCTTGGTTGTCCGGCGACCCATGGCGCAACGAATTCCTGACTCGTACCGCTGCTGGTGAGTAGGCTGAGGGGACACGGGACGGGCTGCGGAAGCCGCAGAGCGCGTCGCCGGAACCTGCAGCCCAGCCACGCAAGGAGAGTTTCCATGTCTGTCATCCGCCCCGAAGACGAAGTAGTCCGGATCTGCCAGGAGCTCATCCGCATTGACTCCTCGAACTTCGGCGACGACACCGGCCCGGGGGAGCGCGCGGCGGCCGAATACACCGCCGGACTCATCACCGAAGTAGGCCTTGAGGCTGAAATCTTCGAGTCCGCCCCGGGCCGCGCCAATGTGGTGACCCGCCTGGCAGGAGAAGATCCCTCGGCGGACGCTTTGGTGGTGCATGGGCACTTGGATGTGGTTCCTGCATTGAAGGACCAGTGGAGCGTTGATCCTTTCAGCGGGGAGTTGAAGGACGGGCTGGTATGGGGTCGGGGTGCCGTGGACATGAAGGACATGGACGCCATGATCCTCTCAGTCATGCGCGATTTTGCCCGGACCGGCCGTAAGCCCAAGCGGGACATCATCTTCGCCTTTTTTGCCGATGAGGAAGCTGGCGGCACGTACGGTGCCCGCTACGCCGTGGAACACCGGCGCGAGCTTTTCGATGGCGCCACGGAGGCCATCTCCGAGGTGGGTGGCTTCTCCGCCACGATCGGTGGGCAGCGGACCTACCTGCTCCAGACCGCTGAAAAGGGTCTCTCCTGGCTGCGGTTGGTGGCCCATGGACGTGCGGGCCACGGCTCCCAAATCAACACCGACAACGCGGTCACCCGGCTGGCTGCTGCGGTAACGAGGATTGGGGAGTACAAATGGCCAGTGGAACTGACCCCCACCACCCGCCAGTTCCTGGACGGCGTGACGGAACTGACCGGCGTCGAGTTTGACGCCGACAACCCGGACATCCTCCTGAAGGAGCTCGGCACCGTGGCCAGGTTCGTTGGAGCCACCCTGCAGAACACGTCCAACCCCACACTCCTGCGGTCGGGCTACAAACACAACGTCATCCCGGAGTCGGCGGAAGCTTTCGTTGACTGCCGCACTCTTCCTGGCCAGCAGGAACTGGTTTTCGAGACGATCAAGGAGCTCGCGGGGGACGGCATCGAGATCAGTTACGTCAACAAGGATGTGTCCCTTGAGGTGCCCTTCGCCGGGAACCTGGTGGACTCCATGATCGACGCCCTGCATTCGGAGGATCCCGGGGCAAAGGTCCTCCCATACACACTCTCCGGCGGCACCGATAACAAGTCGCTGAGCAAGATCGGCATCACCGGCTACGGATTCGCGCCGTTGATGCTGCCCGATGAGCTCGACTTCACCGGCATGTTCCACGGGGTGGATGAGCGGGTTCCGGCCGAGTCCCTCCAGTTCGGCGCCCGTGTCCTGAACAGGCTGCTGAGCAACTACTAGACGCCACCACCAGAAGAAGGCACGTCGATGAATTCCGAAGAAATCCTGCCGGATGTCCTGCTCGAGCGCCTGCGCGGCCGTGCCGCAGGGTACGACCGCGACAACCGCTTCTTCCACGAAGACCTGGAGGAGTTGGCCGACGCCGGGTACCTCAAGCTTTTCGTACCGGAGGCCGACGGCGGACTGGGGCTTGGTCTTGAAGCGGTGGCGGCGTTGCAGCAGCGTCTCGCCACGGCGGCCCCGGCCACGGCGCTGGCCGTCAACATGCACCTGGTGTGGACCGGCGTCGCGCGTGTCATGGCGGCCAGGGGCGACAATTCTTTGGACTTCGTGCTGAAGGAGGCCGGCCAGGGGGAGATCTTAGCGTTCGGCATTTCAGAGGCGGGCAACGACTCCATGCTTTTCGATTCCGGAACAGTGGCCGAAGCGCTGCCCGATGGGGGCTACCGGTTCACGGGCAGGAAAATCTTCACCAGCCTTTCCCGCGGCTGGACACGCCTGGGGACGTTCGGTAAGGACGCCGCCGCCAGGGACGGGGCAGGGGAGCTGGTGTTCGGCTTCATCCGCCGCGACGAACCCGGCCACGAAACGCTAAGTGACTGGGACACTTTGGGAATGCGGGCCAGTGCCTCGAACACCACCCTGCTGCATGGTGCCGTGGTTCCTCCGGACCGGATCTTCCGCAAACTGCCGGTGGGCCCCAACCAGGACCTGCTGATTTTCGCCATCTTCGCCTGTTTTGAAACGCTTCTCGCCGCCGTGTACACAGGCGTGGCAGAGCGTGCGTTCTTCCTGGGCGTCGAGAACGTCAAACGCCGTGTTTCGGCCAAGAATGGCGGCCGCAGCCTCGCCCAGGACCCCGACATCCGTTGGAAGGTAGCAGATGCCGCCTTGGCCATGGACGGGATCCAACCTCAAATAGCCACCGTTGCCCGGGACGTCGACAACCTCGTGGATCACGGCGCGCAGTGGTTCCCCAAGCTGGTGGGCATCAAGTCCAGGGCCACCGAGAATGCGCGCCACGTGGTGGACCTGGCAATCCGGGTAACGGGCGGTTCGAGCTACTTCAGGGGTTCTGAGATGGAACGGCTGTACCGGGATGTGCTGGCGGGCATCTTCCATCCCTCCAACGACGAATCCGCGCACAACACTGTCGCCAACGCATGGCTTGGACCCTTGGAGAAGTAGTGTGGCCGGGCGGTGGCGCCTAGACGGTGCGCTGGACGGAATACACTTTTCGCCGCAGCCAGAAACGGCGCCCACCGCCCAAGTACAGGACGCTGCGTTCGAGTTCCCATTTGCCGTACTCGGAATGCTCGGCCAGCCGGCGGCGGGCCTCAGGCAGTGAATCGTCAGGGCCCACCGTCAATACGAGGTACTCGTACTGACGTGCATAGTCTCGTTGGCGCTCCACGGAGCTGCCCGGAAATTGTTCTCTCATCCCTCTCCATTTTCGTCTTTTTCCGGCTAACGTGAAGTCATGAGCATCGATCCGCGTGTCGCGCTTCAATCACTGACCGCCGCCTTGGAAGAGCACCTGGTTGCCGCATCCGCCCGAAGGGGCGAGGGGGACCCCAATGTCGAGGCCGCGTTCTTCGCGGTTGCCGACGCTTTCGAAGTTTACGAGGACGCACTTTACGAGGCATTCTCCGAGGTCACTCCGCTTCAGGTCTTCGACGACGAGGATGAGGACGACGACGAGGCACTCGATGAGGACCTCGAAATAGTAGAGGACTAAGACTCTCCGCTTTGCACCGGCTGCCTTCGGGTGGCCGGTTTTTTGTGCCCATTGCCGTCACGGCATTGCCGTTGATGACCCATGATTCCGGGCTATTTTACCCGGCGTACAGGGCCCGGGACACGTAGTCCCAGCGGTGCCGGCTAGGTACTTGCACGTAGGGGGATTGGGTAATGCTGCGCAAACTTGAGTACACACTACTGGTGCGCCCCCTGACAGCCGAGGCTTCACTGATATGTAGGCAATGGCAGGTCTGCGAAGAAGGCTGACATGGTGAAAGTTCCAGTCTTGCGTCTGGGCAAGGTAGCGGCACCCACGGGTCCGAACCATGCCACCGTGGGATCAGTCTTTCCAACGGAACCTGCCACTGCCGATGTCAATCCGCCGGCGTCTCCCTGGATTGACAAGTCCGTTGCTGCACAACGGACTGAAAAGGCGGGACTGGCGGCGCCGAGGCCGGATGTCACCCTGGACCTTGTGCCGCCAGTCACCCACCGGCGCTCCCGGGTCGCCGCACCGCCCAAGGACCGCCTGACATGGACGCACCGGCTGACCACCAGCCTCCGACTGGCTGACACCATGTTGGTAGCGGCGGCCGTCACCGTCGGGTTCCTGGTGGATACGGCGGGATGGCCGTTCACCGCCGACCCCCCGGCGCAGGCAAACCACCTGGTGCTGGGCGGGATACTGGGCTTCGTTTGGCTGGCAGCACTGGAGGTCTACAGGACCCGGGATCCCAAAGTCCTGGGCGTGGGCCCGGAGGAATACAAGCGGATCTTCTCAGCGAGCATCCGCGTCTTCGGTTTCCTTGCCATCGTGGCTGTAGTCTTCCGCCTTGAAACTGTCAGTTCCTTCGTCCTGGTTTCCCTGCCGCTTGGCCTGATATCGCTGACAGGCAGCAGGTGGGGGTTCCGCCGGTGGCTGAGCCAGGAAAAATCGCGGGGGCGCTGCCTCTCGCGCGCCCTGGTAGTCGGGGAGCCGCAGGACGTCCGGTACGTGATCAAGCAAATCAACAGGAGATCAGGGGCGGTCTACGAGATTGTGGGCGCCTGCCTGCCGGGTGCCCGGCGGGGAGCGGTCCTGGCTGTAGACCACCAGCGCGTCCCGGTCCTGTCATCAATCTACGGGATCGCGCACACCGTACGGCAGACAGGCGCGAACGCAGTCATTGTGGCGGGGCCTGTTCCCGGTGGCAACCAGTTCATCCAGGAACTCGGATGGCGGTTGGAGGAGAACGCCGCAGAACTCGTCCTCGCGGCAACCCTCACCAACGTCGCCGGTCCGCGCATCCACTGGCGGCCGGTCGAGGGGCTTCCGCTAATGCATGTCGATATCCCGCATTACTCCGGCGGCAAGCACACACTGAAACGCCTGATGGACATCGTCATCTCATCGGCCGCGCTGATCGCCCTGGCACCGGTGTTGATGCTGTTGGCCGCGATAGTCCACGCCGACAGTCCAGGCCCGATCCTTTTCCGGCAAGAGCGGATCGGCAAGCAGGGGACGACCTTCAGGATGCTGAAGTTCCGCTCCATGGTGGTAGATGCCGAATCCCAAGTGGAAGCCCTGGGCAGCCAGGACGAAGGTGCGGGTGTCCTGTTCAAGATCCGGGGCGACCCCCGGATCACGCGATGTGGTCGATGGATGCGCAAATACTCCCTCGACGAACTGCCCCAATTCTGGAATGTCCTCATGGGCGATATGAGCCTCGTTGGCCCCCGCCCACCGTTGTCCCGCGAGGTCAGCGCCTACGAACAACACACGCACCGGCGCCTGCTGATCAAACCGGGCATTACCGGCCTGTGGCAAATCAACGGACGTTCCGACCTTCCCTGGGATGAAGCGGTCCGGCTGGATCTCTACTACGTGGAGAACTGGTCCCTGGCCGGTGACCTAATGATCATGTGGCGAACTTTCCGGGCGATGACCCGGCCATCCGGCGCCTATTAGCGACGAACTGCAGTACAGACCGAGTACCGGGCTACCAGCACAGAAGTTGAGTGGGAAATGAGCATACGCACTGTTCCAGCAGGACCATTGAACGGACATGACCTCAGGCCGAAGCTTCGCGCGGCGGTGGTAGGGGCAGGCTACTGGGGTCCAAACCTCGCAAGGAACCTCAAAGCAAGCCCCGATTGGGACCTGGTTGCCATCTGCGACCTGGACATCGAGCGCGGACTGAAGCTCGCCGGAACCGTGGGCGGGGTGGCCGTCGTCGAGTCTTTGGACGAACTGCTGGACACCTACAACCTGGACGCGATCGCCGTCGCCACACCGGCGCACACCCATCACGGCGTGGTGATGACGGCCCTGCGCGCAGGAAAGCACGTGCTCGTGGAAAAGCCGCTCGCGGACAGCCGAGCCAAGGGACTGGAAATGGTGGAAGAAGCCAACGCCCGCGGGCTGGTCCTGATGGCCGACCACACCTACTGCTTCACCCCGGCAGTCCTGAAGATCCAGGAACTGGTCTCCAGCGGAGTGCTGGGCGACATCCTGTACGTTGACTCAGTCCGCATCAACCTGGGACTCGTGCAACCGGACGTCAATGTCTTCTGGGATCTGGCACCCCACGACCTCTCAATCCTCGACTTCGTGCTCCCCGGCGGACTGCATCCTACGGAAATCTCGGCCCACGGCGCGGATCCCCTCGGCACCGGCCGGGACTGCGTGGGACATCTGACCTTCGGCCTGCCCAACGATGCGATCGTGCACATCCACGTGAACTGGCTCAGTCCCACCAAAATCCGCCAAATGATCATCGGAGGGTCAAAGCGGACCCTTGTGTGGGACGACCTGAACCCGCAGCAACGGCTCAGCGTCTACGACCGCGGAGTCAGCCTGGACCAGCAACCCAGATCAGCGGCCGACAAGAAGGCCTCAGCGATCTCCTACCGCTTGGGCGACACGTGGTCCCCGGCGCTGCAGGAACGCGAACCCCTCGGCCAAGTAGTAGCGGAACTGGCCACCTCCATCCGTAACCACACCCGGCCCCGCACCAGCGGCGAATCCGGGCTGCGGGTCCTGTCCGTCCTTGAGGCCGTGACCCAGAGCCTGGGTACCGATGGCCAGGCAACCGTGGTAGCCGGCAACGAGGTAAATCTCCAGGTCGCACGATGAAGAAGCTACTGGGCGCCAGCGTGCTGGTCACCGGAGGCGCCGGAACCATCGGATCCACCCTGGTGGACCAACTGCTCGACGCCGGTGCGGCGCATGTGGACGTCCTGGACAACCTGGTCCGGGGACGGCGGGCCAACCTGGACGGCGCACTGGCCACCGAACGCGTCCAACTCGTCGAAGGCGACCTGCGGGACAGGGATCTCGTCCACGACCTCACCCACGGCAAGGACCTGGTCTTCCACCAGGCGGCCATCCGCATCACCCAATGTGCGGAAGAACCCCGGCTTGCCCTCGAAGTGTTGGTGGATGGCACGTTCAACGTGTACGAGGCAGCCGTAGAACACAAAGTGGACAAGCTCATCTCGGCGTCCAGCGCCTCTGTTTACGGGATGGCCGAGCAATTCCCCACCAAGGAAAGCCACCACCACCACAACAACGACACCTTCTACGGAGCCGCAAAATCCTTCAACGAGGGGATGGCCAGGAGCTTCCGCGCCATGTCAGGCCTGGACTACGTCATCCTGCGCTACTTCAACGTCTACGGACCCCGCATGGACGTGCACGGGCTCTACACCGAAGTGCTGGTGCGCTGGATGGAACGGATCGTCGATGGCAAGCCACCTATGATCTTCGGCAGCGGAGAGCAAACAATGGACTTCGTCCACACCGCGGACGTGGCCAGGGCCAACGTCCTGGCAGCCGTCAGCGACGTGCGCGAAGGGGCCTACAACGTGGCCAGCGGCACCGAAACCAGCCTGGCCGAACTGGCTCAAACCCTGCTGACGGTCATGGAATCCTCACTGCACCTTGAACACGGCCCGGAACGCGCAGTGAATGGGGTTGCCCGGCGCCTGGCGGACGTCACCGCTGCCCGGGAAGACCTCGGCTTCGAAGCAGCGGTCGGCCTGGAAGACGGGCTGCGGTCGCTGGTCTCCTGGTGGCGTCCCCTCCGCGACGAGATTGCAGCGGCCAGGCTGGTGGATGGGCCCGGAGCCCCGGCAGTTGGTGCGCGATGACCATCTCCGGGACACGCTTGGGCCGCATCGACGTCATGAAACCCTGGCTGGGCGAAGAGGAAGCCCAAGCCGTGGCCGAAGTGATCGCTTCGGGTTGGGTCGCGCAAGGCCCCAAGGTCCGCCAGTTCGAAGAAGCGTTCGCAGTGGAACAGGAATCCCGTCATGCGGTGGCAACCTCCAGCTGCACCTCGGCCCTTCACCTGGCGCTCGCCGTCGCCGGCGTCGGCCCGGGAGACGATGTGGTGGTCCCGTCTTTCTCTTTCATTGCCACCGCCAACGCAGCCACCTACATGGGGGCGCGTCCCGTCTTCGCCGACGTCGATATCCAGACGGGCTGCCTGACCGCAGAGACGGTCGAGAAGGCCCTCACACCGGCCACCAAGGCCGTCATCGCCGTAGACCAGGGCGGGGTTCCAGTTGACTTGGACCCCATCAGGTCCCTCTGCGATGGCCGCGGCATCATCGTGGTCGAAGACGCAGCCTGCGCCATCGGCTCCCGCTACCGCAGCCGTCCGGTAGGCGCCGGTGCCGAGGTGGCCGCGTGGTCCTTCCATCCCCGCAAGATCCTCACCACCGGTGAAGGCGGAATGCTCTCCACCCCGCGCCAGGACTTCGCGGACCGGGCACGGCGCCTCCGGGAACACGCCATGAGCGTTTCAGCCACGGACCGGCACGCCAGCATCCTCGCTCCCGCGGAAGAGTACCTCGAAGTCGGCTTCAACTACCGGATGACAGACCTTCAAGCCGCCGTCGGACTCGTCCAACTGGGTCGCCTCCACGAGGCTGTCCAGCGGCGCCGTGAACTGGCCGCCACCTACGCGAACGCGTTTGCCGGCGTCGAAGGCCTCCGGTTGGTCAGCGACCCCGGATACGGCACCAGCAACTTCCAATCCTGCTGGCTGGAAATCGGTGCTGCATTTCCGTTGGGGAGGGATGCCCTGATGATCCGCCTCGCCGAAGACGGCATCTCCGCGCGGCGCGGCATCATGGCGGCCCACCGCCAGCCCGCCTACGCCGGGAAGGACACAGGCGGAGCCGAACTTCGGGCCACGGAATGGCTGACCGATCACACCCTGATTCTCCCGGTGTACCACCAATTGGCTCTCCACGACCAAGTCCGCGTCATCGATTCCGTACTCCGCGCGGCAGGACAAGGACGATGACCGAGCTACTCCTTATCGCAGCCAGCGGACTCGCCCGCGAGGTCCTGGCGATGGTCCGCAGCAGCGGCCCGTTCGACGTCATCGGCATCCTCGACGACGACGAAGACAAACTCGGGCGCGTGGTCGATGGCGCCCACGTGCTCGGTCCCATCAAGGACGCGCTCCTCTTCCCACACGCCTTGTTGTTGGTCTGCATCGGTTCAGGGGCGGGCCGGGAGAGCGTCGTGATGCGGTTACGGTCCCTGGGGCTTGCAGAGAACCGCTACGCCACCGCCATCGATCCCACAGTCAATGTCCCGGAAGGGTGTGTGATCGGCGCAGGCAGTATCCTCCTGGCCCACGTCAGCATGACAGCCTCCGTCACTATCGGCAGCCATGTAGTCGCCATGCCCGGGGTTACCTTCACCCACGACGACATCATTGGCGACTTCGCGACGTTCGCTTCCGGGGTTTCGCTCGGTGGGAACGTCAGCATTGGCCGCGCCGCCTACATAGGAATGAACGCCAGTGTCCGCGAGCGCCGTTCCATTGGCGCGAAAGCCACCATCGGCATGGGCGCGGCGGTCCTCAACGACGTACCCGATGACGAGACGTGGGCAGGTGTCCCCGCCCGGGTGATCAGGCGCGGCAACTCTCCGGCGCTGGAGGGGGCCCAATGAGGGTGATGCGTCCAGTCCCGGCCTCGGCCCCTCCCACTGTGAGTGTGGTGGTTCCCTGCTACAACTACGGCCACTACCTGCCCCAGGCCGTGGGGAGTGCACTGGCCCAGGAGGGCGTGGACGTCGAGGTCATTGTGGTGGACGATGCGTCTACGGACGGCAGTGCCGCGGTGGCTTGGCGGCTGGCTTCCTCGGATCCGCGCATCAGCGTGGTGCATCACGCCACCAACCAAGGGCATATCGCCACCTACAACGACGGTCTTGCCCGGGCCGGGGGCCGCTATGTGACCCTGCTCTCCGCAGACGACCTGCTTGCTCCGGGCGCCCTGGCCCGGGCAGCTGCCCTCATGGAGGCCAACCCGCGGGTGGGCATGGTGTACGGCTTGCCGAAGGACTTCACGGATCAGCCACCTGCCGTGGCCCCGCACGAACGCTGTACATGGACCGTGTGGGGTGGCAGGAGCTGGATCGCGTTGGCGTGCGCCCGTGGCAGGAATTTCATCCTGTCACCAGAGGTAGTGATGCGGACGGAGGCTGTCCTTAGCATTGGGGCCTACAGTTCCACCCTGCCGCACTCCGGGGACCTGGAGTACTGGTTGCGGGCTGCTGCTTCCTGGGACGTGGGACGGATCAACGGGCCCGTCCAGGCTTTCTACCGTGTTCACGGGGCGAACATGCACCAAACACAGTTCGCTGCCGCTGCGGTGGACCTTCAGCATCGGTTGGATGCTTTCCGTGTCCTGGAGGACCCCCGGTTTCCGTGCCCTACGGACAAGCGGTTCAGGCAGTTGGAGCGGGCGAAGCGGGCCTTGAGCAAGGAAGCTGTGCAGCTTGGTTCGAAGGAGACCGCCCGGGGTGGGTCGGTGGAAGCGGCCATTGAGCTGCGAAAGTTCATTGAGCGCCTCCAGGATGTTCCAGGCAACGTCCACCGGGCCAATGTCCTCCAAGCCCGGATCTCCCGCCTCTCGCAGGGCAGGGGACCAGGCACAGGACGGGTCGCTGCACAATTCGTCCATACCCAGTTGGACAGGGCCCGTTGGCGTTTCTGGGCCATGACGGGCATCTCATGACCACCGCCAGCGGGCAGGACCGCCCCCTGGGTCACCGGGCTGCGAGCGCGACGCTCTGGGGCGGGGTCAACATGGCCCTGGGCAGGGTCGTCCAGTTCGCGACCACCATCATCGTGGCCCGGCTGCTGGCACCTGAACACTTTGGAGCACTCGCAGTCGCCATCGTGGTACAGACGATCGCGACGAACATGGCTGAACTCGGCGCGACGGCGGCACTGGCCAGGGGAGAGGGCGATCCTGACAGGATCGCTCCAACGGTGTTCTCCATTGCCCTCCTGACCAGCGGGATCATGACGGCCGCTGCGGTGATCCTTGCCCCGGCCCTGGCAGCGGCCTTTGACGACCCCGCCGCGACACCGGTCATCCAGGTACTCTCGATCACCATCCTCCTGCAGGGCCTTGGTGCCGTGCCTTCCACGATGGTGTGGCGGGAGTTCCTGCAGAAGCCGCGTGTCGTCGTCGATCTTTGCAGCCTGGTGACAGTGCTGGTCCTGGTGGTTCCGATGGCGCTGGACGGCTGGGGTGCCATGGCGCTCGCCTGGTCCAGGGTGGGCGGGCAACTGGTTGCGATGGCCGGGTACTGGATCATTACGCCGAAAAGGTATGGACCGGGTTTCGACCCCCAGGTGGCTGCAGGGATTTTGACCTTGGGTATGCCGCTCGCGATGGCCAATTTGGTGGTGTTTGTCACCCTGAATGTGGACTATTTGCTGGTGGGGCGGATGCTGGATCCGACGGCGTTGGGCCTGTACCTGCTCGCGTTCAACCTCGCAGGGCTGCCAAGCTCGGTGATCACTTCCGTGATCCGGGCTACGGCGGTTCCAACTTTCGGCAGGCTTTTCGCTGAAGGCACCTTGGGCCCGCTTGCAGCGAAGTTTGTGAGCGGGGTGTCCTATTGCGCCTTTCCGATCTCGGCCATGGTCGTAGCGCTGGCACACCCGTTGATCGTGACCGCCTACGGTGGGCCATGGGCGCCGGCGAGCGTCGCACTGGCAACACTGGGGGTCTTCGGCGCCACGAGGATCCTCGTGGAACTCTTCGCTGACCTGAGCGTCGGGGCAGGCCGGACCGGTTGGCTGTTCTGGGTGCAGGTTGCCTGGCTCCTCACCCTCACGCCTGCGCTCTTCTTCGGCATCGCGTGGTGGGGGATAGCGGGTGCGGGGGTAGCCCACGCGACAGTGGCCTGCCTGGTGGTCATTCCGCTCTACGTAAAGTCCCTGACGACGGTACTGCACGTTTCAGCGTGGCAGCTCCTGCGCGGCAGTACCTTTCCGCTGCTGGGCGCAACGGTGGCCGGGCTCGCCGCATGGCTGGCCACCCGGGGGATGGAAAACCCGGCAGCAGCGCTCGCCGCCGGGACCGTTCTCGGTACGGCACTGTATGCCCTCCTGACTTTCCGCCAAGGCAAACTCCTGTTCGCGGACATTCGAGCATTACTGAGGCCCAGGGCCGCCGCCTTCGATCCGGCCGGCTCCGCCCCTCCCGGAGAGGCGGCACGGCCATGACATCACGGCTTCCGGCAACAACCCGGCTTGCTGCCGACCGTCTGCGCAGGGACGGCTGGCGGGCACTGGCCAGAACAGTGGCCGCGAAAGCAGCAACCATCGCCACCGACAGGTGGAACCTCGCCGAACCGACCCTTCCCTTGCGGGAAGAGGACATCATGGACTCCCGTTCCAGCGTCCGGACTTCCCCTGAACCGAAGACGGCTGGCTCCCTCAACGTCGGCTGGATTTGTACGCCCCCGGCACCGGGCTCAGGGGGGCATACCACGTTCTTCCGAATGGTCGAGGAGATGGAACAACGCGGCCACGATTGCACCCTGTTCCTCTATGACACCAATGATGACGAGGTACGCCGTCACGAAGACACCATCCACAGCCACTGGCCGGCGCTGCGTGCCGGGGTTCGCAGCGCCACACAAGGGATGGAAGGGGTGGACGCTATGGTAGCCAGCTCATGGCCCACGGCACATGTTGCTGCGGGCAGGGCCCCGGCCGGCGTCCACCTCTTCTATTTCATCCAGGACTACGAGCCTTACTTCTACCCCCGCGGGTTCCTCTACGCCCTGGCCGAAGACAGCTACCGGCTGGGACTGACCACCGTCGCCCTCGGCCCGATGATCTCCGAGGTGATGCGCAACGAGCTTGGCCAGCCCGCCCAGGCCGTCATTCCTTATGGCACCGACACCGCAACGTACCGGTTGCTCAGTCCAGCCCCAGCCGCCACCCGAACGGGCGTTGTGTACTACGCCAAGAAAAAGGTGGACAGGCGCGGCTACCTTCTGGCCAAACTCACGTTGGAACGGTTCCACTCCCTCCGGCCCGAACAGGAAATCCACATTTACGGGGACACTGTCACGGGTTGGCCGATACCTGTGACCAACCACGGCAACCTCAGCCCCGCCGACTTGAACGTCCTGTACAACCAAACAATCGCGGGCCTGGCCATTTCGTTCACCAACATCTCCCTGGTTCCCGACGAATTGCTCTCGGCAGGATGCGTTCCGGTGCTCAACGAAGCGGCCTTCGCGTCGGGGCTGCCGACGGACCCTGACGCCGTCTGGGCCCCGGCAACACCCGCTGGCCTGGCCATGGCGCTCGCAGATGTGGTCGGCACCCCGGGCGTGGAGGCACGCGCAGCAGCCATCGCGGGCAGGAAACGGCTGGACTGGGCCGACTCCCGCCAGGCGTTCGCGCAGCTGATCGAATCATGGTGCGCGGGCCAACCCTTTGACGTTCCGGGCAGCTCTTTGCGGGGAGCCAGGCCATGAAGTCCCTTCGGAGGACCCTCATCTTCCCGGCCCCACGCGAGGTGCGGCCCAGCGAGCTGTCGGAGTTCACCGGCAAGGGTGGCCACGTGGGACTGTTGCTGAAATTCGCCGTTTTCGGCATCTTTTTCTTCCCGTCCAACATGGTCATCAAGCCCATCGGTGCTGCAGGCACGGTTCCGATCATCCTGGCTGTCCTGCTACTGGCGGTCTGGTTGTCGTCGGCGCTTTTTGGACTGCACAATCCGCTGAAATCCAGTAATCCAGGCCGTCTGGGCCTCGGACTGCTGTGGGTGGGTTCATGCGCCTCCTACGCGGCCTTGTTTTCGGGCTTTACGGGTAACACCAACGTGTCGGCGCAGGCCGCGGCCGACCGCTGGCTGATCCTTATTCTTGCCTGCGGCGGAATAGCCCTGGTGACCAGCGAGGCTGTGCGCACCCTCGACAACGCCATGTCACTGGTGAGAGCCATCCTTGCCGGCGCGTTCTTCTGCTGCATCGTTGCGCTGATCCAGTTCCTTTTCCGCGTCAACCCCATGGTGTGGATTCAGGAAGCCATGGTGGGGTTCACGGACAACGGCGGCAACACGGCCTTCCAGGTGCGCGGATTCATGACACGCGTTGCCGGCAGCACCTTCCACTCGATTGAGCTGGCCGTCGTCTGCGCCATGTTGCTGCCGTTATCCATTTGGCGCGGGCTCTATGACCGCTCGGGCCATAAATGGTTCCACTGGACGGGGACAGCCCTGCTGGTCGTCGCCATCGCATCCACCGTGTCACGGTCCGGTGTTCTCGGATTGTTCCTCGGGCTTGCGGTCTTTATCCCCTTCATGCCCCGGGTGGCCCGCCGATGGGCGGTGATAGCCGCCCCAGCAGCCATGGCTGCACTGTTTGTCGCCATCCCCGGACTCGTGGGCACTTTGACGTCATCCTTCACCGCCGGAAACAGTGACCCGTCCCTGACAACGCGGACAAACAACTATCCCCGCGTCGCGGAGATGTTCGGCGAGCTGCCATACCTGGGGCTTGGACCCGGGAACTACATGCCCGACAACGCCCTCTACATCCTGGACAACCAGTACCTCAACTCCCTGGTCACCCTGGGCCTGGTGGGCTTCGTCGGTACTTTGGCGTACCTGGCCTTGCCGGCCGTTTCATCGTTCATCGCAGCGCGGGCATCCCGGATCGCTCCGCTCCGCTGCCTTGCCGGCGCGATAGCTGCGGGCGGCGCGGTAGCTGCAGGCTGCTCACTGACATTCGACTCCATGGCGTTTCCTGTTTTCGCACTGTCCTACCCCCTCATCGTCGGGCTCGGAGGAGGGACCTGGGTCATGATCCGCCGCGAAATCGAGCTTCGGAACAACAAAGCACCGGATCACCACAACAGCGGGCCACCCCTGGGGGGACCTCCAAGCCAACCGTCAACACCGAATGCAAAGGCAGACACATGGACCCGGTAGCAGTCATCCGAACGTTATGGCACCACAAACTCATCGTGCTGCCGGTCCTGCTGGTCACGGCCCTGGCAGCACTCTATGTCTACACCTTGGCCCCACGGTCCTACGAGGCCAAGGCAACCTACGCGATCGTCAACCCCAAGATTCCCACCGCAGCAGAACTGGAGAAGAACCCTCAGCTCAGCAACCTCAACTCGGACAACCCCTACCTCCGATCGGCGGACTCTTCCCTGATCGCGCAGGTAGTGGGCACACGCTTGAGTGACGACGCCACCGGCGACGCGCTGCTCCGGGACGGACTCAGCACCGATTTCACGGTGCAGCGCCCACCGGCATCTTTCCTGATCGAGATTTCGGCAGTCTCAAGCAGCAAGGACAAAGCAGTCGCCACGGTCAAAGCGCTCGGAGCGCGGCTGGAGTCCGACCTTTCGGCCATCCAGACTGTCAACGGCGCCGACGCACGGTACCTGTACACATCCCTGATGATCGCCGCACCGGACAACGCCACTGAACAGTTCTCCAGCCGGCTGAGGTCACTCATCGTCGTCCTGGTTGCCGGGGTGGTCCTCACTTTCGGTGCCGTGTCCATTGCCCGGGGCTTGGAATCCTCCCGGTTGCGGATCCGTTCAGCGGCCCCTGACGGGGATCGGCGGAAGAGAGCACGCCGCCGGCATGAGAAAGACCACGATGACCTGCCGGTGGGCGGAAAGCTTGACGAACTGACCATCGAGGACGTGCTGAATCCCGCCGAGGCTGATCAGTTCTTCGCCGCCCACGCCCCCTTGGCCAAGACCTTGAAAACCAGCAGCAACGGGAAAACGCCCGTCAAGGAAACGTCGGCCTGAAAGGTAGTCCGTGAAACGAAGGACAATCGGCGTCCTGGCAGGCACTGCTTTGGCCGGCGTCGCCGTTGCCGTGGCGGCCGCCAGCGGAGTCCCTCCCTTCACCGGCCCTCCTGCACCGGCCAGCAGCCAGCCCGGGACCAAAGCGACCCCGTCACCGTCCTATGAGGGCGTCGTGCTGCGGCCCGTCGACGGGGGCGCGGACTACTACGGACGATTCAGGAACGGGCTCCCCGCTGATCCCGCCTATTTCCCTCTTGCCGTCTGGTTCGAGAGTGTCCTGGACAAGGGCAACATCGCCCTGGACACCCAAGCCGGCCTCAATACCTATGTCGAGCTGACCGCCAACTCCGACCTCCAACTGGTGCGGGCCTCGAACATGTACGCCATCCCTACCTTCGACTCTGCCTATGCCTCCGGTTTCGCGCTCAGTGATGAAGTGGACATGTGGGCAGGACCGGGAAGCACTCCCTGGACCGGAAAGTACCCCGGGGAGGGGCCACTCTGCATTCCCGAAGAGAGCAAGTGCGGGTACACGGTACAGAAAGAACGCCGCGCCGTTGCCCCGACAGGTGCCATGCTCTACGCCAATTACGGCAAAGGCGTGGCCTTTTGGCTCTCGGATGAAGAATCCTTCGAATTCTTCAAAGGCGTCCAGGACGTCGTCTCAGCCGACACTTACTGGTTTACGGACCCCAGCATCTGCGCCAAGGGCGAAGGGGGCGCCATCGTGGGCTACACACGGGACCTCACCCCTGGCGAATGCCGGCTCGCAGCCAACTACGGCTGGACCATAGACCGGATCCGAAAGCTGCAACCGGCCGGAAAGGCCACCCCCATCTGGGCCTTCGTGGAAGCCGGGCATCCCTTCAAGGATTCGCCCAACGCCACAACCATCACCGCCCCCCAGATCCGCGCTGCCGTATGGAGCAGCCTGATCCATGGTGCAAGGGGAGTGATCTACTTCAACCACAACTTCGGGGGCGACTGCATTTCCCAGCACGTCCTACGGGACTGCGGCACCCAAGTCCGACCAACAGTGACGGCACTGAACCAACAGATCACTAAGCTCGCGCCCGTCCTCAACGCACCCTTCCTGGACGGTGCCACCACAGCAACCGGCCCGGTGGACCTCAGCACCAAAATGTACGACCATACGGCCTACATCTTCGCCGGTGCCACCAAGCCAGCCGGCGGTCAGGCCAGCTTCACCCTCAAGTGCGGCGGCAGCTCCGCCGTCGTGATCGACGAAAACCGGACCATTCCCATCCTCGACGGCCGCTTCACCGATACCTTCCAGGACGGCAACGCCGTCCACCTGTACCGCATCGAAGGAGGCGGGAACTGCGGCTTCTGACTAGCGGCTGCTCTCGTCCCGCTCCCAGGCCGTTGCGGGCCTACGGCCCACCAGCGGACGACGACGGCCCGCAACGGCGAAGGCGGCGTACACGGCGGCGTCAACAGCAGTCAGCGGCCCCCGCACGGACGAAAGCAGCTCACGCAGGGTACGGGAGGCCGACTGCCCCGCGAATCGTTCATCCTGCTGCGCGTTCCCGCGATACGTCCGCCGAAGAACGGCGAGCAAGGAAGCCGCGGTCCGTGGCGTCCGCACCACCACAGGTACCGTCGCCACCACTGCCTTCTCCGAACCACTGAACAGACGATCCACGTAGTAGTCGTCCCCGGTCAGTGCAGGAAATTCGCCCAAACGATCGTGCCCCGCGCGGCTCAGGGCGTACGCCCCCGCACCCCACAGGCCCCGCGCATTGGCCGGCACCCGGCCCCGGGCCCGGTAATAAGAGCGCACCAACCAAGAAGCGCCACTGGTGTCGTAGCGGAACGCCGGGCGGGCAGCAAGCAACGGCCCCTCGGCAAGGGACCGCAAAACTTCCGCCACCGCTTCCATGCTGACCTCGATGTCAGCGTCCAGATACAGCCTCGGCCAAAGGCCCGCAACCTGGTCGGCGGCATTCAACGCCGCAGACTTCGAAGCAGCCTCAACGTGAAGCACACGCACCCCATGGAACGTCGACGCGATATCCTCCGTCTCGTCCGTGCACCCATTACAGGCAACAATGACCTCCACCGTGCCCCAACCGAAGACACCACCCAGTGATTCGAGCGTCCGGCCGATCACCGCCGCTTCGTTGTGTGCAGGAATGATCACAGCACCCGCCGGAGGCGGCCCACCACCCAACGCTGCCGTGGTGGCCCTCGTGGCGTGCGGCAGCCCTTCCCACCGCCTTCGGCTGACCACAGCAAACGCAGCCTCACGATGCCCCGGCTTACCCATGCGTACAAGCTCCCCGGCAAGCACGACGGCCGTAAAGGCCCCCAAACGGGCCGGCGGCAAATACTTCGACGCGTATCGCACACGATTGACCGCCATCAACGCCGTCAACTGCGGCGAAGAACCCGAACCCCCTCGTTCATGCCACATCCGGGCCAACGGCTCAAACCACATGGAACCACCGGACTCCCGGACACGCCGACAATAATCCGTCTCCTCCGAGTAGAGGAAGAACTGTTCATCCCAATCGCCTACGGCCCGCGCGGTGTCGCCGCTGATCAACAGCGCAGCACCCGTAGCCCAATCCACCAGGTGTGCGTGCCGGTAGCTTTCCGGGTCGTAGTCCATCTCCGATAACCAACCAGGCCTGCCCTGCACCCGGCTCCCGAACACCGCATCGCCCAGCGCTCGCAGAACACCGGGCTCCCGTCGCAGCGACGGATAGACAGTGCCATCGTTGTCCAGCAGGACCGGCACCACCACTGCCGCCCCGGATTCGGCCATCCGGCGACGCATGGCCAGGATCGCGCCTTCATCGACCCGCAAGTCGGGGTTGAGGACGAGGTAGGCATCCGCGGCCCCCGCGATGCGCATGGCGGCATTGATTCCGCCCGCGTATCCGAGGTTGCCACCTGTCGGCACGGCCACGACATCCCTATGCCGTGACAGTTCCAGCATGGTGCGATCGTCCGGGGAGTTGTCTGCCACCACCACCTTGATGCTTTGCGCAGCGGTTTCCTTCCGCAACCCCGCAAGCAGGGGCCCGACGTCGTCGGCGTTGTTGTAGGTGACCACCACAACGGCCACGTCGGCTGCGGACTCCACGGGGACAAACGATCCCGGAGCACGGCTGGGCTCATGCTCCGGGTCGGCTGGGACGAAGGCGGCAGCAGCATTCGGCACGGCGCCGGCAGCTGGAAGGGGTGTGGCATCGCTGCGCATCCGCAGCTTAAGATAGGCACCCGGCCCATCCACGAGGTAGCGGTGGGCGAGCCTCGTGGGTTCAAGCATCAGTCGCCAGGCCCACTCAAGGCCATGGGCGCTGACCCATGCCGGTGCCCGGCGGATCCGGCCGGACAGGAAGTCGACAACCGCGCCGAAGGCCAGGAGGACCCTGGCCCCGGTCAAGGGCCCATATTCAGCGATCCAGAGTTCCTGACGCGGCTTGCCCAAGCCCACCACCAGGATGTCCGTTCGGCTGGCAGCTATGTCGGCGGCCAGGCGGGAGGACGCGTCGACGTCGCTCAGGACTGAACGCTCGGGGGCCCACCATCCTGCGACCACCAGACTGGGACGCTCCACGGCGAAACGCTCGCGGATGAGGGCCTGGGCTGCGGATGAACCTCCCAGGAAACCCACGCGGAGCCCACGCTGCTCAGCCTGGTCAAGCAACGGCCCTATGAGGTCACTGCCGGCCAACCGGGGCCAGTCACGGTGGGTGAGCCTCCGGGCTTGAGCCACCAGTGGTGCCCCGTCAAGCAGCGTCAGCCACTCCACCGGCACATGCGGGTTCAAGGTGCCCGCCCAACGGCTGCCGGCACCGAAGTGCCGCAGGTGATCGAGGTTGGCCGAGCAGACACCCAGGGGTTTGGCGCCATCCGCAGAGGCACGATCCACGATGTCGCGCAGGGCGTCCTCGAATCCCATCAGCTCTACAGGTGCGCCGCCGAGCAGCAGGGAGCGGGCGTTGACGGCGGTACCGCGGTGGGGGAGGACTGTCCTGTATGGGGCGATCTTTGGCAGCAGCATTCTTGGCTCTCCAGGCTTCGGGGTCCAGCTCAAGGCACAACTCACAGCCGGCGATCCTGGGCCGCTGCACAGCCCTGGGTCGCCGTGGCCAGCGTGGTGCTGGCCTGCCAGTTTGTTTACTTAAGGTGTCTCCCGGCCCGCCCGGACGGGCTGCCGTACGCCAACTCTAGGACGAATGTGACCCCTTCGCTAGGGTTTCCCGCGCGAGGAGGTACTCAACGAGGCGCTGCGACGCGTCCGGGGGAGAGAACCCGGCAGCCTTGATTTTTGCCAGGTCCAGCACACTGTTCCGTGGTCTGGGGGCGCTGCCCGGTCCCGCGTAGGCAGCGGTGCTGACAGCGGTTACCTTGAGGGGATCCACTCCGCTCAGCCGATACACCTCCCTGGCCACCTGGGCCCACGAAACCGGCGCGCCGCTGTTGCTGATGTTGTAGGTCCCGTAGGGAGCCTGCGTATCCAGCAGATGCTTGATTCCGGCGGCCAGGTCGTCGGCGAAGGTCAGCCTGCCAAACTGGTCGTCCACGACGTTCGGCGACGCTCCGCGTTCAGCCAGGGCAGCCATGGTCCGGACAAAGTTCCGGCCATCGCCCACCACCCAGCTTGTCCGCACGAGGTAGTGCCGCGGCACGGTTGACGCCGCCAGGTCGCCTGCCGCCTTGCTTTGGCCGTACACCCCCAGGGGAGTCAGCGCCTCTTCCTCGCTGTGAACCTCCGCCGAGCCGTCAAAGACGTACTCGCTGGACAGATGGACAAGCGTCAGGGAATGCTCGACGGCGGTACGCGCCAGGGCAGCCACGGCACCGGCGTTGATCAGCCAGGCAGCGGTCCGGCCTTCAGTGGTTTCTGCGACGTCCACGGCTGTGAACGCTGCTGCGTTGATGACGGTGGAATAATGGGGCCAATCGACCGACTCGAACGACTCCACCGAGGTGATGTCGAACTGGGGATGCCCAGCGAAATCAACTGTCGCGTCGCCCGCAAAAGCCTTCCGGAGCGCCGAACCCAACTGGCCATCGGCCCCCACTACCAGAGTGCGCTTTTTCTGCATCGGACGGACGTCCGCCAGCCGCGGATGCTTCCTGTCCTGCGGAGACACTGTTGCCTGCTCCACGGGAATAGGCCAGGGCACGGCGACCTGCTCGTCCGCAAGGTTCAGGAAGGTGTACTCCTCCTGGGCTTCAGGGCTCCAATGATCGTTGACGAGATAGGAGTACACGGTGCGGTCCTCAAGCGTTTGGAAGGCGTTGCCCACGCCGCGCGGGACGAAGATCGCGTCACCCGGAGTCAGTTCGGCCGTGAACAACACACCGAAGGTCGGTCCTTCGCGCAGATCCACCCAGGCACCGAAGATCCGCCCTGCGGCCAAGGAGACAAATTTGTCCCACGGCTCAGCGTGTATACCGCGGGTGGTGCCGCGTTCGGCGTTGAAGGAGATGTTGTTCTGCACTGGACCGAAATCCGGGAGCCCGATATCCATCATCTTGCGACGATGCCAGTTCTCCTTGAACCATCCGCGGCTATCGGCGTGAACCGGAAGACGGAACAGGGTCAGTCCCGGAATGGACGTGGCCAGGGACTGCAGCCGGTGTGCCCCGTCCATCAGTGTCCTTGGCCTGCGTACTTGGACTCCGTCGCCGCCTTCTGGGGACGCCACCAGTCCTCGTTGTCCCTGTACCACTGCATGGTGTCCGACAACCCGGCGTCGAAATCCCGGTAACCCGGCATCCAGCCAAGTTCGCGGCGAAGCTTGCTGGAATCAATGGCGTAGCGCAAGTCATGGCCGGGGCGGTCATGGACGAGGTCGTAGGCGTCACGGGGTTTACCCGAAATCTCCAGCAACATCTCCACAACCTCACGGTTGGACCGTTCGCCGTCGGCACCAATCAGGTAGGTTTCACCGATCCGCCCGGCCTCGAGGATTCTCAGCACCGCCGAGGAATGGTCTGCCACGTGGATCCAGTCCCGCACGTTGCGCCCCTGGCCGTACAGCCTGGGACGTACGCCGTCCAGGATGTTGGTGATCTGGCGCGGAATGAACTTTTCCACGTGCTGGTACGGGCCGTAGTTGTTGGAGCAATTACTGATGGTCGCCCGAAGTCCGAACGACCGGACCCACGCCCGGACCAACAGGTCCGAACCCGCCTTCGTGGCGGAGTACGGACTGGTGGGGCGGTAGGCGGAGCTTTCCGTGAACCTGTCCGGATCCTCCAGGGCCAGGTCCCCGTACACCTCGTCCGTGGAGATGTGATGGAACCGGGTGCCGTGCTTCCTCGCCGCTTCGATGAGGGTGAAAGTACCCCCCAGGTTGGTGTCAAGGAACGGCCGTGGATCCTCCAACGAGTTGTCGTTGTGCGACTCTGCAGCAAAATGGACCACCGCATCGACCGTGGGGGTCAGGGAGTCCACCAAGGCGGCATCACAGATATCGCCTTTAACAAATTCAAGGCGGCCGGACGGCAGCCCCGAAAGCGAATCAATAGTGCCGGCGTAGGTCAGTTTGTCCAGGACAGTGACATGGAGGCGGGTGTGCTCCATGATGAAGTGAACAAAATTGCATCCGATGAATCCGGCCCCGCCGGTGACAAGGATTCTCTGCATGGCCATAGCGTAACCGCAGGATACTGCAGTGCGCAGCGGGAGAGGACAGTAGATGCGCGGAATTATTCTTGCCGGTGGCACAGGTTCCCGGCTTCATCCAATTACGCTCGCCATCAGCAAGCAGTTGGTTCCCGTCTTCGACAAACCCATGATCTACTACCCGCTGTGCACTCTGATGCTTGCCGGCATCCGCGACATCCTCATCATCACCACACCTGCCGACGGCCCGCAATTCGAGAACCTCCTGGGCGACGGTTCCCAGTTCGGGATCAACCTGACATACGCCCGTCAGCCGACGCCGGATGGCCTGGCCCAGGCGTTCATCCTGGGGGAGGAACATATCGGGGCCGGCAAAGTAGCCCTGATCCTTGGAGACAACATCTTTAACGGCCCCGGAATGGGCAACCAGTTCCGCCACTACGCCGACGTCGATGGCGGCGCCATCTTCGGGTATTGGGTCAAGGACCCGAGCGCTTATGGCGTGGTGGAATTCGACGACGAAGGGCTGGCGGTATCCATCGAAGAGAAGCCGGCTAAACCCAAGAGCAATTACGCAGTTCCGGGCCTCTACTTTTACGACAACGACGTAGTTGCCATGGCAAAAGACCTAAGACCCTCGCCCCGCGGCGAATTGGAAATCACGGACATCAACCGCAAATACATGGAACTCGGAAAGCTGCATGTGCAGAAATTCCCCCGGGGAACCGCCTGGTTGGATACCGGAACCTTCAGCGACTTGAATGACGCGTCGAACTACGTGCGCACCACCGAGAACCGCCAGGGCCTGAAAATCGGAGCCCCGGAGGAAGTGGCCTGGCGGATGGGTTACCTGAACGACGACGGACTGCGTCAACAGGCCGCGAAGTTGGCCAAAAGCGGTTACGGAAGCTACCTGCTGGATATTCTGGATCGCCATTAGGCAATCCGCGGCAGCCCTGGCTACGACGCCGAAACGTCCTCAAGGGCGCGCGATATCTCTGCGGGCAGGTCAGTCAGCGCGGCGTCCAGGAGCTCTTTGAGCTGGACGGCGTTCCTGGCGCCCACGACGGCCGTGGCAACGCCGGGCCGGGACAGCAGCCAGCTCAGGGAAACATCCAGGGAAGATCTGCCCAAGCCGCGTGCGGCCATGGCCACAGCTTCAACCACCCTGGAAGCCCGCGGCTCCAGGTACGGCTCAACATACGCCGCGAGGCGGCTTTGGGCGGCACGGGAGTCTGCGGGAATTTGTCCGCGGTATTTGCCACTCAGGACACCCCGGCCCAGCGGCGCCCACGCCATGATCCCCAGCCCGGCGTCCTCCACCGCGGGAATGAGCTCGTCCTCCGCCTTGCGCTGGACCAAGGAATATTCGGACTGGTTGGCCACCAAGGTGAAACCGGCGATGGCCGCGGCCTTCGCTGTCTGCCAACCGTTGTAGTTGGAGATGCCCACGTAACGCGCACGCCCGGTCCGCTGCGCCAGTTCCAAAGCGGAAAGGGTCTCCTCCAAGGGCACGTTGTGGTCCCACTCATGGGCGAACCAGATGTCGACGTAGTCGGTTCCGAGCCTGGCAAGGCTGGCGTCAAGTGCCGAGAGCATTGCGCCACGTGAAGCATCGACACTTCGTCTGGACTCCGTGGACGACACGCCTGCCTTCGTGGACAAAACCACCTCGGACCGTGCCACGACATCTCCAAGCATGGAGCCGATCATGGCCTCAGCCCGCCCCTGGCCGTAAGACGCAGCGGTGTCTATGACGGTGCCCCCTGCAGCTACGAACGCGTGAAGGACCTCGGCAGCGTCCTGCTCATCAGTTTCCTGGGCCCAGGACATGGTTCCGAGGGACAAGGAGGACACGCGAAACCCGCTGTTTCCGACATAACGCTGCTGCATAGCTGCTAGCTTACGGGCAGTTCCCAGTCTTCATGACGTAGGGTCTATTCACGTGAACTGGATAGAAGCAGCCTTGCTGGGCCTCGTGCAGGGCCTCACCGAATTTCTCCCGATCTCCTCAAGCGCGCACTTGAGGATCGTCGGATCATTCCTCCCCGGGGCCGCCGACCCGGGCGCCGCTTTCACTGCGATCACGCAGCTG
This sequence comes from Arthrobacter sp. LFS091, assembly GCF_047977885.1. NCBI lineage: Bacteria > Bacillati > Actinomycetota > Actinomycetes > Micrococcales > Micrococcaceae > Arthrobacter > Arthrobacter sp. LFS091. Next base: position 330,945 of record NZ_JBFPFP010000001.1, read on the forward strand.
GGAACCGAAACCGCCGTCATTGTGTACTTCTGGCGCGACATCGTCCGGATCGTCCGTGCTTGGTTCGGCTCCTTGAGGGGCAAAGTCGAGCGCAACGATCCCGATGCCCGCATGGGCTGGTTGGTGATCCTGGGCAGCCTGCCGATCATCATCCTGGGCCTGCTGTTCCAGGACCAGATCGAATCGGTACTTCGCAGCATGTGGATCGTAGCCACCATGTTGATCGTCTTCGGCATGATCCTGGCCGTCGCCGACGCCACCGGGCGGCAGGAGCGGGACCTCACCCAGCTGAGCTACAAGCACGGCATCCTCTATGGCTTCGCTCAGGCAATGGCCCTGATTCCGGGAGTTTCGCGGTCCGGCGGCACCATCACTGCCGGCCTGCTCATGGGCTACACGCGTGAAGCCGCAGCCCGGTATTCCTTCCTGCTGGCCATTCCGGCCGTGTTCGGCAGCGGGCTTTACCAGCTCTACAAGACGGTTTCCCACGAGGGCCTCACCGGACCGTACGGCCTTCCGGAGACAGCCCTGGCCACGGTCATCGCCTTCGTGGTGGGCTACGTCATCATTGGGTGGTTCTTGAAATTCGTCTCGACCAGGAGCTACCGCCTCTTCGTTTGGTACCGCATCCTCCTCGGACTGGCCTTGTATGTCCTGCTCGGTTTCGGTGTCATCAGTGCCTAGCACTAAGGTTGAGTCGTGAAATCGTGGACTTCCCGCCCTGTTCCTGAGCTGCCCGGCAGCATGCCGCAACTACGCCTGTTCGACACTGCCCTGGGCCGTGTCGTGGAGGTTGAGCGGCAACCGGAGCAATCGATGTACGTCTGCGGCATCACGCCCTACGACGCCACCCACATGGGGCACGCCTCAAGCTATGTTGCCTTCGATCTGCTGAACCGCGCCTGGCGCGATGCAGGGATCCGGGTGTCCTACGTGCAAAACGTCACGGACATCGACGACCCCCTGCTTGAGCGGGCCAATGCCACGGGCGTTGACTGGCAAGACCTGGCCCAGAGCCAGATCGAACTGTTCCACACCGACATGGACGCGCTGAACGTCCTTGCACCTGATCACTACATCGGCGCGGTTGAAGCCATCCCGGACATCGTGCCGGCCATCGAGAAACTCATAGCTGACGGCGTGGCCTACAGGGTTCCCGGCACCGACGGTGAACCCGACGGTGATGTCTATTACGACGTCGAAATGGCCGGGAAACGCTCGGATGCCACGGATGCGTGGACTTTGGGCGATGTGTCGGGGCTCGGCGAAAAGGACATGCTCGCCCTCTTCGCGGAGCGCGGCGGCGACCCGGCACGGCCCGGCAAACGCCACGCGCTCGACCCCCTGCTCTGGCGTGTGGCCCGCGAAGGTGAACCCAGTTGGCCCGGAGCAAGCCTAGGCTCCGGCCGCCCCGGTTGGCACATCGAATGTACGGTGATCGCCCAGAAATACCTTCCGGCACCCTTCACGGTCCAAGGCGGCGGCTCGGACCTGGTCTTCCCGCATCATGAGATGGGAGCCGGCCATGCTTATTCGCTGTCTGGAGTTCCCCTGGCACGGCACTACTCCCACGCGGGCATGGTGGGCCTGGACGGCGAGAAGATGAGCAAGTCCAAGGGAAACCTGGTCCTTGTGTCCAAACTTCGCGCAGCAGGCGAGGAACCCGCAGCCATTCGCCTGGCCATCCTCGCCAACCACTACCGCTCGGACTGGTCATGGACTAATGAAGGCTTCGCCGCGGCCAAGGAGCGCCTGGCGAAGTGGCGGGCCGCCCTGAACCATGCTCCGGCAGGTTCCTCGGCCCCCTTGCTTGCGGCCATGCGCGCTGGACTGGCCGATGACCTCAACGCTCCCGCAGCCCTTGCCGCCGTCGATCAGTGGGCCCAAGAGGCACTGCGCTCCGCCGCCGAAGGCTCGGCCACGGAGAGGGCCGTCATCTCGGATGCCGTCAACGCCTTGCTCGGCGTGGAGCTGTAACCGGACCTGCTGATGTTCAAACGCCAACGGCCCTGACATTCCTGTCAGGGCCGTTGGCGTTTACCGATAGTGGGAACGGTCAGGGACGGTCTTTGCCACGGCGCTTGAGGTAGCGCTCAAACTCGCGGGCAATGGATTCGCCGGAAGCTTCCGGGAGGTCGGCCGTGTCCTTGGCTTCCTCGAGTTGCCGCACGTACGCCGCGATCTCGGGGTCCTCGGTGGCGAGCTCGTCAACGCCGCGTTCCCACGCCTCGGACTCTTCGGCAAGTGCCTGGCTGTCCAGCGGGACCTGGAGCAGGTCTTCCACTTTGTGCAGGATCGCGAGCTGGGCCTTGGGGGAGGGGGGCTGGGCAACGTAGTGCGGCACCGCGGCCCACAGTGAAACCGTCGGCAGCCCTGCAAGCATCGCAAATTCGGCCAGGACGCCTACGATCCCCACCGGCCCCTCGTACTGGGACGCCTCCAGGTTGAGGCGCTCACGCAGCGAACTGTCCTCAGTGCTGGTGCTCACGGGAATGGGGCGGCTGTGCGGCACATCGGCCAGCAGGGCACCCACCAAAATGACGGAGTCCACCTTGAGTGCCTCGGCGTGGACCAGCAATTCCGTAGTGTATGCACGCCAACGGTAGGAAGGCTCGGTGCCCAACACGAACACCACGTCCACATTGCTGTCCGGAACTGCCGCCTTGTAGATCCTGGTGGATGGCCACTTGACCTTCCGGGCACCTGACGACGTGCGGCGCACAGTGGGCCTGGTGAACTGGAAGTCGTAATACTCCTCCGCGTCCACAGTGGCAACCTTCTTGCCGTCCCAGAGCTTGTTCAAGTAGTGCAGGGCGTCGCTGGCTGCCTCTCCGGCGTCGTTCCAGCCTTCGAACGCGGCGAGCATCACGGTGACACGTTGGCCTTCCACGGGTTCCTTGAGGAAACGCTCGGGCTCCGCGGTGATGTCCTGTCCTTCGGGGGTCCCGTCCACACTGTTCATCCACTCACCCTACGTCCAAGACCCTCCGGGATGCATGGCATTTCACGCCGGTGCGTGTCCCCTCTTCGCCCACAGCGCAATGCGCGCACAGGCGCCCGCCCGGTTCCACGTAGACTTGAAGCCATGCATTCCTTACCCAGCCAGCCCCTCCTCAAAGCCGTGCTCTGGGATATGGACGGCACCCTGGTGGACACTGAGCCCTACTGGATCGCGGCTGAACGCGCCCTGGTGGAGTCCCATGGCGGCACGTGGTCGCACCAGCAGGCGATGCAGTTGGTGGGCCAGTCCCTGCTGCACTCGGCAGCCATCCTGCAGGACGCGGGGGTCAAGCTTGAGGCCCGCCAGATCGTCGACACCCTTAGTGCCCAGGTGATCGCGCAGGTGCGCCGGAACGTTCCATGGCGGCCAGGCGCGCGGGAGCTCCTCGATGAACTCCACCAGGCCGGCGTCCGGTGCGCGCTGGTCACCATGTCCGAAGGCCCCCTGGCCGGAGTGGTAGTGGAGAGCCTGCCCAAACCGTACTTCGAGTTCATGGTCACCGGAGACACCGTCACCAACGGAAAGCCGCACCCCGAGGCCTACCTGACTGCGGTTGAAAGGCTCCGCCTGGATGATCCTGCCCTGACCATCCACCACTGCGTTGCGCTGGAGGATTCCGTTCCCGGTGCCACGGCCGCCATTGCTTCAGGCGTCGTGACGGTGGGCATACCCCACCAGGTGCCGCTGCCCGAAGACCCACGCATGGTCATGTGGGACACGCTCACAGGCCGGACCGTCGAAGACGTGAGGCAACTCGTCGTCGATCGCTTCCCGGCTGGAAACGTTCTTGAAAGGGCCAACTAGGTGAGCAGTCCCACCACACCGCACCACGCCTCCGCCAAGAAGGAGGGTATCCCGCTGGGGAAGATCGCCGGCATTCCGGTCTACCTTGCGTACTCGTGGTTTGTTATTGCAGGGTTCACCGTCATTGTCTACGGGCCGGCCCTGCTGGTGCAGATGCCGCGCCTGGGCCTGGGCGCCTACTTCGTAGCATTGGGCTACGCCTTGCTGCTGGCCATCTCCGTGCTGCTCCACGAACTGGCACATGCCCTCAGCGCCAAGGCCTTCAAATGGCCCACCCAGAAGATTGTCCTGAATCTCTGGGGCGGACACACGCAGTTTGAGAACTTCACGGCCTCACCTGGCCGCTCAGTCGTGGTGGCCCTGGCCGGGCCTGCTTCGAACTTCGTCCTGGCAGCCGCCATGTGGGGTGTCCTCTCCGCCGATGTGCTGAGCGGCGTATCCGAAATCCTGGCCAACATCCTCATGTGGGCCAATCTCTTGATCGGCCTGTTCAACGTGCTTCCGGGTTTGCCGCTCGACGGTGGTCGTTTGGTGGAATCCGCAGTGTGGAAAGCCACCGGAAGCCAGGACAAGGGAACAATTGCTGCCGGCTGGTCCGGCCGCATCATCGTCGCGGCCTTGGTCATCTGGTTCATTGCGTTGCCACTCCTGACCGGTGCTCCGCTGGATATCAGCCTGATGTTGATCACCGTCCTTGTCTGCGGATTCCTCTGGATGGGTGCCTCCAGCTCCATCCACCACGCGAAGCTCCGCAGCCGCCTGTACCTGGTCAGCGCGGCGGGACTCGCGGATCGCGCCGTCGGGGTGCCGAACTCGGCTTCCGTGGCCGATGTCCTGGCCATCGCTCCTAACGGAATCCCCGCCGTCGTCATCTGTGGACCGGACGGTAAGCCGCAAGGCGTCGTGGACCCGGGTGCCGTCGCTTCGGTGCCGCTTGAGGCCGCTACGACGACGCCGGTTACCGCAGTGGCGCACGCACTGGGGGCCGGGGCCTATGTCCCCGAATGGTCCAAAGGACAGGAACTCATCCAGTACTTGGCGCGCTTGGAAGGGGGCGAATACGCTGTGGTGGACCACAACGGAATCGTCACCGGACTGCTGCGCCAGCAGGCTGTCGTGACAGCCATTACAGGTAAGGAAGCCCGCCGGAGCGGTCGCCCCTGACCCAGCGACCGGTAGAGTTACATGCCGGCCGTCTTAGCAAACAACTCCGCGGCCTTTTTGGCGCCCACCAGCCAGCAACACGTCGCGGCCCAGCCGTACAACAGCGAGGAAACACCACATGAGCAGCGAAAACGCCGCCCCCGAGGCCAGCGCAGGCCCTGACGCGGCAGCTACCGGAACCGCCGTGCAGCCGACGGGCGCAGCCCGCCGCCGTGGCCCTTTCCGCGTGGGCGAACGGGTGCAACTCACGGACGAACGTGGCCGCATGAACACTGTGACGCTGGAAGTCGGCGGGGCATTCCACACGCACCGGGGCTTCCTGAACCACGATGAGATCATCGGCAAGGTGGATGGCTCCGTGGTCAGCAACAACGTCGGCCAGCAGTACCAGACGCTGAGGCCGCTGCTGTCCGACTTCGTTTTGTCCATGCCTCGCGGTGCCGCCGTTGTTTATCCGAAGGACGCCGGCCAGATTGTCACCATGGCTGACATTTTCCCGGGCGCACGTGTCGTGGAAGCCGGCGTGGGTTCCGGTGCCCTGTCCATTTCCCTGCTGCGGGCTGTCGGCGACGGCGGTTACCTGCACTCCTTCGAGCGCCGCGAAGAATTCGCCGACATCGCCCGCGGGAACGTCGAGACAATCTTCGGTGGTCCGCACCCGGCCTGGCAGATCTCGTTGGGTGACTTCCAGGAAGAGGTCGTCAAGGCAGAGGCCCCCGGATCAGTCGACCGCGTAGTGCTTGACATGCTGGCTCCGTGGGAGTGCTTGGACGCGGTGGCTACCGTGCTGGCGCCTGGCGGCGTCTGGATCAACTATGTAGCGACAGTCACCCAGCTGTCCCGCACTGCCGAAGCCATCCGCGCTGACGGGCGTTTCACCGAGCCGGATGCCTGGGAGTCGATGGTACGGGGCTGGCACCTTGAGGGCCTGGCTGTCCGGCCGGATCACCGCATGGTGGCGCACACCGGCTTCCTGCTGGTCACCCGCCGCCTCGCCGAAGGCGTCACCGGAATCTCGGTAAAGCGCCGTCCTTCCAAGACCGAATTCAGCGAAGAGGACCTCAACGCCTGGACGCCCGGCGCAGTAGGGGAGCGGGCAGTTTCGGACAAGAAACTCCGGCGCGCCGCACGTGATGCCATCGCCGGAACCAACGTCCAGGATGACCCCACGGTCACAAACTGACAAAGGTCACAATAGGGTCCGCATTCCGAATGTCACCCAGCACCCTGAGCTTTTCGGGACTAAGGTCTTGTTAAGCGCAGGAAGGGGCTGATGATTCGTGGACACGTCAAACAACGACCTTGGACGGCAGACGCCGGAAGAAGGACACGCCGCACCGGAAGAGGCAGCAAGCCGGGGGCTGGCCCCCGCGCAACCGTCGGAGGCCTCGAGTGAACTGACTGTTGCCGAGCGGCAGATCAACATCCTCCGGGACAAGCTCCGCCACATCGACCGCCAGCTGGCCGCCGCTACGCAGAACAACGGCAAGCTCGTCAGCATGCTGGAAGCAGCGAAGTCCGAGATCCTGCGCTTGAAGGGTGCTTTGGAGCAGGAGGGGCAGCCGCCCTACAGCTTTGGGACCGTGGTGCAGGTCAACCCCCGGAAGCAACCCTCGGCCGGGAGCTCCGGCCAGGCCGCAACCGAAGAGTCGGTGGATATCTTCAACGCCGGCCGCAAGATGCGCGTGGGTGTCAGTCCCTTGGTCAACATCAACCAGCTTGCCGTCGGACAGGAAGTCCTGCTCAACGAGGCACTCCTGGTGGTTGCCGGGCTCGGTTACGAGCGCGCCGGCGAACTGGTCACGCTGAAGGAGATGCTCGGCAAGGACCGGGCGCTGGTGGTGGGCCGGGCGGACGAGGAACGCGTTGTGCGGCTTTCTGGAGCCCTGCAGAACATCCACCTGAAGGTGGGCGATGCGTTGTCACTGGATTCACGCACGGGCTACGCCCTGGAAAAGGTCCCGCGCGCCGAGGTGGAAAACCTTGTCCTCGAAGAAGTACCTGACATCACTTACCAGGACATCGGCGGCCTCGGCCCGCAGATTGAACAGATCCGCGACGCCGTCGAACTGCCGTTCCTGCACCCGGACCTTTACCGTGAGCACGGACTCAAGGCTCCGAAGGGCATCCTGCTGTACGGTCCTCCGGGCTGCGGCAAGACGCTGATCGCCAAAGCCGTGGCCAATTCGCTGGCGGCCCGCGCCGCCGAGCGCGCCGGCAACACGGAGGTCAAGAGCTACTTCCTCAATATCAAGGGCCCGGAGCTGCTCGACAAATACGTGGGTGAAACGGAACGACACATCCGCCTGATCTTTTCGCGTGCCCGTGAGAAGGCTTCCGATGGCAGCCCGGTGGTGGTCTTCTTCGATGAAATGGATTCGCTGTTCCGTACCCGCGGCACCGGCGTGTCGTCCGACGTCGAAACGACCATCGTTCCGCAGTTGCTCAGCGAGATCGACGGCGTGGAACGGCTCGATAACGTGATCGTCATCGGTGCTTCAAACCGTGAGGACATGATCGATCCCGCGATCCTTCGCCCGGGGCGGCTCGATGTCAAGGTCAAGATCCAGCGGCCCGATGCCGAGGCTGCAGCGGACATTTTCGGGAAGTACATCACCACGGACTTGCCCTTCCACGCCCAGGACCTCGCTGAGTACGGAGGAGACGTGCAAGCCACGGTGGACGCCATGGTCCAGCGAACGGTGGAGGCCATGTATTCGACGGAGAAGTCCAACGAATACCTCGAAGTCACCTATGCCAACGGCGATACGGAGATGCTGTACTTCAAGGACTTCAACTCCGGCGCAGTGGTCCAGAACGTGGTGGACCGCGCCAAGAAGTACGCCATCAAGGACCTCCTGACGAACCACCAAAAAGGCCTGCGCATCGAGCACCTGCTGCGGGCCGTGGTGGACGAGTTCCGTGAGCACGAGGACATGCCGAACACCACCAACCCGGACGACTGGGCCAGGATATCGGGCAAGAAGGGCGAACGGATCACCTACATCCGCACGATCGTGCAGGGTAAGGCCGGGCAGGAGCCGGGCAAGTCGATCGAGACTACCGCCAACACGGGCCAGTACCTGTGACAGCAAGAGTCGAAGGAACACCGTCCGCGCAGTTACCCGAAGGCGGCGCAATGCGCGTCATGGGCTCGGAAACCGAATACGGGATCCACGCCCCGTCGGCCCCGGGCGCGAACGCGACCATGATGTCTGCCAGGATCATCCAGGCTTATGCCACGGTGACCCGCCAACGCGCTGCCGGCGGTGCGGAGACCCGCTGGGATTACACCGACGAGGAACCCTTGCATGACGCACGCGGGTGGACCCTGGACCGGGCGGCAGCGGACCCCAGCCAGTTGACGGATCAGCCGCCGGTGCTCGACGCCGAGGCCGTGGCCTTGGCTTACGGCCGCCAGGAGTTGGAGCTGGACGGCGCGGACGAGTCCGGCTCCCTGCTGATGAACATGGTCCTGGGAAATGGTGCGCGCCTCTACGTGGACCACGCCCATCCCGAATACTCGAGCCCGGAAGTCACCAACCCCCGTGACGCCGTTGCGTGGGACGCCGCCGGGGACCTCGTCGCCCTGGCCACGGTCCGGAAGGTCGCGGCTGATACCAGCCTTCCTCCCATCAACCTGTACAAAAACAACACCGACAACAAATCCGTCTCCTACGGATCCCATGAGAACTACCTCATGCCCCGTTCGGTGCCCTTCGGTGACATCATCCGGGGACTGACCCCGTTCTTTGTTTCCCGCCAGGCAATATGCGGCGCGGGACGGGTCGGCCTTGGCCAGGACAGTTCGACGCCCGGGTACCAGATCAGCCAACGTGCCGACTTCTTCGAGGCGGAGGTGGGGCTGGAAACCACTATCCGCCGGCCCATCATCAACACCCGGGACGAGCCCCACGCCACCGCGGACAAGTACCGGCGACTCCATGTGATCATTGGGGACGCGAACCTCAGCCAGGCGTCCAACTACCTCAAATTCGGTACTACGGCCATGGTTCTGAGCCTCATCGAGGCCGGGCAGGCTCCAAGGATCGAAGTCCATGAGCCAGTCCAAGCCCTTCAGTCCGTCAGCCATGACACCACGCTTACGGCCACCGTGCGACTCGTCGACGGACGGAGGGTGACCGCCCTCGACCTCCAATGGATGTACTACGAAGCAGCGTCGAAACTGGCACAGGAAACAGGGGTGTCGGATTCGGTCTCGGGCGACGGACACACCCACGGCGTGTTGTCCCAGTGGGAGTCCACGCTCACCACGCTCGGGACTGACCTCGACGCCGCGGCTTCCTCCGTGGAATGGGTGGCCAAGAAATCACTGCTGGAGGGGTACCGCAACCGGGACGGACTCGCTTGGGACGACGCCCGGCTGGGACTGGTGGACCTGCAGTGGGCTGATATTCGACCGGAGAAAGGCCTCTATTACCGGCTGCTGTCCAGGGACCGCATGACGCGCATCGTCGACGACGGCGACATCGCCCGGGCGGTGAGCGAACCGCCGTCGGACACCAGGGCCTACTTCCGTGGCCGCTGCGTCACCAAGTACGGCAAGGACGTCGTCGGTGCCAGTTGGGACTCGGTGATTTTCGACGTTCCCGGGCTCGGGAAGCTCCAACGGGTGCCCACCCGGGAGCCTTTGAGGGGGACCCGTTCCCTGACCGGTGCGCTGTTCGACCGCCATCAGGAGGCCGGCCCATTCCTTGCCGAATTGATGGGGCAAGGCCAGCCACCGGCAAAGGCCTGATCCGGTTCGCCACAGGCGGCTTGGCAGCTGGCCAAAGCCGTCCGCAACGGCCCGCAGCGTGGCAATATTGCAGTAGGAAGTCTCCGCCCCCGGAGACGGACAGTAGGGAGAAGAAAATGGCAGCTCAGGAGCAGCAACAACCGCAGTCGCGGGAAACCGAGACTGAAGTGGACGTCCCGGAGGCTCCGCCGGCAGCACCCGAAGCGAAAGCCTCGGAGGCGACGCAGGGCGTGGATGACCTCCTGGACGAAATTGACGGCGTGTTGGAATCCAACGCCGAGGAATTCGTCAGGGCGTTCGTTCAAAAGGGTGGCCAGTAACCGGAGCCCCCACAGGTTGTACGGCCCGGCCGCGTGAGGCCGCCGGGCATCGGAACGCAGAGTCGAAGGAGTGCAGCAATGCAGGACCCATCAACCGGCCCCCTGGCCAACCAGGCAACGTCTTCCTTTACGGAGCATCTCCAACGATCCCGTCCCGAGCTCCTGCCGTTCAATCAGTTGTTACCCGCAGGCACCGTGCCGTCGTCCCCACATGCCACCACAATCGTCGCGCTGACATATGCCGGCGGGGTGCTGATGGCCGGTGACCGCAGGGCCACCATGGGCAACGTCATTGCCAGCAGGCACATCGAGAAGGTGTTCCCGGCCGACCAGTACTCTGTCCTTGGTATCGCCGGGACGGCAGGCCTGGCCATCGATATCACGCGCCTGTTCCAGGTTGAACTGGAACACTACGAGAAGATCGAGGGAACACTGCTCAGCCTCGTGGGCAAGGCCAACCGCCTCGGGGCCATGATCCGCGGAAACCTGCCCATGGCCATGCAGGGGATGGCCGTCATCCCACTCTTCGCCGGATTCGACCATTCATCCGGAGTCGGCCGCCTGTTCTCCTACGACGTCACCGGGGGCCGCTATGAAGAGCAGGAACATCACTCCGTGGGTTCCGGATCCGTGTTCGCCCGCGGCGCCCTGAAGAAGCTCTGGAAGCCGAACCTCCCGGAGGAGGCCGCCGTCGCCGTGGCTGTCGAGGCCCTCTACGACGCCGCCGACGACGACTCCGCCACGGGTGGACCGGACCCTGTCCGGCAACTCTGGCCGGTGGTGTACACAGTTAATCGCGCTGGTCACCGACGGGTTCCCGAAAGGGACCTGGCGGCCATCGCCGGGGCCATTGTTGAGTCGCGGGCCATCGCCGGACGGGAGGCCTGAGATGACGCAGCAGTTCTATGTATCGCCCGAGCAACTGATGAAGGACCGTGCGGACTTCGCACGGAAAGGCATCGCACGTGGCCGTTCCGTTGTGGTCATCAGTTGCGCGGATGGCATCGCCTTGATAGCCGAAAACCCGTCACCCTCCCTGCACAAGATCGGCGAGATCTATGACAAGATCGCCTTCGCCGCAGTGGGAAAGTACAACGAATTCGAAAGCCTTCGACAGGCCGGCGTCAGGTACGCTGACGTCCGCGGCTATTCGTACGATCGCGAAGACGTGACTGCCCGCGGACTGGCGAGCGTCTACGCCCAGAGCCTGGGTGCCGTGTTCACCGCCGAACAGAAGCCATTCGAGGTGGAACTGGCAGTGGCCGAGGTTGGCGCCACCCGGGAGCAGGACCACCTCTACCGGCTTACTTTTGATGGATCGATCGCTGATGAAAACGGCTTTGTCGTCATGGGCGGTTTGGCTGACCAGATCTCCGACGTCGTCCGTGAGGCTTGGGAGCCGGAAATCAGCCTGGCCGGGGCCATGCGTTTGGCATTGCGCGCCTTGGCGACAGACAAGGAAGCGGATGAACTGCCCGCCACCGCCGTCGAGGCAGCAGTGCTGTACCGCGCCTCCGAAAGCCACCGCGGCTCGCGCAGGGCTTTCCGGCGGTTGCTGCCCGAGGATATGACCCGGTTGCTCACAGAGGAGACCTGAGATGGACAAGCGAATATTTGGCATTGAAACGGAGTTTGGAATCTCCTATTCCAGCCCGGATTCGCGCCCGCTGGCACCGGAGGAAGTCGCACGATACCTCTTCCGCAAGGTGGTCAGCTGGGGCAGGTCGTCGAACGTGTTCCTGACCAACGGCTCCCGCCTGTACTTGGACGTTGGTTCGCACCCTGAATATGCCACGGCTGAATGCGACGACCTCGCCCAGCTCATCGCCCATGACCGGGCCGGCGAACTTATCCTGGACGACCTCGTGGACGAAGCCCAGTCGAGGCTTGCTGCGGAGGGCTTCAACGGCACGGTTTATCTCTTCAAGAACAACACCGACTCCGCAGGCAACTCCTACGGCAGCCACGAAAACTACCTCATCCCGAGGCGCGGGGAGTTTTCCCGCCTCGCTGAGATCCTCATTCCCTTCCTGGTGACCCGGCAATTGATCGCCGGTGCGGGCAAGGTCCTGAAGACCCCGCACGGCGCCACGTTCGCGTTCTCCCAGCGCGCCGATCACATCTGGGAAGGCGTGTCGTCGGCCACCACCCGTTCGCGTCCCATCATCAACACCCGTGATGAGCCGCACGCCGATGCCGAGTTCTACCGCCGCCTTCACGTGATCGTGGGCGACTCCAACATGTCCGAGACCACCGCGCTGCTCAAAGTCGGAACCGTCGACCTCATCCTGCGCATGATCGAGGCCGGCGTCATTATGCGTGACATGCGGATGGAGAACCCCATCCGCAGCATCAGGGAAATTTCCCATGACCTGACCGGGCGCGCACTGGTACGGCTTGCCAATGGCCGGCAACTGACGGCGCTGGACATCCAGCGGGAGTACCTGGCAAAGGTCACCGACTTCGTGGCCAGCAACGGGGCGCACAACGCCCATGTACCGCTCATCCTTGATCTGTGGAAGCGGACTCTGGATGCCATCGAAAGCGGCGATACCAGCACCATCGACACCGAAGTTGACTGGGCCATCAAGAAGAAGCTCATGGACGGCTACATGCGCCGGCATAACCTCGGCCTGGACTCGCCCCGCATCGCCCAGCTCGACCTCACCTATCACGATATCTCCCGGCAGCGCGGCATCTTCTTCCTGCTGCAGGCCCGTGGAGCAGCCCGCCGCCTCGTGACCGAGACGGACGTGAAGGACGCTGTGGACGCGCCGCCCCAGACCACCCGCGCCAAGTTGCGTGGGGACTTCGTCCGGAGGGCCCAGGAGCTTGGCCGTGATTACACCGTGGACTGGGTGCACTTGAAGCTCAATGACCGCGCGCACCAGACGATCCTGTGCAAGGACCCGTTCCGCAGTGTCGACGAGCGGGTGGACGCCCTCCTGGACTCTATGAGCTGACTCCCAGCTTCACGGGCTATCCTGAGTAGTGGTCTCCTCTAGAGGGGCCACCTGCTTGGATGCGCAATGCGTCATTCCAAGTCTCCCTTGCCCCGACGAAAGTGTCTTTTTTGTGCGCCGACTCCTAGCAATTCTCCTTCCTGCCCTGCTGCTGATGACCGCGTGCGGAGGAGGAACAACTCCAGCCAGCGAGCCCACCAGCCAGTCGACGGGAGACCTCTCCAAGCTCGACTCCCTCAAAGTGACGGACAACGGCGAAAAGAAGACGCCGGGCGTTGAGTTCGCCAAGCCGCTCACGGTCGCCGAGCCCACCGTGAAATTGGTCAGTGCCGGCACGGGTGATGCTGTCAAGGCCGGACAGACGGTACAACTCGCCTATGTCGTGATGGATGGCAATGACGGCTCTTCGCTGGAGGACACCTACGCCAGCGACCCCGAAAAGCTGGACATCAACGATCAGTTGAAGTCTTCCAACGCCGCCATGTACAACGCCATCGTCGGCGCCAAGGTGGGAAGCTACATTGCCATCGCCGCTCCGGGCAACGCGACGGCTTCACCTGCAACTTCTGCCAAGCTGATCGTTTTCAAGGTGGTCGGAGCCCAGGACGCGGCACCTGTTCTGGACAAGCCTGAGGGCGAGACCGTGACGCCGCCGGCAGGGCTTCCCACCGTGAAGGAAGACGACAAGGGCATTCCGCAGATTTCCGTGGACGGGGTTGCCGCTCCGAAGGAACTCATCTCCCAGGACCTGATCAAGGGCAGCGGTGCTGAAGTCAAAGCCACTGACACACTCACGGTGAACTACGTAGGCGTCACCCTCGTCGGCGGAACCAAGTTCGATTCCAGCTACGACCGCGGACAGTCCACCAGCTTCCCCCTCAGCGGAGTCATCAAGGGCTGGACCCAGGGCCTTACCGGCAAGACCGTAGGCTCCCGCGTCCTGCTGGTCATTCCGCAGGACCTGGCCTACGGCGCTGCCGGCCAGGGCGAAGCCAAGGGCGACCTCGTCTTCGTCGTAGACATCCTCGGCGTCAAGTAATCACCGACGCACGTCGACATCCCTGCCGCGTGCTGGCTTAGGCTGGTATCCGACAACCATTCGTACATCCTGCAAAAGGAGCAACCATGTCATTTGGTCAGCGTGACTTCGACCGCACCAAGCCTGAAATCGACTTCCCGGAAGGTGACGTCCCCACGGACCTCGTCATCACGGACCTCATTGAGGGCACGGGCGCGGAGGCAAAAGCCGGAGACACCGTCTCCACCCACTACGTTGGTGTCGCCTGGTCCACGGGCGAAGAGTTTGACGCTTCCTGGGGCCGCGGCGCTCCGCTCGACTTCCGTGTCGGCGTCGGCCAGGTTATCCAGGGCTGGGACCAGGGCCTCCTGGGCATGAAGGTTGGCGGTCGCCGTCGACTGGAGATCCCGTCGGAGCTGGCTTACGGCTCCCGTGGTGCCGGCGGAGCGATCAAGCCCAACGAAGCACTGATCTTCGTGGTTGACCTCGTCGCTGTCCGCTAGGACCCGCGTTCTGCGCAAGGCGCGTTGCCCTCCGGTTTTACCGGTCGGTGACGCGCCTTGCTGCTTTCCCGCCGGACTTTAGTAACGTAGCAACCGTGTCTGCATCCCGCACCGAACGACTCCTGAACCTCCTCCTGGCTTTGCTCAATACCAAGGTGGGGCTTCCGCGTTCCGTCCTTCGCGAAAAGGTCTACCACGATTCAGCCGAGAACGACGTCGCTTTTGGGCGCATGTTCGAGCGCGACAAAGTGGACCTGAAGCAGTTCGGCTTCGAAATCGAAACATTGACCGATCCCCGCAGTTTTGGGGCCGACGACCCCGCGTCCACCCGATACCGGATCGGCAAGGACTCCAACCGGCTTCCCGAGGTGAACCTGACACCGGCAGAGAGCACGGTGCTCCTTCTCGCTGCGCAGTTGTGGGAACGCGCCGCTTTGGGTACCGCGGCAGCAAACGCCGTCCGGAAGCTGCAGGCTGCCGGTGGTTTCACGGACGTCGACCTGCCTGCCGGGGTTCAACCCCGCATCAAGCCCGCCGGACAAGCGTTCGACGACGTCGTGGCGGCCATGCACGGCAGGCATCCGGTCCGTTTCGGCTACCTTGCGGTCAGCACCGGACGCGAAGAAGTGCGTGAAGTGGAGCCGTGGGGTCTCGGGAGCCGGTTCGCCCAGTGGTACCTCGTGGGCTTCGACCGGGGGAGGGGAGCGAAGAGGCTCTTCAGGCTCTCGCGCATGACGACAGCGGTAACGGTCGTAACCGGAGGCAGTTTCGAGCCCCCGGCGGGATTCAACGCCCGGGCCGAGCTTGACGCCCTCAACGAACTGCCCATCCAACAAGCTATCCTCGACGTTGACAGCGGCCGGCTCCTCGCGCTCCGCAAGAGGGCTGTCCGGCCCGGCTCGACTCCTGCCATCAGCGACCCTGACGGTGACCGTGACCGCATCGTGGTGGAGTTCCGGGATCCTGAGCAGCTCGCCGAAGAGCTGGCATCCTATGGACCACACGCCACGGTGATCGAACCCGCAGAGTTGCGGTCCGCCGTCGTCCGCCGCCTTAAAGCTGCCTTGGACTTCGACGCCGCGCCGGAGCCACCGGTGATCTTCCCCGAAGCCGGACCGACGCCGCGGGCGCGCAAGCGTACATCGGAGGACCAGCTGGCCAGGATGCTGCAGCTCGTCCCGTTCCTGGTCCACCACCAGGGCCTGCACATCCAGGAAGTCGCAGACCACTTCGGCATCAGCCGCAAAGCGCTGATAGACGATCTCAAGATCCTGATCTGTTCCGGCTTGCCGGAAGGCTATCCGGACGACCTCCTGGACATCCAATGGGAAAACGACCATGTCTACATTTCCGAGCACCTGGACCTGAACCGCCCCGTACGCTTCAGCGAAGACGAAGCAGCGGCCCTCCTGACCGGGCTGGCCATGCTGGGAGACCTACCGGCCCTGGCGGGCATGCCTGAGGACGAACCAGGGAGCGCACTGGAGTCCGTCACCATCAAGTTGACCGGCGCTGCGGGGCAGGCTGGTCGGCTGGCGGGGTCGGTCGCAGGCCAATCCGTGGCACCCGAACAATCCCAGGCCTTCGCCACCATTACCAAGGCCATCCGGGACGGCGAGCAGCTCCGGCTGAGGTACTTGTCGCTACAGCGGGACGAAGTTTCAGAGCGGGATGTCGACCCCTTGCGGCTCTTTTCCCTCGACAACACCTGGTACTTCGAAGCGTATTGCCACAGCAAGGAAGGGCTCCGGAATTTCCGGCTGGACAGGGTTGAGTTCCTGGAGCCGAACGGCCGTCCGGTATCCGGGACGGTGACGGCTCCGGACGCCTTCCCGGCGCGGCTCTACACACCCAGTGATGACGACGTGCTGGTAGTGCTGCAACTTACCCGGCAGGGCGCTGGGCTGGCTGACGACTACTACGCCGAGCGCACGGCGCAATTGCCCGACGGCGGCCTCCTGGCTGAGGTCCGGTTCGGCAGCGCGGAGTGGCTTCCCATGTTTGTTTCCCAGAACGGCGGGTCGGTGCGTATTCTCACTCCTGGGGCCTTGCGGCAGGCAACCCGCGCATGGATCAACGAGGCCCTGGCTGGATACGACTCTTCGTCGGCCGGCCAGGCTGGCTAGACTACTCAGATGCCTTGGTGGTTCTGGATCCTGTTGTGGATCGCGCTCATTGCCCTTTCGTTGCTCCTCCACGTGACGCTGGGGTATCGGTTGTTCAGGAAATTCATGACAACTGTTCATGAATTGGCTGACGCAGGTAAACGTTTCAGCAACCTTCCACCGGTCCCGAAAACCTCCGATGTTGAAACGCCCGCGGACCGCCCTGAACCGGGTTCCGCCATTTTTGCCTCCCCGGAGCAGATGCGTCATGATTACCTGACGGCCAAAGCCTCCCGACAGGAAGTTCGGCGTCAAAAACGCGTCAAACGCAAAGCCGAGCGGGGTCAGCCACAATCCCTGCACGACATGGAATTCAGATAGACGTAGGATGTATCCAAAAGGAAAGGACCTCCCCACATGAGGCTCGAAGGCTGGCATCTCATCATCATCATCGTCCTGGCTCTGGTGCTTTTTGCCGCACCGAAGCTGCCGTCCATGGCGCGCAGCATTGGACAGTCGATGCGCATTTTCAAGTCTGAAGTCCGGGAAATGAAGAAGGACGGTTCTTCCGAAACGAAGGATACGCAGCAACCTTCCGACGCCGTTGAAGGCAAAGTGGTAGGGCACCCGGATGTGAAGGCACAGAACAACGGCGAAACCGACGTTCCGCCCGCTAACCGCGTCTAAGAAGAAGTGGTAGAAACGAAGGGGCGCAAGACCAACCCCGAAGCCCGGATGGCGCTCCTTGACCACCTCAAGGAGCTCAGGAACCGGCTCTTCAAGGCTGCTATCGGCGTCATTGTCGGAACCGTGGTGGGCTTCATCGTCTACCAGCCGCTCCTTGAAGCGCTGATCAAACCGATCAAGGACCTCAACGCCAAAGAGGGCAGGGCGGCCACCCTAAACTTTGACGGTGTGGCCAGTTCCTTTGACCTCATGGTCCAGGTGTCGGTGTTTCTTGGCGTGATAGTTTCCAGCCCCGTCTGGATCTATCAACTGTGGGCGTTCATTGTCCCCGGGCTTCACAAAAAGGAGCGCCGCCTGGCGCTGTCGTTTGTGGCGGCGGCAGTTCCCCTGTTCATTGGTGGTGTCCTCCTCGCGTGGTTAGTGCTGCCCAACGCAGTGCGCGTGCTGACCGACTTCACCCCGATCGGCGGTTCAAACTTCATCAGCGCCGAGATCTACTTGGCGTTCGTCCTCCGGCTGTTGCTGGCTTTCGGTATCGCCTTCCTTGTTCCGGTGGTGCTGGTTGGCTTGAACCTCGCGGGAATCATCAAAGGTAAGCAACTCGTCAAGAGTTGGCGCATCACCATCTTCCTGGTGTGCCTTTTCGCGGCCATGGCCGCTCCGGGTGCCGACGCAATGAGTATGTTCTACCTGGCCGCCCCCATGTTGCTGCTGTTCTTCGCAGCCGTTGGACTGTGCCTCGTCAACGACAGGCGCCGGGAACGACGCTCCCTGAAGCGTGCTGCTGAGACTGAAGCCACTGCGGACATCGCCACCTCTGCCGCGGATCTGGAGAATCTGTAGACCTCGGCCTACTAGGCTTGAGGCATGTCCTCCACTTCCGGGTCTCCATCACCGTCCGACCGTTACCAGGCCGCAGCCCAGCGGGCGGCCGAGTCGAAAACGTATCTCGGATCCTTTGCCCGTTCGCTTGATTTCGAACTCGACGACTTCCAACGGGACGCGTGTCGCTCCCTTCAGGAGGGGCGGGGAGTCCTGGTGGCCGCCCCGACCGGTGCCGGCAAGACAATCGTTGGCGAGTTTGCCATCTACCTTGCCTTGGAACGCGGCCTTAAGGCTTTCTACACCACCCCCATTAAGGCGTTGAGCAACCAGAAGTTCTCCGAATTGGCGGCCAAGTACGGTGCGGCCAATGTGGGACTGCTGACCGGTGACACCACCATTAACGGCGACGCTCCTGTGGTGGTCATGACCACCGAGGTCCTTAGGAACATGTTGTACGCCGATTCGGAGACGCTCGGTGATTTGGGCTTCGTGGTGATGGATGAGGTCCACTACCTGGCGGATCGCTTCCGCGGGGCGGTGTGGGAAGAAGTCATCATCCACTTGCCCAGCGAGGTACAGGTTGCTTCCTTGAGCGCTACAGTCTCCAACGCCGAGGAATTTGGCGCGTGGCTGGACACCGTCAGGGGCGACACCGACGTCATTGTCTCGGAGCACCGGCCCGTTCCACTCTGGCAGCACGTAATGGTGGGCCGCGAGATCGTTGATCTTTTTGCCGGGGACACTACGTTCGATGAAATAGCTCCAGCCGTGCCGGGCCCACTGGACCCCGAGGTGCCTGATCTCTCCGAGAACGCCGAGATCCCTGTCGAGCCAAGCGGCCCCCAACGCCGCAAAGTGTCTTCCGCGCGCTCCGCATCGACCAAGGCGAGCCAAAGCCTCGTTAGCCGGGAATTTGAAGTGAACCCCGACCTCCTGGCCATGGCACGCTCGGAAAGCAGGATGAACTCAGCCGGCCGATACGGGCACGGGGGCCGGAGCCGGCGCCGCCAGGACCGCTACAGGGAGGAGCGGCAGCAGTCCGAGCAACGCAGCCCGGTCCGCAAAGCCAGCCGCCCCCAGGTGATCGAAAGCCTGCGTCGCCAGGATCTGCTGCCTGCCATCACCTTCATCTTCTCCAGGGCGGGCTGTGACGCCGCGGTTGCCCAGTGCGCGGCATCGGGGTTGTGGCTCACAACCGAGCGCGAGCAACAGATCATTGCCCAGCGCGTGGACGAAGCAAGCCACGAAATTCCTGCAGACGACCTCGATGTCCTTGGCTTTTGGAGCTGGCGGGACGGCCTGGTCAGGGGCTTCGCCGCCCATCATGCCGGCATGCTCCCTACCTTCAAGGAGGTAGTGGAAAAGCTCTTCGCAGACGGTCTGGTCAAAGCCGTGTTCGCAACAGAAACACTCGCTTTGGGCGTCAACATGCCGGCGCGCTGCGTGGTCCTGGAAAAGCTCGAGAAGTTTAACGGCGAAGCGCACGTCAACATCACCGCGGGGGAGTACACCCAGCTCACGGGTCGCGCTGGACGACGCGGCATCGACGTCGAGGGCCATGCGGTGGTGCTGTGGCAGCCCGGAACTGATCCCACCGCCGTCGCAGGCCTTGCTTCGCGGCGCACCTATCCCTTGAACTCCAGCTTCCGCCCCACGTACAACATGAGCATCAACCTGATCGCCCAGTTTGGCCGTGTGCGGGCGCGCGAAATCCTTGAATCATCCTTCGCGCAGTTCCAGGCGGACCGATCCGTCGTTGGCCTCGCCCGGCAGGTGCGCGGCCGCGAAGAGTCACTGGCTGGGTATGCAAAGTCCATGCAATGCCATTTGGGGGACTTCACCGAGTACTCCAAGCTCCGCCGCGACCTCAGCGATGCCGAGAACTTCGCGGCCCGGGATAACCAGCGCGCCCGCCGCTCCCATGTAACCGACTCGTTGACACGGTTGATCCCTGGGGATGTCATCAGCATCTACAGCGGCAGATTGGCTGGGCACGCAGTGGTCCTCGAGGTGGATCGGAATGCCCGCGAACCGCGGCCCTCCGTGCTGACATCCGATAACCAGCTCCGGCGCATCGGTGTCCACGACCTGGAGGGGCCCGTGTCACCGGTTACCCGCATCAGGATCCCCAAATCCTTCAATTCCAAAGTACCCAAGGCCAGGCGGGACCTTGCCGCGGCCATGCGTCATGCCATCAGTGAGGACGTACCCCAGAGCCGTCGCAACAGCAGGCACGAGGACTTCGGTTTGGGTGCCCGGCTCCCGGACCAGGAAAAAAAGATTGCGGATCTGCGCCGTGCATTGCGCGCCCACCCCTGCCACGGATGCAGCGAACGCGAGGACCACGCCCGCTGGTCGGAGCGCTGGTGGAAACTGCGCAAGGAAACCGACGGACTGGTTCGCCAGATCCAAGGCCGGACCAACACGATCGCCAAGACGTTCGACCGTGTCTGCGATGTCCTCTCGGCCTATGGTTACCTGGAGACCGACGACGCCGGTCATGTGACGATCAGCGCTGATGGCCAGCGTCTCCGCCGCATCTACGGAGAAAAGGACCTCCTTATCTCCCAGTCGGTCCGGCAGGGCGCCATCAACGACCTTGATGCCGCAGAGCTCGCTTCCCTGGCCAGTACCTTGGTGTACCAGGCCAAGCGCGAGGACCGAGGGCTCAGGCCGAAGATGCCCTCGGTTTCGCTCGAGTCGGCCGTGGACATCGTGGTGCGTGAGTGGTCACAGCTGGAGGACACAGAAGAACACCACAGGCTCCCGCTGACCGGGGAGCCCGAACTTGGACTGATGTGGCCCATGTACAAGTGGGCCAAGGGACGCCACCTCCAGGATGTCCTCAACGGCACCGACCTCGCGGCCGGCGACTTCGTCCGTTGGGCGAAGCAGGTAGTGGATCTCCTGGACCAACTGGCCAAAATTCCCCAACTGGACCCCCGCCTGTCCAGGATCTGCCGCGAGTCCATCGACCTGGTCCGGCGCGGCGTCGTGGCCTATTCCACCGTGGCCTGACGCCACCTCCATGAATTACCGTCTTCAACCGCTCAAGGAGCTCAACGCATGAACCAGCCAGGCGTGCCTGCCGGCCATCACCACGCAGGGACCGGCAAGAAGGTCACCATGTACCGCAATGGTTCGATCTATACAGCTGCGGATCCGTTCGCAACAGCCATGGTGGTCGACGGCGATACCGTTGCCTGGGTGGGCTCTGAGCAGGCCGCAACCTCCATTGCGGATTCATCAATGGACATCATTGACCTTCGCGGAGCCTTGCTCGCACCAGGCTTTGTCGACTCGCATGTGCACCTGACAGAAACCGGGCTGGCCCTGTCGGGGCTGCAGCTGGGCGCTGTGCGTTCGGCCAGGGAACTGCTCGACGCCGTTGCTTCTTCGGGTGGTACGGGAACAATCCTGGGCCACGGTTGGGACGAGACGCTGTGGGATGATCCCACGCTTCCTACCCTCGAAGAACTGGAACGGGCATCGGGGGGCCGCCATGTGTACCTCTCACGCATCGATGTCCACTCAGCACTGATCACGGCTTCGCTGGCTGCCGAGGCCAACGCAGCGGGCCTGGACGGGTGGTCAGGAACCGCGCAGGCAGTGCGGGCGGCACACACAGCAGCCCGGCTGGCAGCCCGAAAATTCCCGGAAGACCAGCGGCGCGCATATCAGGAGCGGGCCTTGAAGGAAGCATCCGCCAACGGGTATGTGGCGTTGGCAGAGATGTCCGCACCCCACATCTGCGGCCCGGAAGACCTTCGCTTGGCGACATCATGGAATGGGCAGCCGGGCAGTCCCGAGGTACTTCCGTACTGGGGTGAGCTGGCTACCTCCGAAGAGCATGCCCGGAGCATCCTGGCAGGCCTGGGTACCGATGTGAGAGGACTCGCCGGGGATCTCAACATGGATGGGTCCCTGGGTTCAAGGACGGCCGCGTTGCTGGATGATTACTCTGATGCACCCGGTCAACGCGGCAGCCTGTACCTCGGGGTGGATGACGCAGCGAAGCACATCGCAGCTACGTCCTTGCTGGGCATCCAGGCAGGCTTCCACGTTATCGGCGACGCCGGGCTGGCCGCGGTACTGGACGCGCTGGACGTGGCCGCCGCCGAGGTGGGGGAGCAGCGCATCCGTGCAGCCAGCCACCGCCTGGAACATGTCGAGATGGCTGACCAGGCCGCCATCGACAGACTGGCCAAGTACTCCATTACCGTCAGTGTGCAGCCGGGCTTCGATTCCGCGTGGGGTGCAGCTGGCGGCCTGTATTCGCAACGCCTCGGCGCGCGAAGCCAATCCATGAATCCCTTCGCCTCCTTCTACGCCAGCGGAGTCCCCATTACCTTCGGCAGTGACAGTCCGGTCACACCGTTGCGCCCCTGGTCCAGCGTCCGCGCCTGTTTGGAGCACAGCAACCCCGAGCAGCGGATCTCAGCCAGGGCTGCGTTCCTCGGCCACACCCGGGCCGGCTGGCGGGCCACCAAGCATCGGAACCCCCTGATGGGCCAGCTCGTGCCCGGCGCCCCGGCCAGTTTCGCGGTGTGGGAAGTCGACGAACTCATGGTCCAGGTTGCCGATAGCAGGGTCCAGTCCTGGAGCACGGACCCCCGTGCGCGGACACCCCTGCTGCCTGCCCTGGACACCGGCACCGATCCGCGTTGCCTCCAGACTGTCCGGGAAGGACAGGAGCTATTCGCCCATGAGGCACTCAGGTCCTAGCTGGCGAATTTTCCGCGGAGAGCGAGTGCTCTGAGCTGGGAAGACAGACGGATCCGCAGGTCATTGACTGGTTGACAGCATGCTGTGAGTCCGTAGCATTGAGGCTCAACGGATGATCAACTTAGAGGCAGCACACGGAGCCTAACGGTCCAGCCGTGGCCGGTTTTCCATGTTGGCGGCACATGAGTGGGCAGATCCTCGGTGACCCAGAAAACAGTTTGTCCTGGACTTCGCTTCCCGGCACTACTGGCCCTGGGCCTGCGGAGCTGCCCGCACATGTGTTCGGCGCCACAGCCGCCCGAGGAGGTCCCGGCGTCGTCCTATAATGGAGAGTTGCGCCAGAATGCCAGCCGACTGGCTGGTCCGGCACACTGACCGCTCCATCAAGGAAAGGCCTCTTCTTGCGTGTCCTGACGATCATTCCCACCTACAACGAGCTCGAATCGCTCCCCAAGACCCTCGGGCGCCTCCGCGCAGCAGTTCCCGATTCCGATGTCCTGGTGGTTGACGACAACAGCCCTGATGGCACGGGACAGTTGGCCGACGGCTTCGCCGCGGAGGACAGCAACGTCCATGTCCTGCATCGGAAGGGCAAGGAAGGCCTGGGGGCCGCCTACATCGCAGGCTTCAAATGGGGTCTCGCCGCTGGGTACGACATCCTGGTCGAAATGGACGCCGACGGTTCGCACCAGCCGGAGCAACTTCCCCTCCTCCTGGATGCAGTCAAGGACGGAGCAGACCTCGCCATGGGTTCCCGCTGGGTGGAAGGCGGCAGCGTCGTCAACTGGCCGCTCTACCGC
This sequence comes from Arthrobacter sp. LFS091, assembly GCF_047977885.1. Lineage (NCBI taxonomy): Bacteria > Bacillati > Actinomycetota > Actinomycetes > Micrococcales > Micrococcaceae > Arthrobacter > Arthrobacter sp. LFS091. The sequence continues at coordinate 354,619 of NZ_JBFPFP010000001.1, forward strand.
CAGGCCATCTCCCGGATCGGCAGCACATATGCGCGCATCATGCTGGGCGTCAAGATCAAGGATGTCACCGGCGGCTACCGCGCATTCCGTCGCAGCACGCTGGAAGCGCTGAAGCTGGACGAGGTCGAGTCGGTTGGTTACGGCTTCCAGGTTGACCTTGCCTGGCGCGTAGCCAAACTGGGCCTGCGCATCGTAGAGCGACCCATTACGTTCGTGGAGCGCGAACTCGGTGCCTCGAAGATGAGCGGCAACATCGTTGTCGAGGCCATGATCAATGTCACCAGGTGGGGGCTGGCAGCACGCTGGGCCAAACTCACCCGGAAGTCGCAGGCGGTGACCAAGTAACCGCCACTGCACACCAAAAAGGCCGGCTCCGATTTCCCTACGGGAATCGGAGCCGGCCTTTGGTGTATCTGGCTTGCTATGCGGAGCGGCGTTCTCCACGGCGCTCACGCAGAATGTTCAAACGATCCTCAAGGATCTGCTCCAGTTCGGGAAGGCTGCGGCGCTCAAGGAGCATATCCCAGTGCGTACGGACAGCTTTCTCGTTGGCATCCACGGGACGCTCGCCATCAACCAGGAGTGCTTCCTTGCCGGTCTTGGAAACCCAAACCGGGGGGATCTCGGCTTCTGAGGAGAAGGTCACGAAGACCTGCTCTCCATCTTCGCAACGGTACTCGACCCGCTGGCGCGGTGCCGGCTCAACACCGGATTCGGTTTCCATGCTCTGGGCGCCAAGACGCATACCCCGCAGGCTGCGATCGCTCATGATTACTCCCTCTGTCTGTTCGCGGAGCAGTAACCCCGCGCTAGCCGTAAGCCGTTTTCACGATCCTTACGGACTACTTCTGCACACCTTGCATCACTAATTGCAACGCCTGGCAAAGCTTTTATGTTCCATCCACGCTGAACCAGCCGGACAAATATCCCATTATACGCGGATCGGCGCTCCGTACTCAAAAGGGGCCGGACGCGACGAACGGCCAGCCACTGGGGCTGGCCGTTCGTCGCGTGTTGGCGCTGCGTTTACTCAGCGCTCCGGGACGGCGCCGCCGGTGTAGTCTCGGCGGACTTGGCTTGTTCGTTACCGCCAAAGAGGCCAGCTACAGGAGACTCTCCCGTAGCGCCCCCGAGGGCACCGCCGATTCCCTTGAGTGCCTCGCCGACTTCGCTGGGAATGATCCACAGCTTGTTGGAGCTGCCCTCGGCAAGCTTGGGAAGCGTCTGCAGGTATTGGTACGCCAGCAGCTTTTGGTCCGGGTTCCCCTTGTGTATCGCGTCGAACACCTTCTGGATGGCCTGGGCTTCACCATCGGCCCGGAGGATAGCAGCCTTCGCATCACCTTCGGCGGCGAGGATAGCGGCTTGGCGCTGGCCTTCCGCTGTGAGGATCTGCGACTGCTTGGTGCCCTCGGCGGTCAGGATGGCCGCGCGGCGGTCACGTTCAGCGCGCATCTGCTTTTCCATCGAATCCTGGATGGAGTGGGGCGGATCAATGGCCTTGAGCTCGACCCGTGAAACGCGGATTCCCCAACGGCCTGTTGCCTCGTCCAACACACCACGGAGTTGGCCGTTGATCTGGTCGCGGGACGTCAGTGCCTCTTCGAGGTTGAGCCCACCCACCACGTTACGCAGCGTGGTAGTAGTCAGCTGCTCCACAGCCTGGATGTAGTTGGCGATTTCGTAGGTGGCCGCCCTGGGATCAGTGACCTGGAAGTACACCACGGTGTCGATCGAGACCACCAGGTTGTCTTCGGTAATGACCGGCTGAGGCGGGAAGGATACGACCTGCTCGCGCAGGTCAAGCAACGGCAGGAGCCGGTCGACGAACGGGATCAGGATGGTGAGTCCCGGATTGAGCGTGCGCTGGTACTTACCAAGCCGTTCAACGACGCCGGCGCGCGCCTGCGGGATGATCCTCACCGAGCGGACCAACACTATGATCACAAAAATGACGAGAACAATCAGCACAATTGCTGCTGCTGTTCCTCCTAAGCCGTCCATACATCTCCTTCGTTCCCCAATTGCGTGGTTTGATGCCGCTCTGCACGGGAGTCCCCGCCGGCCCGATAACCGGCAGGCGGGTGTCGCGCCCTAGAGCGGGCTGTTTTCGGCAGGCGTGGCGACCACTGCCGTCGCGCCGTCAATCCTCGTGACCTGGACTGTCTTTCCGGCGTCCAGGGTGCCGGCGGCGCTGCGGGCTGTCCAAACGTCGCCGCCTATTTTGACGAGTCCACTGGTGCCGGTAACGGCTTCAATGACCAAGGCAGGTTGTCCGATCAGGCGGTCGATGTTGGAACGCTGCTCTTCAGGCCCCTTGTGAAGGTGCCTCAGGGCAACGGGCCGCAGGAAGACGATCATCAAGAGGGAAACCACGCAGAAGACGACGATCTGCAGCCATAGTTCGGCACCGGCGAAGTCGGCGACCAATCCTGCAAGGGCTCCGCCGCCCAGCATGATGAAGAAGAGGTCGAGAGTCAGCATCTCCACCACTGCAAACGCGAGGAAGAGGGTGAGCCACAATGCCCACCAATTCTCGCCGAGCCATTCGAACATCGGTTCCCCCTTGGTCCCGGACCCCTTCAGGAGGGATCACAGTCGCTGTTCTTCCATCCTAGCCCGGCGCGCCCTCCCACGTCAGGACACGGTGAACACGCTGATCCGGAACATGGCGGTGGTGGAAACGGAACCGTCGAATGCGGCCAATTCAGCCAACTTCCCGTCCTTCAGGTGGTGCCCCGCGGGTCCCATATATGCAAGGTCCGCCATCTCCGGGCCGCGCAGCGTCAGGGCGATGTCCAGGTCCACACTGGACGTTGACGTGAAATGCCCACGCATGGACTCGGCGAGGCGTTCCGCTTTGCCTTCCTCGATGCCGAGCATGCCCGTGCGCTCGGCGATCCCGGCCAGGTGGCCAGGCCGAGGAGTCACTACCACCAGCGTCCCCCCGGGACGGAGGACACGGGCGAACTCCGCCGGATTCCTCGGCGCAAAGACCACCATGACGGCGTCCACGGTGTCATTGGCCAAGGGCAAGGGGCGCCAGATGTCCCAGACGAGGTTGGCCACCTCCGGATTCAGCCGGGCAGCCCTCCGAAGGGCGAACTTGGAGATGTCCAGGCCTACGGCAGAAGTGCCGGATCCCTGTATGGCCTGATGCAGGTAATGGCCCGTTCCCGTCCCAGCGTCAAGGACGAGGGACTCCGGCCCGTGGAGCACCGCCCTCACTGACTCCGCGACTGCCCCGGCAAGATCGTCATAGTGTCCCGCGTCAAGGAAACGCTGCCGTGCTGCAACCATGGCGGCGGAATCGGCTTCGAACACCGTGCCTTTGCCGGTCAGCAGGTTGAAGTATCCCTGCCGTGCCGCATCGAAATGGTGCCCGGACGGGCAAGTAAGGGTCCTTTGCGGCTTCTCCAGGAGCCGGAACGGCCCATGGCAAACAGGACAGCGGAGGGCCGCAACGGCATCAGGCAACATGGCTCCAATCCTACGGCGGGCCGGAGTGTCTGGTGCCGGCGCCGCAGCCGTCGGGCTAGGCTCACCAACGTGAAACCAGAGCAACTGCCTTTGCTGAACTCCGTGTCCGCCCCCGCAATCCACCCTGATGGCAGCAAAGCCGTCGTGTCCGTCACCAGGCCCGACTTCGACGCGGACAGCTACGTCGGCCAGCTCTGGACGGTCCCGTTGGACAGCACCAAACATTCGCGCCGAATCACCCGCGGGTTCCGTGACACCTCCCCGGCGTTCTCGCCCGACGGACTGGTCCTGGCCTTCATCCGCACCGAACCAGACGGTAAGCCGCAACTCTTCGTGGTGGAAGCGGCCGGCGGGGAGCCCCAGCGGATCACGGACCAACCGCTGGGAGTCTCCGGCTTCAGGTGGGCGCCGGACTCCCACCGAATTGCCTTCACCTCGCGCGTACCGGAGCAGGGGCGCTACGGAACGGTCGACGGCGTCGGTTCCGGAGCTGAGGACGCCCGCCTGGTCACCGCAAACCAGTACCGGATGAACGGGCTCGGCTATACCGCCGACCAGCGCCAGCAACTGTTCATCGTGGAGGTACCGGAGCTGGGCGGAGAACCGGCCGTCACCCCGCGGGGCAGGGCCGCGCACGAACAGCCGAAGAATCCATCCAAGGGAATTCCAGCGGCAAAGCAGCTCACGTTCGGCGATTCCGACCATGAGTCCCCATGCTTCTCCGCTGACGGCAGTGAGCTCTACTTCGTGGCGGCCCTCCATGAAGGACACGACGACGACCTCGTCACCTCCGTGTACCGGATCGCCACCCACGGAGGCCAGCCGACCGCCGTCGAACCTTCCAACGCCGGACGCCAAACCGTGACGGACGTCCACGCATCCTCCGATGGGCAGTGGCTGTTCTATCTTGCGCAGGATATGGGTGACACGGGCCGGGACTTCGTCGCGCGCAACACTGCGCTCCACGTCATGCCCGTCGGCGGGGGAGAGGCAGTAACCCTGACCGACGTCGAACATTTGGACGTGTCGGGACCGTTGGAGCCCAGTGGTCCTGACAGTGTGCTGGTCCTGAACAACGCGCTGGGCAGCGTTGAACTCTTGGAAGTGTCTGCCGGAGGAGCAATCACCCCGCTGGTGCACGGGGCCAGGGTCGTCCTAGGCGCCACGGTGGCAGCGAACGGTGAAATCGCGGTCAGCTTCTCCGACGCCGCCACAGTGGGCGACGTCGCAACCTTGGAACGCGGTGAAATCCGTCTCCTCACGGACTTCTCGGCCACACTCCGGAACGAGTCGCGGGTGATTGAGCCCCGGGAGTTCGAGGCTCACTCCGGCGATGGACACCCCGTCCAGGGTTGGGTTGTGCTGCCGGACGGGCCCGGTCCGCATCCGGTCCTCCTCAACATCCACGGCGGGCCCTTTGCCCAGTACACCGGAGCGTTCTTCGACGAGGCACAGGTATATGCTGCCGCCGGTTACGCCGTGGTGATGTGCAACCCCCGCGGTTCGTCCGGCTATGGCCAAGCCCACGGACGTGCACTCAAGGAACGCATGGGCACCGTTGACATGCAGGATGTCCTCGCTTTCCTTGACGCCGCTTTGGCTGGCTTCGGCACCCTGGATAAGGAGCGGGTGGGAATCATGGGAGGCTCATACGGCGGTTTCCTGACCGCATGGATCATCGCGCATGACCACCGGTTCAAGGCCGCGATCGTTGAACGCGGATACCTGGACCCTGTCAGCTTCGCCGGTTCCTCTGACATTGGCTGGTTCTTCGGCGCGGAATACACCGGAGGGACGGCCGCACAGATGGCGGCGCAAAGTCCTATGGCTGTCGTCACTGACGTCCGCACTCCCACCCTCGTGGCGCACAGCGAGAATGATCTTCGTTGCCCCATTGAGCAGGGACAGCGCTACTACTCGCAGCTCAAGTCGCAAGGGGTAGAGACAGCCCTGCTGGTCTTCCCTGGTGAGGATCACGAACTGTCCCGTTCCGGCACCCCGCATCATCGGAAGCAGCGCTTCGACCACATCCTTCGCTGGTGGGCGCGGTACCTTCCGACGGCTTCCAATCACCTGGCGTCATAGGACTTTGCAGGGGTTGAGGCCCCGCGCCACCACCTAGGGCTGGAAACCGAGGGTCCTGCGTGCTTCATCGACATCCGGGGCGGCCCACCGCGCTGAATGCTCCGCATTGCTGGACAGTGACCGTATCTCGGCCCGGTCCAGGTAGAGGGTTCCATGGAGGTGGTCTGTTTCATGTTGCACGATGCGGGCCTGCCAGCCGGAGAACCACTCTTCCACGGGCTCGCCGGCAGTATCGGTGTACCGCAACTCGACGTTCCGATGGCGTCTCACGACGGCTTGGTATCCGGCGACAGACAAGCACCCTTCGAAGAACGAGGCTGTCTCCGATCCCAGGGGCTTGTACGTCGGGTTGATGATGGCGAAGAACTCCAGCTGCTCCCGGTGCCGCACAGCGGCCGACGCCGGGTCAACCTCGTATTTGTCCTCAAGGACGGCCAGTTGAAGGGGGATGCCCAACTGCGGAGCAGCCAAGCCCACGCCCGGAGCGTCATGCATGACCTCACGCATCCGATCAACGAGTGCCAGCAACTCAACGTCGTCTATCTGGCCATCAAAGGGGGCCGCAACATGACGCAGGACAGGATGACCCGCCTGGACAATTGCCGGAAGCCCCTCTGCGTCAAGCAGCCTTCGGACAGCATCCCTGATCTGCGTGGGGTTGAAGTCGGTGGCGGGGCTGGGCGCCTCGGGATGAGGTTGATGCGTCATGCCTTTGAGCCTAACGCGGAAGTGTCCGCGACGGTGGGCTAGGCTCGACGGATGAGCCATTCCACTCCCTTGGACCAGGTCCTTGCCTTCGTCAGGACCGTAGAAGCCGGCGGCGGAGCTGCAGAACTGCGGCCGTTCCTCGCCGAGGACTTCACGCTCACCGAGTGGCCACACGCACTGTCCAAATCAGGTTCCACCCGCAACCTGGCCGAGACGCTCTCCGGGGCGGACCAAAGCAAGGACATCGTTGCCAAGCAAACATTCGACGTTGTCCGGACCACCTGCCAGGGTGACCGGGTCGTGCTCGAAATGAATTGGTCGGCCACACTGCTTCTTGACCTTCCCCACTGGGATCGCGGCGACACTATCCGGGCCCGCAGCACGGCCGTCTTCGAGCTCCGCGACGGGCTCATCATCAGCCAGGACACCTACGACTGCTACTACACCGCGCCGGAATAATCAGCGCATGGTGAAGCGCCGCTCCACCAGCGCTGCCACAGCAGGAAGCTCCAAAGCCGCAGCAAAAAGCCTGTTCCGGGTTTCCATAACGGCCGGAGGCAGCGGCCTGCCCAGCGCCATGTTCAAGCCGGCCTGCCGCGAAGCCCGTAACGCTGTCCTGCGCCTGGTTACCTCAAACCGTGCAAGCCGACGCCCAACATCATTCCCCATGAGGGAAGCGTGCATTATTGGCGCGAGTTCCGCCGCATCCAGCCATCCCAGGTTCATGCCCTGCCCACCAATCGGACTGATCTCATGGGCGGCGTCACCGAGCAAGACCACCCGGCCGTGAACCATCCTCCGTACCAGGCGGGACCGTACTTCAAAGGCACTGATCATGGTGTTGCTGGCCGGGTCAAGCACCTCGCCGGTCCTGGCCCCCACCAGACCGGCCAGCCCGGCCGCCGTCGAGCCTTGATCCGGTTCACCCAACCGCACCACCCACCTGCGCACCCCGCCCGGCAGCGGAAACGACTCCACAATCCCTTCCGGTTCCAAATACAGCACCGCATCGGAGCCATGACCGGTGGCGTCAGAGAAGTCACCCATGATGTAGCTGTCCGGGTAGCCCCGTGCCGGCAGTTCCGGAACGATCTGCCGGCGAACAGTTGAATGGGCACCGTCGGCGGCTACCACCAGGCGGGCGGTGAACTGTTTCTCCCCGGCGGGTATGGCCGCAGCCACCTCCACCACTCCTGAACTGTCCTCGACGAGGCTCATGACGTCGGCCCCGCGGATGATCGCTCCAGAATCAAGGCGCACTACGGCCTCCTCCAGGACCTTTTCGGTGAGGGGCTGCGGTACGGCGAGGATATAGGGGAAGTCCGGGTCACCGGAGAACGGCAGTTCGGCCACCCGCTTTCCGCGGCTGTACGCAAGTCCACGACGGATATGAACTCCGGCCTCTGTCAGTTCAGCCGCCACTCCTGCGCGTGCCAGCTGGCCCAGCGCCGGGGGATGAATACCGATGGCGCGGGACCGATGGCTCCGGGCGGGCCGCCGTTCCAGGATCCTGACCGTATGCCCCTGTTGCAGCAACAAGGCGCCCATGAACAGGCCTACGGGCCCGGCGCCGACCACCACAACGTCAAACACTTTCGCCCTCCTGACTGGCGCCTGCGGCATCGTAGACGAGCAGGGTGTGCCAGGGGCCGTTGGCTTCCACCGACCAGCTGCCAGGAACGGCGGACCGCAGTTCCGCACGGGTATAGCTGCGTTTGATGGACACCAGGCCGTCCCCGCATATGTAGGAGCCGAGGCCCAGAGGCCAAAAACCCGCCATGAACAGCAGGTAGGAGATATTGCTGCGCACGAGATCGTTGTGGAGGACGAGTCGCCGGCTCAGGAGCTCTGAGTCCCGTAGCACTCCGGCGAGCTGATCGGCGTCGAGGTGGTGAAGGATGTGGTTGGACATCACGACGTCGAAGGTCCGGCCCTCGGCTACCAGCTGGGAGCTGTGCGCGCGCCGGTAGGTGACACCCTCAACGTGGGGTGCATGGCGGGCGAAGTCGTACGCCCTGGGGTCTGGGTCGATCGCAGTCACCTCGAGCCGGAACCCATCGCGTTGTGCCCATCGCGCCAGGCTCCGGGCAACGTCGCCGCTGCCGCAGCCGACATCCAGCAATGTCACCGGATCCGAACCGGACATCAGGGGCCGGATGCGGTGCTCATAGGTGCGATGCCAGCCGGACAAGAGACTGTTGACCACCGGAAAGCGGGCGTAGGTCCGGTTCAGGCGCACGGGATCGCAGTCCGGCCTGTCCATTTCCTCCACGGCGTGCAGGTCCCTGTGCTTGAGGGAACCCCACGGGCTCACAGTGCGGGGGAGACCAACGTGAAAAGGCCTGTCTCCACCGTCAGGCCGGGACCAAACGCCATGGAGCAGATACGTTCCTCGCGTTCGGCCGCATCCCGTTCCAGCATGTACTTCAGGACGAACAGGACGGTGGCGCTGCTCATATTGCCGTACTCCCGCAGCGTCTCACGGGCCGGAACCAACTGCTCTTGGGTGAGTTCAAGCTTTGACTCGACCTTGTCCAGGATGCTGCGTCCGCCGGGGTGAATGGCCCAGTGCGTTATGTCGCGGTAAGGCAGGCCGGCCAGCTGCGGCTCCTTGGCCAGGAGTGGCTCCAAGGCTCCCGTGATGTGTTCCTCGATGATGTGGGGAACATAGGACCCGAGCACCATTTCGAACCCTTCATCGCCGATGTTCCAGGCCATCGCTTCCTCGCCCACCGGGGTGAGGACCGTCTCGAAGTGGTCCAGCCTGATGACAGGATCAGGACCTTCCGGTTCACGGGCCGTGACGATGGCAGCGGCAGCTCCATCGCCAAAAATGGCCGACCCCATGATCGTGTCGGGATCATTGGAGGTCCTTACGTGCAGCGAACAGAGTTCCACGCAGATCACCAGGACCACAGCCCCCGGATCGGCCTCGCAGAATTGCTTTGCCGCCTTGAGCGCGGGGAACGCGGCGTAACAGCCCATGAAGCCCAGGTGATAGCGCTGTACCGATGGGCTCAGACCCAATGCCCGGACCACTTTGTAATCCGGTCCAGGGTTGAAGAACCCCGTACAGGAAACCGTGATGACGTGGGTGATGTCGTCCAGGTCAATGCCCGCAGCCTGGGCCACCGCGGTCTTGCCGGCCTCCACGAAGAGCTTGGTGGCCTCGGTGGCAAAGATCTCGTTGCGGACCTTGGTGCTGGGGCTCAGCACCCTGTTCGTTTCCGGATCAAAGAACCTGGGATTCTCGGGATGGGCGTCAAGGCTAAGTTCTTCCACGGCCGTGTACCGGGTGTCGATCGCGGCGGAGTCAAAGCAAGTGGAGACGAGCCGTGTTCCCAGCCGGGTCAGGCCCGGTTGGGACGCAAAAACTTCCCGTGCTTGTTGCTGGATCAGGATAGTTGGCGGAACTGCGGTTTCTAGGGACCTCACATATACCGGCATGCTTCATTCTTAGCGAGTAAACCGTGGAAGACAATGGCAGAATCGAAGCTACTGGCCGAGGCTGGCCAGTGAGAGCCAGGGGCGCCAACGGGGGACTGTTGGGCAACGCCGCCTAACAGATGGAGAAATCATGAGTATCGCCACGGGCACGCACACATCATCTCCCGCGTCGCACGTCGCCGACACCCACGATCTGATCAGGGTCCAGGGTGCACGTGAGAACAACCTGAAGGACGTCACCATCGAGATCCCGAAGCGCAGGCTCACGGTCTTCACGGGTGTCTCCGGCTCCGGAAAGAGTTCGCTCGTCTTCGCAACCATCGCCGCCGAGTCCCAGCGAATGATCAACGAGACGTACAGTGCTTTCGTGCAGGGCTTCATGCCGTCCCTGGCGCGGCCCGACGTCGACATGCTTGAGGGCCTCACAACGGCGATCATTGTCGACCAGGAACGGATGGGCTCCAATCCGAGGTCCACGGTTGGTACGGCCACTGATGCCAATGCGATGCTCCGCATCCTCTTCAGCCGCCTCGGCCACCCGCACATCGGTTCGCCCAACGCCTACTCCTTCAACGTGCCAACGGTGAAAGCCAGCGGCGCCATCACCGTGGAGCGCGGGGAAGGCAAGACCAAGACGGAAAAAGCTACCTTCAACCGGCTGGGTGGCATGTGTCCCCGGTGCGAAGGCATGGGATCTGTCAACGACTTCGACCTGACGGCCCTGTATGACGACACCAAGTCACTCAGCGAAGGGGCGCTCACCATCCCGGGTTACACCATGGACGGTTGGTACGGACGCATCTTCAGCGGTTCGGGCTTTTTCAACATGGACAAGCCGATCGCCAAGTTCACTAAAAAGGAACTCCACGACCTTCTCTACCGCGAACCCACAAAAATCAAGGTTGAGGGAATCAATCTCACCTACGAAGGCGTGATCCCCAAGATCCAAAAGTCGATGCTCAGCAAGGACGTCGACGCCCTGCAACCACACATTCGCGCCTTTGTTGAACGAGCCATTACTTTCACCACCTGTCCCGAGTGTGACGGCACCAGGCTCAGTCCCGAGGCCAGGTCGTCGAAGATCAAAGGCAAGAGCATCGCTGATGTCTGCACCATGCAGATCAGCGACCTCGCCGATTGGATCCGGGGAATCGACGAGCCCTCCGTCGCTCCGCTGTTGAAGGGCCTCCAACACCTCCTGGACTCCTTTGCCGACATCGGCCTTGGCTATCTTTCCTTGGATCGCCCGGCGGGAACCCTGTCCGGGGGCGAGGCGCAGCGGACCAAGATGATCCGCCACCTGGGGTCCTCCCTGACCGACATCACGTACGTTTTTGACGAACCAACGATCGGTTTGCACCCCCACGACATAGAGCGCATGAACCAACTCCTGCTGCAGCTCAGGGACAAGGGCAACACAGTCCTTGTGGTGGAGCACAAGCCCGAAACCATCGCCATTGCCGACCACGTGGTTGACCTTGGACCCGGCGCAGGCAGCGGCGGCGGATCTGTCTGCTTCGAAGGCGATGTTGAGGGGTTGCGCGGCAGCGACACGATCACCGGCCGGCACCTCGACGACCGGGCGGGCATCAAGGCCTCGGTTCGTCCTGCCACCGGCAAACTCGAGGTCCGCGGCGCGTCCACCAACAACCTAAAGAATGTCGACGTCGATATCCCCTTGGGTGTCCTCTGCGTCCTGACCGGCGTGGCCGGTTCGGGCAAAAGCTCGCTGATCCACGGCTCAGTTGCCTCGCGTGACGGCGTCGTGGTGATCGACCAGGGCGCCATCCGGGGTTCACGCCGAAGCAACCCGGCTACGTATACTGGCCTGTTGGAGCCGATTCGAAAAGCGTTCGGAAAAGCGAACGGTGTGAAGCCAGCGCTCTTCAGTTCCAACTCGGAAGGCGCATGCCCCACGTGCAACGGTGCCGGCGTGATCTACACCGACCTTGGCGTCATGGCTACCGTCGAGTCGACCTGCGAGGAATGCGACGGGAAACGATTCCAGGCGGCTGTCCTGGAATACACCCTCGGGAAGCGCAATATTGCAGAAGTGCTTGCAATGTCCGTGGTCGATGCCGAACGCTTCTTCGCCGAGGGTGACGCCCGCACTCCCGCCGCCCACAAGATCCTGGAACGCATGGCCGACGTCGGGCTCGGCTACCTGACCCTCGGCCAGCCTCTCACTACGCTGTCCGGCGGAGAGCGCCAGCGCCTCAAGCTGGCCACCCAGATGTCAGAGAAGGGCGACATCTACATCCTGGACGAACCAACAACCGGCCTGCACCTGGCCGATGTCCAGAACCTCCTTGGCATGCTTGACCGCCTGGTCGAGTCCGGCAAATCGGTCATTGTTATCGAACACCACCAGGCCGTCATGGCCCACGCGGACTGGATCATCGACCTTGGCCCGGGTGCAGGGCACGACGGCGGAAGGATCGTTTTCAACGGAACGCCGGCTGACCTCGTGGCCGCCAAGGGGACGCTGACGGGGAAGCACTTGGCTGCCTACGTGGGTGCCTGAGCTCTTGGTCAGTTCGCTGGTACGTCCGTTCGTCAGGAGCCCACGGTGCTTGCCGTGTCCCAGTCGATGTGGTGGTGATACAGCCAGTCGAAATTGTCAGCGGACTTGCGTGAGAGGGCACGGAATACCAGCGGCAGGGTCATGTCCTCGAACACCCGCTTGAATTGGCCCCTGATCTTCGGTGCTGCATTCCGTCGCCCCCAGTGGACCACCAGCTCCGCCCGGTTCCTGCGTTCGGCTTCGTAACGGGCCAGGGCTTCAGGTATCGGTTCCGGCCCGGCGCCGCGCAAAGCGCGCCCCAACGTGACGGCGTCCTCTATGGCCATGGACGCTCCTTGCCCGGAGGAGGGCGATGCCGCGTGGGCGGCGTCTCCCACCAGGACCATTCTTCCGCGCCACCAGCGCGGGATGCCCGGAAAGTCGGAGGTCCTATACGGCCGGATGACGTCCTCTGTCGCGGCAACGATCACAGCCATGGGTGTGCGATCGCGTTCCACGAGCTCTGTCAGCCACGCTTTGCGGGCCCCGGCATCCAAAGTGGCAGGATCTTCCGAGGACCGTTCCAGCGGGTTGGCGAACCACCACACCCGCCCGTCGGGATCCCGCATGTAGCAATAGAAACAGCGTTTTCCAAAAACCATCTTCATGCGGCCAACCTCCACATCGATCGTCCCCGGATGTAGGACTCCGGCTGGCACGATGCCGCCGGTGTTGAGCAGCGGAATGCTCCTGGGCGCAGGGGAGGAGGGGTCGATGAGGTCCCTCACCTTCGACTTGAGTCCATCGGCACCGATCAGGACGTCTCCGGCGGCTGAGGTTCCGTCGGCGAAAACTGCGGTCACGCCGTCGGGCCGTTCTTCCACCGCGGTGAGCCGTTTGCCGTAGCCGATGCCAATGCCGCGTCGGCTGGCCTCTTCACGGAACATGCCGTATAGCTCCGAGCGGGTCATGGTTCCGGCGGTGGTGCCGTCCGGCAAGGAGCCGCCATAGTCGAAGTCGATGAGGTGCTTCCCGTTGCTGCCCAGGTACATGGACATCAGGATAGTGGGGAAACCCAAGCGACAGGCGTCGTCTTTGAGGCCAAGTGTTTCCAACGCGTCAAAGCCGTTGACGGCAACTGTGAGGAAGCCGCCAATACCGTCGGAGGGTGCGTCGTAGGCTTCAAAGATGACCGGCCGATGTCCGGCTTTCTGTAGTGCAATTCCGGAGGCCAACCCGGCGATCCCAGCTCCAATGACCAAACAGTTCATCATGTCGTGCTCCATTTTATTTCGTTCGGACAAACGAAATATATAGCTGGAGCGTGCGGAGCGCAATCCTTTCGGGAAAACGAAATAACTTGCTAGCCTCGTCGCATGGAATCCGAAGCCAAGCACAGCGCCCACCGGCAAGCGCTGATGGACGCCGTTTTCACTTCCGGAAGGGAGCTTTCGACGGCCGCCGTCATGTTCCACACCAAGCTGTCCGAGCTGCGCGGGTTGTCCGCCACGGAGGGAAAAGCCATTGATATCCTGTTGCGCTTTGGGCCCATGACAGCAGGGGAATTCGGACAGCATTCAGGGTTGGCGCCTGCCTCAGTCACCGGCCTCATGCAACGGCTGGAGGCCAAGGGAGTCGCCAGAAGGGTCCGGAGCGACGAGGACAAACGAAAGGTACTGATCGAGCTGATCGGCGACCAGGTCACCGCTGCGACACCGTATTTCGTCGACTTCATGGACGGACTCGGGCGCCTTCTTGAGGGGTACAGCGACGACGAACTGCGGACCATCGCCGACTACTCAACCAGAGCTGCGGAGATCCAGAAGAAAGCCGCGTCGCGCTTGGGCAATCCGGGAACTGTCGGGACCTAAGGGCACCCACTTCCGGCTCTCGACATTAAGTGCCGATAATCTACATTATGTAAAGTAGAGATGAATCGGGGCTCCCCTCAGTCACCAGCCATAGCCTCGTGGATCTCCTTGAGATCCTGCAATGCTTCATGGCAGCGACGACACACGGCCACGTGGTGATCGAGCCTTTGCCGCGCGGCCCTACAAACAGCGTTCCTGACGAACTTGCCCAAATGTCGGGAAAAATCGATGCATGGATCGTCCGGCGATACTTTCACATGTTGTTGGAGATACGCCTGCCGGAGCCCTTCACGCGCCCTGATAAGCAGCGAAGAAACTCCATTGGGGCTCAGTTCCATGACCCGCGCGGTTGCCGCAGGTTTCAGGCCTTCAACTTCCACGCACCACAGGACCGCCTGCCATCGCACAGGTAACGAGTGGAAGGCCCTCATCAGGGTCGTGGATTCGAAAGCTTTGATGGTCGAGTCCTCGCTGAGAACCAGGGAATCCATGGCGCTGCCGTAACCAAGCGTTGCACGTCGTCGGCCCTGGATGTTGCGCCGATGTGCAATTCGCCTGACAGTTGTCGTCAGGTACGCCTGGAACGACTCGCGGGGCCCGCCTCCTTTGGCCAGTGATCCAAACACCGAGCCAAAGGCTTCTGCCACGACGTCGTCCGGATCGTTGCCGGGGTCGCACTCCGCGCGGGCCACGTAACCGGCCACCGCCACGTGGCGACGGTACAGCCCGGCGAACGCCGCGAGGTCCCCCCGACGTACAGCGGACACCAACAAGGCATCGGACCAGCTTCCATCGGCCGGATGCGCAGCCCCACCTCTCCCCCACGCTTTCCGTACGTCGGCGGCATGAGCCTGCGCAGTGATGGCAGCCGGGTCGGCGGTTTGAGTGGACATGAGATGGGCCTTTCAGTGGGGCGGCCCCAAACCTAGGCAATAGGTGGTTGAATACACTCAAAACGCAGGTTTTTTGCTGAAAGAGCAGGAAAAATGCAGGAATATCATCTCGACGAGCGGGATCTTCGGCTTCTGCACGCCCTCCAGATCCGTCCCCGTGCTCCGTGGGCCGCTTTGGCTCCTGTAGTCGGAGCCGACGCCGTGACACTGGCCAGGCGCTGGAGTGCGTTGGAAGACGCCGGGCTGGCCTGGATCACGGCCTATCGGGGGCCCGGAGCGAAATACACCGGCGCCATCATCGAGATTGATTGCGCGCCTGCAAATATTGCTTCCGCCACTGCGGACCTCGCGGATGATGACGAGGTCCTGTCGATCGACCAGACCGCCGGCGGTCGGGACCTCGTACTGACTTGCCTTTGCCAGTCCGATGCTGACCTGGGCCGCTTTGTCCTGGACAGGCTCCCCTCCATTGCCGGCGTCAAGACTACCCGTACCCACCGCGGCATCAGGCTGCTCGCGGACGCGCAGCAGTGGAGATTGCGTTCGCTGCAGGAAAGGGAAATCGCCCGGCTCGAACTTGGACTCCCCCAGCCCACTGCAGCCCAGCGGGGTGTTCCTTCAGAAGTGGAAAATGCCGTTGCCGCAATTCTGCGCCACGACGGCCGCGCGTCCGTCGCCCACATCGCCAAGAGTGCCGGTATCAGCCCTGTCCGCGCGAAGAACGCCCTCTTAGCGCTCCTTGCCGAAAAGCGCCTCATTGTGCGCTTGGAGGTGGCCCGCGCCTATGCCCCCTGGCCTGTATCAGTGTGGTACTTCCTGCGCGTTCCCGTCACGCAGGTTGAAGCAGTCGCCGGACGACTCGTGGGCCTCCAGGAGGTCCGGTTCGTAGCCACCACTGCTGGGCTGTACTCCATCTTGATGATGGTCTGGCTTCGCCGCATCGAGGACATGACAGTCCTGGAACGGCAGCTCGGCGAAAGGCTTCCTTTCGCCGAGATCATGGACCGCTCCATCGTGTTGCGCACACCAAAACACATGGGCAAGCGACTTACCGCGGACGGCCGGCGGATCGGCTGAAGCCACCTGGATGCCCCTCCGGGAATCCGGGCGGGGCATCCAGTGAAGGCGGGATCGTGGAGCTACTGCTGCTGCTGTTCTCCTGCGATGTTGATCAACCAGTTGATACCGAACTTGTCGACGCACATTCCAAAAGTGTCGCCCCAGGGCGCCGATTCGAGCGGAACGGTGACCGTACCACCGTCGACGAGCTTGTCCCAGAAGCCACGCAGCTCAGCTTCGTCTGATGCGTCACCGCTAAGGGATACAGAAATGTTGTCGCCGGGGTTGTATTCCATGCCGTTCGGCGTGTCAGCTGCCATGAGGGTCAGGCCGCCGGGAGTGACCAGCATGGCGTGCATGACCTTATCGGCTTCGGCCGGGTCCTGACTCCCCGGCATATCACCGAAAGTGCTGATGTTCAGCTCACCGCCAAAGACGGATTCGTAGAACGTGATTGCGTCCCGGGCATTGTCCCGGAATGAGATGTATGGGTTGAGGCGCGTTGTCATCGGTCGGTTCTCCTCATGGTTGCCAGGTGCGTGAATACGGCACCCTGCGCACATGCTAGCAGCGCGTCCGGCGCCTGTCCCCCATGGTTACTCAACGCCGTCGTAAGCCCTTTGGAGCTCGTTGATGTCGAGCTTGCGCATCTTCATCATCGCTTCCATGGCGCGCTGGGAACCTGCCGGGTCCGGCCCATTGAGGATCCCGGCCATACCAGTGGGAACAACTTGCCACGAAAGGCCAAACCGGTCCTTTAACCAACCACACTGGCTCTCTTCTCCCCCGACGAGCAGGGCATCCCAATAGCGGTCCACTTCCTCTTGGGAGTCGCAATTGACCACCATGGAAACCGCCTCAGTGAACTTGAACAATGGGCCACCATTGAGGCCCATGAACTGCCTGCCCTCGATCTCGAATTCCACGGTGAGTGCCTTGCCGCCGGGCCCAGGCATAACCTCGCCCATGGACGAATTGTCGAACGTGGAAGTGTAGAACTCCGCTGCCTCCTCAGCCTGGCCGTCGAACCACAAACAGGTGGAAATCTTCTGCATCTGCCATCCCTCCAAGGAACCGGGGAACTCCTTGTCCCCCGTCCGAGGCTAATACCGGGGCTTTCACCCCCACAATGGCCCGGAGCGAATTCCCGCCTGACCGCAATGGCCGCTAATGTCGGAGGCATGCCTTCCCCATCCAAGCCGTGGCTTCCGGCCGCAATCGCCGACCTTTTGTTGATTCTTGTCTTCGCAGCCATTGGTCGCGATGCTCATGCCCGTGGCGACATTGTCCTCGGGGCCTTCACCACGGCGTGGCCCTTCCTTGCCGGCGCCGCCATCGCATGGATGGTCCTGCGTGCATGGCGGGCGCCGTTCTCCCTATGGCCGGTCGGCGTGGGCGTCTGGCTGGGCACGGTAGTGGTGGGAATGCTCCTGAGGGCAGCCACCGGGCAGACAGTCGTACTGCCGTTCATCGTGGTAGCACTGATCAGCCTCGCTGTTTTCCTGCTTGGATACCGCGCGCTGGTGGCCTTGGTGGTGCGGGTCGTGCGCAAGGGGCGCAGCCGGGTGTGATCCAGCCCGGGACATGGTGGATGCACTAGGCTGGAAAGCGTCCGCAATGATGCTTTTCCGGAAGGGCCCCACGTGATCACTGCTTTCGTCCTGATCAAGACCGACGCCTCGCGCATCCCGGAGACGGCCGAGCAAATCTCCGCCATCCAGGGCATCAGCGAGGTCTACTCCGTCACGGGCGAATGGGACTTGATCGCGGTGGCCAGGGTTTCAAAGCATGAAGAGCTAGCCGACGTTATCGCCGACAAGCTTTCAAAGGTTGATTCTGTGGTCCACACCACCACACACATCGCGTTCCGCGCGTATTCGCAGCACGACCTCGATGCGGCATTCGCACTCGGCTTCGAATAAACAGAACCGGGTCAGCTGTCAGCTCTGGCTGAGCGCCGTCCACTTCTCCAGGACCGCGGCTGCCTTACCCGAATCAACAGTTTCAGCTGCGCGGGCGAAGGCGGCACCCATCCGCTCCACCAGGCTGCCCTGGGCCTGAAGGTCGAAGGACACCAGCCCTGCTGCCGCGTTCAGGAGAACAGCGTCACGCACGGGCCCGCCCTTACCGTCGAGGATCTCCCGGACAACGGCAGCGTTGGCTGCGGCGTCACCGCCCCGCAGATCGGCCACGCTGGAGGGACCTATTCCCAGGTCCGCAGGAGTGAAGACCTGCTCCGTAACAGCTCCATCCCTGATTTCCCATACCGTGGACGGCCCGGTGGGCGTGAGCTCATCCAGGCCGTCGTCACCCCTGAACACCAATCCGCGGCTTCCACGCCGGGCCAGTACTCCGGCAACCAACGGGGCCATCCTGGCATTGGCCACACCAACAGCAGATGCCTGCACATGGGCCGGGTTGGTCATCGGCCCCAGAAAATTGAAGGCTGTTGGAACGGCCAGCTCCCGCCTCGGGACGGCCGTGTGACGGAATGAAGGGTGGAAAACCTGGGCAAAACAGAACGTGATTCCTGCCTCTTCGGCGTTCCGGGCCACCTGCTCGATCGAGAGGTCAAGGCGCACGCCCAGAGCTTCCAGGACATCAGCAGAACCGGACGTCGACGATGCCGCCCTGTTGCCGTGCTTGACCACCTTTGCACCCGCACCCGCAGCAACGAGCGCGGCCATGGTGGATATGTTGACCGTATTGAGGCGGTCCCCTCCCGTTCCAACGATGTCCAGCTTCTCCCCGGTGATCCCGATGGGATTGGCGTGCTGGACCATGGCCTCGACAAGGCCGGCCAGCTCTTCGACCGTCTCGCCCTTTGCACGCAAGGCCACAAGGAAGCCGGCGATCTGCGACGGCGTGGCTTCACCGGACATGATCGTGTTCATGGCCCATTCGGTGTTGGCCACCGCAAGGTCGTCGCCGTTGATCAGTGCTGAGATGAGCCCTGGCCAGGTGTTGCTGGCTGCAGGTGCCGATGCCGGAGAAGTCACTCCCTGATGCTATCGAGCCAGCCACGCCGATGACCAATGTGAACCGGGCCGGGAACTTTTCCGCGCGATTTCGCGTCTTTGTAGAAAAAGTCTCCCGAATCGGTGGTTTGCATTGGGAACTCTGGACTTTTACAGACATAATGTCCTTGTGACATCTGCGACCCATGCCCCCAGTACCCCGGCGCACCCGACGCTGAACCGCCCCAACTTGGTTTCTGTTGGAACCGTAGTTTGGCTGTCCAGTGAGTTGATGTTCTTCGCCGGCCTCTTTGCCATGTACTTCACCCTGCGCTCCACATCGGGAACGATGTGGGCCGAGGAGACGGCCAAGCTCAACTTCCCGTTTGCGCTCGTCAACACCATCGTCCTTGTGGCTAGTTCCTTTACTTGCCAGATGGGCGTCTTTGCCGCCGAGCGGCTGGAGCCCCGCCGGACCGGCAGGCCGCTTCAGTTCACCCGCTGGGGCATGTCGGAATGGTTTGTCCTCACGTTCATCATGGGTGCCTTCTTCGTAGCCGGCCAGACCACGGAATACGCCATGCTCGTCTCCGAGCATGTTTCCCTGTCGTCCAACGCCTACGGCTCCGCCTTCTACATGACTACAGGCTTCCACGGCCTTCACGTCATCGGCGGTTTGATCGCGTTCCTGTTCATCATTGGACGCGCCTTTGCAGCCAAGAAGTTCGGACACTTCGAAGCGACGTCGGCAATCGTCACCTCTTACTACTGGCACTTCGTCGACGTCGTGTGGATCGGCCTCTTCCTGGTCATCTACGTCCTCAAGTAAGCCCCAGCTTTGACTCTTTTTCTACAAGAGGCAGAATTTAAAGAAGCGGCTCCCGGAGCCGA
Organism: Arthrobacter sp. LFS091; assembly: GCF_047977885.1. Taxonomy (NCBI): domain Bacteria; kingdom Bacillati; phylum Actinomycetota; class Actinomycetes; order Micrococcales; family Micrococcaceae; genus Arthrobacter; species Arthrobacter sp. LFS091. The sequence goes on from NZ_JBFPFP010000001.1 coordinate 374,513, forward strand.
CGCAGGATCGAAAAAAGGAACCACCACGTGAAGGCACTCTCGCAGAAGCGACGTCACCCACTGGCAGCCATAGCGCTGCTGTTGATGGGCCTCCTCCTCACTGGTGGGCTCTACGCCGTTGCCACAACCGTCAACCAGGCCAAGGCCGACACCACTAGCTACAGCGCCAGTGACGTAGAAGAAGGCGGAAAACTTTTCGCCGCCAACTGCGCCACCTGCCACGGCATGGGTGCAAGCGGAACCAACGACGGCCCCTCGCTGGTCGGCGTGGGTGCTGCTGCTGTTGACTTCCAGGTTGGTACCGGTCGTATGCCCATGCAGATGAGCGGCCCCCAGGCCCAGAAGAAGCCCGCCCAGTTCAATGAGGAACAGACCAAGCAGCTCGCTGCTTACGTTGCCTCCCTCGGTGCAGGTCCGGCAATTCCCGAGGAAAAGCTCCTCGACGGTAAGGGAGACGCAGCCAAGGGCGGCGAGCTCTTCCGCGTCAACTGCGCGATGTGCCACAACGCAGCAGCCGCTGGCGGTGCGTTGACCCGCGGCAAGTTCGCTCCCGGCCTGGCAGGTGTCACCGAAGCCCACATCTACGAAGCCATGGTCACGGGCCCGCAGAACATGCCCGTCTTCAACGATTCGAACGTCACGCCTGAAGACAAGCGCGACATCATCACCTTCCTGAAGACGATTGAAGCCAATGGATCGCCCGGTGGAGCTGAACTTGGTTCCCTTGGTCCGGTATCCGAAGGCCTCTTTGTTTGGGTTGCCGGCCTGGGTGTCATCATCGCCTTCACCATCTGGTTGACGTCCCGCACGTCCTAGCCTGCAGGCAAGAAACTTCTGCTGCACAGTCAGCAGTTTGAAACTGAAAATAACTCGGCCCCGGCCGAGACAACGAGAGAAGGATGAGGCGAATTATGGGCAACCATAGTGACGGCAGTCCGAACCACTCGGGCACCGTAGCTACGGCTGGTCAGAATGAGGTGGAGAAGTTCCAGGATCCTGGACTTCCTCCGCATCGTTTGCGCCTGGCTGACACGGACCCGGTAGCCGCGAAGCGCGCCGAGCGTCAGGTAGCCATTCTGTTTGGCACCTCCGTCATCGGTACGTTGGTCTTCCTGGTGGCGTACTTCGCCATCGATTTGGGCGACGACACCACCATTGCGACCATCCGCACCCAAAACCTCCTTCTGGGCCTGGGAACGGCTTTCGCCATGCTGGGTATCGGAACGGGCATCGTGCACTGGGCCAAGGCCCTGATGCCCGATCATGAAGTGTCGGAAGAGCGTCACGCCATCCGCACCGAGGAAGACCGCCAGGCTGCGGTCCGTATCGTCGACGACATCGTGGAGGAGACGGGCATCAAGCGCCGTCCGCTGATCCGCAACACCCTCCTTGGTGCCGTAGCATTGGCTCCCCTGCCGGCCCTCGCCATTTTCGGCGATTTGGGTCCGCGTCCGGACAAAGCCCTTGCACACACCATGTGGGCACCCGACGGCGACAAGCTGAAGCGACTCACCCGTGACCCTGATGGCACCCCCATCAAGGCATCCGATGTGACCATTGGTTCGGCATTCCACGTGATTCCCGAGGGACTCAACGAGCTGCACGAAGGCAAGTTGAATGAAAAGGCAAAAGCAGTTGTCCTGCTCATGCGCCTCGACCCGAACTCGTTGAACCCCTCCAAGGGCCGTGAAAACTGGAGCTACAACGGCATCGTTGCTTACTCCAAGATCTGCACGCACGTTGGTTGCCCCGTTGCTCTCTACGAGCAGCAGACGCACCACCTCCTGTGCCCCTGCCACCAGTCCACGTTCGACCTTACGCAGGAATGCAAGGTCATCTTCGGGCCGGCCAGCCGTCCGCTCCCCCAGCTGCCCATCGCAGTTGATGCAGAGGGCTACCTCGTCGCCACCAGCGACTTCAGAGAACCTGTAGGACCGAGTTACTGGGAGCGTGACGAGCATGAGCGCCTCATCAACAGCTGAAGCCCCCTTCGTTCCGAAAACCAAGGTTGGTAGTTTCACCAACTTCGTTGACGAGCGCGTAGGCGGCTCCGGCATCCTGCGTGAGTTCGGCCGGAAGGTCTTCCCGGACCACTGGTCATTCATGTTTGGCGAAGTGGCACTGTACTCCTTCGTCATCCTTTTGATGTCGGGTACCTTCCTGACGTTCTTCTTCGATCCGTCCATGGCGGAGACCCACTACCAGGGCTCGTACACCCCGCTGTACAACGTCGAGATGTCGGTCGCTTACAACTCCTCGCTGAACATCTCGTTCGATGTGCGTGGCGGGCTCTTCATGCGCCAGGTCCACCACTGGGCAGCACTGCTGTTCGTGGCCTCACTCGGCGTTCACATGCTGCGTGTCTTCTTCACCGGTGCGTTCCGCAAGCCCCGTGAAATGAACTGGGTAGTGGGCGGCGTCCTGCTGATTCTTGCCATGGCAGCCGGCTTTACGGGCTACTCGCTCCCTGATGACCTGCTGTCCGGTAACGGCCTGCGCATCATCGACGGCGTGATCAAGTCCATCCCGGTGATTGGTACTTACATCTCGTTCTTCCTCTTCGGTGGAGAATTCCCGGGAACGGCCATCATTGGCCGACTCTACGTACTGCACATCCTGCTGGTGCCGGCACTTATCCTCCTGATGATTGTCATCCACCTCTTCATGGTGGTCGTACACAAGCACACCCAGTACCCCGGCCCCGGCCGTAATGACGGCAACGTCGTCGGCTACCCCCTCGGCCCGGTATACGCAGCCAAGGCCGGTGGATTCTTCTTCATCGTCTTCGGCGTCTTGGCCCTGATGGCTGCAGCATTCACGATCAACCCGATCTGGAACTACGGCCCGTACGATCCTTCGCCCGTTTCGGCTGGTACGCAGCCTGACTGGTACATCGGATTCGTCGACGGCGCCTTGCGTCTCATGCCAGGTGTTGTGAACAACTTCCACTTCGAGTGGATCGTCTTTGGCCACACCCTGACCCTGAACGTGCTGCTCCCGGCCCTCGTGCCTGCCGGCATCATCTTCACGGTTCTGTTTACCTACCCCTGGATCGAACGCTGGATCACCAAGGACAACCGGGAACACCACGTCCTCGACCGTCCGCGTAACGCTCCAACGCGTACCGCAATCGGCGTTGCAGGCTTCACCTGGTACTGCGTTATGTGGGCAGCGGCTGGTTCCGACCTCATTGCAACCCACTTCCACGTGTCGTTGAACGACGTTACGTACTGGCTCCGCACGCTGTTCTTCATTGGCCCGATCATCGCGTTCATCGTGACCAAGAGGATCGCTTTGGCTCTCCAGCGCAAGGACCGCGAAATTGCACTCCATGGCCGCGAAACCGGCCGCATTGTGCGCCTCCCGCACGGTGAGTTCATCGAGGTTCACGCCCCGTTGGACGAGTACAAGCGATACAAGCTGGTTGGCTTCGAGTCACCTGCTCCCCTGCCGGCCCAGCCTAACGAGCACGGTGTGGTCACCCGTCAGGAAAAGCGCCGCGCGGCACTCTCCAAGTGGTTCTTCGAGGACCGGGTCGCACCGGCAACTCCGGCCGAACTGGAAGCAGCACACGCTCATGGCCACCATGAAGCAATCACCTCCGGTGAAGACCAGAAGAGCCTGAGCCACTAGCGCCCAGTAGCCTCTGTCAGATCACGTAAAAAGCCCGGCTGGATTTCTCCAGCCGGGCTTTTTACGTGCCCTTCATTACACCGGTACAGCAACGACGGCGGTGGGCCGGCTTTGGCTGGCGTCGCCGCTTAGGGCGTCCTGTAGCCCGACGAGTAATTACGGGTAGGACGGACGCCAGGACGCTGGAGGGGTACCCACAGCTTGTATCGGTCTGCCCGGTAATACGACACGGAGTAGTCCACCATCGCCCGAGCCACAAAGGCATGGCGCTGGATCTTTAGGAGGGGCGAACCGACGTCGACGTTGAGAAGGCGGGCCGTGGACGGTGACGCGGCGGTGGCCTCAATCATGTCCTCGCCCCACTCCATGACCAGTCCGAAACGTTCGCTCAGGACGTTATAGAGCGATGTGGGTGGGGCCTCATCCAACAAGCCGGGGACGCGGTGGGCTGGGATAAAGTTCTCATCAACGCTCATTGGCTCGTTATCTGCCAACAGCAGGCGTCGGAACCGCACCAGCGGCGTACCCTCATCCAGTTGCAATTCGCGCGCCAGGAAGGCACTTGCTGCGATCTGCTCAAAGCTGAGGACCTTGGCGGCCGGAACCATGCCTCGTCGCTGCATCTCCTCGCTGTAGGAGGTCAACTTCACCTGGAGATCCAGTTTGGGCTTCTTCACGAAGGTTCCGAGGCCGACGACGCGCTCTATGACATCTTCGCCGACCAAGGCGTCAATTGCTTGGCGCACGGTCATTCGGGCCAAGCCGAAACGTTCGGAAAGGTCCCTCTCGGACGGCAGCGAAGACCCGGGCGGACAGGACTGTGCTATGAAGGTCCGGAGGATTTCGCGTAGCTGGACGTAGATGGGTGTTCCGCTGGTCCGGTCGATATCTCCAGCGATACTCGCCGCTTCAGGCACGGCTGCTATCCATCATGTGAGTCATGGCTTAAGGATAATTCACTGGCACGTCAGGTCTAGACCACTGCCTTCGGTACCTACTGGTAACAGCTGGGCCAGCTACGCTTATATGGATCATTTCACGCGGAGCATCCGTCGTAACAAAGGAGTTGAGGTTGCCGGAGCTGAAGACCTACGTCGCTGCCGGGATCGGACTGCATGCGCGGGCCGCCGCCGTATTCGTTCGTGCTGTCACGGAGACCGGGCTGCCAGTGACAATTCGGAAACGGGAAGGTCGTGCTGTTGACGCACGCTCATTGTTGGAGGTCATGACAGAGGACTTTGCCCACGGCTGCGAGGTTTTCCTCGGAGTAGCTCCAGAGGCCCTCGCTGACGAGCACAGTATCTCAAGCATCGAGAATGCCCTGGCGCAACTTTCGTCCGTTCTGGAGGCCTCTGAGGGTCACTGAACGGACATCCAGCATCCCGGTGCGCCGAGCAGGCGAGCAACACTGCGAAACCTTGGAACGATGTTAAAAGAAAGGGCCCCACCTTTCGGTGGGGCCCTCTATTTGTTCTCAGGTGCTGCTAGTGTGCGTGGTCGCCACGGCTGTATTCAAAGACCCAGCCAATGAGTGCCACCAAGGCCAGACCACCGGCAACGTAGGTGATCCAGAAACCAACTGCGAGACCCAGGAAGCCGCCTGCGCAGGCAAGGCCGAGAACCAGCGGCCACCAGCTCCAAGGGCTGAAGTGCCCCTGTTCGCCTGCGCCCTCGTGAACCTCTGCATCGGGACGGTCTTCCGGACGCATGCCGACACGCTTGCCGGTGAAACCAAGGTATGCGCCGATCATGCCCGCAAGGCCACCGACCAAGAGGATTCCCAAGACGCCGACCCACTCAGACCAATTGGTCAGGAAGCCATAGGCGATGGCTACGGGGACGAAGAAGAAGACTCCGGCTCCGAAGAGCCACGATTCAATTTTCATTTGTTGACGTCCCTCTGGTCGGCGTTACCCAAAACAGCTGCTGCGGGTGACGGGGCCTCTGCGGTGTGGATCTGAGCCAACTCGGGGTGGTGCAGGTCCAGTGCCGGGCGCTCGGAGCGGATACGGGGCAAGGAGGTGAAGTTGTGGCGCGGCGGCGGGCAGGACGTAGCCCACTCCAGCGAGGCACCGAAGCCCCAAGGATCATCAACTTCAACCTTCTTGTTGCTGCGCCAGGTGATGTAGACGTTCCAGAAGAACGGCAGCAGCGAGGCGCCCAGTACGAAGGAGGAGATAGTGGAGAACTGGTTCATCCAGGTGAAGTTATCCTGCGGCATGTAGTCGGCGTAACGACGCGGCATGCCTTCGACACCCAACCAGTGCTGGATGAGGAAAGTGCCGTGGAAACCAAGGAACAGGAGCCAGAAGTGGATCTTACCCAGGCGTTCGTTGAGCATCTTGCCCGTCCACTTTGGCCACCAGAAGTAGAAGCCGGCGAACATGGCGAACACAACCGTACCGAAGACCACGTAGTGGAAGTGCGCCACCACGAAGTAGGAGTCCGAGACGTGGAAGTCGAGCGGCGGCGACGCCAGGATGATGCCCGTCAGGCCACCGAAGAGGAAGGTCACCAGGAACCCGATGCTCCAGAGCATAGGAGTTTCAAAGGTGATGGAACCCTGCCAGAGCGTTCCGATCCAGTTGAAGAACTTCACGCCCGTCGGTACCGCGATCAGCATGGTCATGAAGGCGAAGAACGGCAGCAACACCGAACCGGTCACGTACATGTGGTGTGCCCACACGGTAACGGAAAGTGCAGCAATGGCGATGGTGGCGTACACGAGCCCCTTGTAGCCGAAGATCGGCTTGCGGCTGAACACCGGGAAGATCTCGGAAACAATGCCGAAGAACGGCAGGGCGATGATGTACACCTCGGGGTGTCCGAAGAACCAGAAGAGGTGCTGCCAGAGAACGGCACCGCCATTTTCAGGGTCAAAGATGTGGGCACCGAAGCGACGGTCCGCGCCGAGCGCGAACAGCGCAGCTGCCAGCGGCGGGAAGGCCATCAGGACGAGGATAGCCGTCACGAGAGTGTTCCAGGTGAAGATCGGCATACGCCACATGGTCATGCCCGGTGCACGCATGCAGATGATGGTGGTGATGAAGTTGACGGCACCAAGGATGGTTCCGAAGCCTGAGAGCGCGAGGCCAAAGACCCACAGGTCACCACCTACACCAGGGCTGAACGTGGTGTTCGACAGTGGAGCGTAGGCGAACCAACCGAATGACGCAGCACCCTGGGGGGTGATGAAGCCTGAGACGGCGATGGTGGAACCAAAGAGGAAGAACCAGAAGGCCAAGGCGTTCAAACGCGGGAAGGCGACATCGGGAGCACCGATTTGCAGCGGCATGATGACGTTGGCGAAGCCCGCAAACAGCGGGGTTGCGAACATCAGCAGCATGACGGTGCCGTGCATCGTGAACATCTGGTTGTACTGCTCTTTGGTCTGCAGGATCTGCATGCCGGGCTCAAAGAGCTCGGCGCGGATCAGCAGGGCCATGACACCACCGAGGCAGAAGAACACGAAGGACGCAATGAGGTACATGTACCCGATGGTCTTGTGGTCGGTGGAAGTGATCCAGTTGACGACGATGCGTCCCTTGGACTTGGGTACTACCGGAGCTTCAAGAACCCCCGGCGCGGATTGAGTGTACGTAGCCACGTCGCTCCCCTTACTTGGATTCGTTCAGGTTCGGGTTGCGGTCGTATTCCGCACCGAGGAGACCCGTGTTGCCTTCTTGGCGAAGCTTGTCCATGTGCGACTGGAATTCAGACTCGGAGACAACCTTGACTCGGAAGAGCATTTCGGAGTGGTATTCACCGCAGAGCTCGGCACACTTGCCATCGAAGGTGCCCTCCTTGGTGGGGGTGAACCTGATGTAGTTCGTCTTACCAGGGATCATGTCGCGCTTCTGGAGGAATGCGGGAACCCAGAATGAGTGGATGACATCGCGGGAGTTCAGCTCCAGGTCCACGGACTTGCCAACGGGCAAGTACAACGTGGGGAGGAGTTCCTTGTCGACATCGTTGCCGGTCAGGTGGGCCTGGACGCCGGCCTCGTGGAGGTCCTCGTTGACGACCTCACCCTTTTTGTAGTTGAAGTCCCAAGCCCACTGCTTGCCGCGGACGTCAACAACGACGTCGGCAGGCTGCGAACGGTCATCGATCGCACGCTGGTCCTGGTCGGTGAAGTAGAAGAACACCAGCACCATGAACAGCGGAATGGTCAAGTAGAAGACCTCAAGCGGCAGGTTGTAGCTGAGCTGCTTGGGGAATCCCGTGGTGCCCTTGCGGCGACGGTACGCGATGATGCACCAGACCAGGAGGCCCCACGTGATGATACCGACTGCCAAGGCGGCGATCCATGAGTTGACCCAGAGGTCCATGATCCGGTCAGTGTGGTTGGTCGTGCCGCGCTCTGTTGGCAGCCAACCCTTCTCTACCTCTGGTGAACATCCGGTCAAAACCAACGCGCCGGCGACTGCCAAGCCAGTGATCGAGGTGATCTTTATGCGTCGGCTGCCGGTTCGGTTCTGCGAACTCACAGACGGCCCTTCCTCTTGTTGCTGTCTCCCGGCAGGCCGAAGGCTCACCGGGCACACTAAAAGTTTTACTACCCGATGTAGAGCTTACCGCTATCAAGCGGTTTTCGCGCACATGTCGGCGCCGTGGCTCCCAACGCGTTTAACCGCGTCGGAAGTGGCGCCGACGTGCAGCGACGGCTCACATCAGTGGAATGAATCACCGCAGGCGCAGGAGCCGCCCGCGTTCGGGTTATCAATGGTGAAGCCCTGCTTCGAGATGGTGTCTTCGAAGTCGATGCTTGCGCCGCTGAGATACGGAACGCTCATCTTGTCCACCACGACCTCGACGCCGTCATAGTCACGCACGGCGTCGCCGTCGAGCAGGCGCTCGTCGAAGTAGAGCTGGTAGATCAAGCCGGAGCATCCGCCGGGCTGGACTGCAACGCGCAGCCGAAGATCGGTGCGCCCTTCCTGCTCGAGGAGGCTGCGGACCTTGCCTGCGGCGACGTCGGTCAGATTGACCTCGTGCGTGGCCAGTTCGTCGTTGGCGACGACCTGCGTTCCGGTGCTGTTTTCGTTGGTTGCAGTGCTCATTGGCCTACCTTCTTATGAAGCTCTTGGCGGCGGCGCCGGGACGCTGCCTGCCCTTACCCAATTACGTACGGGTTATAGCTAATGCTACGTCGCGCAGACGCTTAGCTATAACTCCTGACGTAACCACCTGCGGCATTTGGTTGTTCCCGGCCTGCACTTTCGGTTCAGCCCGCGAGGCCCTCGGCATTGAGCCTGGCCAGCATGAGAGCCTCTGCGACCACAGCATGGCGGAAATCGCCGATATGCAGTGACTCGTTGGCACTGTGGGCCCTGGAATCAGGGTCTTCCACCCCGGTCACCAGGATCTGGGCTTCCGGGTACATTTCCAGGAGGTCCGCGATGAAGGGAATGGATCCACCTATTCCCATCTCGACAGGCTTCACTCCCCAGGACTCCCCCAGGGCCCAAAGGGCCACCCGGGCCGCAGCTGATGACGTATCGGTGGAGAACGCATCGCCCCTCTCCCCCGGCGTGAAGGTCACCTTGGCGCCGAACGGAGCATGGGACTCGACGTGCCGCCGCAGGGCGTCCATGGCGGCCTCGGGGTCCTGGCCGGGCGCCAGCCGCATGCTGAATTTGGCTCGCGCCGCCGGAATGAGCGTGTTGGAGGCAACGTCCACTGCCGGAACGTCCATGCCAATGATCGAAAGGGCGGGCTTGGTCCACAAGCGGGAAGCGATGGTACCGCTCCCGGCGAGCCGCACGCCGTCGAGCACTGACGCGTCGGCGCGATAGTCCGCTTCGGCGAGGTCCACGGCCACCTCGTCCCGGCCCACCAGACCGGCAACAGCGACGTTGCCCTCGTCATCGTGGAGGGTAGCAATGAGCCGCGAAAGTAGGGTCGGGGCGTCGAGCACTGGGCCGCCGAACATCCCGGAGTGCACCGCGTGGTCGAGCACGCGGACTTCAAAAGTGCCGTCAACGAGGCCGCGCAGGCTGGTGGTCAGGGCCGGAACGCCCACTTTCCAGTTGCTGGAGTCTGCAACAACAATGACATCAGAACGCAGGAGTTCGCGATGCTCCTCGAGGAAAGTCCTGAAGGTGGGCGAGCCCGCCTCTTCCTCGCCTTCGAAGAAGAATGTCACTCCGAGGCCGAAATCCTCGCCCAGGACTTTGGTTGCTGCACTGTAGGCCGCCAGGTGGGCCATGATGCCTGCCTTGTCATCAGCCGCACCGCGACCATACAGCCGACCGTCACGTTCCTCAGCGGCGAACGGCTCCGACTCCCACAGTCCACGGTCTCCGGGGGGCTGTACGTCGTGGTGGGCGTAAAGGAGGATGGTCGGCTTGCCTTCCGCCGGGGGACGGCGCGCGACGACGGCGGGCCCGCCGGGGGTGCCGTCACTTTTGTCGCAACGAAGGATGTGGACGTCCTCCATGCCTGTTGCCTTTACCAGTGCGGAAACAGCTTCGGCGCTCTTATCCAGTTCCGAGGGGTCGAAGCTGGACCAGGCAATTCCCGGTATGGCGACCAGGTCTTTCAAGGATGCCAGAGTGGCATCGAAGGAGTCATGGACCGCCCGGGTCAGTGCCTCCACCGGGGTAGCGCCGGAGTCCAGGGGCTTGTTCTGCGGGGTCTCCGCATGTGCTGAAGTCATGGGCCACACTTTACCGCCGGGCGTTCTCCCGGCGGGGCAGGCACGGAGTGGCCATTGGGGCACGGGCAACCCCGGGCGTAACCTGCGCCACCTTGGTGCGGGGTATTCTGTAGGGGTGTTCGGACGCAAAAAGGAAGAGCCCAGCGCTCAATCAGTAGTAGACCAGGCCTATGCCACCGCCCAGGAGCCCGTAGCCGGAAAGGGCGCGCCCACGCCCAAGCGGAAGGACCAGGAAGCAGCCCGCAAGCGCCCTCTGGTGCCCACCGACCGTAAGGCATCAAAGGCAGCGGAGCGGGTGGCCATCCAGGACCAGCGCCAGAAGATGCGGCAGGCCCTGGATACGGGTGACGAAAAATTCCTGCCACTTCGGGACAAAGGGCCCCAGAAGAGGTACGTCCGCGACTACGTCGACGCACGGTTCAGCCTGGGCGAGTACCTGATGTTTGGTGCCCTGTTGTTCGTTGTCATTTCACTGATCATTCCCACCACGAGCGCGGGAATCAGCTACGTACTGGTGGGCTTCTGGATCATGTTCCTGGCTGTATTCATCGATGCCTTCATCCTCTCCCGCAAGCTGCGGAAGAAACTTACCGAGAAGTTCGGCGAAGTGGAGCGTGGCTCTGTCTGGTACGGATGCATGCGAGCCCTTCAGTTCCGCAAACTCCGCCTGCCCAAGCCGCAGGTGAAGCGCGGACAGTACCCGGCCTAAGGCCCCAACCCCTGTCAAACGTATGAAGACCCCGGACCAATGGTCCGGGGTCTTCATCGCTTAACCGCAGTCTTAGTGGCCTGAGCCCCGCCGAAGCCTTACAAGGCCCTTGTTGATTCGGGACGCCCAGAACGGGCCTTCGTAAAGGAATGCCGTGTAGCCCTGGACCAGGGTGGCGCCGGCCTCAAGGCGTTCGTGGACGTCCTCGGCCGATTCGACGCCGCCGACCGCGATCAGCACAAGGTCATCGCCCACGGCCTGCTTGAGCCTGCGAAGCACCTCCAGGGACCGCTCCTTGAGGGGCGCTCCTGACAAACCTCCGGCACCGATGGAATCCACCTTCGCACTTCCGGAAACAAGCCCCTCACGGGTAATCGTTGTGTTGGTCGCGATGATTCCGTCCAGCTTGAGGTCAAGTGCAAGCCGGGCGACGTCCTCGATGTCTTCGTTGGACAGGTCAGGCGCAATCTTGACCAGAAGCGGTACGTGGCGCCCCGCGGCTTCGTCGGCAGCGTCTCCAACTGCCCGCAGCAAAGGACGCAGCGTCTCCACGTTCTGCAGTAACCGCAGGCCCGGCGTATTGGGCGAACTGACATTGACTACCAGGTAGTCTGCGGCGGGGGCGAGGCTCCGAGCGCTCACCAGGTAGTCCTCCGTGGCGTCGGCGAGGTCCACCGCCTTGGTCTTGCCAATGTTCACCCCGATGATGGGCCGAAGATCAGGATGGTTTTTCTGCAAAGCAGCCCGAGCAGACTTGAGCCGGGGCGCAACGGCAGCGGCGCCGTCGTTGTTGAATCCCATCCGGTTGATGACCGCCCGGTCCTCTATCAGGCGGAACAGGCGTGGTTTGTCATTGCCCGGCTGCGCTTGGCCCGTGATGGTACCCACTTCGACGTGGCCGAAACCCAGCTCCGTCAGGGCCTCGATGCCGTGGCCTTCCTTGTCGAAACCCGCTGCAAGTCCGAAGGGCGAGGGAAAGCTCAGGCCCAGCGCCTCGGTGCGGAGCGAGGCATCCGGGGCAGTCATGCGGGCAAGGACCCGCCCCGCGCCAGTACGGTGGGCGGCACGGATTCCCTGGAATCCGATCTTGTGGGCCTTCTCGGCATCCATCCAGGAGAAGGCCAACTTAAAGAATGTGGGGTAAAAACGCATGGTCTTAGTTTTGCTGTTCGTGGACGACTCACCAAACCCGTGACTGTGCCGGGCGCTAGCATGTACGCATGCCGCCTAAAAACAGTGACCTGCGTCATCCCCGCACGAGCCGCAGGATCACGGCCGATGTCGTGGTGGTCGGGGCGGGCCTGTCGGGACTGGTGGCAGCCGCCACAGCATACGCAGCGGGCAAGACGGTGGCCGTCCTGGACCAGGAGCCGGAAGCCTCGGTCGGCGGCCAGGCCCATTGGTCCTTTGGCGGCCTCTTTATGGTGGATACGCCGGAGCAGAGGAGGCTCGGCGTGCGGGACAACGCGGACCTCGCACTTTCCGACTGGCTGGCCTCCGCGGCTTTCGACCGACCGGTGGATTCGAACGCCAGGCAATGGGCCGAGGCCTATGTGGACTTCGCCGCCGGTGGGAAGCGGGCGTGGCTGAAAAGCCTCGGCGTTGGCATCTTTCCGTTGGTCCAGTGGGCGGAGCGGGGCGGGTACGGGCCGCAGGGCCATGGAAATTCAGTACCCCGCTTCCACGTCACCTGGGGCACGGGACCAGCCCTGGTGGAACCCTTTTTGGGGAAGGTGCTCGAGGGCGTCGAAGCCGGAAGGGTGTCGCTTCACTTCCGGCACAGGGCGACAGCCCTCACCATCACGGCCGGTTCGCTGACCGGCGTCGTCGGAGATGTCCTGGAACCGTCGACGGCGGTGCGGGGCCAGGCCTCATCCAGGCTCCCCGTTGGGGACTTCGAGGCTGCGGCAGGAGCGGTTGTGGTGACAACCGGGGGCATAGGCGCCAACCACGCGGCAGTCCGACGCCAATGGCCAGGAGGGCGACCACCCGCGGAGATGCTCAGCGGCGTCCCCGCCTCAGTAGACGGTAAATTCCTTTCAGTGGTGCAATCCGTCGGCGGCGCCATGATCAACGGCGACCGGATGTGGCACTATCCCGAAGGTATCCACAACTACGATCCCGTGTGGCCGATGCACGGTATCCGTATTCTTCCCGGGCCATCATCCTTGTGGCTCGATGCGGAAGGACATCAACTGCCGGCGCCATTGTTCCCGGGGTACGACTCCCTTGGCGCCCTCCGTCACATTGTGGCAACAGGCCACAGCCATTCGTGGTTCGTCCTCAACCGCACCATCGCCCTCAAGGAACTTGCTTTGTCAGGCTCGGAACAAAACCCTGACCTGACCGGCAAGGACGTCAGGCTCCTTGCGTCGCGGTTGAGGGCGGGAAGCGACTCCCCCATCCAGCGGTTCCTGGACCGAGGTGTGGATTTCCTGCAGGCAGCCACCCCCGGGCAGCTCGCGTCGAAGATGAACCAGCTGGCCGGAGGCGACCTCATCCAGCGGGAGTCCTTGGAGTCCCTGGTCAGCGCCCGGGACCGGCAGGTATCCAGTGGGCTCGGCAAGGACCCGCAGCTTGCGGCCATCAGGGCAGCGAGGCGGTTTGCCACCGACAAGCTGATGCGAGTGGCTCCCCCGCACCGCCTGACCGACCCTGCGCACGGGCCACTCATCGCCATCCGGCTCTCGGTATTGACCCGGAAGAGCCTGGGCGGCTTAAGGACAGACTTGGCCTCGAGGGTTCTGGACGATAGTGGACAGGCGATTCCAGGGCTCTACGCAGCCGGGGAGGCTGCCGGGTTCGGCGGCGGAGGCATCCACGGTTACCGGGCACTGGAAGGGACATTCCTGGGCGGCTGCCTCTTCACCGGAAGGGCGGCCGGAAAGGCAGCAGCGGCTTTTGTCTAAGCTGGAGCCATGGAATGGACCGCTGACATCCTGGGAACCGGCTACCAGTCCTGCAGTATCGACGCAGCAGGACCGGATGGCGTGATCCGCCATGCCACGCTGATCCGACACGACGCGGATCCGCTGGCCCAGGCCGAAAGCGGCGACGACGGTTCGGTGCGACGCCTTGGCGTTGTTTTGTTCCTCCATGGATGGAGTGACTACTTCTTCAACACCGAGCTCGCCGAGTTTTGGTCGCGCCAGGGCTATGAGTTCTATGCCCTGGACCTGCACAACCATGGACGGAGCCTCCAGCCCGGAGATCCCGGTGGCTATGTCGCCAACCTGGCCGACTACGACGCCGAAATCAACCAGGCCATTAACGCGATTCACCAAGGACGTGCCGGATCCACGGCGGACAACCTGACACTCATGGGCCACTCGACAGGCGGGTTGGTAGCCGCCCTCTGGGCCAGCCGACACCCTGAACGAGTCCAGTACCTCATTCTCGACAGCCCCTGGCTGGAGATGCATGGGAGTTCCATGGTCCGGCGGACAGCGAACGCCATGGTGGCGCCTTTGGCGAGATTCCGTCCCGAAACGGTCCTGAAACTGCCGGAGCGTGGTTTCTATTTTCGCAGCATCAGCAGTTCCGCAGAGGGTGAATGGCACTTGGACGAAAAGTATCGGCCGCCCTTGGCCTTTCCTGTCCGGGCGGGCTGGCTCCGCGCCGTTTTCGCCGGCCAGTCGCAGGTGGCCCGCGGCCTGAACCTGGAAATGCCGGTTCTGGTCCTGATGTCCTCAGCCAGCGCAAACGGCATGATGTGGCACGAGTCCATGCGCCGTTCAGACGCTGTGCTTGATGTAGGCGTAATGGCTTTGCGAGCCATGGCACTGGGCCGGACTGTGACTTTGGAGCGTATCGATGGTGGCCTCCATGACGTATTCCTGTCGGCACCTGCCGTGAGGAAGGACGCCTACGGCCGCCTGGCCCGATGGATCAGGGGCTTCATGCAGGACAAAGCACCGGATGACCACCATGAGGGGGACAGATGAGCGCCGCAGGTAAAACCGGTGCCGGATGGGAAGACGACGTCTTGGGCCACGGCTATGAATGCTTGGACCTGCCCCTTAAGCCGGATGAGGAGGGACAGGTCAAGGCGACGCTGGTCAGGCACGCGCCTCCCGTCGCCCACCCCGCCCCGCAAGGTGTACTGGACTTCCTGGTGTCCTTTACCAAGCGCCATCGTCGCGCCACCCCTGCGGATCCCGGAGGTGCCCCGCGGGCCGTCCTGTACCTCCACGGATGGGCGGACTACTTCCTCCAGACCGAGCTCGCCGAATACCTCACAGCCTCCGGTTTCCACTTCTACGCGCTGGACCTGCGGAAGTTCGGCCGCAGCCTCCTCCCCGGACAGACTCCCGGATACACCTCCGACCTTGGTGTTTACGACGAGGACATTGCGGCAGCCTTAGTGGAAGTCGAACGGGACGTGATGGCCCGGACCGGCAACTCCACTGCACCCACCATCCACATGGTGGCCCACTCCCTGGGCGGTCTCATCGCTGCCCTGTGGGC
Source organism: Arthrobacter sp. LFS091 (assembly GCF_047977885.1). Lineage (NCBI taxonomy): Bacteria > Bacillati > Actinomycetota > Actinomycetes > Micrococcales > Micrococcaceae > Arthrobacter > Arthrobacter sp. LFS091. The sequence continues at coordinate 389,983 of NZ_JBFPFP010000001.1, forward strand.
TGACCGCAACCCGGGCAGAGTGGGCACCTTGGTACTGAATTCACCGTGGCTTGAACTGCAGGGAAGCAGCTTGGTCCGAAGTATCGCCATGCATCTGGTTGAACCTTTTGCCCGAACGGACCCGAAAAGGCCCTTCAGGTTCCCCGAGATGCCGGCGTACTGGGAAAGCGTCAGCAACGAAGCCCACGGCGAGTGGATCCTGGATCCGGTCTGGCGACCACGGGCGTCCTTCCCGATCCGGGCGGGATGGACCAAAGCAGTGCTCGCCGGCCACGCTGCCGTGGAACGTAAGCTCAACATTGACGCGCCGGTGTTGGTCCTCTTATCCGGACGGACCCGGATCCAAGCGGAATGGACGGCGGACCTCATGCGGGCCGATGCCGTCATCGACGTCGAGGAAACATCCCGACGTGCGCTGGGCCTGGCCCGGCGCACGGCCGTCTTCCGCTATCCCGGAGCCCTTCACGATGTGTTCCTGTCCCGACGCACAGTACGCCAGCAGGCCTATCGGGACGTCGCCGTCTGGCTTGCGGCATACCCCTACTGAGCAGGCACACCTCGTATTAGCGCGGCCGTGCTATTTGGTAGCGGGGGCGGCATCAATCGCACCACCGTAGCGGCGATCCCGCTTGGCGTAAATCTCCACGGCCTCCCAGAGCGTCCGCCTGTCAACGTCCGGCCACAGAGTGTCCATGAAAACGAACTCCGCGTAAGCCGACTGCCAGAGGAGGAAGTTGGAGAGGCGCTGCTCGCCGGAGCTGCGAAGGAAGAGATCCACATCCGGAAGGTCGGGTTCATCCAGGTACTTCTGGATGGTCTTCTCCGAGACAGAGCCAGGCTTCAACCGCCCCGCCGCCACGTCCTGGGCAATGGCTGCGACCGCGTCAGCGATCTCCGCCCGTCCCCCGTAATTAACACACATGGTCAAAGTGCAGGTGTCATTGGCCCGCGTGTAGTCCTCGGCCTCTTCCAGTTCCTTAATCACCGAACCCCACAGTCGTGGCCGACGACCGGCCCAGCGGATCCGGACTCCCCACTCGTCAAGCTGATTGCGTTGACGACGTAGCACGTCCTTGTTAAATCCCATGAGAAACCGGACTTCATCAGGCGAACGCCGCCAGTTCTCGGTGGAGAAGGCATAGACGCTGACGTACTTGATGCCCAGCTCGATCGCACCGGCCATGACGTCCAACAGTGCCGGCTCCCCTGCCTTGTGCCCCTCTACCCGGGGCAGTCCCCTCTGGTTGGCCCAGCGCCCATTGCCATCCATGACAATGGCCACGTGCTGCGGTATGAGCTCAGTGGGTATCTTTGGTGGCACTGCCCCGGAAGGGTGTCCATAAGGCGCAACCACTGGCGCCGTCCTCGCTACTGTTGACTTGTTCTTTTTGCCAAGTGCCACTGTCAGCTTCGCTCCACATGTTTGAGTGATTTCACGGCACGTTCCAAATGCCATTGCAGGTAACTGGCCACCAGCCCCGCGCTTTCCCTGCGATGCCGGGGATCCGAGGCATCGGCAATGCTCCAATTGCCTGTCAGCAGCGCTCCGAGGAGTTGCACCGTTTCCGGTGCGGGAGCCGGAGAACCCGGAGGACGGCAATCGCTGCACACCATTCCGCCCACCGGCGCCGCAAATGCAGTGTGGGGGCCGGGACGGCCACATCGGGCACAATCCGTAAAGCTTGGTGCCCAGCCACCGGTCGCCAGGGCGCGCAGGAGATACGAATCCAGAATGAGTTCGGGCGGGTGGTCGGAGCGACTCAAAGAGGCCAGTGCTCCAACCAGCAGATTGTATTGAGCGGTCCCCGACTCGGTGTCGGCATCCGTCAATTTCTCGGCTGTCTCGGTCATTGCGGCCGCCACGGTGAACCGGCCGTAGTCGGCGGCTATGGCGCTTCCGTAGGCTCCTTTGGCGACTGCCTGGGTCACGATGTCGAGTGTTCGGCCGGACACGAGTTGCAGGTCGGCGACCATGAACGGCTCAAGGCGCGCTCCAAACCGGCTGCTGGTTCTCCGGACTCCCTTGGCGACGGCCCGTACCTGCCCATGGTGCTTGGTCAGCAGCGTAATGATCCTGTCCGCCTCGCCCAGCTTGTGAGTACGGAGCACTACGGCATCGTCCCGATAGGACCGTGCTGCAAACGACGGATTGGCCACAACTAATCTTTGCACTTCGCGCCGGTCGGGCGTGACCGCCGGACGGTGTGGTGACTGAAAATCCAGCCACCACACCGAAGGGTTCTATGCCTGGGCGTCGCGGACTGCCCGGTTTACTGCCGAGATCAGGGCCTTCAGTGATGACGTGGTGGTGCTGGGATCAATCCCGACGCCCCAGAGTACGCGTTCACCGACAGCGCATTCTACGTACGCTGCCGCACTCGCGCTGCCGCCTTCGGACAGTGCGTGCTCGCTGTAGTCGAGCACCCGGACGTCCACGCCGTCCTGGTGCAGGATGTCCAGAAGTGCCGCGATGGGACCGTTGCCGTGACCTGTTCGGCGTACTTCGGCGCCGTCGATCCTGAGGTTCGCGTTCATGGTCATGGCGCCGGACTCGTCAGTCTCGGTGCTCACGCTGCCCAGGGTGTAGCGGCCCCATTGCGCCTGTTCTTCGTCAGAGGGGAGGTACTCGTCTTGGAAGATCTGCCACAGCTGGGCGCCACTGACCTCACCGCCCACAGCGTCGGTGCGTCGCTGGATGACACCGGAGAACTCGATCTGGGCCCTGCGCGGCAGGTCCAGGTTGTGCTCATTCTTCAGCAGGTAGGCGACGCCACCCTTGCCGGACTGGGAGTTAACCCGGATGACGGCTTCGTAGCTTCGGCCGAGATCCTTGGGGTCGATGGGCAGGTACGGAACCTGCCACGTGAAGTCATCCACCGACTTGCCGGCAGCCGCGGCATCCTTCTCGAGCGCCTCGAAGCCCTTCTTGATCGCGTCCTGGTGCGAACCGGAAAACGCGGTAAACACGAGGTCTCCACCATACGGGGAGCGCTCCGGCACCGGCAGTTGGTTGCAGTACTCCACCGTGCGGCGGACTTCATCGATGTCGGAGAAGTCGATCATGGGATCAACGCCCTGCACGAACATGTTCAGGCCCAAGGTCACCAGGTCCACGTTGCCGGTGCGCTCTCCGTTGCCGAACAGGCAGCCTTCAATCCGGTCGGCACCTGCCAGGTATCCCAGTTCAGCAGCAGCCACGCCAGTCCCGCGGTCGTTGTGCGGGTGCAGGGAGATGATGATTCCCTCGCGCGGGTGCAGATTGCGGTGCATCCACTCGATCGAGTCCGCGTAGACGTTGGGTGTCGCCATTTCCACCGTTGCCGGCAGGTTGATAATGACTTGCTTGTCCGCGGAGGCCTCAAAGACATCGGCGATGGCATTGCAGACGCGGGCAGCGTACTCGAGCTCGGTGCCCGTGAAGGACTCCGGGGAGTATTCGTACGTGATGTGCGTGTCTTGCAGCGTCTCTTCGTACTTCTTGCACAGGCGGGCACCCTGCAAGGCGATGTCCATAATGCCGTCTTCGTCCTGGTTGAAGACCACCCGGCGCTGCAGCACGGAGGTGGAGTTATAGAGGTGGACGATGGCCTGCTTGGCGCCCACCAAGGACTCGTAGGTCCGCTCAATCAGGTGCTCGCGCGCCTGGGTCAGGACCTGGATGCTGACGTCGTCAGGAATGTGGCCGCCTTCGATGAGCTGCCGAACGAAGTCGAAATCTGTTTGAGATGCCGAGGGGAAGCCAACCTCGATCTCCTTATAGCCCATCTTGACGAGCAGCTGGAACATCTTCAGTTTGCGTGCCGGACTCATCGGATCGATCAGTGCTTGGTTTCCGTCCCGCAGGTCAACCGCGCACCAGCGAGGGGCCTTGGTGATGACTTTGTCAGGCCAGGTGCGGTCCGGAACATCTACAGTGATCTGGTCCTGGAACGGCAGGTAGCGGTGAATCGGCATACCGGAGGGCTTTTGTGCATTACGCATGATGTGGCCTTTTCTGTAAAGAACTAAGTGAAAGCTTAGCCGGACACAACGGAACTCCGCGGCGAGGATGGCCCAGCGTCAGATAGCTTTCAGGCCTCGCCGCGGCAGCTAAGAAGAAGCATTTCCGCACGCACAAATTCACAGTAACACGATGCGTATGATGACAGTGCAACACCTCATGCAACGTCCACTATGCAGACGCCACGACGGTGGAAACGCCGGCTGCAGCGTCCACACAAGGAGCCACAGTGCCACAGTCGGGGATCACTCTTTCCAACATCGACCACAACGTCCGGCCCCAGGACGACCTCTACCAACACGTCAATGGCGCGTGGCTCAACAGCACGACGATCCCGGACGACCGCCCGTTGGAAGGAACATTCACCGCACTGAGGGACGGTGCCGAGCTTGCCGTGAAGGCGATCATCGAAGAAGCCGCCGCAAAAGCGGACTCAGCTACCGGCGTCGAACAAAAAGTCGGCGGCCTCTATGCCAGCTTCATGGATGAAGCGGCGGCGGAGGAAAAGGGCTACGAGCCGGTCCGCGGCAGGCTCCAGGAGGTTGAATCCGTAGACTCCCCGCAGGAATTGGCAGCGCTCATCGGGCGGTTGTTCCGATCCGACGTCTCAGGCTTGTTCTCCATCTACCCTGCGCCGGATGCCGGCAATCCCGAACGCATCCTTCTCTACATCGGTCAGGGCGGCCTGGGGTTGCCTGACGAATCGTACTACCGCGACGAAAAATTCGACGAGATCGTGACGGCCTACGGTAAATATATTGCCGCCATGTTCAACCTCGCGTCCATCCCCGATGCAGAGGCCGCCGCCGGGCGCGTGGTTGCCCTGGAACGGGCGCTGGCCTCACATCACTGGGACAACGTCACCCTTCGGGATCCGCAAAAGACCTACAACCTCAAGACCGCAGACGAAGCGCGGGCGCTGTTCCCCTTACTGGACACGTGGTTTGAAGCGGCTCGCGTGGACCAGGACAAGCGGAGCGAGCTGGTGGTGAGCACGCCGGACTTCTTTACGGGAGCCGCTGCACTCCTGGAATCCGAGTCCCTGCAAACGTGGAAGGAATGGCTGACCCTGCGCATCCTGAGCTCGGCAGCCCCATATTTGTCGTCCGGTTTCGTCGAGACCAACTTCGACTTCTATGGGACCACGCTCAGCGGCACGCCCCGCAACAAGGAAAGGTGGAAGCGCGGCGTAGCCGTGGTGGAAGCTGCCCTCGGCGAAGCAGTAGGCCAAATCTACGTTGAGCGGCATTTTCCTCCCGGTCACAAGGCCCGGATGGAGACACTGGTGGGAAACCTCATCGAGGCCTACCGGGACAGCATTTCAGCGCTCACCTGGATGAGCGAAGAAACCAAGGTTGAGGCCCTCAAGAAGCTCCAGGCCTTCCGGCCCAAGATCGGCTTCCCCGAGAAGTGGATTGATTACTCGGCCGTCGAGATCGACCCCACTGACCTTTTGGGCAATGTAGAGCGTGCACACAATGCCGACGTCGACAGGCACCTTGACGAGATCGGCAAGCCGGTGGATCTCACCAAGTGGCTCATGACGCCACAAACCGTCAATGCCTACTATCACCCGATGCTGAATGAAATCGTCTTTCCCGCCGCCATCCTCCAGCCGCCATTCTTCAATGCCGATGCGGACGACGCCGTGAACTACGGCGGTATCGGAGCCGTCATTGGACATGAAATCGGCCACGGATTCGACGATCAGGGGTCCCAGTTCGACGGAACGGGCGCCCTTCGGAACTGGTGGACCGAAGAAGACCGAACTGCCTTTGAAGCCCTCACCACCAAACTGGTGGCACAGTACGACGCCCTCTCCCCCTATGCCGCCCCCGACCACAAGGTGAACGGAAAACTGACTCTGGGTGAGAACATCGGCGATCTGGGTGGCCTCGCAATCGCCTACAAGGCCTTCCTCCTCAGCCTGGACGGGGCGGAACCTGAAGTCATCGACGGCTTCACCGGACAGCAGCGGTTCTTCATGTCGTGGGCAGCCGGATGGCGCCAGGTAATCCGCACTGAGGAAGCAATACGGAGGTTGGCCACCGACCCGCACTCCCCCAACGAGTTCCGTACCAATGCCATTGCCCGCAACCTCGACGCTTTCCACCAGGCGTTCTCCGTGGCCGAGGGCGACGGAATGTGGATGGAACCCGGAGAACGGGTCAGTATCTGGTAAGCAGCCGACGAGCTAACCAAAGAGGACGGGCCATCTGGCCCGGCCTCTTTGGGCTTCAATAATTATTGGTCGATATACAGCGGATTGACCTGCTGGCAGACGGCGTCGCTGGCTGTCTGATTAACAACGTCCGGCGGTACCGAAGCAGCCCCATAGACCAAGCCCGTTCCGAAGTCAGTGCCCACATAGAGCTGAACACCGGCGACTCCCGCTGCCTGCTGGACCTGCGCGGCAGGAATACCGTAGAGGGTCGCCACATCGGCGGCCACGTCCGCAAAACCGGCTCCGTAATAGACCACGGTCCGGTCCACCGGGTTGGCCAGGTAGGACACAGCCTGGGTGAAGCCGTTGCCCGTGAGGACGGCCATTACTTCCTGGGCCCTGGTGGCTACTCCGCTGCCGTTGGCAACCGCTACCGGCTGGATGGCCTTGTTGTAGGCGGGCACGGCTGGCGTCGTAGCAGTTGGCTGGGCTGCCGGGCTTTGGGAAGCGGCCGGGCTCGAGGTCGCACCCGGCGTGGTGAGGTCAAGATCGGCCCGCAGTGCCGAGAAAAGCTGCGATGCCTGTGGTTCGGCCAGCTCCAGTCGGTTCGGATCGATGGCAGCCGGCTGGGTGGGAACAGCGACGAAGGCCACCTTTGAGACATCAATGTCCTTCAGTCGCCCGCCGATCGTCAGCAGGGACGGCACGGAAGCCAGTCCGTTGTCGACCGTGAGGTTCTGCGTTACGACGTCGGCAATTTGCAGCAGCCGCTGCGGGTTGCCCAAAGTACCTTCGTCCTTGAGCTTCCTGGTCATTGACGAGAGGAAAGCCTGTTGGCCCTTGATCCGTCCGAGGTCGCCACCATCACCAAATGCATGCCTGGTTCGCAGGAACGCCAATGCCTGTTCGCCTTCAACCAGGGAATTGCCCTTGGGGAGGCGGAGCCGGGAGTCCGGATCGAAAACGGGGTCGCTGACACAGACACTAACGCCACCAACAGCTTTGGAGAGCTCCTTGACAGCGTTGAAGTCCGCCATCATGAAGTGGTCGATCTCCAGGCCGGTCAGTTTGTTGACCGTGTCCACAGCGCAGCCGATGCCGGCCTCTGCCATGGCCTCATTGATCATCACGCCACTTCTGGCGGGAAAGGTCTGGTTGTTGGTGTGGTCCGTACACTGCGGCACGTCAACCAGCAGGTCGCGTGGGAAGCTCATGACATTGACGCGCTTGTTGTCCGCGGAAATGTCCAGCAGCATCATGACATCGGAATGCCCGTAGCCGGTGGAGTCCTCAGAGGTGCCGTAGTCGGAGTTTTTTCCGTCACGGGTGTCCGACCCAAGAATGAGGATCTGCAACCGGTCGGTTTTGTCGTTCGCTGCCGCAGCCCCCGAATCCCGGTTTTCGCCGGCGCTGAGTGGGGCTTTGGTGATGTTCGACTGAAGGCGGATAAACCAGAATGCGGCAAAGGCAACGCCGGCAACCAGCGCCAAGGAAACCACGCCGGTCGTAATTTTCAACCAGAGCGGCAGCCCCTTGCGTTCCTTCATGTGCCGGGGAGTGCCATCAGCATCCTCCCCATGGCGTCCCGCAACGGGGCCGGCGGTGCCGGTGCCCTGCGGGCGGGCGTCACGACGTCGCACTATTCGGTTTACCTTTCCTTAATCACCTGAATCTCCGCAATCATAGTTGCCAATTCTGGGAAGTTCCCTATCGGAGGGGCACTGCGCAGGATCGTGTCCCGGCAAACCTAGAACCCGAGTTTCACCAACTGCTTGGGGTCGCGCTGCCAGTCCTTGGCCACCTTGACGTGGAGATCAAGGTAGATCCGGGTGCCCAGAAGGGTTTCGATGCCTTTTCGGGCGTTCGTTCCCACTTCCCGCAAGCGGCTCCCCCCCTTACCGATGATGATCGCCTTTTGGGACGGCCGCTCAACGTACAAGTTGACCCTGACGTCCAGCAGCGGGTTGTCCTCGGTTCGGCCTTCGCGGGGAACAATTTCTTCGACCACCACTGCCAGGGAGTGCGGGAGCTCATCCCGGACACCCTCCAAAGCAGCTTCCCGGATCAATTCGGCGATCATGACTGCCTCGGGCTCATCAGTGAGTTCGCCGTCAGGGTACAGCGGCGGCGACGACGGCATGTGGCTGATCAGGACATCGGCAACCGTTGAGACCTGGAAGCCATCCGCCGCGGAAACCGGGACAATGTCTGCCCAGCCCTGTTCACCCAGCACATCCCGGCCCAGTTCAGCGACGGCGAGCAACTGCTCGGTCAATGCCTGGCGGTCCACCAGGTCGGTCTTGGTCACGATGGCGACAATCGGCTTGCGACCCACTGCGGCCAACTGCGCCGCAATGTACTTGTCGCCAGGGCCGATTTTCTCATTGGCCGGAAGGCAGAATCCAATGGCGTCAACTTCGGACAGGGTGTCTGCCACCAGATCGTTGAGGCGCTTGCCCAACAACGTGCGCGGCCGGTGGAGACCTGGCGTGTCAACGAGGATGAGCTGCGCGTCGTCGCGGTGCACGATGCCACGGATGGTGTGGCGCGTGGTCTGCGGTTTTGCGGACGTGATGGCCACCTTTTGCCCCACCAAGGCGTTGGTGAGGGTTGACTTGCCGGCATTGGGCCGGCCGACCAGCACGGAGAAACCTGCGTGGAAGCCACCGAAGTCCTGATCGGCGTCGAATTTCTTATTTTGCTTGCTCACGTGGAACTCCCTGTTGCGTTGAGTCGGCGTCTTCGAGGAGGTCCTCAAAGTCAGTGTCTTCCTTTGGGATGGCTGCCGCAATGATGTGGCTGACCCTGTTTCGGCGACCCTCAAGCCTATCGGCCCGCAGCGACACTCCGTTCACCTCCACGGAACTTCCGACAATGGGTACCTGCCCCAGTGCCTTGGCGAGGAGGCCACCGACAGTGTCTACCTCGTCGTCGTCGAGGTCCATGTCGAACAGTTCGCCCAGGTCATCGATGCTCATCCGTGAGCTGACCCGGTACGTGCCATCCCCCAGATCGATGGCCTCTTCAGCGGCGGCGTCGTATTCATCCACGATCTCACCCACGATTTCCTCGATCAGGTCCTCGAGGGTAACGAGGCCGGCTGTGCCACCGTACTCATCAATGACAATGGCCACGTGGGTGGATTCCTGCTGGAGTTCGCGGAGGAGGTCACTGACCGGCTTGGACTCCGGAACGTAACGGACATCCCGGGCCAGCGAGTCGACGTCGTGGGCCTGGAGCCCTGGCTCCGTGCGGTGCAGGGCCGCTGCCACGTCCTTCAGGTAGAGAATTCCACGGATCTGGTCGGTGTTTTCACCGATTACCGGGATTCTCGAATAGCCCGAACGCAGGAACAGGGCCATGGCTGTCTCCAGGTCCGTGCCGGTTCCGATGGTGACAATGTCAGTACGGGGAACCATGACGGAGCGCACCAGGGTGTCCCCGAAGTCGAAAACAGAGTGAATGAGTTCTGCCTCGTTGTCCTCGATCATGTCGGATTCGGCTGCCCGGTCCACGAACTCGCGGAACTCTTCCTCGCTGACGAACGCGTCATCACCGGCTGGAGCGCCGGGCGCCACTGCCTGTCCCAGCGCCACAAGCCATCCGGGAATGGGTCCCAGGATCCAGCAGAGGAACCTGATCAGGGGCGCGGTGAACCGGACTACCGGTCCTGAGTGCGCCCTGCCCAGCTGCCGGGGGGAAACCCCTACCAACACAAAACCGATGACGGCCATAATGCCGGTGGCCGCGAGGCCCGCAAGCCATACGTTGTCCAACAGGCTGTGAAGGACGACGGCGACTGCCACCGCAGCCGCCATCTCGAACCACACCCGCCAGAACCGCAAGGCGCGCATGTGCGCGATGGGGTTCCGCAGGATGCCGCCCAGGGCCTTGCCCTTGTTTCGGCCTATGGATTGTTCGGCTTCATGCCGGGGCAGGAAGTTGAAAGCAGCCTCCGCTGCGGTCAGCAAGGCGACGAAGCTCAGGAAAACCAGCGCCATGCCGACCAGGATGATCGAGGTCACTGCATGGTCTCCATGGGGGCATCCTTGCCCAGGAATTCAGACAGCAACTCACGCTGCAAACCGAACATCTCGGCTTTCTCCTCAGGCTCTGCATGGTCGAAGCCAAGCAGGTGGAGAATGCCGTGGGTGGTAAGGAGCAGCATCTCGTCCTGTGTCGGGTGTCCCGCGTTGCGCGCCTGCACCTCGGCCACCTGGGGGCAAATGGCGATGTCCCCAAGCATGCCTTGGGGCGTCGGCTTGTCCGGAGTACCCGGCGTCAGCTCGTCCATCGGCACCGAAAGAACGTCCGTGGCTCCGGGCTCGTCCATCAGCTCGATGTGCAGTTTCTCCATGGCAGGCTCGTCCACCAGCAGGATGGACAGCTCGGCCTGGGGATGGATGTAGAGACGCTCAAAGATGAAGCGCGACAACGTCACCAACTGGGCCTCGTCCACCGCGACGCCGGACTCGTTGTTTACTTCGATGCTCATTTACGTTCTCCACGCTTGTGATGGGTGTTGGCGTCGGCGCGATGCGCGTCATCCCAGTTGCTGTAGGCCGAGACGATGTCGGCTACCAAACGGTGCCTGACGACGTCGGCGGCTTCAAGGATCGAGAAATTGACGTCGTCGATCCCCGTGAGGATTTCCCGGACGATGCGCAGGCCTGACGTCGCCCCGAACGGAAGGTCGATCTGGGTGACGTCTCCGGTGACTACCATCTTGGATCCGAAACCGAGTCGGGTCAGGAACATCTTCATCTGTTCGGGTGTGGTGTTCTGCGCTTCGTCAAGAATGATGAAGGCGTCATTCAAGGTGCGGCCACGCATGTAGGCCAGGGGCGCTACCTCGATGGTCCCGGCAGCCATCAACCGCGGTATGGATTCAGGATCCATCATGTCGTGGAGGGCGTCGTACAGCGGACGAAGATAGGGATCGATCTTGTCGCTCAGCGTCCCGGGCAGGAACCCCAGGCGCTCCCCTGCTTCGACGGCGGGCCGCGTCAGGATGATCCTGCTGACTTCCTTCGTTTGCAGCGCCTGGACGGCTTTCGCCATGGCGAGGTAGGTCTTGCCCGTACCGGCGGGGCCGATCCCGAAGATGACCGTGTTGTCGTCGATGGCATCAACATAGTTCTTCTGGTTCAGCGTCTTGGGGCGGATGGTCTTGCCCCTGCTGGAAAGAATGTTGTGGGTCAACACGTCTGCAGGATTTTGCACTGATTGGGTGCGCAACAGTGAGACAAGTTGCTGCAGAACGTCAGGGGTCACCAGCGTGCCCTTTGACACCAGCCCACGGACTTCCTCAAGCAGGCGCATCACCCGGGAGATATCGGTGGACGGACCTGTCATGGAGAGCTCGTTGCCACGGACGTGGAAACTGACGCCTTCGAACTGATCCTCGATGTAGCGCAGGGCTTCATCGTGGCTTCCCAACGAGTGAACCATCTGGTCGGAGTTGTCGAACGTGACAATTTCCGTGCGCGTGCCCGGTAAGGTGTGCGGGAACTCAGTGGGCGGCAGGTTGCCGTTTCCGGTCCTGAGCCGTCCGTTCAAAGATTCACTCATAGTGTTGGCCGTATGGCCTGTTCTCCTCCGGTTCGATGGTGTCCTGGCAATAATCCTACGCCAGCCCGTCCCTGATGGACCTCACCTGAGCCGTCCGTCCAAGCCACAAAGGGATGGCCGACATTTTGTCTCAACTCTGCATCAAGCCGGTATCAATCATGTTTCAGTTGCTCCGGGCCCCCTCATTCCCGGCCGGCAGCCGTCGGCGGTGTGCCAAGCTGGCATAGCGGGTGGACAAAGCGCCCCGCAGCCACGCCGACCCGGCGAAGGGTTGCCAACGATGCACCGCAGGACAGGAATCCCCATCAGCAAGCCAGGAAACACCGCGCAGGGCGCACACAAGCGGAAGAAGTCCGCTTTTGCCGTGCCCGCGATGGTCTCTGTGCTGCTGCTCACCGGCTGCATCGCCGATGGGGCAGGAAACCAGGTTTCACCGAGCTCCCCTTCGCTCTCCGTGCAGGAGGCCCCGGCAAGCAACGCCCCCTTGGAAACCACGCAGGCCTCCACGAAAATTCCCGTGTACTGGATCGGCCGCAGCAAGGATGAGGTCTACCTCTACCGGGAGTTCCGGGACATCGACGGTGACGACAACCCCGTAACCACCGCCCTGCGGATCATGATGGCGGAAAAGCCACTGGACCATGACTTCTTCACGCCGTGGCAGCAACCCAGCAGCCTGGCTACTTCCATATCGGGCAAGAACGTCATCACAGTGGACATCTCCCGTGATGCTTTCAATTCGAATCTCGATGCCGCCATGGCTCAGCGGGCCATTCAACAGTTGGTCTACACAGCCACTGCCGCGGCGTCGTCGTCGGGCCTTATCAATTCCGGCCAGCAGATCCAGGTGGTCATCCTGGTGGACGGCCACCCCGATTACATGGCTTTCGGGCAGGTGAAGCTGGGACAGCCGATGGCACGTGACGCCTCCCTTGTGGCACCGGTGTGGATCATCGATCCGCAGGAGGATGTCACGGTGCCGCCGGGCGCGGTGAAGTTCAACGGCCGCAGCACCGACAGCTCCAAAACCATCGCCTGGCAGATCCTCAGGGACAACGGCAAGGCCGAGAAAACGGGTCTGCTCAACGGACAGGCCAAGCCAACGGGCGAGCCGGGCCAGTACGGCGTCTTTACTTTCAGCGCGACGTTGAAGGCCGGCAAGTACGAGCTGCGGGTCTCACAGGTCGACGCCGCAGGCAAAGTCATCGAGTCCAGTACCGACACGCGACTGTTCAGCGTCGGCTAGGACCCGCCGGCGTCCTACCAGCGGCCCAGGACGTCACTGGCGAGAACGACGGCGGTTGGTCCCGCCGTCGACGACCGCAGGACATGGTGTCCCAACAGCGCCGTAACGGCTCCGGCGTCACTGAGCCGGGTGACTTCACGGGGTGAGATTCCGCCCTCCGGCCCAACGATCAGCAACACTTCCCGGGGTGATCCCGGATCTGAGCCATCCGGCACGCCCGACTCCTCCAGGACGGTCCGCAAGGGGTTCTTGGCATCTTCGTGCAGGATGATGGCCAGGTCCGCAGCAGCGACGACTTTCGCCAAGGCCGCGGTATCCACGATGGGGCGAACATGCGGGATGTGTGACCTCCGTGCCTGTTTCGCTGCGGCGGCAACCACCGATTGCCACTTGGCATGTGCCTTGGCGGCCCGATCACCCTTCCATCGGACAATGGAGCGTTCGGACTGCCACGGAACCACCGCGTCAATGCCGAGTTCGGTGGCCGTTTCGACGGCAAGTTCGTCACGGTCCCCTTTGGCAAGCGCCTGGACGAGGACCAGGCGAACGGCCGGCTGCTCTTCGAAGACGACGTCCGAGGCCGTCACAGCCAAGGTGCCTGACCCGGTCTCGGAGACCGTACCCGTCAAACGTGTACCGGCGCCGTCTGCGATGTCTACCTGTTCGCCCACCGCCAAGCGTTTAACGGTGACCGCGTGGCGCGCCTCCGGGCCTTCCAGTACAAACACGGAACCAGGCCCCAGGTGGCTGAGGTTGCCTGCCTGGGTGAAGAAGACGGGGTTGCTCACCGCTACAGGTTACCGAGCTTGTCCCGCAGTTTGGCGAACATGCCGCCGCTGGCAACGAGCTTTCCCTCGGTGAACTGCTCTCCCCGCAGTTTGGCGAGCTGCTGGAGCAGCTCCTCCTGGGCGGCATCGAGCTTGGTAGGCGTTTCGACGTGCAAATGCACCTTGAGGTCGCCTCGGCCATAGCCGCGAAGGTGGGTGACGCCAAGCCCGCGAAGAGTGATGATTTCGCCTGACTGGGTTCCCGCCTTGACGTCGATGTCCTGTGCTCCGTCGAAGGTGTCCAACTGAAGTTCCGTACCCAGGGCAGCGGCTGTCATGGGCACGCTCAGGGTTGCGTGCAGGTCGTCGCCTTCACGCATGAACATGGAGTCGTTGTTGACGCGGATTTCGACGTAGAGATCGCCGGCCGGGCCGCCCGCGGGGCCGGCTTCACCCTGGCCGGACAACTGGATCCGGGTACCGGTGGCAACACCGGCAGGAACCTTGATGGTGAGGGAACGACGACTGCGGATGCGACCCTGCCCGCTGCACTCGTTGCAGGGGTCCTTGATGACCGTGCCGAAGCCCTCGCAGGAGCCACAGGGTGCCGTGGTCATGACCTGGCCGAGAATGGACCGGACAGCCCGCTGGACCTGGCCGCTGCCACCACAGATGTCACACCGTTCAGGATGGGTACCAGGGCGGCAGCAACTGCCATCACACGTGGGGCACACAACGGCCGTGTCGACTTCGAGCTTCTTGTTGACGCCGAATACCGCATCCTTGAGGTCGATGCGGACGCTGATGAGGGCGTCCTGGCCGCGCCGGACCCGGGAAGCCGGGCCGCCATGGCCGCCACCGCCGCCAAAGAAGGTGTCGAAAATGTCCTGGAAGGCGAAGCCCTGGCCGGAATAACCGCCGCCGAAGCCGTTTTCGGTTCCGTTTTCATTACCGGTGGCGTCGTAGACACGGCGCTTCTGCGGGTCCGACAACACCTCGTAGGCGTGGGTCACTGCCTTGAACTGCTCCGCGACATCTTCCCCGGGGTTGACGTCCGGGTGAAGTTTCCGCGCCAACTTGCGGTACGCCTTTTTGATCTCTTCCCCGGTGGCTTCCGGAGAGACTCCCAAAACGTCATAGTGGCTGCTCAAAGTCGGTATCTCTTCCTTGTTGTACTGCGGATGTTTCCTCGGGCCGGTGTTCAACCGCCGAGAATGCGGGAAAGGTATCTGGCCACGGCCCGGACTGCGGCCATGGTGGTGGGATAGTCCATGCGGGTAGGGCCAAGGATCCCAACCTTGGCTCCGGAACCGTAGCCGGTGGCCACGACGGAAGCCTCGGCCAAACCGTCGTACGGGTTCTCCCGGCCGATGCTTACTGACACGCCCCGCGGATCATCGCCCATATCGGACAACAACCGCAGCATGACGACTTGTTCCTCAAGGGCTTCAAGCACCGGACCGATGCTCAAGGGGAAGTCCACATTGGAGCGGGCCAGGTTGGCGGTGCCTGCCATCAAGATCCGCTCTTCGCGGCTGTTGTCGCTCAGTGACTGCAGCCCGTGCGCAAGAGTCTGGGCCACGCCGCGAAGCTCGGGCGGGCAGAGGGCCACTACCGATGGAAGGACCTGTGGGAGAAGGTCCAGTTGCGTCCCGGCTATGCTTCCGAGGAACCGGGACCTCAGCAGCATCAATGCCTCGTTCGCAACATCTGATCCGGCATCGATGACCTTCTGGCCAACGCTGCCTGTGTCCGCAATGAGGACCACCAGGACCTGCTTTGGCGCAAGCAGCACGAACTCGACGTGGCGGACGACCGCCCGGCTCGAGTGCGGGTACTGCACGACGGCGACCTGGTTGGTCAGCTGGGAAAGGAGCCTCACGGTCCGCTCCAGGATGTCGTCCACGTCATCCGGGCCCTCGAGGAGGGAGTGGATGGCACGGCGCTCCGCGGCCGAAAGTGGCTTTACCTGGGAGATACGGTCCACAAACAGGCGGTAGCCCTTGTCCGTGGGAATGCGTCCTGCGCTGGTGTGGGGCGCCGCGATGAGTCCTTCTTCTTCCAGGACAGCCATGTCATTGCGGATGGTGGCACTGGAAACACCGAGGTGGTGGCGCTCGACAAGGGCCTTGGATCCAACGGGTTCCCTGGAATGCACGTAGTCTTCAACGATGGCACGCAGCACTTCCAACTTGCGTGGCTCACTCATTGCTCCACCTCCTGACGACGTCCGTGGTCGTGGCGACCGGCGACTGCGGCACGCCCGCCGGGCCTCCGCACTTAGCACTCAACATGCCCAAGTGCTAACAAGTCTATTATGGGCCACCCCGTTGCTAGCATTGAAAACGCCCGTATTCAGCTTCCGGCGTGCAGGTTCGGCAGCTTCGCAACCCAAACGGCTCCCCCACCCATCAAGTACTCAAAGGTAGGAAATATCCCTTGGCTTTCGACAATTGGGGTCCACAGGATCTGACCGCTCCCGCCAAACGCCAGCTTCCTGAGGTAGCGGTCCAGCGGGGAATGGTCCTTGAAGACGTCCAGTCAGGATGGGTGGGTGAAGTGACCAGGGTGGAGAAGACCGGCGGCATGCATATCGTGTCCTTGGAGGACCGGCGTGGTAAGTCCAAATCGTTCCAGTTGGGATACGGCTTCCTGCTCGAAGGCCAGCCCATCCGCCTGATGCCTCCAGCAGTCCGGCAGTCGCCGTCGGCCGCCCAGCCGGGCCGTACCGCCTCAGGTTCCGTCAAGGTGCAAGGCCAGCGCGCACAGGTGGCCAAGGCCAGCCGCATCTGGGTGGAAGGAAAGCACGACGCCGAACTGGTCGAGAAGGTCTGGGGTGACGATCTCCGGGTCGAAGGGATCGTGGTTGAGCCCTTGCATGGCGTGGACGACCTCGCGTCCGCCATTGCGGATTTCAACCCCGGCCCGGACCGCCGCCTCGGGATCCTGGTGGACCACCTGGTCCAGGGATCGAAAGAATCCCGCATCGCCGCCGAGGCCATGGCCTGTCCCGGAGCCGCTGGAAACGTCCTCATTGTGGGACATCCGTACGTGGATGTGTGGCAAGCCATCAGGCCCAAGGTGTTGGGCATTGAGAAGTGGCCCACAGTACCGCGTGGCATGGATTGGAAGACCGGCATCCTCCGCGCCTTCGGCTGGCCGCACGAGACCGCCGAGGACATCGGGTTGGGCTGGCAAAGGCTGCTGGGGGCCGTACGGAGCTACGCCGACCTTGAAGCATCCCTGCTGGGCCGTGTTGAGGAAGTCATCGACTTCCTGACGGTCCCCTAAAGCATTCACCCTGAACCACTGCTACTGCAGCGCCAACGGGGAGTTGGTCCAGAGAAGCGGGCTCGTGCCGGTATTCTGGGACAGCAACACCGCAGCATCTTTACAGCAAAGGGAAGACACCGTGGCAGAGAACGCTCCTGAAGAACCGGGCAGCGCCGCAGGGCGGCCCCAGTACCATGGCGCGCCAGCCAATGCACTGCCCTTGACGGCCGGCGAAGACCGGCAGTGGGCCACATTGGCGCACTTTGGCGGCATTCTTGGCTGCTTGCCTTCCCTGTTGATCTACCTGATCTTCCGGGACCGGGGACCCTTCACTGCACAGGAATCCAAGGAAGCGCTGAACTTCACCCTTCCCCCGACCATCGCAGCGGTCCTCGCCAACATCCTCGTCCTGCTTCCAGTGGTCGGCAACATTTTCGCCGTGATCGCGACCGGCATTTGGGTAGCCCTGACGTGCTTCTCCGTTTCAGCCGGAATCCGCGTGAACCACGGCCAGCCGCACCGCTACAAACTGAATTTGCGCTGGATCAAGTAGCTGCCTCACCAGCAGGAGAGTCCCGGCAGTGCTGCCAAACGGCCGTGAGGCTCAGTCCGGGAGGATCCTGCGGACCACTGCGTCTGCCAGCAGGCGACCCTTCAGCGTGAGGACCAAGCGGCCCTTGAAGGCCTGGATCGGGTCAACCAGTCCGTCTGCGATCAACCCGGCCATTGCATGCCGCCCCACGGCGTCCAAGGCGTCGACAGCCAGGCCTGTACCCAGGCGGGCTTCGAGCATGATGCGCTCCACCTCGCGCGTGTCAGGGTCCAGCGTCTCCCTGCCTGCCGCCGGCGAGCTTCCCGCTCCCAGTCGCGCAGCATAAGCAGTAGGATGCTTGACGTTCCACCAGCGCACACCGCCTATGTGGGAGTGCGCTCCGGGGCCCACGCCCCACCAGTCATCTCCACGCCAGTAAGCAAGGTTGTGGCGGCATGCCTGCTCCGGAGAGCGCGCCCAGTTGCTGACCTCGTACCAGGCCATCCCCGCCGCTGAGATGAGTTCATCGGCGAGTTCGTATTTCGCGGCGTGGTCGTCGTCGTCGATGCCGGGCACCTCGCCTCGACGGATTTGCGCAGCAAGCTTGGTGCCGTCCTCCACGATCAACGCATAGGCGCTGATGTGGTCCGGTTCGTACGACAAGGCCGTTTCGAGGGAAACGCGCCAGTCCTCCATGGACTCCCCCGGGGTCCCATAAATGAGGTCCAGGCTGACGGCGAGTCCGGCGTCGCGCGCCCACTGCACCACCAGCGGAACGCGGCTTGGCGTGTGAGTGCGGTCCAGCACTTTGAGGACATGCGGCACAGCGGACTGCATGCCGAAGGAGACCCTGGTGAATCCGGCATCCGCGAGCAGCATCAACGATTCGGGCGTGACGGAGTCAGGATTGGCCTCGGTGGTCACTTCCGCGCCGGATTCCAGCCCCCACGTCCCAACCGCGGAACGCAGGATCCTTGCCAAGTCCTCGGCTGGAAGCAGAGTCGGGGTACCACCGCCGAAAAAGACGGTACTCAGGGGGCGCGCCGGAACCGATGAGGACTCGAGTGCCTTCACGGCGAAGTCGAGCTCCGAGATGGCGGTACTGGCATAGGCATCCTGCGAGGCACCACCGCCCAGTTCCGTCGCGGTATAGGTATTGAAATCGCAATAGCCGCAACGCACGGCACAAAAAGGGATGTGGACGTACAGTCCGAACTTGCGGTGCTCGACGCCCGTCAGCACCTGCGGAGGCAGAACGCCATCCGCAGGTGCTGGATCGCCCAAAGGAAGGACGCTGGGCATTTACTTTTTGGCCTTGTCCTTGGACTCGTCGGTGGTCAGGGCAGCGATGAACGCCTCCTGGGGCACCTCCACGCGGCCCACCATCTTCATGCGCTTCTTGCCTTCCTTCTGCTTCTCGAGCAGTTTGCGCTTACGGGTGATGTCACCGCCGTAGCACTTGGCAAGAACGTCCTTGCGGATGGCCCTGATGCTTTCACGCGCAATGATGCGCGAACCAATGGCCGCCTGGATGGGCACTTCAAACTGCTGGCGCGGAATAAGTTCGCGGAGCTTGGCCGTCATCATCACGCCGTAGGCGTACGCCTTGTCACGGTGTGTGATGGCACTGAACGCATCTACTTGCTCACCCTGGAGCAGGATGTCGACCTTCACGAGGTCGGCGACTTGTTCGCCGTCGGCCTTCCAGTCCAGCGAGGCGTAGCCACGGGTCTTGGACTTCAGGAGGTCGAAGAAGTCGAACACGATTTCAGCCAGCGGGATCCAGTAACGGAGCTCCACGCGGTCCTCGGACAGGTAGTCCATGCCCTTCATCTGCCCACGACGGCTCTGGCACAGTTCCATGATGGAGCCGACGAACTCGTTTGGCGCAAGGATGGTAGCCGAAACCATCGGTTCACGGACCTCGGAAATCTTTCCCGTGGGGTATTCGCTGGGGTTCGTCACGTGGACAACTTTCTTGTCCTCGAGCGTTACCTCGTATTCCACGTTGGGGGCGGTGGAAATGAGATCCAGGTTGTACTCACGCTCAAGGCGCTCCCTGGTGATTTCCAGGTGCAGCAATCCGAGGAAGCCCACGCGGAATCCAAAGCCCAGCGCAGCCGACGTCTCGGGTTCGTAAACGAGCGCGGCATCGTTGAGCATCAACTTTTCGAGGGCATCTCGAAGCACCGGATAGTCCGTGCCGTCCAACGGATACAGGCCGGAGAAGACCATGGGTTTCGCGTCCGCGTAACCGCTCAAGGACTCCGAAGCAGGTTTGGCCAGGTTGGTGACAGTATCGCCCACCTTGGACTGGCGGACGTCTTTTACACCGGTGATCAGGTACCCCACTTCACCCACGCCGAGACCCTTGGACGGGGTAGGTTCCGGGGAACTCACACCGATTTCCAGGAGCTCGTGCGTGGCCCGGGTGGACATCATCTGGATTCGCTCACGGGGGTGCAGCATGCCGTCAACCACCCGGACGTAGGTGACCACGCCACGGTAGGTGTCATACACGGAGTCGAAAATCATGGCACGGGCCGGAGCGTCCGGGTCACCCACGGGCGCGGGGAGGTCCCGGACAATTTTGTCCAGCAATGCCTCGACGCCCACGCCGGTCTTGCCGGAAACCTTGAGGACGTCTTCGGGGTCGCCACCAATCAGGTTCGCCAGCTCCGCAGCATACTTCTCCGGCTGCGCTGCCGGGAGGTCGATCTTGTTCAGTACCGGGATGATGGTGAGGTTGTTTTCCATGGCCAAGTACAGGTTGGCCAAGGTCTGGGCTTCGATACCCTGTGCCGCGTCGACCAGGAGAACCGCGCCTTCACAGGCAGCCAGGGATCGCGAGACCTCGTAGGTGAAGTCCACGTGGCCGGGGGTGTCGATCATGTTCAGTGCATAGCTGGTGCCATCCAGCTCCCAGGGCATGCGAACAGCCTGGGACTTGATGGTGATGCCGCGCTCACGTTCGATGTCCATACGGTCCAGATACTGGGCCTTCATGTCGCGCTGTTGAACGACGCCGGTGTACTGCAGCATGCGGTCGGCCAGGGTGGACTTACCGTGGTCGATATGGGCAATGATGCAGAAGTTCCGGATGATGGCCGGATCTGTTGCGGCGGGCACCGGTGCGGTGCGGGCCATGGGAGACACGCAGGATCCTTACTGTCGATACTCACACGGCAATTCCGCGAACTGGGCATAGGCCAGCCGGAATGCGCCGCGCATCTGATCCTCCAGTCTCCCACGAACCAGCGGTTCACCGTACATTGCCGGCGCAGAGCGGTACCGGCCCGGTTGTAGCGTTGTCACATGGCTATCGACTTGCGCCCCCTGGGCAAACTCATCCTGCGATCGCTCAAGGCATGGGGAAGCGGCAACACCAAACCGGCCACCCTCCCCAGTGGAGCAAAAACGCAAACCCGGCCTGCCGGCGTCGGCGGCCCCTACCCCGGTGACTTTAGCGGGCCGCTCCGGCCCAAGTACTCCCCCAAGCCGGATGGGCAACCGGACCCGGGCGAGATCGTGTGGGGATGGGTGCCCTATGAAGAGGACCACAGCCGGGGGAAAGACCGTCCCGTGCTGCTCGTAGGTGCTGACGCCAAGTGGCTCCTGGGCCTGATGCTGACATCCAAGGACCACGACCACGGCGCCCGCGCCGACGATTACGTCGACATCGGCGCCGGAGCCTGGGACCGGCAAGGGCGACCCAGTGAAGTCAAAGTGGACCGCGTGATCCGGCTCGACCCGGCGTCCATCCGCCGGGAGGGTGCGGTGCTGGACAAGGTCCTGTTCAACGAGGTCTCCCGGGCACTCCGCGCGCAACAGGACAGGCGGTGACTTCAAAGTCGCCGTCAGGGCGGACCGTCTGCTATTCTTTATAGCTGTGTGTTCGTGCAGGTCGACGGCCACACATGGTTGGCTGCCATAGGCATCCCCACGCCGCTCAGTCGATGGCCAACCTGAAAACCCTCTAGACCATTTCCGCATTAAAAAGAGAGTTCATACGTGGCTAATATCAAGTCCCAGAAGAAGCGCATCCTCACCAACGAGAAGGCTCGCCTGCGCAACAACGCAGTCAAGTCCGAGCTGAAGACTGCCATCCGCGCCGTCAACACCGCCGTTGAGTCTGCTGACAAGGATGCTGCTGGAACTGCACTTGTTGCTGCCAGCCGCAAGCTGGACAAGGCTGTCAGCAAGGGCGTTATTCACAAGAACAACGCTGCAAACCGCAAGTCGGCGATCTCCAAGAAGGTCAACGCACTCTAAGGTTTTTCCAGTTCGACTGAGCTGATCACAAGGCCGGCGCCCAATGGGTGCCGGCCTTTGGGTTTAACGCGGTCAGCGTCGGCTGGTTTAACGCGGTCAGCGTCGGCTGGCCGATGTGGCAATAACCGTCACTGCGTGCTCCACCGCGTACACGGGATCGCGGGAAAGACCCTTGACCTGGGCGTCCGCTTCCGCAATGACCTGAATGGACCGGATAAGACCCTCAGGCGTCCATCGTCGGACATCACGTTGGGCCTGCTCCACGAGCCAAGGCTGCATGCCCAGGTTCCTGGCGATGGTGGCCGGGGAGCCATTGGCTCCGGCCACTTTGGCCAGGGTACGCAACTTGGCCGCCAGTGCTGCAACCAAAGGAACCGGATCCACTCCTGTCGCCAGAGCGTGACGGAGCGTTGATAATGCCACGGGACCATTACCGGCCATTGCGGCGTCGGCAACCTTGAATGCGGTGGCTTCGACTCTTCCGCCGTAGTATCGCTCCACAGTCGCCGCATCCACGGCGGTGGTAGCGTCGGCGATCAACTGGCTGCAGGCCGCGGCCAGTTCGGACAAGTTGGCGCCCACGGCATTAACCAGTGCCATGACAGCCTCGCCTTCGATGCGCCGGCCCCCGGCTTTGAATTCAGAGACAACAAAGGAGGTCTTCTCGGCGTCCTTCTTTAGCGGCTGGCAATCCACCACTGGCCACCCAGCCGACTTGACGGCGTCGAGCAGTTTCTTGCCGCGAACGCCGCCCGCATGCCTGAGGACCAGCACGACATCCTGGTCGGGGTTCTGCAGGTATGCCAGGCCATCGGCGAGGAAGGCGTCGTTCATGGCTTCCAAGCCCTCGATTTCAATGAGCTTTCCCTCGCCAAACAGTGACGGGGTAACGGTCATTGCCAAGGAGCCGGCCTCATAGGAGCCTGCGTTGAGCCGGCTCAACTCTACCTCCGGAGTAGCCGTCCGCACGTGGGACCGGATGCGGTCCATGGCACGGATGCCCAGGTACTCCTCGGGACCCGTAACCAACACCACGGCCGCAGGAGTGATCTCCCGCCAGCTGACGTTGTTGGCCGAGGCGGTTTTGGCCCGGTTATTTTGGGCAGCAGCCAATGGTGGTTCCTTCCGGACGTTTCCTTGCAGGATTCAAGTCTGCCATGCCCGGGCGGGAGCTTCGGACAGTTGCCACCATGCTCACACCGTCCCAGGGAAGGCCGCACGGATTGCCCTCATTCGTTCTTCAGAAGGTGTTCGAAAAGGTCGTGGTGCCGATCCCCGTACCGCTGATCTGGTAGCTGAGGGTCGTGGTTTCCGTCGGCCCTTTCCTGGTGACCCCGAGGCCGAACCGGAGAGCCGCAGGGTCCACCCTGGTGCTGACGCAACGGAACTGCCTGGTCGTGGAGGGGTCGTGGGTACACGTCCAACCGTCGGGAGCATCAAGCTTTCCTGGAATCATGTCGGAGCCTTCGGACACTGTGAAGACGGCTTCAGCTGTGCTGGGAGCGGCCCCGCCAAGGTCGAAGGTAATGATCACGTTGACATCCGACGCTGTTGTGCCTGCTTCGGTGCTGAAGGTCGCGCTCACCACGGGTTGCGGCTGCGGGGTGACAGAAACCGATGGAAGGGGCGTGCTGGACGGACCCGGAGTTGGTATTGGGGTTGGAAGCAGCGAAGGCAGGGAACCAGGTTCTCCCGGAACGGCGGGTGGCAGCGGAAGAACGGGAATGCCCGGCGAGGCTGGGGAAGACGGCTGGATAGCCGGTGGCCGCTGCACGTCCGGGAGCAGTGGAAGCGCCTTGGAACTGCCGGCCTTTGTACCGGCCGCAGAGGGCTTCCCTGGAAGGACCGGAACCCCTTCCTGATCCTTTTTTCCGGGATCAGCTATGTCCTCGACGACGGCGGGGATCGTTTCCGGTGTGGCTGTGGGCTTGGCTGGGTTTGCAGTAACACCGGGCAGGGGGCTCGTCGCACCGGCAGGTCCTTCCAACGATGGCGAACCTGTGACTCCCAGCGCTACGGCCGCACCCAAAACCACAGCAGCGCCCGTGAGCACACCTGCGGCTATTTTCCACGTCAAAGACCATTGCCTGGGAGCAGCGTGGGAACCCCGTGCCACCGCCGTGGCTCCAGAACCCGAAAGAGCCGGTACTGCGGAGGTGAACCCAACACCGGTCACCAGAGGGAAGAGGGCGGCACGCATTGCTGATTGGACGTCGTTAAGGTCCAGCAACAACGCTGTGCATCGAGCACACTCGTCCAAATGCGCCTGCATCTTGTCCTGGGATCGCCGACGCAGTCCATTACGGGCATACACACCGAGCTGCGACGAATACTCTTCGCAGTCCTGTCCCACGGAATTACTGAGGTGCTGCTGGAGGTAGACCTGACGTAGCCGTTCCCTGGCCCTCAATGCCAGGGAAGAGACCCCGTTGGGGCTCAGCCCCAACATCACCGAGGCGGCTGCCGGCTTCATCCCCTCTATATCCACATACCAAAGAACCGCCTGCCATCGCTCAGGAAGGGTCTTGAACGCCCGGGCGACCGCTGCGGACTCGAACTCCGCCATGACCGGGTCCTGCTGCTCCTCCACGGAATCGAGCACGTATGACTCGTCCGTCGGCCGCGTGCGGGACGCTGCCTGGTTGGCCTTGAACGAGATGCGTTTGACGGTGGTCAGCAGATACGCCCTAAAGAACGTATCCGGACCCTTTCCCGACTTCAGGGACTGAAAAACGGAGGCGAAGGCGTCGGATACAACATCATCGACATCGGCCCGGTTATCGGCCTGGTTCGCTGCGACATATGTGGCGATGCCTCGGTGCCGCTCGTACAGCACATCAAATGCCTCCGTGTCACCGGAGCGCACCCGCGCCACCAGGTCAGCATCGCTGTCAGCCAGACCGACTCCGGCGCGTCCCTCGCTCTCCGCTGGAACTGTTCCCTCCATACCGGCCCCGAGTTCGGACGCGGATCATCCAGTGGACCAACCTGGTCATCGCGGACCAAGGCTTTATGGGGCCACGCTGCTGCAGCCCCGTCGCAGTCGCCGCATCCATGCGCTGCGCTCCACGGGCCCAGCTTACGATCGGGCGGTGAATTAATACACAACGCCCTGATGAATGTCCACACGTAGGAGGCTTGGCCTCCCTTCCCCGGCGGGAGGCCATTGCTTCCAGCAGCGTGACGATTTCGCTGTGGAGGGCAATGACAGAACCCTGCAGGGTCGTCGGATGAAGCATCATCCACGCCGACAAGACCGTTACCACCGAGAAAACAGCCATGGCGACCACACCCGCCGGACCTTCTGCCCAAGGCAACGCTGCGCCCGGCAACCCAGCAAAAAACCTGGCCAAGGCCGCTATCGCCCCGGCACAATACCCAGCGATGGCCAGCGGGGCCGCCGCCACCCAGGGAACAAACGCAGCGAGTGGCACCGCAATGGTCCCCAGGATTGTCACAGGAGCCACCAGCGGACCGGCCGTCACGTTCGCGACGAGCGCGTACGGGGTGAACTGTGGCTGCAGCGCAGCAATGACGGGGCCGCACAGTAACTGCGCAGCTAACGGTACTGCAACAGCCGTTGCCAGCCACCGGGGCACCTGTGGTGGAAACCAGGAGCATATGCGGCTGCCCAGTAAAACAATGCCCAAGGTGGCAAGCACAGACAGGAGAAAGCCGACATTGCCGGCAAGCGAGGGGTCCACGAACAAGAGTACGGAACTGGCAACGCAGAGAAAGGTCAATGCCCGTCCCCTCAGCCCACCAGCCAAGGCTGTCACACCAACGCACCCCATGACCGCGGCGCGCAGCACGCTTGGGTCCGGTCCCACCAACACCACAAACGCGAAAAGCCCAAGGCAACCACCTGCCGCAGAAAGGGGCCTGGACAGCCGAAAGTACCTCGCCAACAGAACGAACCCGCCCAACACCAGGCTGCAGTTGGCGCCGGACACGGCTGTCAGGTGCGTCATGCCGGTAGTTTTCATGTCGACACCAAGACTCTCCGGCAGCGCGCTCGTGTCGCCAGTGACCATTCCGGGTAACAACCCCGCCGCGTCCGGGGGTAGCCATGCGGTAGCTTCCACGAAGTGTTTCCTCAGGTCACCCGCGACACCGTGCACGTCGAAATCCGCCCCCACGGCGACAGGGGCAGACGCCGCCGAGAGTAAGCCCGCTTCCGGTTGACCTGTTCGCACTTCCTTGAGGGAGCCGGTTGTCCTGACCCGGTCTCCCGCACGTACGTTCTGCCAGCGATCGTCACCCACCACCACCACATCGGCCTCACCCCGCACCCTGGCGCCGGAGTACGTGGCATCGATGAGGTGGGCATCGACGGTCCACCGGTCCCTCGCGGACTGTCCCGGGGCAGGGATCTTGCTGGGGCTGCCCGTGATGACCAAGTGTGCGACGACGCCGTCCCCTGACTCGACTGCCGGCGCGAGCGGACCGTGTTCCTGCTTGGCTTCACTCACAGCGCAGTGGGCCGCGACAGCAGCCCCCACGACGCAGGCAAGCGCAAAGGTGGCTGCCATGGTCCGTTGGGGCCGGCGCCTGTGGTGCCGCCCTCCAACGAGCAGCCCTCCCCCGGCCACAAGAAGCCCCGACGCGAGGACTGCACAGCCCGCCGCACCCAAAATCCCACCAGCAAGCGCCGCGGCCCATGAAACCAGCACTGTGGGCACAAGCCTCAGATCCAGGCGGCGAGGAGAAGTTTCCGCCTCAGCCACTGTCCACCGCCACGAGGTCCTTCAATGACTCCATCAGTTTGGGCCCGATCCCATCAATTGCGTCGAGTTCATCCACGGAGGCGAAAGCACCGTGTTCCTTCCGCCAATCGACGATGCGCTGAGCCATCACCGGCCCCACTCGTGGCAACGTTCCGAGTTCTTCCACGGAGGCGGTATTGATGTTGATCCTGGCAGCGCCTCCCGCAGTGGCACCCGCAGGTGTGCTTGCAGCCCCGGAACCGCCGGTACCCACAGGTGGTTCCCCCTGGGGTGGCTCGCCGAGCGCGGGTACATGGACCTTGGTGCCGTCCCTGAGGACTTCCGCGAGGTTCAGGCCGCCGAGGTTCGCGTTCGGCGAGGCGCCACCTGCCGCTTCGATGGCTTGAAAGACGCGGCTGCCTTCGGGCAGTGACACTACGCCTGGCGCTTTCACGGCACCTGCTACATGGACCAGCACAGTCCCGGATGCATCACCGTCAAGACCTGCCGCGGCAGTGGGTACCGGACTGCTGCCCGATGAACTGCTAGGGCTGAGGGGAACAAATGTCGGGGCCGCTGCCGGGGACATCCACCATTGGAGCCCGATGAAGCCAACAACCAGCACGGCCAGGAGAGCCGCAACCCGCCAAGGTGTCCGCCATCGGAGGCGGGCCGGGGCCGCTCGTTCAGGATCTGCCCCGCCTTGGTTCCCCGCCTCTGGAAGCTCCAACAACGGAGGTGCCGTAGGGCCGGTAGCCACGCGGTCCACGAAACGCTGCCGGACGGCCTTCGCTGCGGCATCCGGCGACGGGTCCTGGCTCCACCGTGGCATGGAACGAGCCTATGGCCAGCACTCCGGGCCGGAACCCGGGGAAGTTTCCTATGTGGAAAACACGGGTGCTCAACCCGCGGGTGTACTGCTTTCCCCAACGATGACAGCCAGCACGCCCAGGCCCGCGTGGGCAGCCAGGACAGCCGGTAGCGCACTGATTTGAGGCGCCGGGCACTCCGGGCATTTCTGGTTCAACCGGGCGGCCAGGGCTTCGGCCTCTATTTGATTGCCGAAGTGGTGCACGGCCAGGCGCTGCTGGCCCGCCGGCCGGGAGGCAACATCGGCTGCCACGATTTCCTCGAGGCGGCTTATGGCGCGGACGGCGGAACGCACCTTTTCGAGCGGAACGATCTTGCCGCCGTCGACCGCCAGAATCGGCTTGATGGCCAGCACGGTTCCAAGCAGCGACGCTGCCGCCCCAATGCGTCCGCCACGCCGCAACTGCTCCAAGCTGGGGACATAGAAGTAGACCTTGGTCCGTTCCATGCGGCGCTCCGCGAAATGGCGCACTTCAGCTGCCTCGCGACCGTCGGCCGCAGCCACCACGGCGCTCTGGACACCCATGCCTTGTGCCATGCCAACCGTGCGCGAGTCCACCACTTCCACCGGAATGCTGACCCGGGCCGCAGCCAGCCGGGCTGCATCGGCAGTTCCGGACAGCTCTGAGGAGATGTGGATGGAGACCACGGCCTCGAAACCCCGGCGCTGCGCAAGGAGGTAGGCCTGTTCAAATTGTCCGGGCGATGGCCTTGAGGTTTTGACCGATGCCCCTGACGCCAAAGCCAGCGATAACGTTTGGGTGATGTCGTCTTCGCCCTCACCGTAGATCTCGTTCCCCACCATAACGGGCATGGGAACGACCGCCAGGCGCCCGTCGGCGGTGAAGGCGGATACCCATTCCGGTGGCAGGGCTGCCGCTGAATCCGTGACGACAGCAGTCTTAACGACGGCGGCCAGCGGCTCGCCAGGGACGGTAACCGGAACTGTGGGTTGCCGGAGGCGCGCCACTCTTTCCTTGAGCCATATCCAGGCGGGTGGTTCTCGCTCAGGCACGCAACCTCCAAAGATGATGGCCGGCCGCCGGCACGATACCGGCGGCCGCACAATCCCTGCTAGGCAGGAACGATGTTCACCAGTTTAGGGGCCCGCACGATCACGGTGCGGATACCGCGGCCGTCCAGGGCACGCTGGACGTTTTCCGAAGCCAGCGCAAGTTCCCGGAGGGCGTCTTCGGTGATGTCCGGAGAAACGTCCAAGCGGTCGCGAACCTTGCCTTGTACCTGGACCACAGCAGTCACGGTGTCCTGAACCAGCAGTGCGTCGTCGTGTTTGGGCCAGCCTGCATTGGCAACTGATGCCGGGTGGCCCAGCGTGTTCCAGAGGTCCTCGGCTGTGTACGGAGCGAACAGGCTCAGGATGACCGCAACGGCCTCCACTGCTTCGCGTACAGCCGGATCGGCAGCGCCCGCACCGGAATCGATGGTCTTGCGGGTGGCGTTGACCAGCTCCATGAGGCGGGCCACGACCACGTTGAACTTGTTGTTGTCCAACAGTTCGGCGGCATCGGCAATGGTTTTGTGCGTCACCGTACGCAGGGCGCGGTCACCGCCGGCCGGGTCAACGCCGGGCTCGCTGCTGACATCCTGGCCGAGCCGCCAGGCACGCGCCAGGAACTTGGCAGAGCCCGACGGCGACACGTCCGCCCAGTCGACGTCGTCTTCCGGTGGGGAGGCGAAGACCATGGTGAGGCGGACGGCGTCGACGCCGAACTTATCCAGCTGTTCGCCCAGGTCCACGCCGTTGCCGAGCGACTTGCTCATGGCCTTGCCGCCGTTGAGCACCTGGCCCTGGTTGAGCAGCGCGGAGAATGGCTCGTTGGCTTCGATCAGCCCAATGTCTTTGATGACCTTGGTGAAGAAACGCGCGTAGAGCAGGTGCAGGATGGCGTGTTCGACGCCGCCTACGTACTGGCCTACCGGCATCCAATCGTTGATCTTGTCGGGATCGAACGGTCCCTCGGTGTAGTGAGGCGAGACGAACCGCAGGAAGTACCAGGACGAGTCGACGAAAGTATCCATGGTGTCGGTGTCACGCTGCGCGGCACGGCCGCAGTTGGGGCAATCGACGTTGACCCACTCGACGGCGGCGGCCAGCGGCGACGTGCCCTTGGGCGACAGTGCCTCACCGCGCAGGTTGTCGGGCAGCCTTACCGGCAGCTGATCATCGGGAACGGGAACTTCGCCGCATTCCCCGCAGTGGATGATGGGGATGGGCGTACCCCAGAAGCGTTGGCGGCTCAGCAGCCAGTCACGCAGGCGGAAGTTCACGAACTTCTCGCCGGTTCCCAGCTTATCCAGGATGCTGATCGCTGCCGGGATGGCTTCAGACTTTGACAGGCCATCGAGCTCGCCGGAGTTCTTCAGGGTGCCCTCGCCGGCAGTGGCTACTCCGGTCTCCGAGGGGTCCTCGTCACCGGTGTCCAGCACGGCCCGGACGGGCAGGTCGAAGGCCTTCGCGAAGTCGAGGTCGCGCTGGTCGTGCGCAGGGACGGCCATGATGGCGCCGGTGCCGTAGTCAGCCAGGACGTAGTCGGCAGCCCATACGGGCAGCTTCTCGCCGTTGAGTGGGTTGATGGCGTAACGGCCGGTGAAGACGCCGGTCTTCTCCCGTTCTGTGGACTGGCGTTCGATTTCCGACAGCGCCTTGACCTTCTCGCGGTAGGCCATGAGTTCGTCGTGATGTTCCGGTGTCACCAGGTCCAGTGCCAGGTGCGCGTCAGCGGCAACGACGAAGAACGTTGCACCGTAGAGGGTGTCCGGACGCGTGGTGAAAACGGTGACTTCACGTTCCGCGCGATCTTCAGTGGCTTCGATGACGAACCGGACGTGCGCGCCTTCTGAACGGCCGATCCAGTTGCGCTGCATGGCCAGGACACGCTCGGGCCAGTGTCCCTGCAATTGGTCCATGTCCTGCAGCAGGCGGTCTGCGTAATCGGTGATCTTGAAGTACCACTGGTTCAGGGACTTCTTGGTGACCGGCGTGCCGCAGCGTTCGCAGGCACCGTTGACGACCTGTTCGTTGGCCAGGACGGTGAGGTCCTTCGGGCACCAATTGACGGGCGAGTCCTTGCGGTAGGCCAGGCCACGCTCGTAGAACCGCTTGAACAGCCACTGCGTCCAGCGGTAGTACTCGGGGTCGGAGGTGTGGAGGCGGCGCGACCAGTCGGCCGAGATGGCATAACGCTTGAAGGACGCAGCCTGCGTGTCGATGTTCGCGTAGGTCCACTCGCTGGGGTGCGCGTTGCGCTTGATGGCGGCGTTTTCGGCGGGCAGGCCGAAGGAGTCCCACCCGATGGGGTGCAGGACGTCGAAGCCCTTCTGGCGCAGGTAACGTGCTACGACGTCGCCCATGGCGAACGCTTCGGCATGACCCATGTGAAGGTCGCCGGAAGGGTAGGGGAACATGTCCAGCACGTAGCGGCGTTCCCGCGAGCCGTCGTCGGCAGGCGTGAAGACCTTGAGGTCTTCCCAGACCTGCGGCCATTTGGCTTCCATCGCAGCGAAGCTGTAGACGCCTTCTTCAGGCACCTCGGCTGCGGCTGTCTGTGCTGTTCCGGTCTCTGTCTCCGGCTGAACGCTCACTGCTGCCCTCTTCTGTTCTCGATGGCGGTTTTGCCTCCTGCTGCGGTCCCGGATAACCCCGGACACACAAAAGCCCCTCAACAATGGAGGGGCGGCCGCACGGCTGTTAAAGCCGGGCGGCTAGCTAAGCAGAAGGATCTCACGCATACCAATACCTTACCCCACCAAACCCATGGGCTGGGTGTAAGGGGGCCGGACGCCAAAAGAGGTTCCGGGGACTCCCCGCCATGGTGTGGCGGGCACCGCGAAGCGGGCGGGCGGGAGTCCCCGGAACCTCTGTCAGGAGAAGGCTACTTAACGTCCTCGTCGACCCAATCCATGGACTTGGTCACTGCCTTCTTCCAGAGCCGCAACTGGCGCTCCTGCTCTTCGGCGGGCAGCTGCGGTTCCCACCGCTTGTCCTCGCCCCAGTTTGCGCTGAGCTCGCCGAGGTCGTTCCAGAAACCGACTGCCAGGCCGGCCGCGTAGGCGGCACCGAGGGCCGTTGTTTCTACGACCTTCGGACGGACCACGGGCACGCCGAGGATGTCTGCCTGGAACTGCATGAGAGCATCGTTGGCGACCATGCCACCGTCGACCTTCAACTCGGTGAGCGGGACGCCCGAGTCGGCGTTGACGGCGTCGAGCACCTCGCGGGTCTGGAACGCTGTGGCTTCCAGGGCTGCGCGGGCGATGTGGCCCTTGTTGGCGAAACGCGTCAGGCCCACGATCGCGCCGCGGGCGTCTGCCCGCCAGTAGGGTGCAAAGAGGCCGGAGAACGCGGGGACGATGTACACGCCACCGTTGTCTTCCACTGCAGCGGCGAGTTCCTCGACCTCCGGGGCTGAACTGATCATGCCCAGGTTGTCGCGGAGCCACTGGATCAAGGAGCCCGTGACGGCGATGGAGCCTTCCAGGGCGTAGTGCGGCTTGTTGTCGCCCAGCTTGTAGCCGAGGGTGGTGAGCAGGCCGTTCTTGGAGTGGACAATTTCCTCGCCGGTGTTGAAGATCAGGAAGCAACCGGTGCCGTAGGTGTTCTTCGCTTCGCCGGCCTGGAAGGCCGCCTGGCCGAAGGTTGCTGCCTGCTGGTCGCCGAGGATGCCCGCAACCGGGGTTTCGCGCAGCAGCTGCGAGGTGTGGACGTGCCCATAGACCTCGGAGGAGGACTTAATGGTGGGCATCATGGATGCCGGGACACCGAAGATGTCCAGGATCTCCTGGTCCCACTGCAGGGTTTCGAGGTCCATGAACATGGTGCGTGAAGCGTTGGTGACGTCGGTGACGTGAACACCACCGTCGACGCCGCCGGTGAGGTTCCACAGGACCCACGCGTCAGTGTTGCCGAAGAGGAGGTCGCCGGCTTCGGCACGTTCACGGGCACCGTCGACGTTGTCCAGGATCCATTTGATCTTGGTGCCGGAGAAGTAGGTGGCCAAGGGCAGGCCGACCTTCTGCTTGAAGCGCTCCGGTCCCCCGTCCTTGCCGAGTTCGTCGACGATGGACTGGGTACGCGTGTCCTGCCAGACGATGGCGTTGTAGACCGGCTCGCCGGTGTTCTTGTCCCAGACCACTGCGGTTTCGCGCTGGTTGGTGATGCCGACGGCGGCGATATCGTGCCGCGTCAGGTTCGCCTTGGACAGCGCGGAGCCGATGACCTCGCGGGTGTTGTTCCAGATCTCCGCGGCGTTGTGCTCCACCCAGCCGGCCTGCGGGAAGATCTGCTCGTGCTCCATCTGGCCGGTGGACACGATGTTGCCCGAGTGGTCGAACACGATTGCCCGGGAGCTGGTGGTGCCCTGGTCAATGGCGATGACGTATTGGTTCATGGTGACGTCCTTGTCTGTTGTTGGTTACTCAGTGGCGTTGTGAGGGTGTGCGGAGTGTGCGTCGATCGAAAGCGTTTTTAGCCGGCAATGGCGGGCATGATGTCCGGGACCCAGAGGGCCACGAGCCCGGCAAGTGCGCCACCGACCAGCGGTCCGACGACGGGAATCCAGGAGTAGGCCCAGTCGCTCGAGCCCTTGCCCCTGATGGGCAGGACGGCGTGTGCGATGCGGGGGCCAAGGTCACGTGCAGGGTTGATGGCGTAGCCGGTGGGACCACCCAGGGATACACCGATACCAACAACAAGCAGTGCTACGGCCAGCGGGCCGAGGCCGGAAGGTGTGCCGCCGAAGGTCAGGATGACGAAGACCAGGACGAACGTGCCAATGATTTCGGTGATGAGGTTCCACGGGGTGGAGCGGATGGCCGGGCCGGTGGAGAAGGTTCCCAGCTTGTTCGCTGCCAGGGGCTCATCGTCGAAGTGCTGCTTGTAAGCGAGCCAGCAGACAACGGCACCCAGGAAGGCGCCCAGCAGTTCGCCTCCGAAGTAGGTCAGGGTCGAGCCGAAGGTCACAGCCACATCCGGGGCGTACTCTTTGCTGCCTTTGACCAGCAGGCCCAGGGTGACGGCCGGGTTCAGGTGCGCACCGGACTTTGCGGCCACGAAAACGCCCGCGAAGACCGCAATACCCCAGCCCCACGTCACCATTAAGAATCCACCGTTGTTGCCCTTGGTGCCTTTGAGCGCAACGTTTGCCACGACACCGCAACCCAGCAGGGTCAGCATCATGGTTCCGAATACTTCGGAAAGGAAAACAATTCCAAGAGACATCTTTGACTCCTCATTTTTCTGTTGTCAGCCTCCTCGCGGGTGAGGAGGCTGTGTGGGGCGGGTCCGGTTTCCGGAACCGCCCCGATGGTGGTTTCAGGCCACCAAGCTGTGCACGTCAACCTTGTGGAACCGTTGCAGTACTTCTTGTGCGTGGCGGATTTCCGCTTCACGGGTGGCGGCGTCCCAACCAAGTGGCTCAGCAAGCGCAGCAGCGATCTCGTTAAGCAGCTCCCCTGTTACCAGGC
Source organism: Arthrobacter sp. LFS091 (assembly GCF_047977885.1). NCBI lineage: Bacteria > Bacillati > Actinomycetota > Actinomycetes > Micrococcales > Micrococcaceae > Arthrobacter > Arthrobacter sp. LFS091. The sequence continues at coordinate 423,867 of NZ_JBFPFP010000001.1, forward strand.
CGCGGAATGCGAGGGATGTCCGGCGGATCAGGACGTCCACCAGGTGCCCGATCTGCTCGTGCTCGGCCATGAAAGCCAACTCGCGGACACTCAGTTCGCGAGTGGACCGCAACGGTGTGTCGTGTCCGGCATTCAGGTAGTCGATGACGGCGTCGGCACGTGTTCCGTAGCGGGTCAGCAGGACAGCGACGCGGTCAGCGTCCAGGCCCGGCCCCATGTGCTTCTTGATCCATTCCTGTTCACCCTGCTCGGTGGCCGGGAACCCGGCACCGCCACCGATGGCGAGTTTCGCCGTCGAGACTTTGCGTTCCATGCCCAGTTCGCGAAGGACGTCATTGGTCATGTGCTCTGCAAGGGCGCGGAATGTGGTCCACTTTCCGCCGACCAGGCTAAGTACGACGGCGGCCTTACCGCCCGGCGTTGTCACAGCGTCGCTATCCGTGCGGACGCTGCGTTCGATCCTGTAGTCGCGCGAGACGAACCCGGGCTGCGTGGCGTCGTGGCGTGGCAGCGGGCGGACGCCGGCGAAGCTGTACACGATCTGTTCGCGTTCGACCTTGATGGTGGGGAACACGTGGCCCACGAGGTCGAAGAAGTAGTCGATCTCTTCTTCGGTGCACACTGCGTCTTCTGACATGTCCGCATCCACGTCCGTGGTTCCGACCAGCACACGGTCTCCCATGGGGTAGATCAGGACGATGCGGCCATCGGTGTGTTCAAAGAAGATCTCCCTCCCATTGCAGGCGGCGAGCAGTTCGGGGTGGTCCAGGACAATGTGGGATCCCTTGGTGCCGCCCATGAACTTGCTGACGGCACCCATGGCCTGGTTGGTGAGGTCCACCCATGCGCCTGTGGTGTTGACGATGACGTCGGCCTGGAAGTCGAACTCCTTGCCGGTCAGTTCGTCGCGGAGCCGCACTCCGTCCGTGCCCATGGAAACGAGCGAGACGTAGTTGCTGGCGCGGGCGCTTCCACCGGGGAGCCCGCCACCACGGCCGGCCTTTTCGCCATCCTGGAGGACGTCCAGGGTCAGGCGTTCGGGGTTGTGCACGGATGCGTCGAAGTACGTTGCAGCGTACTTGATGCCGGAGTGCAGCTTGGGAAGTTCGGCGAGGGCCTTGGTGCGGCCGCGGAACTGGTGCCGCGGAACACTTCCACCGTCGCGGGAGAAGAAGTCGTACATGCTCAGGCCCACCTTGATGAGGAACGCACCACGTTCCTTCGGCTTGCCCTGCCTGTGGGTCAGGAAGCGCATGGGGGCGGAAAGGATTCCGGAGAAGGTGCTGAAGATCGGGATGGTTGTCTGCAGCGGTTTGACGTAGTGCGGTGCGATCCGCAGGAGCCGGTTTCGCTCCACTACCGATTCCTGGACAAGGCGGAACTCGCCGTTTTCGAGGTAACGGATGCCACCGTGGATCATGTGGGACGAGGCGCCGCTGGCACCCTGGCAGTAATCGCCACGTTCAACAAGTGCCACATCGACGCCTTGCAGGGCGAGGTCGCGGAACGTTCCGACACCATTGATGCCACCGCCGATGATGAGTACCTTCGCCGAGGGCCGCTCCTGCAATGCGACGACGGAGTCGCGCTGCTGTGCGTGCTGTGAGGTACCGGAAATCCTGTTGTGTCCCAAAACTGCTCCCTTGGGCTTGGTTCGTGCGCCGCGCCACTCGCTGCTGCACCGTTCACCACTAATCTTGCGAAGGTGGAAAATGGAGTCAAGCTATTTGCACAAACGTGCAGTAAGGAAATGAGATGGCACGATCACGTCACTCGGATGCGCTCCGGGCTGCACAAATGTATTACCTGCAGGACCTGACCATGGATGCGATTGCCCGCGAGCTGCGGACCTCCCGTTCCACGGTGTCCCGGCTGCTGTCCTCGGCTCGGGAAACGGGCCTCGTGCAGGTCCAGATCCGCAGCCCCTTCGACACCGGACCCGAGCTGGAAAGCCAAATCCGGAACCAATACGGAGTGGATGTTCACGTCGTCCCGGTGCTGGACACCCTCAATGAGGCCGAGACTTTGGACCGTGTTGCCATGCAGGCAGCACGAACCATCGGCCCCCTGGTGGACTCCAACGCCATCATCGGCGTGGCCTGGGGTGCAACCCTCAGTGCCGTCAGCCGCCACCTCACCCGTAAGGTGACGCACGACAGCATCGTGGTCCAACTCAACGGGGCGGGCAACATGCAAACCACGGGCATTACGTACGCCAGCGACATCATGAGACGCTTCGGCAGCGCCTACGGGGCACGGGTGGAACAGTTCCCGGTGCCGGCGTTCTTCGATCACGCGTCCACCAAGACGGCGATGTGGAATGAACGCAGCGTTCAACGCATCCTCGACTTGCAGGCGCGAATGAGTATTGCGATATTCGGCGTAGGCTCAGTCGATTCCGATTACCCCAGCCACGTCTACGCCGGCGGATACCTCGACGAACACGACCTCAGCATGCTGGCTGCCGACGACGTTGTAGGTGACGTGGCGACGGTGTTCTTCCGGAGCGACGGTTCCTCCGACGGCATCACCTTGAACGAAAGATCCACGGGGCCGAGCCACGAGCAGCTCCGTCAGGTCAGGCGCCGGATATGCGTCGTGTCCGGCGCTTCCAAGATCAACGGACTACAGGGTGCCCTGGCGGCAGGACTGGCCACGGACCTTATCCTGGACGAGGCGTCCGCTCGACGCTTGGTGAGTTTCAACGGCCATGCCTGAAGAAATCGCGTCCGGACTGGGTAGAGTCGTTGCTATGAGATCCTCATCCAAGCTGACATCGGGCCGGCTGGCACTTAACAACGGCGTACAGATGGAACGACTGGGATTCGGACTCTACAAGGTTCCGCCCCATGACGCTGACACACTGGTGGCTACGGCCCTCGGGGAAGGGTACAGGCGCTTCGACACTGCCGCTATGTACGGCAACGAGGTAGGCGTCGGCCGGGGAATTGGGGCAGCCATCGGCGATGCCGCTGCAGCCCGCAGTGCCACTGGCGGTTCCGGAGAAGCCGTACATGGCCTCTCCCGGGAAGACCTGTTCGTCACAACCAAAGTCTGGAACGATGACCAAGGCTACGACTCGACGCTCAGGGCCTTCGACACCTCCATCTCGAACCTGGGGCTGGACTACGTGGACCTTTACCTGATCCATTGGCCCTGCGCCGGCCGCGGGTTGTTTACCGAGACCTACAAAGCGATGGAAACCCTGTACCGCGAAGGCAAAGTCCGGGCCATTGGCGTATCCAACTTCCAACCCGGACACCTTGAAGAACTTATGGACAAGGCAGAAGTTGTTCCGGCGGTCAACCAGATCGAGCTGCACCCGTGGCTGCAGCAGACCAGGCTCAGGACCCTGCATGAACAGCTGGGGATCGCCACGGAGGCCTGGAGCCCACTGGGTCGCGGGCAGGTCCTGGCCGACCCCGCCATTGTTTCCCTGGCGGAAAAATATCACCGGACCCCGGCACAGATCATTCTCCGCTGGCACCTCCAGCTGGGAAACCTGGTCATCCCGAAGGCAAGTTCTCCTGGCCGGATCAAGGAGAACATTGCCGTCTTCGACTTTGAACTGGACACCGCCGACATCGAACGCATGGCAGAACTCGAGCGCCACCACCGGACGGGTTCGCACCCGGACAACGTGAACTAGGACTATCCGTATGGAAAAAGTGGACACCTCGCAATCGCCTGACGGTGCCCAGGCCCCTGACAAGTTCTTCAGCGCGTCCTTGCCCGGGCGGACACACGCCTCGGACGTCGATGTGGACGGCAGCAAAATTGCGTATTGGACCTATGAGCCCGTGTCCGCCACCGCTGCAACCCGCACCATCCTGGTCATCCACGGTTTCCGGGGCGACCACCACGGGCTGCTTCGCGTCGCCGACCAGCTCCCCGAAATGCGCATCATCATGCCTGACCTGCCGGCCTTCGGCAGCTCGGAACCCTTCGTTGGCGACGAGCACAGCGTGGAACGCTACGGCCGGTTCATCTCCAGCTTCATGGCAGGGGTCGGCCTCGGCCCCAAGACAGTACTGCTGGGGCACTCCTTCGGTTCCATCGTGGCCAGCCACTTCGCAGCAGCGCACCCGGGATCCATCTACCCCCTGATTCTGGTCAACCCCATTGCCGCGCCGGCACTTGAAGGCCCCAAAGGCATCATGACCAAACTGGCTGTGTTGTACTACCAACTCTCGGCAAGGCTCCCCCGCCCCCTGGGGCTGGCCGTACTCCGCAACCGGGCGATCGTACGCATCATGAGCATCACCATGGCCAAAACCAAGGACAAGAACCTGCGCCGGTTCATCCACGCACAGCATGACGCCTATTTCAGTGCCTTCGCCGACCGGAACAGCCTGCTCGAATCCTTCAAGGCCTCGGTCTCAGGCAACGTAGCAGAGGTCGCCGAACGGCTGGCCCTCCCGGTTCTCCTCATCGCCGGCGAGAAAGATGAGATCGCCACCCTTCCCAACCAGCACAAACTGATGAAGCGCCTGCCCGACGGAACGCTGGAAGTGATTCCCGACGTCGGGCACCTCATCCATTACGAGACACCGGCCCCGGCCGCAGCAGCCATCCGCACCTTCCTGGAGGAACATCCCGCGTGAAAATCGTCATCGACGCCCGCTTTACCCGAACGGACCACCACGATGGCATCAGCCGCTACGGTTCCAGCCTCATAGCAGCTACATCCAAGATCGCAGACGTGACCATGCTGATCAGCGACAAGCGCCAGCTTGCCCTGCTGCCGGATGTTCCCTACGTGCTGATCAACAGCCCCCTCTCCCCACTGGAGCTGTTTGTTGCCCGCAAAGTCAACCCACTGGGCGCAGACGTCGTAGTCTGCCCCATGCAAACCATGGGTACCCTGGGGCGGCGGTATGGCCTGGTCCTGACATTGCATGACCTCATCTACTACGAGCACCCCACGCCCCCCGGTTTCCTCCCGGCTCCCGTCCGCTTGCTGTGGCGGCTCTACCACAAGGCATTTTGGCCTCAGCGCCTCCTGCTGAACCGTGCCGACATTGTGGCCACCATCAGCCAGACGACCCGCGCCCTCATGGCCAAGTACGCACTGACGCAACGGCCGGTGCGCATCGTCGGCAACGCACCCCAACCCGGCCAGACACCCCGCGATCCTGCTGCGGGCGCTGACAAGACGCTGCTGTACATGGGGTCGTTCATGCCGTACAAGAACGTGGAAACGATGATCCGGGGTATGGCCGGGCTGCCGGACTTCACCCTGCACCTGCTCAGCCGGATCACTCCGGAACGCAAAGCGGAACTGGAAGCGATGGTTCCGCACGGAGCCAAGGTGGAGTTCCACAACGGCGTCACGGACGCCCAATACGACCAACTCCTTCTGCGGGCCACCGCGCTTATCAGCCTTTCCCGTGCAGAGGGTTATGGCTTGCCGCTGGTGGAGGCCATGGCGCTGGGAACGCCCGTGATCGCCAGCGACATCCCGATTTTCCGTGAAGTAGGCGGCGATGCCGTGAGCTACGTGAACCCGGATTCTGCTTCTGAATTCGCAGCCGCCGTCACGGCCTTGGCTGAGGATTCCCTCTGGCAGGAGCGCTCCGTGCGGTCAGTGGAGCGCGCGGCAGAATTCAACTGGGACGAGTCGGCGCAGCAACTCCTTGCAGCAGCCGAGGAAGTAGTGGCCCTGCGCAAACGCAAAGGCTGACGCGCCGGTTAAAGTACGTCCACGCCGTCCAGACGGACTTGCACAGGGCCGGACGTGCGCTTGGCGGCGCTGGCGGACTTCACGGCGCGCATGGCACGGGTTGCCGCGGCTGCGTCCGCGTAGGGAATGAAGTAAAGCGTCCTGACATCGGCATCATCCGCTGGTGACTGCGTGGTTCCTGTGAGCGTCTGAAGGGGCGCCGGCCCGGCGCTGCGGAGTTTGGTGCCCGACGGCAGCGCTGCACTGGCCTCGAAGGCCTGCGAAAAGTGTCCGACGTCGGCCCTCCCGCCGGTGATGGAGGCTACCCGCACCGCTGGGGGCAACTGCAGTTCCTTCCGCAGTGCCAGCTCGCGCGAAGCGTATCCCGGGCCGTCCCAACGCAGCAACGCACCGGTCGCGGCGGTATCGTCTGCCGTGATCACCACAAGTCCGCCCTGGCTTGCGGGCTTGACCAGCGCGGCAGCGTTGAACCAGCGCCTGACAGTGTCCTCGCCTGCCCGGAGGTTCTCGCGCCGGAGCAACGAGTTTCCGTCCAGCAGCAAGGCCGCAGCGTAGCCGTGGGCAGCCACGGGCTCAGCCCCGACAGTTGCCACTACCAGGGCCGGAGCATCAGGCACCGTCGCTTTGATGTGCTCACCCGAGGAAGTCACCACCGCCTTGCCCGGGAAGGCCCGCCCCAGTTCCTCCGCCGTCCGCATCACACCCACAGCGCCTCGCCGGAGCCGGGTTCCGCTGCAATGGCTACAGCGCCACTGAGGTGCCGGCGTCGAGCACCAGCGGCACGCAGGAATGGCCGATCCGCTGGCTACCGCCAACGGCCCTTGGCAGGCGTTGCAGCGGGCAAGTTCACGGCACGTCTCGCACACCAACGACGGTGCATAGCCGGCCCGGGCAACCTGCACCAGGACCGGACCCCGCTCGAGGCCTTCCTTCGCCGCGCGCCACGCGGCCCCAGGCAGGCGGGCAACGCGTGCCAGGGGATCTCGTTCCTGCTCAAAACTGTCAGCCGTGTTGAGCACCCGGGGAACCGTCGAACGGACCACGGACCGTGGCGCCTCAATAGGTACCGCCCACTGCATCTCGACGAGGCGTTGAAGTTCTGTGCTGCGGCTGTGCGATGCCAGGAGGCAGGCGGCAGCCTCCTGTTCGGCACGCAGCAGCAGGACCTCCCTGGTATGGGCGTAAGGCGTCCGTTGTTCGATGTGCAGGTCATCGCCGTCATCCCAGCACACCACAAGGCCCAGATTCTGCACAGGGGCGTAGGCTGCTGAACGCGTGCCTATTGCCACTCCAGCGGAACCAGTCAGCAGCCGAAGGAAGTTCCGGTAGCGGGGCGTCTGGCCGTCGTCCGCGGTGAGCCGGGCGACGTCCGACTGAGGCAAGACATTCTCCAGCGCCGCTTCAACCCGTTCCAGGTCCCGGTAGTCGGGTACGACCACCACTGCGCCCCGGCCCGAGGAGCGGACAGCCGCGACCGCGGAAGCGACAAGCGCCGGCCATCCGTTGGGGCCGAATCCCTGCAAGGCGGTCAGGACGGCCTTGGGCGTACCACCACCGGCCAAGTGCTGCACGTACGGTGCGCCGTTGGAGTAAGCCCTCCAGCCATCGGGCGGACTGAAACCCAGCTCAGGCGTACCGGCAGCAACCAGCTCGCCGGCGAGCAGTTCCTTCTCCACCTTGGCGACCCTGGGCGGGATCGCCGTCCGCAGGACGTCGCTGAGGGTTCCGGCATACCGGGCCGCGACACTGGCGGCCAGTTCCGCAATGGCGGGAGTCAGGACGGCCACCGGGGAGACGACTTTGTGGAGGGTCGCCAGGGAATGGGAGCCCTCCGAATCCGCGCGGCGTTCTACGATGTACCCGTTCAGCTCCTGGCCATTGAACTTGACCTTGACGCGAACGCCGGGAACAGCCACGTCAGCAAGTTCCGCGGGCACGCTGTAGTCGAATGGCCTGTCCAAATGTGGCAACGAAGATTCAAGCACTACCCGCGCCACGGGGTTCTCCGCGGCGAGGGGCGGCCCGTTGACAGCTGCCCGCTCTGGAAAACCCTGCAGCAGTGAAGGCTGCAGCAACGAGGGCTGGGCTTCGAATGCTGCCATGCACTTCACCTCCACCTCACCATTGGACATCCACGAATATCGTCAACGCAGAATGCCCGCAGCGGGATTGACCCGCTGCGGGCATCTCTCTGGCTTCAGCAAACCATGGGGCACCGACAAAGTTGTAACCCGTGCCCAGGCCGCGCAAAGCAAAAGGATCAGGCGTTGAAGTATTCCTTCAGGTCATCAACCCGGTCCAGCCGCTCCCACGTGAAGTCGGGGTCGTCGCGGCCAAAGTGGCCGTGCGCCGCCGTCTTGGCGTAAATGGGGCGCTTCAGGTCAAGGGCGTCAATGATGGCCCGGGGACGCAGGTCGAAGAGTTCCGTGATGGCCTCGCTGATACGGGCCGGGTCAACCGTCTCCGTGCCGAACGTCTCAACGTAGGTTCCAACGGGGCGGGCCTGGCCGATGGCGTAGGCGATCTGGATCTCGGCACGCTTGGCCAGTCCTGCGGCGACAACGTTCTTGGCGACCCATCGCATGGCGTACGCAGCCGAGCGGTCCACCTTGGACGGATCCTTTCCGGAGAACGCTCCACCACCGTGCCGGGAGAATCCGCCGTACGTATCAACGATGATTTTGCGGCCGGTAAGGCCGGCGTCTCCTACCGGGCCGCCGATCACGAAGGCACCGGCGGGGTTCAGGATGTTGGCAGTGTGCGCGATATCCAGGTTGGACGCGGACAACACGGGGTCGATCACGTAGCTGGCGAGATCCGCACGGAGCTGCTCCAGGCTCGCTTCCTCGGCATGCTGGCTGGAGATGACCACTGTTTCCACGGACACGGGCCGGTCGCCGTCGTAACCTACCGTGACCTGGGTCTTGCCGTCGGGGCGGAGGTACGCGAGTTCGCCGTTCTTGCGGACTTCGGTGAGGCGTTCCGAGAGGCGGTGTGCCAGCCAGATGGGAGTAGGCATGTAGGAGGCGGTCTCGTCGCTGGCGTAGCCAAACATGATGCCCTGGTCGCCGGCGCCCTGGAGGTCGTAATCGTCTTCCTGGCGGCCTTCGCGGGCCTCAAGCGAGTTGAAGACGCCACCCGCGATGTCGTTGGACTGTTGGCCGATGGAGACGGAGACACCGCAGCGGGCGCCGTCGAAGCCGTTGGCCGAGGAGTCGTATCCGATACCGAGAATGGTTTCGCGTACGATCTGCGGGATCTCGACGTAAGCGTCAGTGGTGACCTCACCGGCCACGTGGACCAGGCCGGTGGTGGCCATGGTCTCCACGGCAACGCGGGATTCAGGATCCGCGGCCAGCAACGCGTCAAGAATGGAGTCGCTGATCTGGTCGCAGATCTTGTCCGGGTGCCCTTCGGTGACCGACTCTGAGGTGAAGAGCCGGAGCTTGGACGGGGTGCCATGGTGTTCATGGTGCAGCGGTAAAGTCACTCGTCCACCTTACTGGGTTGCGGGACAGCGGAAACTTCCGTGTGTCCCTTTGCTAAGAATTCGGGTGTGGGTTCGGTTACACAGCGGGAAAAACCCGTGCAAGCTCGGCGCCCACCCGGTCGATCACGGCGGCCGCAACGTCGGCCTTGGAGCCTGCGGCGGACTCCGGTTCTGCCCCGTGGCCTGAAAGGATGACGACGGAGTTGTCGTCCTGGCCAAACACACGGCCGATGCCAACATGGTTGACTACCAGGAGGTCGCAGCCCTTGCGCTTGAGCTTGGCTGTGGCGTGCTCCAGGACGTCTCCTTGGGCATCGCCCGTTTCGGCCGCGAAGCCCACGATCAGTTGCTTGCCACCTTCGGCGTTCCGCCGTTCAACGAGCTCGTGCAGGATATCCGGGTTCCGGACCAGGTGCACCAACGGTGCGTCCTCGCCGTCGACCTTCTTAATCTTGGTGTCTGAAACTTCCGCCGGACGGAAGTCCGCCACAGCCGCCGCCATAATAACGACGTCGGAATCGGCCGCCGCTTTCAGCGCCGCTTCCCGCAACTCCAAGGCTGACTCAACGCGGACAAGCTCGACGCCGGCCGGCGGTTCGACGTCCATATGGGCCGCAAGGAAACGGACAGTGGCTCCGGCGGACAGCGCGGCAGCGGCCAGGGCCGCGCCTTGCTTTCCTGACGAGCGGTTGCCCAGGAAGCGCACCGGATCCAAGGCCTCCCTGGTTCCGCCGGCGGAGATGGTCACGACGCGTCCGGCAAGGACACCGGAGTGACTGCCTTGAACTACAGGGGATTCCGCGCCGGCAAGGGCCATGGCAGCTGCGAAGATCGCTTCAGGTTCCGGCAGGCGGCCCGGGCCCGAGTCTGCACCGGTGAGGCGCCCGGATGCGGGCTCAAGGACTGTGACGCCGCGGCTGCGCAGCGTCTCAACGTTGGCCTGGGTGGCGGCGTGTTGCCACATTTCCGTGTGCATGGCCGGAGCAAAGAGGACAGGCCCGTGGGCCATGAGGAGCGTGTTGGTCAGGAGGTCGCCCGCCTGTCCGGTGGCTGCCTTGGCCAGGAGGTCGGCCGTGGCTGGAGCCACGACGATCAGGTCAGCCTCATGTCCCAACCGGACATGGTTGACCTTCTCGACGTCGTCAAAGACGCTGTTGCTCACCGGATTGCCCGAGAGGGCCTCCCATGTAGCCACACCAACAAAGCGGGTGGCCGCTTCCGTGGGAATGACCGTCACCTTGTGACCGGCTTCAGTAAAAAGCCGGAGGAGCGATGCAACCTTGTAGGCTGCGATCCCTCCCCCGACTCCGAGGACTATGCGCACGTGACCTCCGTCAACAGGCAGTCTGTTTTATTCTGCGGGCTCGATCGGCGTGGAGACCAGGAGGCCTTCGTTGATCTCGCGCAGGGCGATCGAAAGCGACTTTTCGTTCAGCTTGGTGTCGACCAGCGGGCCAACGTACTCGAAGAGGCCCTCGTGAAGCTGGGCGTAGTACGCGTTGATCTGGCGGGCACGCTTGGCGCCGAAGATCACCAGGCCGTACTTGGAATCGGCAGCCTCAAGCAGCGAATCGATCGGCGGGTTGATGATGCCTTCAAGGTTCGTGGACACGAATTCTCCAAATTCTAGCGGGCCAACAAATGCAGGCGCTTTAGCGCCCGTGCGGGGTAAGCCCCATGAGTGAAACAAGCTCGTCCGCTGCCCGGCGAACGTCGTCATTGATGACGGTGTGGTCAAACTCCGGTTCAGCAGCAAGTTCCAGTTTAGCGGTTTCCAGCCTGCGCTGCTGTTCCTCGGGGGTTTCGGTGCCCCGGCCCACCAGCCGACGCACCATTTCATCCCAGCTCGGCGGGGCCAGGAACACGAAATTGGCGTCAGGGACTGCCTCTTTCACCTGCCGGGCACCCTGCAGGTCGATCTCGAGCAACACCGACTTCCCTTCGGCAATCGCTGCATTCACCGTGCTGCGGAGGGTTCCGTACCGGTTGCGTCCGTGGACAACAGCCCATTCGAGAAGTTCACCCGCTGCAACCAGGTCATCAAATTCTTCAGCGGTCTTGAAGAAGTAGTGGACGCCGTCCTGCTCTCCCGGACGGGCGGCCCGGGTAGTTGCCGAGACTGAGAGCCAGACCTCCGGATAGTTGTCCCTGATGTAGGTTGAAACGGTTCCCTTGCCAACGGCAGTGGGGCCTGCAAGGACAGTCAGTCCAGGATTCTTGCTCACGGATTCCTTCGGGGAGATGCGTCAAACGCTTTGCTGGGTATCCATAAAATCTACCAGCGCCCGGGCCTGGTGAATTCCCAGCCCCCTGATCCGCCGGGATCCGGCGATTCCAATCTCCGCCATGATCCCGGCGGCCCTGACGGGTCCAATACCCGGCAGGGCCTCCAGCAATTCCACGACCCGCATGCGGGCTATCGCCTCATCGGTGGTGCCCGACGAGATCAACTCGGCAATGCTCAGCTCACCGCGCTTGAGCCTTTCCTTAGCTGCCGCACGCACGGCACGTGCCTTGGCAGCCTTCTCAAGGGCATCGGAACGTTCCTGCGGTGTCAGCTCTTTAAGGCCCACTGCCAAACCCCTGTCAGATCGAGATTGTGATCCAGATCACGCGGACTGATCCTGAACCTACCGGCAGGGGCCCGGTTGCGCAATGCAGCCAGGCAACTTACTCGGAACGGAGCCCATCCCGGGTCTGCTCGGTAGCAGCCCGCAAGGCCGTAACCGAGGGTCCAGCGGCCAGGATTCCCCGGCTTGATGTCGCGAGGACAGTCGGATACGCGGCCCCAAAAGTGGCACGGAGATCGGCGGGAGTAGCGCCCTGGGCACCGAGTCCCGGGGCCAGGATGGCACCACGGACCGGACCGAGGTCGATGTCGAGGTCCTCCAACGCCGAACCAATGGTGGCACCCACCACCAGGCCAACCGAACCCAGGACCCCGTCATAGCGCGCGTTCTCCGCGGCGGCCTCGGCCACAATGCGCCGGGCAACGGAATCAGCGCCGCCAACATGCTGGACGGACTTGCCCTCCGGGTTGGATGTTAACGCGAGCACAAACACTCCCCTGCCGTATTGGGCGGCGAGATCCAGCGCCGGACGCAGCGACTCAAAGCCCAGGTATGGGCTCAAGGTCACAGAGTCCGCGGCCAGCGATGACCCGTCCCGCAGCCAGGCATCGGCGTAGGCAGCCATCGTGGAGCCAATATCACCACGCTTGGCGTCAGCGATGCTCAGGACACCCGCTTCCGAGGATGCGGCCAGGGTACGCTCCAGCACTGCCATGCCGGCAGAGCCGTGCCGCTCGTACAGTGCCACTTGCGGCTTCACCGCGGCAGCGAGGGAACCCACTGCCTCCACCACCGTCAGCGAAAAGCGTTCCAGCCCGGCGGCGTCGTCGTTCAGTCCCCACTCAGCCAGGAGCTGCGGGTGCGGGTCGATCCCGACGCACAGCGGCCCGCGGTCCGCCATGGCGGCAGCCAGCCGGGAGCCGAACGACTCCCGGACCGGCTGCTGTTCCAGGTGCGGCGAAGCAGACTCAGGCATTGGCTGCTTCCACTGCCGCTGCCAGGTTGCCTGCGTGCTCCTGCAGGCTGGTCACGGACCATTCGTAGGTCCGCAGCGCTTCAATGGCCTGTACTGCAGCGTTGAACTCGGCCACGGTGGTGATGCAAGGAATACCAATGGACGTCGCAGCGGCACGGAGTTCGTACCCGTCGCTGCGGGCTTCGCCGCCTGAGGGCGTGTTGAAGACCATGTCGATCTCGCCGGCAACGACGAGGTCGGCGATGGTTCCTTCGCCTTCGGCGCTGCTGCCCTCGGCGACCTTGCGCACCGGAGTGGCCTGGATGCCGTTGCGGCGCAGGACATCTGCCGTGCCACCGGTGGAGACGATCTCGAAACCGAGGTCCGAGAGGCGCTTGACGCCCATGATCACCGAACGCTTGTCACGGTTGGCGACCGAGACGAAGATCTTGCCTTCGGTGGGCAGAGCGTTGTTGGCTGCGGCCTGGCTCTTGGCGAATGCGGTATCGAAGTGCTTATCGATACCCATGACCTCGCCGGTGGAGCGCATTTCAGGACCGAGCAGGGAGTCCACAACCTTGCCCTCCGGGGTGCGGAAGCGGCTGAACGGCAGGACGGCTTCCTTGACGGCAACCGGAGCATCCAGGGGCAGGGTGGAGCCGTCCCCCGTCTCCGGCAGCATCTTGTAGGCAGTGCGGAGCTGGTTGATGGTGACACCCGTGCCGATGAGCGCCGCGGCCTTGGCCATCTGGACACCCGTGGCCTTGGAGACGAACGGAACCGTGCGGGAGGCCCGCGGGTTGGCTTCAAGGACGTACAGGACATCGGAAGCCAGCGCGAACTGGATGTTGATCAGGCCGCGGACACCCACGCCCTCGGCGATGGCACGCGTTGCGGTGCGCACGCGTTCGATCACGTTGTTGCCAAGGGTGATCGGAGGAAGCACGCAGGCAGAGTCACCCGAGTGGATGCCGGCCTCTTCGATGTGTTCCATGATGCCACCGAGGTACATGTCGGTGCCGTCGAAGAGTGCGTCGACGTCGATTTCGACGGCGTCCTCAAGGAAGCGGTCGATCAACACCGGGTGGTCCGGGGTGATCTCGGTGGCGTTGGCGATGTAGCGGGAGAGGTTGGCTTCGTCGTAGACGATCTCCATGCCACGGCCACCCAGGACGTACGACGGGCGCACCAGGACCGGGTAGCCGATCTCATCGGCGATCTTCTTGGCGTCCTCGAAGGAGACGGCGGTGCCGTTCTTCGGGGAGGTCAAGCCGGCTTCGTCCAGCACGCGGGCGAAGGCGCCACGGTGCTCGGCGAGGTCGATGGCCTCAGGCGAGGTGCCCAGGATCGGTACGCCGGCATCGGCGAGCTGCTGCGCCAGCTTGAGGGGAGTCTGACCGCCGAGCTGCACGAAGACACCCATGACGCCGCCGGTGCGTTCTTCTGCCGCGATGACCTCGAGGACGTCCTCAAGGGTCAGCGGTTCGAAGTACAGGCGCGTGGAGACGTCGTAGTCGGTGGAGACTGTCTCGGGGTTGCAGTTGACCATGACGGTCTCGTACCCGGCCTTGCGCAGGGCCATGGAAGCGTGCACGCAGGAGTAGTCGAACTCGATGCCCTGGCCAATGCGGTTGGGGCCGGAGCCGAGGATGATGACCGAGGGCTTGGCGTGCAGGCCCACCTCATCTTCTTCGTCATAGGACGAGTAGTGGTACGGAGTGTAAGCGGCGAACTCTGCAGCACAGGTGTCCACCGTCTTGTAGACCGGACGGATGCCCAGTGCCTGGCGGACACCACGGACCACTGCCTCATTGTTGTGCGTCAAAGCACCGATTTGCTCGTCGGAGAAACCGTGGCGCTTGGCATTGCGCAGCATTTCCTCGGTGAGCACGCCGGCCTTGCGGATCTGCTGCGCAGTCTCGTTGAGCAACTGCAGCTGGTCCAGGAACCAGGGGTCGATCTTGGTGGCCTCGAAGACCTCTTCCAGGCTGGCCCCGCCCAGGAGGGCCCGCTGCACCTGGTGCAGCCGGTCGGTGGTGGGACGCTTGGCCTTCTCAAGGAGCTCGGCAACTTCGTATTCGGGGACGGAGCTGAAGTCCAGCTGCGAGCCCTTCTGCTCCAGGGAACGCAAGGCCTTCTGCAGGGCCTCGGTGAAGTTGCGGCCCATGGCCATGGCCTCGCCGACGGACTTCATGGTGGTGGTGAGGGTGTTGTCCGCTGCCGGGAACTTCTCGAATGCGAAACGGGGAACCTTGACCACAACGTAGTCCAGGGTCGGCTCGAACGATGCCGGCGTCTTCTGGGTGATGTCGTTGGGGATCTCGTCAAGCGTGTAGCCCAGGGAGAGCTTGGTGGCGATCTTTGCAATCGCGAAACCTGTTGCCTTCGATGCCAGGGCCGAGGAGCGGGAAACGCGGGGGTTCATCTCGATGACCACCACGCGGCCCGTGGCAGGGTCGATAGCGAACTGGATGTTGCAGCCACCGGTGTCCACGCCGACTTCGCGGATGACGGCAATGGAGACGTCACGCAGCTTCTGGTACTCGCGGTCCGTCAGGGTCAGGGCCGGAGCTACCGTGATGGAGTCGCCGGTGTGGACGCCTACGGGATCGAAGTTCTCGATGGAGCACACAACAACGACGTTGTCGTTCTTGTCGCGCATCATCTCCAGCTCGTATTCCTTCCAGCCAAGGATGCTCTCTTCGAGCAGGACCTCGGTGGTGGGGCTGTACTGGAGGCCCTGGCCGACGATGCGGCGGAGGTCGTCCTCGTTGTACGCCAAGCCGGAGCCCAGGCCACCCATGGTGAAGGAAGGACGGACCACCATCGGGTACCCGAGGTCTTCCGCTGCCGCAAATGCTTCGTCCATGGTGTGGATGATGTGGCTGCGTGCGGACTCTGCGCCACAACGTTCCACCACGCCCTTG
Source organism: Arthrobacter sp. LFS091 (assembly GCF_047977885.1). Lineage (NCBI taxonomy): Bacteria > Bacillati > Actinomycetota > Actinomycetes > Micrococcales > Micrococcaceae > Arthrobacter > Arthrobacter sp. LFS091. Next base: position 439,492 of record NZ_JBFPFP010000001.1, read on the forward strand.
AACTTTTCGCGGTCTTCGCCGAGCTCGATGGCGGCAATGTTCGCACCAATGAGTTCGACGTTGTACTTCTCCAGCACACCGTTCTTGTCCAACGCGATGGCGGTGTTAAGTGCCGTCTGGCCGCCCAGGGTGGGCAGGATGGCGTCCGGGCGCTCCTTGGCGATGATCTTCTCCACCACCTCGGGGGTGATGGGCTCAACGTAGGTGGCATCCGCGAACTCGGGGTCCGTCATGATGGTGGCGGGGTTGGAGTTCACGAGGATGACGCGCAGGCCTTCCTCCTTGAGGACACGAAGGGCCTGGGTGCCGGAGTAGTCGAACTCGGCAGCCTGGCCAATGACGATCGGGCCCGAACCAATGACGAGGACGCTCTTGAGATCTGTACGCTTGGGCATTACTTCTTGTCCTCAGTCTTGGAGTCGTTGGAGTCGTTGGTGTTATCGCCTGTGGCCTTGGACTTGGTGTCGGCCATGAGGTCGATGAAGCGGTCAAAGAGGTAGGCGGCATCGTGCGGGCCGGCCGCGGCTTCGGGGTGGTACTGGACCGAGAACGCGGGGATGTCCAGGCAGGCGAGCCCTTCAACGACGTCGTCGTTCAAGGAAACGTGGCTGACTTCAACGCGGCCGTAGCGCTCTTCCGGTGCCACCGTGGCGCCGTTCAGCGGCGCGTCGACGGCAAAGCCGTGGTTCTGGGAGGTGATCTCCACCTTGCCCGTGCGGCGGTCCATGACAGGCTGGTTGATGCCGCGGTGGCCATAACGGAGCTTGTACGTACCGAATCCGAGGGCGCGGCCCAGGATCTGGTTGCCGAAGCAGATACCGAAGTACGGCAGCTTCTCGTCCAGCACCGAACGCAGGAGCTTCACCTGGTGATCGGCCGTCGCGGGGTCGCCCGGGCCGTTGGACATGAAGAAACCGTCCGGCTTGACCGCGTTGACGTCTTCCACGGTGGACGTTGCCGGGAGGACGTGGACGCGCACGCCGCGCTCGGCAAAGCGGATCGGCGTCATGGCCTTGATGCCCAGGTCCACAGCGGCGATGGAGAACCGCGGTTCGCCTTCCCAACCGTGGTCCTTGGGTTCAACAACATAGGCCTCGTCAATAGAGACTTCCTCGGCCAGGGCTGCGCCTTCCATCGGAGCACTTGCCAGGACGGTGTCCAGCAGTTCCTTGTCGGTTGCCTGGGCGGCCTCGCCGGAGAAGATGCCTGCGCGCATGGTCTTGTGCTCGCGGAGGTGGCGGGTGATGGCGCGGGTGTCCACGCCCTGGATGCCGACAACACCCTGCTCCGTGAGTTCGTCATCCAGCGAACGCTCGGAGCGCCAGTTGGACGGTCGGCGTGCGGCGTCGCGCACAATGTACCCGGCCACCCAGATGCGGCGGGACTCGGCATCTTCACTGTTGACACCCGTGTTGCCGATGTGCGGCGCAGTCTGGACGACCAGCTGACGCGCGTAGGAAGGGTCGGTAATGGTTTCCTGGTAACCGGTCATGCCGGTGGCGAATACCGCTTCACCGAGCGCGGTCCCCTGGGCGCCGTAGCTGCGGCCGCGGAACATGCGGCCGTCTTCGAGCACCAGCACTGCTGCTGAGGAGGTGGGGGTGGTGGCTGCTTTACTATCCGTCACTTTATTACTTTCCACTATCGGCATCTGCCTGAGGGGCTGCGGAGATCAATTCCTGGAGGGCTTCGAGGAGGAGCTGCTTGTCGGCTGCGTGCCTGGACCGGAAACCGGTGTCCAGTTCGCGGGTGCCCAGTTTCCAGCTGATGACCACGAGTCCGTCCTTTTCGACGAACTTCCCGGTCATGCCGTCTGCTGGGTGGCTGTCCTGCACAGCCGAGCGCGGGATAAAAACCGGGGCGGCGCCGGATCGGTCAAACAGCACGCCTTCGGCGTGAATGCTCAGTTCCGCGTTGGTCCGGATGCCCAGGCCCTGGACGGCGATTCGGTCCAGCCAGTCGCCCGCGGTCGTGGTGGCCACGTATTGGCCATCTGCGACGACGGTGGCAGGGGTCAGCTGCTCCGGAACCTCGGGGAGGCGTTCGACGTCGGCTTGTCGCCTCAGTCGGTTCCGCCAACCCAGCCAGAGCATCGCCAGCACCACGGCGATCAACGGAACCGTGATAAGCACGGTCAATGTCTGGTTGTCCATCAGTTACCGCTGACTGCAGGGTAGCGGTACGGGGTGTTGAGTTTGCCGTCGAGGACAGTGGGGTGGCCCTTGAAGAAGGTCGCCACCACTGAACCGGGCAGCTCTTTGCCCTTGAACGGTGAATTGCGGCCCATGGTTGCCATTTTATGGGGGTCGACGGTCCAACGCGCAGCCGGGTCCACCAAGATGACGTTGGCGGGCTCCCCGACGTCCAATGGGCGCCCTTGGTCTGCAACGCGTCCGATCACGGCCGGAGTAAACGAGGTAACCCTGGCGAAGTCTGCCCACGACATAAGGCCGGTTTCGATCATGGTTTCCTGCACCACTGAGAGCGCGGTCTCCAGGCCGGTCATGCCCATTGCTGCCTGTGCCCATTCACACTCTTTGTGCTCACTGGGGTGCGGAGCGTGGTCGGTGCCCACGACGTCGATGGTGCCATCGGCGAGGCCCTCGCGCAGTGCCTGCACATCGGCGTCCGTGCGGAGCGGAGGATTGACCTTGTACACGGGATCGTAGCTGCGGACCAGTTCGTCGGTCAGGAGCAGGTGGTGCGGGGTGACTTCAGCGGTGACGTTGATGCCGCGGGCCTTGGCCCAGCGTACGATCTCCACGGAACCGGCGGTGGAGACGTGGCAGACGTGCAGGCGGGAACCCACATGCTGGGCGAGCAGGACGTCGCGGGCAATGATGCTCTCCTCGGCCACGGCCGGCCACCCGGTCAGCCCCAGCACCGCCGAGACAGCGCCTTCGTTCATCTGTGCCCCGGCGGTAAGGCGGGGTTCCTGCGCGTGCTGGGCCACGACGCCGTCGAACGCTTTGACGTACTCCAGTGCGCGGCGCATGATGACGGGATCGTGGACGCAGATGCCGTCATCGGAAAACATCCGGACCTGCGCGCGCGAGTCCGCCATGGCGCCGAGCTCGGCAAGCTGCTCGCCGGCCAATCCCACGGTGACCGCGCCGACCGGACGCACGTCAACCCAACCGGAGGCTCGGCCCAGGCTGTGGACCTGCTCGACGACGCCGGCAGTGTCCGCTACCGGGTTGCTGTTGGCCATTGCATGCACGGCGGTAAAGCCACCCAGCGCAGCGGCCCGGGTTCCGGTCTCCACGGTTTCAGCGTCCTCGCGGCCCGGTTCGCGGAGGTGGGTGTGGACATCGACCATGCCCGGCAGTGCGATCAGGCCCTTGCCGTCAACGACCGTGGCGTCGCCGTCCGCGAGGTCCTTTCCGCGTGCTTCGATGATGCCGTCGCGGATCAACAGGTCCTCAGGTTCACCGCCGAGGATGGCTGCCCCACGAATCAGGTAGGTGTTCTCTGCCATCAGTTGGTCTCCTTGCTGGACTGGATTGCGTTCGGGGCAGCTTCGCGGGAATCCCCGGAGAGCAGCAGGTAAAGGGCGGCCATGCGGACCGAGACACCATTGCGTACCTGCGCAAGCACAGTGGAACGCGGCGAATCCGCGGCGGCCGAGGAAATCTCCAGGCCGCGGTTCATGGGGCCAGGGTGCATGATGATGGTGTCCTTCATGCCAAGGTCATCAAGGGCACGGAGACGCGCGTCGTCGAAACCCCAGCGGCGTGAGTACTCGCGGGTTGATGGGAAGAACGACGCGTTCATCCGCTCACCCTGGACACGCAGCATCATCATGGCGTCGATGCCGGCTTCCAAGGTCTCGTCCAGGTTGTAGCTGACCTTGCATGGCCAGTGCTCGACGCCGATGGGCAGCAGGGTGGGTGGCGCCACCAAGGTGACGTCAGCTCCGAGGGTCTTCAACAACCAGACGTTGGAACGGGCCACCCGGGAGTGCAGGACGTCACCGGCGATTGCCACGCGCATGCCCTTGAGATCGGCTCCCGTGGAAGCCGTTCCCTTGAGCTGGGCCCAGTGCCGGCGCATGGTGAACGCGTCCAGGAGTGCCTGCGTGGGGTGTTCGTGGGTGCCGTCACCGGCGTTGATCACGGCAGCGTCAATCCAGTCCGTCGCTGCGAGGCGATGGGGTGCCCCGGAGGCCCAGTGGCGGATGACCACCGCGTCAGCGCCCATGGCAGCCAACGTCTGTGCGGTGTCCTTGAGCGACTCGCCCTTGGACACCGAGGAACCCTTGGCTGCGAAGTTGATGACGTCAGCAGACAGGCGTTTGGCTGCGGCTTCGAAGGAGATGCGCGTACGGGTGGAGTCCTCGAAGAACAGGTTGACCACTGTCCTGCCGCGCAGGGCAGGAAGCTTCTTCACTTCACGCTCGCCCACTGCCGACATCTCCTCGGCCGTATCCAGGACCCGGATGGCATCGAAGGCGCTGAGGTTCTCGGTGGAAAGGAGGTGCTTCACTTGCCCGCCTCGATCACGACTTCGTTGACGGGCACGCCATCCACGGTGTCGATTTCCTCCAGGTGGACCCGGACTTTTTCGGAACTTGAAGTCGGCAGGTTCTTGCCAACGTGGTCTGCGCGGATCGGCAGCTCCCGGTGGCCCCGGTCCACCAAAACGGCCAAACGGACAATCCGCGGGCGGCCAAGGTCCACCAAGGCATCCAGTGCGGCCCGGATGGTACGGCCTGAATACAGGACGTCATCGATCAGGACAACCACTTTGTTGTCAATCCCCGACAACGGCAGGCGGGTGTGGCGCGGGGGCCGGGTGGGCTGGTGCGAGAGATCGTCACGGAACATGGTGACATCCAGTTGGCCGACAATCGTTTCGGCGTTGACCGTGGGGTCGGCAGCTGCGATTTTGTTGGCGAGCCGCACGGCCAATGGATAGCCGCGGCTGGGAATGCCCAAAAGAACCAAATCCTGGGAGCCCTTGTTGGCTTCAAGGATCTCGTGGGCGATACGAGTGAGCGCACGGTCAATGTCCGCCTGGTTGAGGACAACCCGCGACGGCAGGTGCGCTGAAGTGACTTCAGTCATCGCTCGTCTCCCCTTTCCCCGCCTCACGGGACGGAATTAAAAAAGGAATATTTGCTTTTCCAAGCTACCACAACGCCAGTTTCCCGCTTCACCCGCGGGCGCCGGGCGGCACGAGTTTAAGCTCACATTCCCCGCCGTGGAATAGGCTCATTCCCATGACCATGAACCCTCACGGCCAACCCTATCCGCGGCCCTATGTGGAACCTGGCGCCAACCCCACCTGGATGGGGCGGGTGCAGCCCGCCAACTACCAGCACGCTCCAGGGAATCCGGCATCACTCCCCCAACAAACCTGGGCAATGCCGCCGGCGCCGAAACGGTCCATGGGCACACTTCCGCTGGTCATCGGTGGCGGGATCCTGGCACTTGCCAGCCTGCTGCTGGTACTCCCCTTCCTTCTGGGCAACACGGGAATCACTGGCTTCGTGATTGGCTTCGTCGCCTCCCTCATTCCGTTGACCGTGGTGCTGCTCACCGTCCGCCTCATTGATCGCTGGGAGCCGGAACCAAAGCGGCTCCTTTGGTTCGCCTTCACGTGGGGCGCCGCCGTGTCCATCGCGGGCACGCTGCTGATCCAGCCCTTGTTCGCGCTGGCCGCACCCACCAGCAGCGAAGAAGCCTTCACCTACTTCATGGCCACCGTCCAGGCGCCAATCGTCGAGGAGTTCACCAAGTCGTTGGGACTGCTGGTACTGATCCTCGCGGCCCGGAAATACTTCGACGGACCCGTAGACGGCGTTGTCTTTGCCTTCACCATCGCCGCCGGATTCGCGTTCACGGAAAATATCCTCTACTTCGGGCGGGAGATTGCCTCGTCGACCGATCCCGGCACCGACTTTGTACGGATTTTTATCCTCCGCGGACTCATGTCGCCATTCGCCCACGCCGTGTTCACCGGCACAACCGGGCTGATCATGGGCTTCGCCGCCCGCAGATGGCATCCCGGCTATGCAGTGCTGGCGTTCTTCGTGGGCTTGTTGCTGGCCATGTTCCTGCACAACCGATGGAACAGCATGGGCCAGGACTTCCTGGTGGAGTACTTCGTGGTCCAGGTTCCCATTTTCCTGACGGCAACTGTGGGGATCATCCTCCTTCGCGTGGCCGAAGGAAAGCTCACGCGCCAACGACTCCTCGAATACGCCCGTGCGGGATGGTTCACACCCGCTGAAGTGGAGATGCTTGGCACGTCCAGGGGCCGGCGCCAGGCCCTGCGCTGGGCGTCGTCCCGGGGAAGGTCAGCGCAAATGCGGAACTTCATCAAAGGCGCCACGGCTTTGGCCTTCACCCGCCAGCGCATCCTTAGCGGTCGTGACGTACCGGTCCACCAACACGACGAACTCGAGCACCTTCGAGCCATACCTGCCCTGAGGGCGGCAGTCCTCCAATAGTGCGTGGACGGATCCTGGACAAAAAAGGACCCCCTTCCCGGTTACCCGGGAAGGGGGTCCTTCTAACCTTTGCCGCCGATCAGGCCAGCAGTGAAGGCTTGAGCTTCTGCAAACGGCCGAGCAGGCCATTAATGAACGCCGGCGACTCGTCCGTGGACATCGTCTTGGCAAGGGCGACGGCCTCGCTGACGGCTACACCATCAGGAACTTCGTCGTTGTAGAGCAGTTCCCATGCGCCGATACGGAGGATAATCAGGTCCACGGACGGCATCCGCTCCAGGGTCCAGCCCTGGGCGTAGGTCTCAAGGAATTCGTCAATGGTCGCCTGCATGGAGACCACGCCTTCAACGATTTCCACCGTGTAGGGGTTGATCACGAGGTCTGTCTTCTCCCGGCGCGCCTTGAGCGCATCGAAAGCCGAGACGGAACGCTGCTCCGCTTCGAAAAGTACTTCCAGAGCCCTGCTACGGGCTTTACCGCGGGCGCTCACTAGTCGTTGACCCGGCCCAGGTAGCTGCCATCGCGGGTGTCGACCTTGACCTTGGTGCCCTGTTCGACGAACAGGGGTACCTGGATCTCGTAGCCGGTTTCAACAGTGGCAGGCTTGGTTCCTGCGGAGGAACGGTCACCCTGGAGGCCGGGCTCCGTGTAGGTGATTTCGAGGACGACGCTCGGGGGAAGTTCGATGTAAAGCGGGGTGCCCTCATGGATGGCGATGTTGACCATCTGGTTCTCGAGCATGAAGTTGGTGGCGTCGCCTACCGTTGCACCGGAAACGGTGATCTGGTCGTAGTCCTGGGTATCCATGAACACGAAGTCTTCGCCGTCCTGGTACAGATACTGGTAGTCGCGGCGGTCAACCGTTGCGGTTTCAATTTTCAGGCCGGCGTTGAAGGTCTTGTCGACCACCTTGCCGGACATGACGTTGCGCATTTTGGTGCGGACGAAGGCGCCGCCCTTGCCCGGCTTGACGTGCTGGAACTCAATGATGTTCCAGAGCTGGCCCTCGAGCTTCAGTACGGTCCCGTTCTTGATGTCGTTTGTGGTTGCCACTCGTATCCTCTGGTTAATCGCACTGGTTCTAGCTGCCAGCTATCTATGCCAAGCAGGCGTGCCAATCGGCGCGCCAGCGCGTATTTATCAAAAATCCAAAAACCATTCTACCGGCAAAACCGGCCGAGGCTTGCGGGCGGCGTTTCCGGTGGCTCCTAGGAAGCCAGTTCCAGCACGTTCCGGGCGCGCTGCAGGGCCACTGCGGACGAGTAGATGAGCGCGGCATCAGCAGCCATCGCCACGCGCAGGTCCAAGGCCTTGGCGAACTCTTCCGACGCCGCCAGCGCATTCCCACTGACAAAGTAGGCACGGCCAAGGTACTGATGGACGATCGCTTCCTTGGAACTGCCCTGGACATCATGCAGCAAGTGCCTGAACAACTGCACAGCGCGGTCCAGGCGATGGGTGGCCCGGTGCACTTCGGCTTCGAAGATCCGGAGACGGAATGACTCGGGATCCTTATAGCGGGCCTCGGCAAGGAGCTCAGCGGCTTCGTTTGGCTGGTTATCGAGCAGGAGGGCCATGATCCGGTCCGCTGGATCCTCGGAGGCCGCCAGTGCTGCGTCCATTGCCTCTTCGTTGACGACGACGGGAAGCAGCGTGTCCGGGTTCATGCGGACGCCCGGGAAACCGGCCGTCGGCCAATCGCTCACGCCGTCCTGCAGGGCGATGGTCATGATGCGATTTCCTGGTAGGCCGCAAACAAGAGCGAAGTGTCAGGAACATCCAGGATGCCCGGCTTGGCGATGCCGTCAAGGACAACAAAGCGCAAAAGATCGCCACGGGACTTCTTGTCCCGGCGCATCCCATCCAGCAAACCCTGCCAGCGGTCCCTGCGGTAGGTGATCGGCAAGCCCAGGCTCTCCAGGATGGTGCGGTGCCGGTCGGCGTCGGCATCGGACAGGCGGCCCACGCTGCGGGACAGCTCGGCGGCGAACATCATGCCCACCGATACAGCGGCACCGTGACGCCAGGAGTAGCGCTCAACCAGCTCGATGGCGTGGCCCAGAGTGTGACCGTAATTGAGGATCTCGCGGAGGCCGGATTCCTTCAGGTCCTGTGACACGACGTTGGCCTTGACGGAGATGGCCCGCTCAATGAGCTCGCGGACAACGTCGGAGCCGGCATCCATGGCGGCCTCGGTCTTGTTTTCCAGCAAGTCCAGGATCACGGGGTCGGCGATGAAACCGCACTTGATCACTTCGGCCATGCCGGAAATGAGCTCATTCTTGGGCAGGGTCTGGAGCGTGTCGAGATCAACAAGCACGGCCGCCGGCGGGTGGAAGGAGCCCACGAGGTTCTTGCCCTCTGCGGTGTTGATTCCGGTCTTGCCACCCACCGAAGCATCCACCATGCCCAGGAGGCTGGTGGGCATGTGGATGACCTTGACGCCCCGGAGCCACGTCGCTGCCACAAAGCCCGCGAGGTCGGTCACTGCCCCGCCGCCCACGGCAACAATTGCGTCGGATCGGGTGAAGTCGTTTTGTCCCAGCACCTGCCAGCAGAACGCGGCAACCTGGATGTGCTTGCCTTCCTCGGCGTCCGGGATCTCCGCCGTGAGCGCCGTGAAACCGGCAGCCTCGAGCTCGTCACGGACGGTATCGCCTGTCAGGCGCAAGGCACGTGGGTGGATGACCAGCACCCGTCGGACACGCTCACCGAGCTTGGCCGGCAAGGACTCCAGAAGGCCGCGGCCCACCACGACGTCGTAGTTTTCGCTGGCGGCCTGTCCAGTCACCTTGATGACCGTTGCTTCGTTGCTCACTTTTCAACTTCCTGTTTCAAGGCTGCATGCTCGCGCAGCCGCGCCTCCAGCTGGAGGCCGATTTCCGCCACGGATCCTGAACGCACATCAATGACCAGGTCCGCGAGACGTTCGTAGACGGGACGCCGGGTGGCAAAAAGCAATTCCCAGCGTTCCATGGCGTCACCCTGCAGCAAAGGCCTCCCGGTGTTGCGCGCAATCCGATCGGCGACCGTTTCCGCGTCACATTCGAGGTAAACCACAGTGCACTCGCCCAGCAGTTGTTGGGTGCCGGTGTCCAGGACCGCTCCCCCGCCAAGGGAGATTATGGCCGGTTGCGCCTTGGCTGACTCGATGGACTTCGCCACGGCACGTGCTTCAATTTCACGGAACGCGTGCTCCCCGCGCCCAGCGAAAATGTCTGCGATGCTGCCATGCGCGGCAACAACCACTGCGTCGGTATCCACGAAGGGCAGACCCAGCTGCTGAGCAAGTTGCTGGCCGATGGCCGATTTACCGACGGCCATTGGACCCACCAGGACGACAGGGCGGCCAGGCCGGATATCGGGGACCACTACCGGCCGACCGAGTCCAGGGTGGCCGGGATGCTGTCGAGGTAGCTCTGCAGGTTGCGCTGCGTTTCGGCAACGGAGTCGCCGCCGAATTTCTCGGCGATGGCTTCGGCGAGAACGAGAGCAACCATGGCTTCGGCAACGACGCCGGCGGCGGGCACCGCACAGACGTCCGAACGCTGGTGGTGGGCCTTGGCAGGCTCTCCGGTGCTGACATCGATGGTGCGGAGCGCACGCGGAACCGTGGCGATCGGCTTCATGGCGGCGCGAACCCGCAGGACCTCGCCAATGCTCATGCCGCCTTCAATGCCACCGGCACGATTGGTCTGGCGGACAATCCTGCCATTCTCGTCCTTGAGGATTTCGTCGTGGGCAGCCGAGCCGCGTCGAGCAGCGGTCAGGAAGCCGTCCCCAACCTCCACGCCCTTGATGGCCTGGATACCCATGAGTGCTGCGGCCAACCGTGAGTCGAGCCGACGGTCCCAGTGCACGTAGCTGCCCAGTCCAGGCGGAAGCCCGTAGGCGAGAACTTCGACAACTCCACCCAGGGTTTCGCCTTCCTTGTGGGCAGCATCCACCTCGGCAACCATCGCGTCCGAGGTCTCGCGGTCGAAGCAGCGCAGGGGGTCGGCGTCAAGCGCCAGGACGTCCTTGGGCAGCGGCAGGGCCCGCCCTTCCGGAACCGTCACGCTGGCAATGGAAACAGTGTGGCTCACCAACTCGACGCCCAACTGCTTCAGGAACTGGGCCGCGACAGTGCCAAGGGCAACGCGGGTGGCAGTTTCCCGGGCGCTTGCACGCTCAAGGACCGGACGGGCTTCGTCGAAGCCGTACTTTTGCATGCCCGTGAAGTCGGCATGGCCGGGACGGGGCCGGGTCAAGGGAGCGTTGCGTGCCTGGTCGGCGAGCACTTCGGGGTCCACGGGATCAGCAGCCATGATCTGCTCCCACTTGGGCCACTCAGTGTTGCCCACCTGGATGGCGACTGGGCCACCTTGGGTCAGACCGTGCCGGACGCCACCCATGATGGTGACTTCATCCTGCTCGAACTTCATCCGGGCACCACGTCCGTAGCCCAAGCGGCGACGCGCCAGAGCGTCGCGAATCTGCCCACTGGTGAGTTCAACACCGGCGGGCACGCCTTCAACAATTCCGATCAGAGCCGGACCGTGGGATTCACCGGCAGTCAACCAACGCAACATATAACCAATCCTGCCATGTAAGGCTTCTAGAACACCCGCCGGGGAAGCCCGACTGAGTCGCACATCACATCTATGACGGCGGCATCCACGTCACAGCCGCTGAAGCGCCTGATCTGTTCCGCCGCCTGGTACATCAGCATCTCCAGCCCGGGAACCACCGCTCCCCCATGGCCGCGCCACACTTCGGCCAGGCGGCTCGGCCAGGGATCATACGCGACATCCAGGAGCACACCGGCCCCGGTTCCGGGCAATGCCGCAAGCTCCTCAGCCAATGAGTCGGCCGCACGCGGCGGGAAGGTCGAGATCACCAGGTCCGTTCCGGCAATGGCGGTGGCTGCTTGCGTCAGCGGCCGGACAGCAATCGACATTCCGACGGCGGCCGCAGCAGCTTCCGCTTCGCCGGCACGTCCTGCGTCACGGACGAAAACGTCCACGTGGCCGGCACCAAGTTCGCGGGCAGCGGCGACGGCCGCGGCGGAGGTGCCTCCACCACCGAGGATGGCGGCATGCGGAGTGGAGGCAACACCGGCGTACCGGACCGACTCAACAATCCCCGCGACGTCAGTGTTGTAACCTACACGACGCACCGTCCCGCCGTCGTTCTCGAAAGCCACGGTGTTGATGACTCCCAGCTGGGCGCCTGCCCCGCGGACTTCGTCAACTTCCTGGACCATGGCCGACTTCAGCGGCATGGTCACCGACAAACCGCACCATGATTCATCGCCGACCAGCGATGCCATGAACTCCGGAAGGGCGGCAACCGTCACGTCAATGGCCGAGTAGTCAATGTCCACGCCGAGCTTGGCGTAGGCGGCGGTGTGCAGCGCTGGGGACTTCGAATGCGAAATCGGATGCCCCAGGACTGCGGCACGACGACTCACACACACCGTCCCGCGTTGGCCTGGCACCATGCGTTGTATTGCTCCACATAGGTTAAGTGCTCAGCCAGCGTCTTGGAGAACTTGGTCTCCTTGGTGTCCAGGTTGATCGTCACCCAGTACAGGTAGTCATTGGGGGTCGGTTTGGCAGCAGCGTCGATCGCAGTCTTTCCCGGTGATCCGATGGGACCCACAGGCAGCCCAACATTCGCGTACGTGTTGTACGGGTTTGATTTGTCGGCCTTTTCCTCTTCCGTGACGTGGAAGGACTTCCTGCCCAACCCGTACGTCACCGTAGCGTCTGACTGGATAAGCCCACTGGTTTCGACGTTGTTGGGTTTGAGCCTGTTGTAGATCGCGCCGGCCACGTTTCCGTAGTCCGCCTGGCCACCCTCAGCCTGCACGATACTCGCGATGGTCACGGTGTCGTACTGCTTGGCGGGATCGGTGATCCCCTGCGACTTCAGCTCGTCCAGTGTGGTGTTCACCAGCTTCTGGAGGATGTCCTTTCCGGAGGTCCCGAGATCGAAGCGGTACTCCCCGGGAGCCAGGAAGCCCTCAAGGTTCTTGGCCTTGGCAGGCACGCCGAACTGCGCCGGCGATTGGTTCAAGGCGTTGAGTTGCTGCAGGGGAATGCCTGATCCCTTGGAGATTGCCTCCAGGGATTCAGTGATCCGCAGGCCCGCACTCAGCGCGAAATACATGACCTTTGAAGCGTCCTTGTTGGCGAGGACAGCCACAGCATCGGAGTTCTTCATCTCGGTACGGAACGTAAATTCGCCCGGCGACAACTCGGCACCTTCGCTCATGAACTCCTTGACGAAGGAGTCAGCATCAGCAACGACCTTGTTCTGTACCAAGGCGTTCGCCACAATTTTCGGCCCGGAGCCTTCGGCCACAGTAATCTTCACTGAACCCGTACCGGGACCTGGATAGTCGGTGACCTTGTCCATCCCCAGCAATGGCTTCAGGAACTGGGCTCCTATGGCAATCGCGGCCACGAACACGCCGAGCGTGATCAGTAGGGCAAGAACGCGACGGCGTCGACGCGCCTTCTTCGCCGCAGCCTTGGAGCCCGGGGCTTCCACCGGGGCAAGAACCGGGGCAATGAGGTCGTGATGGTCTTCATGGTGGTCAACGTGGTGTTGGTCATCATGATGAACATCGTGAACATCGAAAGCGTGGTCTGCGTACTCGTGGTGGTCAACGAGGAGCGCTGCATGCTCGGCGTGCTCCACGTCGCCTTCAAGTTCGTGGTGCTGTGGTTCGTGGTGATGTAGTTCGTGGTGCTGGGGTTCGTGATCAACGTGTGCAAGGTGCGCCTGCTCCGGATCTTCGTGCCCAGCTTCGTCGTGGTGTGCCCCTTCTTCCGTTTGCGGCACGTGGGCTTCAGCCCCCGGCCCGTCAACGGAGGCCACCGCGTCGAACGCCGTCTCCGGCGCTGCGGGATGTGCTTCAGATGCGGGATTTGCCTCCGCTGCCGGATTTGCCCCAGATGCGGGATTTGCCTCCGCTGCCGGATTTGCCCCAGATGCGGGGCGTGCTTCGGGGGTGGGCGGCGCAGCAGGCTCAGGCTCAGGCTGCACCGATGGAACGGGTGGCTTGGCGGCTTCCGACCGCGCGCCCGGCACTGGTGGAACAGCGGGGGCCGGAGGAACCGCGGGAACGGGTCGCGGCAACTCGACGTCGGCAGGCGGGTCAGTTTCACCCGGCGTGGCTTCAGGAACGGGTACCACATTGTGGTTCTGGGTGGCGAGGAATCGTTCCCGCGCGCGCAGCTCTTTGCGGGTCAGCGGCATGCCGCCGCCCGCAGCACCGGTGGAGGGGTCGTTGTTGACCGGGCTCACAGTTGCAGTCCCCTCGTAGAAGAATCGGGTTCACTGCCGGAGGGAGCCTGCAGCGTTGGGGCACTGCCGGGCTTTGTGGACTGCGCCGGTACCTGCACTCGGCGGCCAACGTCCGTTCCTCTGGCTTTTTGCATGTCGATTGCTTGCTGGAGTATCCCAGCAGCAGCAACCTGATCAACCACTTTACGGTGGTTCTTGCTGCTCATGCCAGCTTCGTGCAGGTTGCGGTGAGCCGTAACAGTGCTGAGACGCTCGTCAATTAGGGCCACAGGGATGTCCGAACCGGCGAGGAAAAGCTCGCCGGCCAGGAGTTCTGCGTACTCTGTGGCCATCTGCGCTGACGCGCGTTCCTCACCTTTCATGGTGCGGGGAAGGCCAACAAATATCTGCACTGCCGGCAGCTCCAGGGCATGCTTGACGATGACGCGCACGTCGGTGTTCTTCTTGGCGTTCCGGCTCACCGTTTTGAACGGGGTCGCCAGGATTCCGTCCGGATCGCAGATCGCCACGCCCACCCTGACCGTGCCAACGTCTACCCCCAGCTTGATGCCCCGGGGGTAGACGCCACTGTTCGTACTCGCAGCCACCGTCAGCGCTTGGCTATCGCGTCCACCACCGCTGTGAGGGCCTCAGGGACCTTCCCAGCGTCGGTGCCGCCGCCCTGGGCGACGTCATCCTTGCCGCCGCCGCCACCGCCGAGGATACCGGCAGCCGTGCGAACCAAAGCGCCGGCTTTTACGCCTGCCTCGCGGGCGGCCTCGTTCGTGGCAATCAGGATGACGGGGCGGTCATTGCTGACACCTGCGACGGCCACTGTGGCGGCGTCGGAGCCCAAACGGTTACGCAGATCCAGGGCAAGGTTGCGCAGATCGTCCGCACCACCCACCTGGCCGGCATCGTGGGCGATAACACGCACACCCGCTGCATCCTTTGCCGTGCCCACCAGGTTGGCCGCTGCAGCCGTGAGCTGCTCCTTGCGGAGCCGGTCAAGTTCCTTCTCCGTGGCCTTGAGCTTGCTCAGGGTGCTGGAGATACGGTCCGCGAGCTGTCCGGAAGGCACCTTCAGCAGTTCGGTGAGCTCGTTGACCAACGCGCGCTCTGCTGCCAGGTGACGGAACGCGTCCAGGCCCACGAAGGCCTCGACACGGCGGTTTCCTGAACCAACCGACTGCTCTCCCAGCAACGAAAGGCTGCCGATCAAGGAGGTGTTGGACACGTGGGTACCACCGCACAACTCACGGGACCATGCGCCGTCGATCTCCACGACGCGCACTTCGCTGCCATAGTTTTCGCCGAAGAGTGCCATGGCGCCCAACGCCTTGGCCTCGGCAAGGCCCATCACCTTGGTGTCCACGCGGAAGTTGTTCCGGATGGCGATGTTGGAAACTTCTTCGATTTCGGACCGCGTAGCCGTGCTCAGGCCTTCACCCCAGGCGAAGTCGAAGCGCAGGTAGCCTGCCTTGTTGTAGGAACCACGCTGGGTGGCTTCCGGGCCAAGGATCTGGTGCAGGGCGGCGTGCACGATGTGGGTGCCGGTGTGCGCCTGCTCGGCTGCATGGCGGCGTTCACGGTCGACGGCGGCGCGCACCAACGCGTCGGAGCCGATCTCACCTTCGCGGACAATCGCCTTGTGCACGCTCAAGCCCTTGATGGGGCGCTGGACGTCCAGGACCTCCACCACGAAGCCGTCGCCGGTGATGAGGCCGGTATCAGCGGACTGTCCGCCGGCTTCTGCGTAGAACGGGGTTTCGTTGAGGACCAGCTCAATTTCGTCACCGGTGGACGCATGGGCCACCGCGCGTCCGCCGCTGACGATGCCGCGGACCTTAGCCTCGCCCTCGAGTTCGTCGTAACCGGTGAAGACGGTTTCGCCCTTGCCCAGGAGCTCCTGGTAGGCGCTGAGGTCGGCGTGGCCGCCCTTCTTGCCCTTGGCATCTGCTTGGGCGCGCTGGCGCTGCTCGAGCATGAGTGCGCGGAAGCCTGCCTCGTCCACCTTGAGGCCGGCCTCTTCAGCCATTTCCAACGTCAGGTCGATCGGGAAACCGTAGGTGTCGTGGAGGGCGAAAGCGTCGGCGCCCGAGAGTGGAACGCCAGCAGCCTTGGACTCAGCCACCGCATCTTCCAGGCGCGCAGTTCCGGAGGCGATGGTGCGCAGGAACGCCTTCTCTTCGGCATACGCAATGCGGCTGATCCGCGCGAAGTCCGTCTCAACGATGGGGTAGACGCCCTTCATGGCGTCGCGGGAGGCAGGCAGGAGGTCCGGCAGGCATGCCTTCTCCACGCCCAGCAGGCGCATGGCGCGGACGGCGCGGCGGATCAGGCGGCGCAACACGTAGCCGCGGCCCTCATTGGACGGAGCAACGCCATCAGCGATCAGCATCAAGGCCGAACGGATGTGATCGGCGACCACGCGCATGCGGACGTCGTCCGTGTGGTGGGGATCCTCAGGAGTCTCAGCGGAGGTGTACTCGCGGCCGGACAACTCAGCGGCTTTATCGATGACAGGACGGACCTGGTCGGTCTCGTACATGTTCTCAACGCCCTGCAGGATCATTGCAAGACGTTCCATGCCCAGGCCGGTATCGATGTTCTTGTTGGGCAGTTCGCCCACGATGTCGAAATCGACCTTGGAACGCACATTTTCGATCTGGTACTGCATGAACACCAGGTTCCAGATTTCGATGTATCGGGTTTCATCGGCCAGCGGGCCACCCTCAATGCCGTAGGCCGGTCCACGGTCGTAGTAGATCTCCGAGCACGGACCCGCCGGACCAGGCTGGCCGGTGTGCCAGTAGTTGTCCGACTTCCCCATGCGCTGGATGCGCTCAGCCGGAATGCCGGTGTTCTTGAGCCAGAGTTCCTTGGCTTCGTCGTCCTCTTCGTAGACCGTCACCCACAGGCGCTCGGCAGGGAGACCGTAGCCGCCGTCGTCGACGCTGCTGGTAAGCAGCTCGAACGCAAACTTGATGGCGTCTTCCTTGAAGTAATCCCCAAAGGAAAAGTTGCCGCACATCTGGAAGAACGTGCCGTGGCGGGCGGTCTTTCCGACTTCCTCGATGTCACCGGTACGGATGCACTTCTGCACGCTCGTAGCGCGGCTGTAGGGCGGCTCCTCGCGGGCGGTCAGGTACGGAATGAAGGGAACCATCCCGGCCACAGTGAAGAGAAGCGACGGGTCGCTGGAAACGAGCGACGCGGAGGGAACGGCGGTGTGGCCCTTGCTGACAAAAAAGTCCACCCAGCGCTTGGTGATCTCCTGCGACTTCATTAGCTGATTACTTACCCTTCTCAATTCACTGCACACGATGTGCGCGGACCGGCTGGTGCCGTTCCGCAGCTTTCCATTCTGCCCTGTTGCGGGCGCGGGAGCGAAACGCTCCCGCTAGCGGCGGCCTGCCCCGTCGTCCTGGATTCCCAGCGCCGCCCGCAAATCCTCTTCGCGCTGGTGCATGCCGGTTCGGACCGCATCGGCAAAATCAAAGAGGCCGTCGGCCATGCGGCCTACGGCGCGGTTCAGCCCTTCCGGGCCGAGATTGGCCTGCGCCTGCGTTACTTTGCGGAACGCTATGACGCCGATGGCGACGCCGATACCCATCCAGACAATTCTTTTCATCGGTTTCTCCCGTTGATTCAGCGGCTGCGGCGGCCGGAGGACGGTGTGCGGCGGCCAGCGAATGCTGAACGTACGCCGTAGCTGAATGCCGCCACCTTGATCAGCGGTGAGCCCACGGTGGCAGCAACCAGCGACGAAAGCGCCGAGATGTTGGCCGAGGCATCGGAGACATTGGAAGCTATCCCGTCAACTTTCTTGAGCTGTTGGTTGGTGGTGGTGACCGTGGCGGTCACTTCGTCCATCAGGGGCGTAGCGCCGTCGCTGATGAGCCGGATGGAGGTGCGGACTTCGTCAAAAACGCCGCCCAGCTTCAAGATGGGCACGGCCAACAGCAGGACAAGGAGCGCGAACACTCCCGCTGCGATGAGGCCGGCGATGTCGCCACCAGACATAGAACTCTTCTCCTAGGATCGTTGCGCTGCCCTGCGCCCACCGGTTCCCGGCGCGGCCAAGGCCTCCCCCAGTACCTTACCTACAAAGGGCGGGCACCCGGGATACAAAGAAGCCCGCGGCGGCTGCCACGGGCTTCTTTGTATACGCTGCTTGGATTTAGCGTGCGTAGAATTCGACGACGAGCTGCTCTTCGCAGATCACGGGGACCTCGGAGCGCTTGGGACGGCGAACCAGGCGTGCCTGCAGGGCGTCGATCTTGACGTCCAGGTAAGCCGGAACGTTGTTCAGGACGTGTGCACCAGCAGCTGCCACCTGGAACGGGGGCATAACCTCGGAGCGGCTGTGAACGTGGATGAGCTGGCCTTCGCCAACGCGGAAGGACGGACGGTCCACGCGAACACCGTCAACCATGATGTGGCGGTGCACAACCAACTGGCGGGCCTGTGCGATGGTGCGGGCGAAGCCTGCACGGAGCACCAGGGCGTCCAGACGCATTTCGAGCAGCTCAACCAGGTTTTCACCGGTCAGGCCCTTGGTGCGGCGTGCTTCTTCGAAGGCACGAGTCATCTGGGCTTCGCGGATGCCGTACTGGGCGCGCAGGCGCTGCTTTTCGCGCAGACGTACGGCGTAGTCGGAGTCCTGCTTCTTGCGGGCACGGCCATGCTCACCGGGGCCGTACGGGCGGCGCTCCATGTACTTGGCGGCCTTGGGGGTCAGAGCAATGCCGAGTGCACGCGAAAGGCGTGCGGTACGGCGAGCACGAGTGTTGTTAGCCACTTGTGTCCTTCCAATTACTGCGGTGTGTCAGTGTTACTGGCCTCCATCAGGGAGAGCATCGGCCAACCGCTGCCTCTTGCTACTAGCCCGGGCGCACAGCACTATGGAAGAAATCTTCAAAGGGATTGTGCGTCGGGCCATGCCAGACAAGGATCCATCCTACCACGCACGGCAGCAACGCCGGCCCCTGGCTGGTCCTGGCCGCTACTCACCACGCACGATCTTGCGGAGCCGCTCCAACCTCGCTGCGATATCGCGTTCGGCGCCGTTGTTGGTGGGCTCGTAATAGTCCTTTCCCACCAGGTCGTCGGGTGGGTATTGCTGCTGCGCGACGCCGTGGGGCTCGTCGTGCGCGTACTTATAGCTTTTTCCATGGCCCAATTGCTTGGCCCCGGGATAGTGCGCGTCCCGCAGATGCATGGGGATTCCACCGCCGTATCCGGCCCGGACATCGGCAACTGCCTTATTCAATCCCATGTACGCGGCATTGGACTTGGGCGCGGTGGCCAGGTGGACCACGGCTTCCGCGAGGACGATCCGACCTTCCGGCATTCCGATCAACTGGACGGCCTGCGCAGCAGCCACGGCTGTCTGCAGCGCCGTCGGATCTGCCATGCCAATGTCCTCGGCTGCTGAAATGACGATGCGGCGGGCCACGAACCTCGGGTCCTCGCCGGCCTCAAGCATGCGCGCCAGGTAATGCAGGGCGGCGTCGACGTCGGAGCCGCGGATGGACTTGATGAACGCGCTCGCTACGTCATAGTGCTGGTCTCCGGCCCGGTCATAGCGCACCGCGGCAGCGTCGAGGGCCCGCTCGGTGTGGCGCAGCTCCACCACCACTGGGTCCGCGGACTCGCCGTCGTCCTCGGCTGCGGAGTCACCGAATGCCACGCCGGCGGCAGCTTCCAAGGCCGTCAGGGCCCTTCTGGCGTCACCACCGGACAGGCGCACCAGGTGGTCCAAAGACTCGTCACTGAGCGTCACCCGTTCAGCCAAGCCCCTGGCATCAACCACCGCCTTTTGCAGCAGTCCTGAAATGTCGTCGTCGGTCAGTGGCTTCAACGTCAGCAGGAGTGATCGGGACAGCAGGGGCGACACCACCGAGAACGAAGGGTTTTCGGTAGTGGCGGCCACAAGCACCACCCAGCGGTTCTCGACGCCGGGCAGCAGCGCATCCTGTTGCGCCTTGTTGAAGCGATGGATCTCGTCAAGGAAGAGGACGGTGGTCTTCTTGTAGAGGTCCCGGGCGGTCAGGGCCTCGTCCATGACTCGCCGGACGTCTTTGACCCCGGCAGTGATGGCCGACAATTCCACGAACTTACGGCCCGGACCGCGGGCGATAACATGCGCCAGTGTGGTTTTGCCCGTTCCCGGGGGTCCCCAGAGGATCACGGAGCTGGGCCCGGCCGGGCCTGCCGCTTCGGCACCGGCGGCCAGCTGGCGAAGCGGCGAACCCTGGCCCAGCAAATGCTGCTGTCCCACGACGTCATCCAGGGTGCGGGGCCGCATCCGCACGGCCAGGGGGCTGCGCTGGGAAGCCATCCAGTGCGCGTCTGACGGCGCCCGGAGGGACTGCGGCATGCCGGGCAGGTCCTCCGACTCGTCGTCGTTGTCAGCACCGGCACCAAAGAGATCTTCCACATGGATAGGCTACTCATAGTTCCAGCAAAGGAGACATCGACGTGGGCCGCCCCGATTCCACACCGCTGCCGAAGCAGCAAGGAACCACCACCCGCTTGGCGCTGGTACCGGCCCAGCGGCTCAGCGGATGGGTGGACAGGTTCGCTGCCAGTCATGGACCGTTGCAGGAAGAGATGATCGACGACGGCCTGGTCCTGCAGGCATCCGACGGCGCGGTGGCCCTCCTGCGCGCCCCCTGGCCCGTGGACGGAAGGCCCGGGCGGGGTGCAAGCAGCATTGAAAGGCTCGCTTCCCTTGCCACCCAGGAGCGCGGCCTGGGCATCCTCCTGGTCCGCCGGGGCGGTTTCGCCGTCGCGGCGGCCAGCGGCCAGCGTGTCCTCGCTTCAAAAGGTGGCAAGCGCTACGCCGACGCCCGGACCACCGCCAGATACGCCGCAGAGGTCTTTGCCGGTCACCTGATCGAGTACATCGTTCCAGGTGGCGACAGGGCGCTGGTGGATCAGGTCCTCGCTGAACCATCCCTGGGGGCCGTGGCAGGGCGGACGCGGCTGGCCCTGCTGGACATCCAGGACCCCAAACCAGCGGTCCTCCAGAAAGCAGCCGCGGAGGCGTGCGCCATCAGGATTACCGTGACCAACCCGTCCCCTAGCAGCCACTGAGGGCACGCCTGATGGGAGCCTGCCGGTAAAGGTAGCTGCCGTAGTTGGTGAACCCCGCCTGTGCGTAGAGTGACTGCGCCACCTGGTTGGCTGCGGTGACCAGCAGCCAGAAGCCCTGGAGCCCGCGCTCGGCACCGGAGTCCAGCAGTGCCGCCAGCACCAGACTGCCGTAACCGCGCCTTCGGTGCGTGGCCGTCGTCGCCATGCCGTAGATTCCGCCCCAGCCATCTGCCACGGCGAGGCGTCCGACGGCGGCTGGCACGCCGTCGTCGTCCCTTACCAACGCGTACAACGCCGGGCAGCCGAGCAGGATCCGGCGGGCGACCGCAAGTTCTGCTGCACCGCCGCGACCATCCACCGACCACCACACGCTGAGCCATTCTTCGGAAGGTTCATCGCTGAGCTCGACGTTCCGGCTGGAAGCGGGCGCGGGCAGTCCTTCGAGGCCGCGCACCATGATCCGCGTTTCAGACTGCCTGGTGAAGCGCTGCGTGTCCAGCATGGTGTTAAGGGCGGCGCTGCGGGGGTCGTCGAAGACCTGGAAAATGAGCGGGAGGCGCCGCTGCCGGTACCACTCAGACGCAGAGCGGAGGGATGCAGCAAGGTCCGGGGCGTCGTCGGCAGAGTCAATGATGGTGCGCGGCCAGACGGAATTGGCCCTCTGCGTCACCCCTTCGGACGCGCGCAGCACCCACTCCCCTGTGTCTTCGCGTTCAACGGCAGGCCACGCCTTATCCATGAGCGTTTCCAGGTGTGCTTGCTCGAGCATGCCTCGACGCCTTTCATTCGCAGGAACACCAAAGGCCCTCCACCGCAGTGGAGGGCCTTTGGTCGTAGTGCTATTCGGACTTGTTTTCCGCCTTGGCGGCAGGCTTGGCCTCGGGCCGGAAATCGACGCCCGCTTCCTTGCGCTGCTGGGCCGTGATGGGGGCCGGTGCCGCGGTCAGGGGGTCGTACCCGTTGCCGGTCTTCGGGAAGGCAATGACATCGCGAATGGACTCCACGCCGGCGAGGAGGGCCACAACGCGGTCCCAGCCCATGGCCATTCCGCCGTGCGGAGGTGCGCCGTACTTGAAGCCTTCGAGCAGGAAGCCGAACTTCGTTTCTGCTTCTTCCTTGTCCAGGCCCATGAGCTGGAACACGCGTTCTTGCACTTCACGGTCGTGGATACGGATGGAACCGCCACCGATCTCGTTGCCGTTGCAGACAATGTCATAGGCGTAGGACAGTGCCGATCCGGGATCCTTATCGAAGGTGTCCAGGTACTCCGGCCGCGGCGAGGTGAAAGCGTGGTGCACAGCTGTCCACTGTCCGCCGCCCACAGCGACATCACCGGAAGCCACTGCTGCTGCGGCAGGCTCGAACATGGGAGCGTCCACAATCCAGACAAACGCCCAGTCGTTGGGATCAATCAGGCCGGTGCGGTGCCCGATTTCGACGCGGGCAGCGCCGAGGAGCGCCCGGGCTGCGGACTTCTCACCGGCAGCGAAGAAGATGCAGTCGCCGGGCTTGGCGCCAACAGCGTCGGCCAGGCCTGCCCGCTCTTCCTCGGTGAGGTTCTTCGCAACCGGGCCAGCCAGTTCGCCGTCTTCCTTGAAGAGGACGTAGGCCAGGCCCTTGTGGCCACGCTGCTTGGCGAATTCCTGCCACCCGTCCAGGGTGCGGCGCGGCTGGGAAGCACCGCCGGGCATGACCACTGCGCCGACGTACGGTGCCTTGAAGACGCCGAAGTTGGTGTCCTTGAAGAACTCGGTGAGCTCCGTCAACTCCACGCCGAAACGCAGGTCCGGCTTATCCGAGCCGTACCTGGCCATGGCGTCCAGGTACGTCATGCGGCGGATCGGTGTGGGGATTTCGACATCGATCAGCTGCCACAGTGCCTTGACGATCGCCTCACCGAGCTCAATGATGTCGTCCTGGTCAACGAAACTGGCTTCGATGTCCAGCTGGGTGAACTCCGGCTGGCGGTCGGCGCGGAAGTCCTCGTCACGGTAGCAACGGGCGATCTGGTAGTACTTCTCAAAACCGCCCACCTGGAGCAGCTGCTTGAAAAGCTGCGGCGACTGCGGCAGCGCGTACCAGGAACCCGGGGCCAGACGCGCCGGTACGACGAAGTCGCGGGCGCCTTCCGGCGTCGAACGCGTCAACGTGGGGGTTTCGATCTCCACATAGCCACGCTGGTGCAGCAATTCGCGGGCCACCCGGTTCGCCTCGGAGCGGAGGCGGAGGTTGCGTGCGGGGCCGGGACGGCGAAGGTCCAGGTAGCGGTGCTTGAGCCGGGCTTCCTCACCGACCTCCACGTGCTCGTCAATCTGGAAAGGCAGGGCGTCGGAGGTGTTGAGGATAACAACCTTGTCGGCGATGACCTCGATTTCACCGGTCGCCAGGGCCGGGTTTTCGTTGCCTTCAGGACGCTTGTTGACGGTACCCGTCACCTGCAGCACGTACTCGTTCCGCAGGCCATGGAAGACCTCTTCCTCACGGACAACCACCTGGGCGACACCGGACGCATCACGCAGGTCAACGAATGCAACGCCACCGTGATCACGGCGCCGTCCCACCCAGCCGGCCAGGGTAACGGTTTGTCCAATGTGCTCGGAGCGAAGCGATCCGAGGTCATGTGTGCGCAGCACAGCATTCCTTTCAGCATGAAATTTAACGGGACCGCTGCAAAGCGGTCCCGTCCGAGTTTACCCGCCCCGGCCGCGCCTCCCGCCACAGGCGGGACAAGCTCTGTGTGCGTATCAGGCGGTTGTGGTGACGCGTACGTGCAGGTCCTCTTCCGACGGCGTCCAGCTGGACGGGTCAGCATCAACCTGTTCACCGGAACGAATGTCCTTGACCTGGTGCTTGCCGTCGTCGTCGGTGAACCACACGAAAGGAATGCCCCGTCGGTCGGCGAACTTGATCTGCTTGCCGAACTTCTCGGCTTTGGCGGCGACTTCCGTGGCGATCCCCCGGCCCCGCAGCTGCGCTGCGATGTCCTGGGCGGCGGCCCAGCTGTCGTCCGTGTTCAAAGCCACGAGAACTGCTGTGGGTACCGAACGCGATGCCGTTGCCAGTTCCTGGCTGAGGATGCGGGAAACCAGGCGCGTCACGCCGATGGAAAGCCCGACGCCGGGGAACTTGCGGTTGCCCTTGCTGGCCAGGGCGTCGTACCGGCCGCCCGAACAGATGGAACCGAGCTGCTCATGGCCCACCAGCACCGTTTCGACCACAGTTCCGGTGTAGTAATCCAGGCCGCGGGCGATGCTGAGGTCCGCCACTACCTTGCCCGGGGCGCGCTGGACTGCGGCCTGGATGACCTGCTCCAGTTCGTTGAGGCCTTCCTCCAGGAGGTCATCGGTGATGCCCAGGGCGCGCACCTGCTCGACAAACGAGGTGTCTTCGGTCCGGATACTTGCCAGTTTCAGGGCGAGGCCGGCCTGTTCGTCCGTCGCCCCCAGCTCAGTCTTCAGGAGCTCGGCAACCTTCGCGGCCCCGATCTTTTCCAGTTTGTCGATGCTGCGCAAGACCCCGGCAGTGTCTGTGAGGCCAATGCCACGGTAGAAGCCTTCGGCAAGTTTCCTGTTGTTGATCCGCAGCCGGAAATCCGGAATGGGCAGCGCACTCAGGGCCTCCGCGATCACCAGGGCAATTTCGACGTCGTAACGGAACGGCAGCTCGCCGTCTCCCACGACGTCGATGTCGGCCTGGGTGAACTCCCGGGCACGGCCTTCCTGCGGACGCTCGCCACGCCAGACCTTCTGGATCTGGTAGCGCCGGAAAGGAAACGCCAGGTAGCCGGCGTTTTCCACAACGTAGCGGGCGAACGGCACAGTGAGGTCGAAGTGCAGGGCCAGGGCGTTAGGATCCGTTTTGGCGGCGTCACCGTCATCGTCCTGAAGCCGGCTGAGGCCGTAGACCTCCTTGTCGATCTCGCCTTTGCGAAGCAACTGGCCAACTGTTTCGACGGCCCGGGTTTCAATCGATGAGAAGCCGTGCAGTTCAAACGTCTTCCGCAGCGTATCGAGCACGTGGAGCTCCACCAACCGCTCCTGGGGAAGCCACTCGGGGAATCCGGACAGGGAGGCGCTACGTGCCATGGAATGTGTCTCCTCAGAAAGCTGACGCTGGCAACAGCACCGCAGCTTTAAACATCCAATCGGCGTTTATAAGGCGGGCGTCCAGCCGGTCATGCATAAACTATGTGCGGCAGCCAGTTTATGCTTTCCGCGCGTGCACATCTAATGCAGCATGCCCGCATACTGCCCGGCTACCATCGGAAGCGGGACACAATCAGGAGGACTCTTGGCTACAAGGTCGCGGGATGACCGCGAATCGAAACGTCGCATCAGGCAGATGGAAGCCAAGCGTGCCCTGCGGCAGGAACAGGGCAAGCGACGCAAACGCGACAACACCATCGCCATCAGCGCCGGCGCGGCAGCCGTGGTCCTGGCTGTCGTGATGCAGCTGACTGTCTTCAGTTCCAATCCCACCGAGGCCGAGTTCGCCGCCGCCGAAGCCGGCCTGAGCTCTCCGTCCACTTCGCCGTCGGCTTCCAACAGCGCCGACATTCCCAGCCCGGACACCGCTGCCGGCAAGACCTTCACGGGTGACTTGGTTTTGAACGGTGGCACGCTGGGCGTTGAGTTGAACGGTACCGCCGCACCGCAGGCAGCAGCGGTACTGAAATCACTGGCGGACGCAGGCTATTACAACGGGGCAAACTGCCACAGGCTTACGACGGCGGAAACCTTCGGCCTCCTGCAATGCGGCGCGAAGACCGCCGACGGCTCGGACGACGCCAACTACCGTTGGGGCCCACTGGAAAACACCCCCACGGACAACAAATACCCCGCCGGAACGATCGCTGTTGCCCGCACCGGCAACAACGCCTACGGCAATGGCCACCAGTTCTTCATTGTCTATAAGGACACCACCATTCCCGCCGACACAGCCGGCGGCTACACCGTGGTGGGCAAAGTAACCAGCGGCCTGGACGTTGTTACGAAGATCGCTGCAGCCGGCCTCAAAGCCGGCGCAAACAGCGGCGACGGCGCCCCTGTGGCACCTGTCACGATAGACTCGTTCTCTCTGAAGTAACCAACTCCTGGCCCCAGCCCGGGGTGCATTACCCAGCAGTCCCTCCAAGCGAAAGACTTTTAGCGGTGACAGACAGTCAGAAACCCGACGAAACAGCAGTAGCGGCCAACGAAGAAGCTGCCGGACAGGCGCCAGCCGCGCCCCGGCCGACGCCTTCCGCAGCCCCGTCTCCCGCGGCTTTCGCGGCCCGCCCCAAGGCTCCGGCCGCCGTCGTCCCTGCCGCTCCGGCTGTTTCATCGGCGTCGCTTGCTGAGGCAGCGAAGTGGGGCCGCGCAGAAGGGGACGGCCATGTGTTCCTGACACTGGACGGCGAAGAAATCGCTGTCGGCCAGTACCCCGGCGTCAGCCCCGACGAAGCACTGGGCTACTTCGCCCGGAAATTCGACGACATCATCGCCCAGGTGGTCCTGCTCGAACACCGTGTGGAGTCCAAGGCACCTGCCACGGACATGCAGAAGACTGTGACGCACCTCCGCGAACAGCTCGCTGAGCGCAACATGGTGGGCGATATCCGCTCGGCGGAAAGCCGCCTTGACGCTTTGTCGGCCCAGATCGTTGAGCTGGAAAAGACTGAGAAGGCTGCTCACGAGGCCGTACGCGCCAGCGAACTCGCTGCACGTGAGGCCATCGTTGCCGAGGCTGAGTCCATTGCCGGCCAGGATCCGGCCCACATTCAGTGGAAGACCTCCAGCGCGCGCATGAACGAGCTGTTCGAAACCTGGAAAGCAGCACAGAAGAGCGGCGTCCGCCTGGGCCGCAGCAACGAGGACGCCCTGTGGAAGCGGTTCCGTTCCGCACGCACCGTCTTTGATCGCCATCGCCGGGCCTACTTCTCCCAGCTGGACAGCAACAACTCTGCTGCCAAATCAGCCAAGGAAGCCCTGATCGCCGAGGCTGAGGCACTCTCCTCCTCCACTGACTGGGGCTATGCCGCCGGGGAATACCGCAGGCTCATGGACCAGTGGAAGGCCACGCCGCGTGCGAGCCGCAAGGATGACGACGCCCTGTGGGGCCGCTTCCGCGCAGCGCAGGACGTGTTCTTCAGCAACCGCCAGGCAGCCAATGACCAGATCGACCAGGAATACACCGCGAACCTGGCCGTGAAGGAACAGCTGGTCGCCGAGGCACAAGCTCTTCTGCCGATCAACGACCTCAACTCCGCCAAGAAGGCCCTCCAGTCCATCCGGGACCGTTGGGAAGACGCCGGCAAGGTTCCCCGCGCCGACATGGGTCGAATCGAGGCAGGTCTTCGCAAGGTCGAAGACGCTGTTCGTGAGGCTGAGGAAGAGAAGTGGCGTCGGAGCAATCCGGAAACCAAGGCACGCACCAACAGTGCGTTGTCCCAGCTCGAAGCCGCCATCGCTGGCCTCAAGGAAGACTTGGAGAAAGCCGAAAAGGCAGGCGATCAGCGACGCATCAAGGCGGCCCGCGAAGCCCTGGAAGCCCGTCAGGCCTGGCTTGACCAGATCCAGCGCTCGGCCAGCGACCTCGCTTAGCACCACCTGACGTTCCCGTCCTACAGGCTCCGTTCCGGTTATCCACATAGCCGGGGCGGAGCCTGTACTCGTTGGGTGGCCGCACGGAATGATCGGTGGATGGTCCCCGTTGCAACTGCCCCACACTTAGTGGAGCCCGTACTGTCCGAGCTCTACTCCCCCAGCCGCCTTTTTACCTGGAATGAATTGCAGGGCATGGCCATCGACGGCATCCTCCTGCCGCTTTACGGGAAGAGTTATGCCTCGCCAGGCGTGGCTGTCACTTACCGCCTGCGGGCCCGTGCTGCGGCCATGACAGTGCCGGAGAGGATTCGGACCAAAGTGGTGGCCGGAAGGCTGACCGCGGCATGGATCTACGGCTGCGCGAAGCCCCCTGAACGCCTGTCCCTCCTGGTCGATGCGAAGCACCGGATATCCAGCCTGCGGGGAGCTGCTGCCTGCAGTCTCCACGAAGTCAGGCTGGGACAGCTGGATGTGGTGAGCATGGGCGGGATGCTGGTCAGCAGCCCGCTGCGCACCGCAGCCGATATCGCCCTGCACGTGGAAACAGAACGTGCGCTGCCCGCATTGAAGCGCCTCCTGAGCCGGGACGAGCTCGGCATCAGGCTGCGACTGCTCATCCTGGCCGTCGAGGCCGCGCCCAGGGTGCCCCACAAGAAGCGGGCACTGGCCACCCTGGCACTGCTCGATAATGGACCGGGTTAGCTGCGGCGCCGGTTCCCCGTTGTGCGGTAAACGTCGAAGACACCGTCGATGCGACGCACGGCGTTCAAGACATGGTGCAGGTATTTGGGGTCACCCATCTCGAAAGCGAACTTCGAGATGGCCACCCGGTCACTGGACGTATGCACGGATGCGGCCAGGATGTTGACGTGGTTCTCGGACAAGATCCTCGTAACATCCGAGAGCAACGATTTGCGGTCCAACGCTTCCACCTGGATCTCCACGAGGAAGACGCTGGACTGGGTGGGGGCCCACTCCACTTCCACAATCCTGTCCGGCTGGTCACGGAGCCCCGAAACGTTGGTGCAGTCCGTCCTGTGCACAGAGACACCGGAACCACGGGTAACAAAGCCCAGAATTGGATCCGGGGGCACAGGGGTACAGCAGCGGGCCAGCTTGACCCACACGTCCCCGACACCACGGACGATGACGCCGGAGTCGGAGAACTTGGACTTTGCAACCTGGGTGGGGATGCTGACTTCTTCAAGATCTTCGTCCGGGGTCTCCTGGCCGCCAAGGTGCTCAACGAGCTTTTCCATGACGGACTGTGCCGACGTGTGTCCATCGCCGACTCCCGCATACAGCCCCGAGATGTCGACGTAGTGGAACGCCTCCGCCACGGCCGACAAAGCATCGTGCGTCATGAGCCGCTGCAAGGGAAGGTTCTGCTTCCGCATGGCCCTTGTCAGCATGTCCTTGCCGCGGTCGATCGCCTCTTCGCGGCGTTCCTTGGTGAACCATTGGCGGATCTTGTTCCGCGCACGTGCCGACTTGACGAAGTGCTGCCAGTCCTGGCTCGGCCCGGCCCCTTCGGCCTTCGAAGTGAAAATCTCCACCCAGTCGCCGTGGTTGAGTTCGCTGTTCAGTGGAACGAGCTTGCCGTTGACGCGTGCACCGATGGTGCGATGGCCCACCTCGGTGTGTACCGCATAAGCGAAGTCAACGGGAGTGGAACCGGCGGGCAGGGCCATGACCTCACCCTTGGGGGTGAAGACGAAGACTTCCCGGGCGTTGATTTCATATCTCAGGGAATCCAGGAACTCGCCAGGATCGGAAGTTTCCTGCTGCCAGTCCACCAGGGACCGAAGCCATCCCATGTCCCCGTCCCGCGGGCTGCCAGGACCTTGGGCTGTACGGTTGGGCTGGTCTTTGTACTTCCAGTGGGCTGCTACACCGTATTCGGCCCGACGATGCATTTCATGCGTGCGGATCTGGATTTCGACCGGCTTACCGCCTGGACCGATCACCGTGGTGTGCAGCGACTGGTACATGTTGAACTTGGGCATCGCGATGTAATCCTTGAACCGGCCCGGCAGGGGGTTCCACCGCGAATGGAGCGTTCCCAGTGCGGCATAACAATCCCGCACGGAATCGACCAGGACACGCACGCCCATGAGGTCGTTGATGTCGTCGAAATCCTTATCCCTGACGATCATCTTCTGGTAAATCGAGTAGTAGTGCTTCGGCCTGCCGGTGATGGTGGCCTTGATGCGCGAGGTCCGCAGATCGTCGGCGATCTGGTTGCGGATGACGCTGAGGCTCTTTTCACGCTCCGGCGTGCGGTCTCCCACCATGCGGACGATTTCCTCGTACACCTTGGGATACAGCGCCGCGAAGGACAGGTCCTCAAGTTCCCACTTGATGGTGTTCATGCCCAGGCGATGGGCAAGCGGAGCAAAGATTTCCAGGGTTTCGCGGGCCTTGCGCGAGGACGACTCCGCAGAGACGAAGCGCCACGTTCGCGCATTGTGCAGGCGGTCCGCCAGTTTGATCATGAGGACACGGATGTCCTTGGCCATGGCCACGACCATCTTGCGGACGGTCTCGGATTGGGCAGCCTCGCCGAAGCTGACCTTGTCCAGCTTGGTCACGCCGTCCACCAACATGGCGACCTCGGGGCCGAAGTCGCGGGTGAGGTCGTTGAGGGTGTAGGGAGTGTCCTCCACGGTGTCGTGGAGCAATGCCGCCGCCAGGGTGGTCCCCGTCATGCCGAGCTCAGCCAGAATAGTGGCCACCGCAACCGGGTGGGTGATGTACGGGTCACCACTCTTGCGCTTCTGGCCTTGGTGGCTCCGCTCCGCTACGGCGAACGCCCGTTGGATCAGGTCGAAGTCCTCTTTGGGGTTATTGGCCCGAACGGTGCGCAGCAGCGGTTCCAGGATTGGCGAGTAGGGGGCGACGCCCCGGCCTGTGAGGCGGGCGAGCCTGGAACGTGTACGTTCCCTCCTGCCGGGGAAAGTCGGGCGCACGCCGCTGTCGATCGGTACCGCACCTGCGGTCCGTCCGGCCACGCCTGTTGTTGGGACGGCCACAGCATTACGGCCATCTTCCCCGCCCGCCGGTGGTGCCGACGTCGCACGTTCTTCCACAGAAGCACCCCTCACAACCTATTTAATTCTCCCAGTCTATTCCCGTCAGCGAATGCTTCTGCAACCGGACAGCACATGACGAGGACGTGGACAAGTCAAAGAGCCGGCCTCCGCAATGCTGCGGAGGCCGGCTCCCTAGTGAAACTGTACTTTGGGGTGGACCTAGACGGTTGCCTCGGCCCTGCGGTGCGATACCTTCTTGGCTTGCTTGACGAGCTCCGGTTCGCCTTGGCGCAGCCAGGCGTACAGGGGCGCGGCGATGAAGATCGTTGCCGCTGTGCCAATGAGGATGCCCACGAACAGTGCCAAGGAGAGGTCCCGCAACGTACCGGCACCCAACAGCCCGGCCCCGATGAAGAGGATGGCTGCCACGGGCAGGACTGCCACCATCATGGTGTTGATGGAGCGAACCAGGGTTTGGTTGACTGCGAGGTTGACCTCTTCAGCGAAGGTACGACGCGTCGACGTCGTGATATCGGACGTATTTTCGCGGATCTTGTCGAACACCACCACGGTGTCGTAGAGCGAGTAGCTGAGGACCGTGAGGAAGCCGATGATGGCCGACGGCGTCACTTCGAAATCGCTCAAAGCGTAGACGCCCGCTGTGGTGAACATGGTGACGAGCATGCCCACCAGTGCCGACAGCGACATTTTCCATGTACGGAAATACAGCGCCATCAGGATCGCCGCCAGCCCAACGAAGACCACCAGGCCGATGAGCGCCTGGCGCGTGACGTCCTGCCCCCAAGTGGGGCCCACGAAGTTGGACGTCACCTCGTTCTCGGTGACCCCGTACGCACTGGTCAACGCGTCCTTGATGCGGTTGGTTTGTTCGTCACTGAGCTGATCCGTCTGGATCCGCATGGTGTTGCCGGCCACGTTCGCGACACGCGGGATGGCCTCGGGCACCACTTCGTGGACTGCCTTCTCGCCGAGCCCGGCGTCGGTGTTGGCCACGTTCGAAACGGTGAACTCGGAGCCACCGCGGAATTCGATGCCGAGGTTGAATCCGCCCTTGACCACAGGGATCAGGATGGACAGAGCCACGGCTACGGCCGCAATGGTGAACCAGATCTTCTTGGAATTGACGAAGTTGTACGAACGCTTGCCCGTGTAGAGCTCATGGCCGAAGGTCGCGAAGCTCGTTGTCATTTACTTCTCCTCCTTGGTCGCCTTGGAGGAGCCGGCGAACTGGCTCTTCTCGGCGAGGCGCCGTTCGGCGATGGTCATGCGGCGTTCTGCTTCGGCTGCTGCACCGGTGTTGCGCGCACGTACCGGCGTCGGCTTTTGATCCGGGGTGCGGAGCCTGCCGGCGCCGCGGTACAGCGGAACAGCGCCCAGACGGTCGGGCGACAGTCCGGAGAAACGGTGTCCTTCGCCGAAGAACCGGGTGCGTGCCAGGACCTGGAGCATGGGGTGCGTGAACATGAACACCACCAGGAGGTCGGCCAGGGCTGTGAGGCCGAGGGTGAAGGCGAAGCCGCGGACGTTGCCCACAGCCACGAAGTAGAGAACCAGGGCAGCGAGGAGGTTGACTGCCTTTGAGGCCAGAACGGTGCGCTTGGCACGCTTCCAACCATTTTCGACGGCGGACACGAGTCCACGGCCGTCGCGGAGCTCATCGCGGATACGTTCGAAGTAAACGATGAAGGAGTCCGCGGTCTGGCCGATGGCAACGATCAAACCCGCAACGCCGGCCAAGGAAAGCCGGTAGTTTTCGGTCCAGCCGAGAATGGCAATGGCAAGGTACGTCAAGGCACCGGCAACCACCAGTGATGCGATGGTCACAAAGCCGAGTGCCCGGTATTGGAAGAGCGAATAGACCACAACGAGCAGCAGGCCGATCACACCGGCCAGCAGGCCCAGGCGAAGCTGGTCGCCACCGAGCGTCGCGGAAATTTGCTCCTGTGACTGGATTTCGAAGCTGATGGGCAACGCGCCATACCGGAGCTGGTCGGACAACGCCTTGGCTGATGCCTGGGTGAAGTTGCCCGTGATCTGCGGCTTACCGTCCGTGATGACGGCAAGGGAGCGAGGCGCGGAGATGACCTTGTCGTCAAGGACAATCGCGAACTGCGATTTGGGATCATCCGTACCCTGGGCCTGCGCGGCAGCGTAGAACTGGTTAAGGCGTTCGGTGACTGCCTTGAACTTCGCGGTAGCATCCGCGTTGAAGACGATGTTCACGCCCCAGGAGTTCGTGACAGAACCCTGTGCACCCTGGACCTGGGAGTAGGTCGAGTCGCTGATGTCCTGACCCTTGACCTCCACCGGTCCAAGGATGTACTTGACCGCGGGAGTCTTGTCCGTGGCGGCCTCGCAGGTGACCAGCGGCTTGGCCGGGTCTGAGCGCTCACGCTTCTCCGTGGACGGATTCACGCAGTCCAGTGCTTCAAATTCCTTGACGACATCGGCAGTGACCCAGTTGATGTCGCTTGCGTTGGCCGGCGCCGCAGTGGGCTTGGGCAACTGGGCATCAGGGGTACGGGATTCGGCTGGAACGGCAGCCGGGTCTCCCGCAGCGATGACCGGGCGGAAGTTCATGTCGGCAGATGCCTGGATGAGGTCGCGGGTTTCCTTGGAGGGGGTTCCCGGAAGGCTCACTACCACGTTGCGCCCGGACTGGGTGCTGATTTCCGCTTCGGCTACACCTGAGCCGTCAACGCGCTGCCTGATGATGGCAACGGCCTGATTCAGCTGTTCCTCGTTGATTTCGCCAGAACCCTCAACCCTGGGAGCCAGGATCATCTGGGTTCCGCCTTCGAGGTCCAAAGCAAGCTTCGGAGCCCAGCTGGCATGGCCAGTCAGCACTCCGCCACCCAGGACAGCGGTCAGTACAACAAATATTGCGCCTAGCCATGTCAGCACCCTGCGGGCTGAGTTTTTGGGGCCGGTCCTTGCCATTATCGATCTTCCTCTTATCGCCGGACAGCCGCCGGCGGACGCTGGTGAGCGTCTGCCGGCGGCTCTCCGCTGCCGTAGAAGTTGTCCAGCGCGGTGTTGCCGCGGCTGACAGTGCTAGTTGTCCTTCTTGTCCTCTTTGTTGAGGCGCGCAATGGTCTCTTCCGGGGTCTCAACCGTGGCAGGAGTTTCAGTCCCGGCAACGGTCAGGGAAGATGCGTCGTCCGGAACAACCGGTGTTTCCTCAGCGGCCGGTTCTACTACCTTGGTGACTGCCTGCCGGTGAACCGTAGCTTCGTTGCCCGGGGACAGTTCGATAACGACCTTGTTCTCGGCCTCGTCGATGGAGACGATACGGCCGAAGAGCCCGAAGCTGGTCATGACGTCCACGCCGGGAGCAAACTTGGACTGCATTTCAGCCTGTTGCTGCTGGGTCTTCTTGTTGCGGCGGAACATCATGAAGACAAAGAGTCCAAGCATGACGAACAGCAATATGGTCATTGGATCCACAGGGAAGTTCCGTTCTGTACTTACGTTTTGGTTCACGGCAACGTCCCTGGCTGATCCGCAGAGCGGGCGCATGAATCAAGGACTCGAACGTGCCGAGCGTCATACCAGTCTAAAGGGAAAAGCTGAAGAGAGCGTGTTAACCAGCAGTATCTACGCTTTCGGCGTGGTTTTCGTCCTCACCAAACAGGTCCAGTGCCTCCTGGCCGAATACTCCGGCCGGAACCGCGAAGCCCAGGTGTGTCCACGCTGGAGCCATGGCAATACGTCCCCGCGGCGTCCTCCCGAGCAACCCTTCGCGCACCAGGAACGGTTCCGCCACGGTCTCCACAGTTTCCGGCTCTTCACCCACTGCGATGGCCAACGTGGAGAGGCCCACCGGGCCACCGTTGAACTTGGTAATGAGGGCTTCCAGGACGGATCGGTCGAGGCGGTCCAGCCCACGCTCGTCCACTTCATACATATCCAGGGCCGCAGATGCTGAGCGGGCGTCGATCTGTTCAATGCCGTGCACCAGGGCCCAGTCCCGGACCCGTCGAAGCAGCCGGTTGGCAATACGGGGCGTCCCACGGGAGCGTCCGGCGATTTCGGTGAATCCGGCCGAGTTCACTTTGAGGTCCAACAGCCCGGCGGAGCGGCGAAGCACCAACTCCAGTTCAGCTACGGAGTAGAACTCAAGGTGCCCAGTGAAACCGAACCGGTCACGCAGTGGCCCGGGCAGGAGTCCCGCACGCGTAGTGGCACCCACCAGGGTGAAGGGCGGCAGCTCGAGGGGAATGGCAGTTGCACCCGCTCCTTTGCCCACGACGATGTCTACACGGAAGTCCTCCATGGCCATGTACAACATCTCTTCCGCAGGCCGGGACATACGGTGGATTTCATCGAGGAAAAGCACCTCCCCTTCCGACAACGACGAAAGGATCGCGGCCAGGTCGCCGGCATGCTGGATTGCGGGACCACTGCTGATACGCAAGGGTGCGTTCATTTCGGCAGCAATGATCATGGCCAGCGTTGTTTTGCCCAGTCCGGGAGGGCCGGACATCAAAACGTGGTCGGCGCTGCGCCCACGCATCTTCGACGCTTCGAGGACAAGTGCCAGCTGTTTCCGGACGCGATGCTGGCCTACGAAGTCATGGAGGTTCTTGGGACGGAGGGCGGCCTCAATGACCCGCTCTTCCGGTTCCTCTCCCCCGCTGACGAGTGACTGCTCAGCCACGGCTGCCTACGCGGTTTCCGGCGCGTGCGCCGTCCTGGCCGAGCCAACGGAGCGTGGCACGGAGGATCTGGGCGACATTTCCTGCCTCCACCAGCTCCGGAGAATCGGCCATGGCTTTGTCGATGCTTCCGGTTGCGTCCTTTTCGGACCAACCAAGGCTGGTCATGGCCGCGACCACCTGGGGCTTCCACTCGGCCTTGATCGGGGCCTGGGGCTGGGCGGATGTACCCGTGCCGTGCGGAACGAGCTTTCCGGCGAGCTCCAAAACAATGCGTCCGGCTACCTTCGGGCCAATTCCGGGCACCTTGGTGAACGTCTTGCCGTCACCGGTGTGCGCAGCCACCCGGATGGCTTCGGGTTCGTGAACCGCAAGGACGGCAAGCGCCAACCTTGGTCCCACGCCACTCACGCTCAACAGGACGTCGAAGACTTCCCGTTCGTCATCATCAGCAAAGCCGAAGAGCGTCAGGGAATCCTCCCTGACGATCATGGAGGTGAAGAGCTTGGCTTCGGTTCCTACCTTGAGGTGGCTCAGGGTCTGCGGCGTCGCAAAGACACTCATGCCTGCGCCGTTGAGGTCAATAACGGCGGTGGACAAACCAACGTGGGCTACGGTTCCACGGAGAAAACTGATCAAGACCCGGCTCCTGAATTAGCGGACTATCCGAACATATCTACGAATACCCTAGCAAGGGCAGGCGACAATCACCGCGCGCGGCGCGCTTTCGCTTCGGCGTCGGCCCATGCCTTCTGCGCAGGTGTCAGTGTTCCCTTGCCGGATCCACCTGCGGATCCCATGCCGCTGCCTGCACGCCAGGCGTGGGTGAGCGCCAGGGCCAGGGCGTCAGCCGCATCTGCCGGTTTGGGCGGCGCATTCAGTCGCAGGATCTTGGTGACGAGTTTGGTAACGGCATCCTTGTTGGCCGTACCGCTCCCCGTTACCGCGGCCTTAACCTCGGACGGCGTATGGAGGGCCACGGGGATACCGCGGCGTGCCGCGGCGGCGATCACCACCCCGGAAGCCTGGGCCACACCCATCACGGTGCTCACGTTCATCTGCGAGAAGACACGCTCGACGGCGACGACGTCCGGTTTGTGCAGGTCGAGCCACTCATCGATTGCCTGGGCGATGACCAGCAATCGCTTGTCCAACGTCAGCTCAGCTGACGTCCCGACCACTCCGACGGCCACCATTGTGGCCCTTCGGTTCTGCTCGATGTCCACCACGCCGATGCCGCAACGGGTAAGGCCCGGATCGACTCCCAATACGCGAAGAGTCAATTCCGGGCCTTCCTAAGAGATATCAAAGCTGAGTGCTGCCGCGCCTAGTCGGCGTCGAGGGCAGCCTGCACTTCCTCGCTGAGGTCCGCGTTGCTGTAGACGTTCTGGACATCGTCCAGGTCTTCCAGCGCGTCCACGAGCTTCATGAACTTGCGGGCACCATCGACGTCGAGGTCAACCTGCATGGACGGCACGAATTCAGCTTCATCGGTTTCGTAGTCGATGCCTGCTTCCTTCAGGGCGTCGCGGATGGCCTGGAGGTCTGAGGGCTCCGAGTGGATTTCCCAGTTCTCGCCGCTGTCCTTGACTTCCTCGGCGCCGGCTTCAAGGACTGCCATCAGGATGTCGTCCTCGCTGAGGCCGTTCTTCGGCAGGACAACGACGCCCTTGCGGGCAAAGAGGTAGCTCACGGAACCGGGGTCGGCGATGGTGCCGCCGTTGCGGGAGATGGCGAGACGGACCTCGGAGGCTGCGCGGTTCTTGTTGTCGGTCAGGCACTCGATCAGCAGGGCCGAACCCTGGGGGCCCCGGGCTTCGTACATGATTTCGGTGTAGTCGACGACTTCGCCGGTGAGTCCGGCACCACGCTTGATGGCGCGGTCGATGTTGTCGTTGGGCACTGAAGTCTTCTTGGCCTTGGTGACGGCGAGTTCCAGGCCGGGGTTTCCGGCGAGGTCAGGGCCGCCCATGCGGGCAGCGACTTCGATGTTCTTGATCAGTTTTGCGAACGACTTTGCACGCCGGCTGTCAATGATGGCTTTTTTGTGCTTGGTGGTCGCCCATTTGGAGTGGCCTGACATGCTTTACGCTTCTCCTCTGATCATTCGAATAAAGAGTTCATGCACGCGCTTCTCCCCCGTCACTTCCGGGTGGAAGGAGGTGGCCAGCAATTGGCCGGAGCGCACTGCAACAATTCTAGCCACTCCGTGCAAAGTGGCCGTGTGGCTGGCGTGGTCCGGATCGACCTGGGCCAGAACTTCGACGCCGGGGCCGACGCGTTCCACCCATGGGCCGCGGATGAACACTGCGTGGACTGGCTCTACACCGGATTCGCCGGCACTGAAGTCCAGCCCCTTGAAATCGAGGTCTGTCTCGAAGGATTCGCGCTGGCGGCCAAAGGCATTGCGGCGCACCGTGATGTCGAGTCCGCCGAAGGTCTGCTGGGGGGCTCCCGCGAGGTCGGTGGCCGGGTCGGCGATCTCGTCAGCAAGGAGGATCATGCCGGCACAGGAACCGTAGACAGGGAGTCCTTCTGCAATGCGCTTTTGCAACGGATCGCGGAGCTCAAAGATCCGGGACAGTTTGTCGATGGTGGTCGATTCGCCGCCCGGGATGATCAGGCCGTCGATGTCGTCAAGCTCTGCCGGCCGGCGGATACCCACGCCGGTAGCTCCAGCGGCCTCCACGGCATGGATGTGCTCGCGGAAATCGCCCTGGAGAGCCAGTACGCCGATCCGGAGTCCTGAACCCACGCGTGATGAAGCGTCGGAAAGGGGGGTTGTCATTGGACCATCATAGTGCTCCCGGCCCGGCCAGTGGTTGATGCGAACCGTCCTGCACCGGTCGTGCACCGCCGAAGGGCCAGGTTCCATGCCATGACTGGGATATATTACAGAGCATGCTTTCCTTCAGCGTTCCCCTCGGCAAGCTGGTCCGCAGGCTCTCCCGACTTCGGGGCGGCGGCTCGGCTTTTCCCGGCTTGGTGGTCGAGAAAATCGATCCCGGCTTCATGCAGCGAACGTTGGCTTCCCTGCCGCACGGCGTAGCCGTGGTGAGTGGCACAAACGGGAAAACCACCACTACCAAAATGGTGGTGGAGCTTCTCGAAAGCCAAGGCCTGAAAGTCTTCACCAACCGGTCCGGAAGCAACTTCACCCGCGGTGTCGCAGCTTCCCTGCTGGGTGACGTCGACTGGCGTGGCCGCCTCGACGCGGATATTGCCGTGTTGGAACTCGACGAAGCCCATGCAGTGCATTTCGTCAACAAGGTCCAGCCGCGCTACAGCCTCCTGCTGAACGTCCTGCGGGACCAGCTGGACCGCTTCGGCGAGATCGACAAGACCGCCCGTTTGCTGGAGCACATCGCTTCAAAGACAACCGACACCGTTGTCCTGAACCGCGAAGATCCGCGTGTTGCGCGGATCGCCACCGTCGTCAACAGCCTGGACGCCGTCCACCACCCCGCCATCCGGTACTTCGGCCTGGATGAGTCACTGCGCAGCACGTTCCCCAACGACGACGAAATGCGCACCGGCAGCGGCCCTTCACCGTCCGGAACTTCAGTAGCCGCAGCGCCCGGTGAGGCAGTAGACCTGCCGGCTGCCGACGTCGTGCTCCGCAGGGTCGGCGCGCAGGACGCTGACTTTGAGTTCGACGGCGAGACCGTCAGTACCGCCATGAAGCTCCGCGGGGTCTACAACATTTTCAATGCCGCCGCCGCATTGTCGCTGACCAGGGCGATCCTTGGCACCGGACCTGTTGATACGCCCAAACTGGTGAAGGCCCTGGGTGAGGTTGCTCCCGCATTCGGCCGTGGAGAGAGCCTGACGGTGGACGGGCAGCCGCTTGAGCTGGTCCTTGTTAAGAACCCCAGCGGATTCCGCCTCGGCCTCAAGTCGTTCCCTGCCGGCGGCTATGCCACCATGATCGCCATCAACGACAACTACGCTGACGGCAGGGATATGTCCTGGCTGTGGGACGTGGAGTTCGATTCCCTCCGTGAAAACGGGGTGGAGGTCCTCACGGGCGTCCGGGCGTATGACATGGCCTTGCGTCTTCAATACGACGACGTCCGGTTCGGAGTTGTGGAGCCGGACATCACCGCCGCCCTCCGCACGTTCATTGATGGCTCCCGCGGCAAACCCAAGCGGGTCTTCTGCACCTACACCTCCATGCTCGCCATTCGCCGTGAGCTCGCCAAAATCACCATAGTTGAGGTGGTCTCATGACCTCGGAAACACAGCCCAAGCCGAAAACACAGCCCAGCCCGGAAACGCAGCCCAGCAAGGGCACCATCCGCGTCCTTCAGCTCTATCCCAAAGAGATGAACATCTACGGCGACTGGGGCAACGCCCTGGTCCTGCAGCAGCGCATCAAGTGGCACGGCTACACGCCTGAACTGCTGGAGTACAACGTTGGCGATGAATTCCCCGAAGACATCGACATTGTGGTGGGCGGCGGCGGTCAGGACAGTGGCCAGCTGGTCATCCAGGACGATCTCCAGGCCCAGGCGCCGCACCTCAGGAGAATGGCCGACGACGGTGCCCCCATGCTGGTAATTTGCGGGCTTTACCAACTTTTCGGCAAGTTCTTCAAGACCAGCACTGGCCCTGTGATCCCGGGAATTGGCATCCTGGATATTGAAACCCACGGCACGGACGAACGGCTGATTGGCAACGTCATCATGAAGTCCACCGAGTTCGGGGACATCCTGGGGTACGAGAACCACAGCGGACAGACCACCTTGGGTCCCGGCGTCGAACCTCTCGGTACGGTGACCAAGGGTGCCGGCAACAACAGTAAGGACGGCCACGAAGGCGCCCGCTACAACAATGTGGTGGCAAGTTATTTGCACGGCTCGTTGCTGCCGAAGAACCCGGCGATTGCGGACTTCCTGATCCGGACCGCTGCGGAACGCAAGTTCGGCTCTTTCGTCCCGGGAGCGCCCGACGACGATTATGCCCGTCTCGCGCGCGAACACGCCGCCCGGCGTCCGCGCTAGGACCTATTTCTCCTTGGTGATCAGCAGTTCGTGGGCACCGGCGGAGGCCGCGCCCATGGACTCGACAACCGTCTTGGTGCGTTGATGGGTTTCGGCATCCGCCGCGGGCGAGGCACACACTCCCTGGGGTGCGTCGCTTGCCACTGAGCACCAGCGGTACGGGTCGCGGACAATGACCGACGGCGCCCATGCGAGATCCGACGCGGTCCAGGTGCCGGCAGCGTTCTGGCTGAACTGTGCCCGGACCAGGAGACCCTCATTGTTGACGACATACCAGGGGGACAACTCGGTGATGCCGTTGCCCAGTCCGTAGACGATCCAAGTCCCCTTGTAGCTCTCGATCGGGAGCACGGAGTGGGTGTGGTGACCGTAGATCATGGTGAACTGGCCACTGTCCACCAGCGCGTGCGCAACATCGCGCTGCTGGGCGTTGGCTTCGCTGGCGTACTCGTCGCCGGCATGCATGACGCCCAGGACAATGTCGGCCCCGAGCGCTCTGGCGCGCGTCGCTTTTTCGATCATTGCGGCTGGATCAAGCTCGTCCACAAGCCACGGATATTCGGGGATCTGCCCGTTGTGGCCGTAAGTGCCGGCGATGACGGCCACCTTGGCAGCATCGGTCTGAAGCATCAGAATCTCTTTGGACGCCGCTTCCGTCCGGTAGGAACCGGTGTGCTTCAGCCCTGCAGTATCCAGGGCGTCCAGGGTTCGGAGCAGTCCTTCGGTCCCACGGTCAATGGTGTGGTTGCTCGCGGTGGTGCACGCCTGGTAGCCGACGTCCTTGGAAGCGGTTGTGATCTGTGGGGGAACGTTGAAGGACGGGTATGCGGAGAAGGGTCCGTCGGGTGTGCCGACAGGGGTTTCCTGGTGGCAGATGGCGAGGTCGCTCTTGCTGATGTAGCGCCGCTGCCCTTCAAGGAGTGGCACGAAGGTATACCCAGGCAATCCCGCGGCTACGGCGTCTGCCCTGGCCTGCTGCCAGAGCTGGGTGTGGACCAGCATGTCTCCCGTAACCGTAATCGAGGTACACCGCAGTTCCGGACAAGCGGGCCCTTTTCCGGCGGTTGGGTTGGGAGACGGTGTTGTAGTGGGCGATGAAGACTTTGTGGCCGGGGCCGTGGCTGCGTTACTGCCGTCCTGCTGGTTATTTTCGGCGATCACCCCACAGGCACCCAACGACAGCGCAAGGGCAGCAACGATGGCCAGCTTCAGCCCCGACGCACGCGTGGCGTATGCCCACGACTTTGTGACCTTCCCCATATTTGCCATCCTACGGGCGCTGTAGGCCGGATCAGGGCGCGCCGCTCTTGAGGACACGATTCTTACGTGAAAGAGTCACTTCATGATCAATCCTCTCGTGAGTCCCAGTTCCTTGCCGTACGGGCTCCCACCGTTCGACGGAGTCACAGCCGGGCACTACGCCGAAGCCGTCGAGGCAGGGCTCGCTGAGCACCTGCAGGAGATCAAGCTCATCGTAGAGAACCCGGAGGCTGCGTCGTTCGAGAACACTGCCGTGGCGATGGAACGCTCCGGGAGGCTCCTGCACAGGGCGGCATCAGCGTTCTATACGTTGGTCTCAGCGGATGCCACGGACGACATCAAGGCATTGGAAATCGAATTATCACCCAAGTTCTCCGCCCACCAGGATGCGGTGTACATGGACCGCGGACTCTACGAGCGGTTCGCGGCCATCGACATGGCCGGACTCGATCCTGAATCAACCCGACTTGTGGAGGAATACCTCAAGGAGTTCCGGCAGTCCGGAATCCAACTCGATGACGACGGCCAAGGCAGGCTGCGCGACGTCAACGCCGAGCTCTCCCGTTTGGGAACCAGGTTTGGCCAGCGCGTAAAGGACGCCATGAAGGCCTCGGCCCTGATCCTCGATGACGA
This sequence comes from Arthrobacter sp. LFS091, assembly GCF_047977885.1. Taxonomy (NCBI): domain Bacteria; kingdom Bacillati; phylum Actinomycetota; class Actinomycetes; order Micrococcales; family Micrococcaceae; genus Arthrobacter; species Arthrobacter sp. LFS091. The sequence continues at coordinate 481,516 of NZ_JBFPFP010000001.1, forward strand.
GGCGGACCTGGCCGGGCTCCCACCCGAAGACATCGCCGGCGCCGCAGAGGCCGCCAAAGCCGCTGGCCACGACGGTAAGTACCTCATCACCCTCATTCAACCCAGCAACCAGCCGGCCCTCGCCTCATTGGAAAACCGGAGCATCCGCCGTCGTCTCTATGAAGCGTCCCTCGCCCGCGGCACCGACGGCGGGCCGCTGGACGTGCGCGAACTCGTGACAGCTACTGTGCAACTGCGCGCAGAAAAGGCATCCCTCCTGGGGTTCGCCAACTACGCCGAACTGGTAGTGGATCAACAAACCGCACCGGATTTTGCCGCAGTCCAAGCAATGCTTGGCCGCTTGGCGCCCGCCGCGGTGCGGAACGCACAGGCGGAAGCCGACGCCTTGGCACAGTCTGCGGGCCACCCCCTGGAGGCCTGGGACTGGGCTTTCTACTCGTCCCGCGTTCGCAAGGACAAGTTCCAAGTGGACGAACAGGCGCTCCGGCCATATTTCACTTTGGACGCCGTACTGCGCGACGGGGTGTTCCACGCGGCCACGCAATTGTATGGTTTGAGCTTCCACGAGCGGGACGACCTGCAGGGCTACCATCCCGACGTCCGGGTGTGGGAGGTCCGAAACGAAGACGGCACCGGCCTTGGCCTGTTCCTCGGCGACTACTACACCCGGGAGTCCAAGCGCGGCGGGGCGTGGATGAACTCCCTCATGGACCAGTCCAGGCTGCTAGGCACCCAATCCGTGGTGATCAACAACCTCAACATCACCAAGCCGGCTCCGGGCGAACCGACGCTGCTCACCCTTGACGAGGTACGCACCGTCTTCCACGAATTTGGCCATGCCCTCCACGGCCTTCTCTCGGATGTCACGTACCCACGGTTTTCCGGAACCTCCGTGCCACGTGACTTCGTGGAATATCCGTCGCAAGTCAACGAAATGTGGATCATGTGGCCCGAGGTCCTGGCCAACTATGCCCGCCATCATGAAACTGGTGAGCCACTCCCCCAGGAGATCGTCGATAAAGTCAACGACTCCCTGCTATGGGGTGAAGGTTTTGCAACCACGGAATACCTGGGCGCGGCGCTGTTGGACCTTGCCTGGCATGTGCTCTCCGCTGCGGATGTACCCGATGATGTGCTGGCCTTCGAGGCTAAGGCCCTGGCCGACGCCGGCGTCGCCCACCCACTGATTCCGCCACGCTACCGGACCGGGTATTTCCAGCACATCTTTGCCGGCGCGGGGTACGCGGCCGGATACTACTCCTACATTTGGAGCGAGGTTCTGGATGCCGACACCGTGGAATGGTTCAAGGAAAACGGGGGCCTCAACCGCGCGAACGGCGATCACTTCAGGGCAGAATTGCTGTCCCGGGGAAACAGCCGCGACCCCTTGGAATCGTTCAGGGCATTCCGGGGCCGGAAAGCCGAACTGGAACCGCTGCTCACGCGCCGGGGACTGAGCTGACAACGACGCCGGGTGGCCACCTCTGTGAGGCGACCACCCGGCGTCGTACTGCTTTTGCTATTTACCAGCCGCGCTCGGCGAGGCGGTGGGGCTGCGGGATTTCGTCGACGTTGATGCCGACCATCGCTTCGCCCAGGCCGCGGGAGACCTTGGCAATGACATCGGGGGCATCGTAGAACGTGGTGGCCTTGACGACAGCGGCTGCGCGCTCTGCCGGGTTACCGGACTTGAAGATGCCGGAACCCACGAACACACCGTCGGCGCCGAGCTGCATCATCATCGCAGCATCAGCCGGGGTTGCGATGCCACCAGCGGTGAACAGGACCACCGGGAGCTTGCCGGTGGCAGCGATTTCCTTGACCAGTTCGTACGGGGCCTGCAGTTCCTTGGCCGCAACGTACAGCTCGTCCTCGGGGAGGGCGGCGAGCTTGGCGATCTCGGCACGGATCTTGCGCATGTGACCGGTCGCGTTGGACACATCGCCGGTACCGGCCTCGCCCTTGGAACGGATCATCGCAGCGCCCTCGTTGATGCGGCGCAGCGCCTCACCCAGGTTGGTCGCACCACAGACGAAGGGAACGGTGAAGTTCCACTTGTCGATGTGGTTGATGTAGTCGGCCGGGGTCAGGACCTCGGACTCGTCGATGTAGTCAACACCGAGGGACTGCAGGACCTGGGCTTCGACGAAGTGGCCGATGCGGGCCTTGGCCATGACCGGGATGGACACGGCGGCGATGATCTGATCGATCATGTCCGGATCGGACATGCGGGACACGCCACCCTGGGCGCGGATGTCGGCCGGGACACGCTCGAGGGCCATGACGGCAACGGCGCCGGCGTCCTCGGCAATACGGGCCTGCTCGACGTTAACGACGTCCATGATGACGCCGCCCTTGAGCATCTCAGCCATGCCCCGCTTAACGCGGCTGCTGCCCGTGACGCTGTTCGCGGACGAACCGGCTTCGTTGCTTACATCTGGTGTAGACACAAAAACCCCTATGGGTAGATAAACGACCTTCTTGCCGGAGCCACGCGCAGCCACACGACCGCTATCAGTGCACACCGGGTTTCAGGTCAAGGTGACCAAGTACTAGTAATAGTAGTCGCACGTTGCAGGGCCGCAGTACATTCATTACTGCCTTTGGGGGCAACAATCAGTGCTGTGGTAGGACGCCTGCACAAATGCGGAAGCAACACTCTGGTCACATGCCAGTTCCCTCGACCTCGGCCATGGCTTGCCGGTGGACCGTGGCCATTCTTTGGACGATCGTGACCACACTGGCAATGGCAAGCAGGACCAGGGTGGCGAACAGCACCACAGGTGGAAGGCCCAGTCCCGTGAGTCCGGCAATCAGCAAAACAGACGCCAAACGTTCGGCGCGCTCAGCGATCCCAACACTGGCTTGGTAGCCAAGGGATTCGGCTTTGGCCCGCGCGTAGGAGACCACCATTCCCAGGACAAGGCATACGACGGCGGCTGCTCCGATGGCGGGGTCGTGGCCTCCGGTGAAAAACCAGATGGTAAGGCCCGCGAAAATGGCACCGTCAGCCAACCGGTCCAAGGTGGAATCCAGGAAGTTGCCCCACCCCCCGCTCCGTCCTTGCAACCTGGCCATGATGCCGTCCACCACGTCCGAGAAGGCGAAGAAAGCAACCACCACTGAGCCCCACCACAAATGGCCAAGCGGGTAGAGGACCAGTCCGCCGAGAATCACGCCCGCTGTCCCCGCAATGGTGACGGCGTCAGGGGACACACCTATCCTGAGGAGCCAGCGGGCCAGTGGGGTAAAGAGTGAGGTAAAAAAGCCGCGCGCATGCCTATTGAGCATTCGACTCCCCCGGCCAGGCTTCAGCCACAAGCTTGCGGACCTCATCGAGTGTCTGCGTGATGGCCTTGGTCTGGGCGATGATGGGGAAGAAGTTCCCGTCCCCACCCCAGCGCGGAACGACGTGCTGGTGCAGGTGCGCGGCGATGCCGGCGCCACCCGTCACTCCCTGGTTCATGCCCAGGTTGAAGCCACTCGGGTTGGAGACTTTCCGCAGGACGCGCATTGCGGTTTGGGTCAGCTCAGCGAACTCGGCCGTCTCCTCCACTGTGATGTCCGTGTAGTCGGGCACGTGGCGGTAGGGGCAGATCAACAGATGCCCCGGGTTGTACGGGAACAAATTGAGGACCACGTAGCAGGACTTTCCCCGGTGGACGATGAGGGATTCCTCATCAGAACGGGTGGGTCCTACACAGAATGGGCAATCGTCCTTGTTCTTGAACTGATCCTGCCCGCCTTTGATGTAGGCCATCCGGTGCGGAGTCCACAGGCGCTGGAATGCGTCCGGGACGCCCGCGAGTCCGAAGTCATCTGTTACTTCGGCGTCGCCTGGAATGCCGTCTGCTGCGCCTGTGTTCTCCTGCACCGTCTGTGTCCCGTCCCGTCAGCTCTCGCGGTTCTTGACAGCGTCCACGATCCGGCGGACCGCCTCAGCCACGGGCACGCCATTATCCTGGCTGCCGTCCCGGAAGCGGAACGATACAGCACTGGCTTCGGCGTCCTCTCCCCCGGCGATGAGGACGAACGGGATCTTGTCCTTGCTGGCAGTTCGGATCTTCTTCGGGAAGCGGTCAGAGGAGATATCCACTTCGGCCCGGATTCCTGCAGCCTTGAGCTGGTCCACGACGTCGAACATGTAGTCGTTGAATGTCTCGGCTACCGGAATGCCCACTACCTGGACGGGAGCGAGCCACGCGGGGAAGGCACCGGCATAGTGTTCGGTGAGGACGCCCATGAAGCGTTCAACAGAACCGAACAGGGCGCGGTGGATCATGACCGGCCGCTGGCGCGTGCCGTCGGCGGCCTGGTACTCCAGTTCGAAGCGTTCGGGCAGGTTGAAGTCCAGCTGGATGGTGGACATCTGCCAGGTCCGGCCCAGTGCATCTTTGGCCTGCACCGAGATCTTGGGACCGTAGAACGCTGCTCCACCCGGGTCCGGGACAAGTTCCAAGCCGGAAGCTGCGGCGACCTCGGAAAGGGTGCGGGTGGCCTCTTCCCAAGCTGCGTCGTCGCCGACGAACTTTTCCTCGTTCTTGGTGGAGAGCTCCAGGTAGAAGTCGTCCAGACCGTAGTCCTTGAGGAGGCCCAGGACGAAGTTCAGGGTAGTGGTGAGTTCGTCCTTCATCTGCTCGCGCGTGCAGTAGATGTGGGCGTCATCCTGTGTCATGCCGCGAACGCGTGTCAGGCCATGGACGACGCCGGATTTCTCGTACCGGTACACAGATCCGAATTCGAACAAACGCAGCGGCAGTTCACGGTAGGAACGGCCACGCGAGCGGAAGATCAGGTTGTGCATGGGGCAGTTCATCGGCTTCAGGTAGTAATCCTGCGCCGGCTTGCGGACGGTACCGTCTTCATTGAATTCGGCGTCCACCTGCATGGCAGGGAACATTCCGTCCTTGTACCAATCCAGGTGGCCGGAAACCTCGTAAAGGTGCCCCTTGGTGATGTGCGGCGTGTAAACGAACTCGTAGCCGGCATCCACATGGCGCTTGCGAGAGTAGTCTTCCATCTCCTTGCGGATGATGCCGCCCTTGGGGTGGAAAACGGGGAGGCCGGAACCAAGCTCATCCGGGAAGGAGAACAGGTCCAGCTCGACGCCGAGCTTGCGGTGGTCGCGGCGTTCGGCTTCGGCAATGCGTTCCTGGTAGGCCTTGAGGGCCTCCTTTGTAGGCCATGCCGTGCCATAGATGCGCTGCAGCTGCTGGTTGTTCTGGTTACCCAGCCAGTAGGCGGCGGAGGAACGGGTCAACGCAAAGGCGTTGGAAATGATTTTGGTGTTGGGCAGGTGGGGTCCGCGGCACAAATCGCACCAGACGCTCTCGCCGCTCTTCCTGTCCACGTTGTCGTAGATGGTGATATCGCCGGCTCCGACTTCAACGTTGACGCCTTCAACAGCGTCGGTTGAGTCGTTCTTCTTCCCCAGCAGTTCGAGCTTGTAGGGCTCGTTTGCCATGGCTTCGCGGGCTTCTTCTTCGGTGACCACCCGGCGAACGAACTTCTGGTTCTGGTTGATGATCTTCTGCATCATCTTTTCCAGCTGACGCAGGTCTTCCGGCGTGAAGGGCTCGGCTACGTCAAAGTCGAAGTAGAAGCCGTCAGTGATGTACGGGCCGATGCCAAGCTTGGCGTCGGGACGCAACTGCTGAACAGCCTGTGCCATGACGTGCGCGGTGGAGTGGCGCAGAACATTGAGGCCATCGGGGGATTCGATGGTGACGCCTTCGATTTCAGCGTTGGCGGGAAGCACCTGGTCGAGGTCTTTCAGCACGCCGTTGACACGGGCTACAACGACATCGCGGCGCTCGAAGAAGAGTTCCGCGCCGGTAGTCCCTTCCGTCACCTTGGTCTCTTCGCCATCGACGATGAGGGTGATCTGTTGGGCATCTGACACGGGTGTCTCCTATTCATGGTTGAGGCTTCATAGCTTGTGGCGTACGGGGACCACAGCCAGCCATCGTCAATCGTATCGGTTTCGATGAAGGCGGCCAAAGCAGCACGCCGTCACCGGATTCAGCTGCCTAGGCCCGTGATGGCAAGGTTCCGGGAGATCCCGTGAAGAGGTCCGTGGCGCGTGTATTCATCAGGCAGACCACCTCCCGATGGAAAGAGTTCAGCGTAGGGCAGGGTCTCGGGCTTGCTGAGGTCCCATGCTTTGCTGGCGCTCAGGCTGATTCCCCTGGGACCGGTCCTCCTGGTAGTTCCCCGGATCAGCAACATCCGGGTGCCGAACAGCAGTGGACCCGACTCTTCCTGTGCTTCGTGGAAGAAAACAGAGTCGACGCAACCCGTGCCGTCGTCGATGCTGATGAACACCACACGCCGCCCTCCACGCATGGGAGGGGTTTGGGTGGCGACCCGCACTCCAGCCACCAGGACCTCAGTGCCGTTTCGAAGCCCCAGAAGTTTGTCAGCTGTAGTGACTCCGAGCTTGTCCAACAACGGCCTATGGCTCTCCATCAGGTGCTCGCTGACGTCCATTGCCATCAGGTCAAGCTCCGCCCTGACAGTTTCCACCCGGGTGGGGGGCGGCAGTTCCGGGGGCAGGTTCCTCAGCTCAACATCCCCCAGCGCAAACGACAGTTGCCCTTCAATGACATCGGCAGCCTTCCGGGTAGAAGTTGTTTGGAGGGCTTGCAGATGCTGTACGAGGTCTGCGCGGTTTGCTTTTCCGCCGGAATCCCTATGGAGGGCATCAAAGGCCCCCAACTGCGCCAGCCTTTTGATGTTCGGCTTACTAACCCTTGCCCGGGCCCTGAGGTCGGCGAGGGAATCGTAGGGTTGGCCTGCCACGATTCTCTTCAGCTCCGCCCCGGACAGCCCATAGATTCCGGTCAGGCTCAGACGGATGCCGAGCTTGCCGGCGTCAGGGCCCTCCAGGATTTTTTCGACCCGGTATTCAGCATGGCTTCGGTTGATGTCCAACGGGAGGATGGGTATGCCGAGCCGGCGGGCTTCTGCGACCAGGAGGCGTTTGGGATACATCCCGGGATCGTGTTCCCACAGCCCTGCGAGGAAGGCTTCGGGATGATGGGTCTTGAGCCAGGCCGATTGGTAGGTGGGCACGGCAAACGCTGCCCCATGGGCCTTGCAGAAGCCGAAGCTGCCAAAGGCCTTGAGGGTCCCCCAGACCTTGTCCACGACCTCTGGTGGATAGTTCTTGATGGCTTCCTTGCGAAAGAATTTTTCGACGCCGGGTTCGTGGACTTCGTCGCCCAGCGCACGACGGAACTCGTCAGCCCTGTCCAGTCCGCATTTGGTCATGACATCGAATGTCTTGAGGATTTGTTCGTGGAAGACGGTGACACCATGCGTTTCCTCCAGCACTGGCTTGAGGTCCGGATGCGGATAGACCTCAGGGGCAAAGCCGTGCCTGTGTTCCAGGAAGGGCCGGACCATGTCAGATTTCATGGGCCCGGGCCTGAAGAGGGAAATATCTATGATGAGGTCGTTGAATTCACGGGGCGCCATCTTGCCAATGAGCTCGCGCTGACCCGGGGATTCAATTTGGAAGCACCCCAGGGTGTGCGTGCTCCTGATCAGCTCATACGTGGCCTGGTCGTCGAAGGGCACAGCGTTGAGGTCGATCCTGCCATCCGGCGCAATATAGTCAGGACCTGAACCACCCGGCCCGATGGGATGCCGACCGGCTTTCACCACCTCATCCTTCCCCGGATGCAACCGGATAACCTCCCGGACAGCAAAAGCCATGGCACTTTGCATCCGCACGCCAAGGACATCCAGTTTCAGCATGCCCATGGGATCCATGTCGTGCTTGTCGAACTGGCTCATCGGCAGGCCCAAGCCGCTGGGTTGCACAGGAGTGCGGTCCAGGAGCGTGGCGTCACCCAGGATCACTCCACAGGGGTGCATGGAGATGTGGCGGGGCAAGCGGTCCAGCCTTTCAGTCAGGTCCACCAGGAGATCGAGCTGCTGGTTTTCTTCCAAAGCACCCCGTTCCACCCGCCCGGCAAATTCGCGAAGTTCGGGCTTCTCCACCAGCGCCTCACGGAATTTCCGGGCAGAGAACCTCCACAGCTGCTTGGCGATCCCGCTGATCTCACCTTCGTCCATGCCCAATGCCATGCCCGCATCCCGGACTGCGCCCCTTGCCCGGTAACCGTTTTGCATGCTCATGAGGGTGACGCGTTCAGCCCCGAACCGGTCAAAGATTTTTCGATAGACGTTATGCCGTTCAGCACTTTCAACATCAATGTCGATATCAGGCAGGGTCGATCGGCGCCCGGAAAGGAAACGTTCGAAGATGAGGTCGTGGCGGATCGGGTCAACCTGGCTGATGTCGATCAAATAATTGACCAGGCTGGAGGCACCGGATCCTCGGGCCGCGACCCTGACCCCCATTTCCAGGATCATCCGTGAGACCTCAGCCACGGTGAGGAAGTAGGAGCCGAAACCAAGGTTTCCAATAATTCCGAGCTCGTGGTCCAACCGCGAGCGCAGCCGTTCTTCGGCCGGGCCACTGATACCGGGGAATCGTCGGCTGATTCCTGCGTTGCATCGTTCGGACAGTTCGACCATTGGATCTTTTTCGATACCGATGATGGAGGCTTCTGGGACAACCGGCGTTTTCCATCCCATATCGAGGACGGGGTTGATCCGGCATTTGTCGGCGAGGGCTTCAGTGTTGGCAAGGAGTTTGTGAAGGTCTGCTTTGCCGAGGCCTGCGGCGCCCATGATTTCCTTGCCCAGTTGAAGCATCTGGTGGGCGTCCTTGAGCCATCCTTGGCCCGTCGGCTGGAGCATTGGGGCGGTAGAGAGTTCGGGGAGGGATTTGAGGGTACGGGCTGAGTCGAGGACGTCGGCGGTGGCGGCGCCGTCCTGTGCGCAGTAGCGGACGGCGTTGCTGAGGATCACAGGGACGTTGTATTCCAGCGCAAGTTTGAGCATCCTTACGGCGTGGGCGGTGCTGAGGGGTTCTCCGGGGGCGCTGAGGTGGGTCACTGTTTCGGCAACGATGGTGCCTGGTGGCATGGCGTTGATCCACTCGTTGAAGAGTGTCCGGGGCCGGAGGTATTTGCGTCCTCCCATGGATTGCCCCACATCGGAGTCCGGTCCAATCAGGACCGTGAGGACAGGTTTCAATGTTTGGGGGTCGAGGGTTCGTGAGGCGAGTTCACTTCGGGTGACTGCGACCGGGATGGTTCCACCGGCTTTTCCTGAGGTCCGTGCATGTGCGTCGGAGATGAGGCGGCAGAGTGCCCTGTATCCGGCCCCGTTGTTATTGCCATGGGCAAGGACGACGACGCGGCCCGAGATCCGGGTGCGGTGGTCGCCGTCGTCGTCGAAGACTGCAAGGTCGACCCCCACGATGGGGTCGATGCCGGCGTCCATGCAGGCTTTGATGTGTTTTACGGTTCCGTACAGCCCGTCCCTGTCGGTACAGGCGAGCGCGGTTGCTGAGTCTGCCGCAGCGGCTTGGGCAAGTTCATCGGGCCAGGAGACGCCATAGTGGGCGCTGAAGGCTGTTGCGACGTGCAGGTGGGTGAAGCTCAAGGGTCACGCTGCTTCGTCGGGTTCAACGGCGCGTGCAGGTGCGGCGTCGTGGATGCGGAGTAGCCGCCATCGCCCGCTGCCAAGGTGGCGGACGACGTCGAGGGTGATGGTGTTTTCGAGTTGTACGCGCCAGATTTCGTGGTCAACCAGCCCTGCTCCGCTGCCGATGGGTGCACGGGTTTCCTCTGCCCACCACTTGCGCCGTTCGAACCATCGGTTCGGTTCTCCCGTGACTTTGTAGCTGGTCCCTTTCCATGTGACTTCCAGTGGCTGGCCCTGGTCTGTGCAGATGACGTCCACTGATTCGCTGAACAGTCCCATATCCACACTCCTTGCGCCTGAGTTCGTATTCGAAAGTATGTTCGAATACTTCCAGTTTACGACGCTGTACCGACAAAACCTACTTCGAAGTTTTCGCCTTTCCGTGGGTTCGGGAGACACTCTTTCCCGCTTGCTTCAGCAAGGCGTCCCGCGCGGGTTGCCAGCGCTGGGCGAGGGAAATCCTGCCCATCAGGGACGATGCCAACCGCATTTGCTGAGTACGGAGTACACGCTTCCTTTCATACTTGGCGAGCGCTTCCTCTATCGGCAGGTCATTGAGCAGCCCTCCCAGGGTCACGGCATCAATGAGTGCTTCGCAGGCGCCCCTGCCGAGGTTGGGAGTCATGGCGTGGGCGGCATCTCCGATCAATACGACCCTTCCCTTTGCGTAGCGGGCAAGGGGAGGGGTGGTCCAGATGCGTTGGGCCAGCGAATTTTCGTCGGATGCCTGGGAAAGCACCTGCTGCACGGCTGATGAGTACCCGGCATAGCGCCCCCTTGTCTCTTCGAGCGCTTCTTCGACGTCGACCCGCCCTGGACCCAGGTGGGATCTGAAGGAGGCGTACCAGTTGGTTCCGCCCACGGCCGGGGCCATGCCGAAAATCTCGCCCTTGCCCCAGTACTCTCCAACATCCCCGGGTGATGGGACCGTGGGTACTACCCCACGTATGGCCAGGAACGGCGTCGCCTTGGCGGTACTGCGTTTCCCCCATGCAGCTTGGCGAACCACGCTATGGACGCCGTCCGCACCCACCGTCAACCCAGCGGGAGCGGGAAGGCTTTCCACCCGCTGCGTAACCCGGCGTACGACGCCCGGCACGGCGGAGTCCAGCAGGCTGAGCAGCTCGGTCCGGGAGACGCCGAGCAAGCCCTCTCCTTCCATGGACAGCACCGGCTCTCCTCCCGGATTCCGGAGGGCGCCCGCGCTGATGACGGAGCCCCGCCCCCTTACTGCACCGAGTATCCCCAACCGGGACAGGGCCCGCTGGGCTTCGGGCCACATCGCCAACGTTGTTCCGACTGTGGGGAGTTGGGGTCTTTGCTCGTGCAGGGTGACCGTGAAGCGTCCGGGATCCAGCCGGGCTGCGAGCGCCAGCCCGGCTATCCCGCCGCCAATAATGTCTACGTTTTCCATGCGGTCACTGTACTACTACATTTGTAGTACTACCAGGGGTTGAAGCTAGACTTTCGCCATGGCTGACCGACGCACACTCCTCGCCGACGCAGCGCTCGCCGTTGTCTCCGCGCAAGGCCTCAAAGGACTCACCCACCGCGCCGTCGACGCCCAGGCCGGCGTCGCCGTCGGAACTACCTCCAACTATTTCCGCAACCGCGCCGCTTTAGTGGCAGCCGCCGTCGACCGCGTTGAAGAACAAGACAACCGGCTGCTGCAGCAGGGAGCCCTGGAGGTTCCGACGTCGGTGCCCGCTTTGGCGGGTCAACTCGCCACCGCAGTCATGGCACTCGCGCACGAAAACGCTGAACTGACCCGGACACGGTTCGTCCTGGCCCTCGACCAGCCGGACACTGTGGCAGCCGGCCATGAACGGATGCTCTCCGCCTTGGCGCAGGTCTTTGAAACCATGGGCATACCCGATGCCAGGGCGCGGGCGGAAGCTGTGGCCGATTACAGCGACGGACTTGCCCTGCACACCCTTACTGCGCGCCGTGGACAAAGCCTTGAGCCCACAGTCGTGGCGAGCAACATCCAGCGCCTCCTGGAGGGCTAACCGGCCAGGGGGTGGACGGCAGAGGGTCCGCAGAGCAGGATTGTGCCATGAGTACCAATGACGCACTCCTCAAGCAGGTCAACATCTCCGCCTCCGACGAGAACCTGGTGGCACGGTTCGAAATTGACGGCAACATTCCTGGCTCCGGCGCCTACGTCGTGGGCCTTGTTGCTGCCAGCGAAGACTACTCCTCCCAGCGCAGGTTGGGGATCGAGTTCATGAACGGTGAAGCGATCTCGTTCTACTCGTTCAACCACGCACTCAGCGCGGAGGAAAATTACGATATCAAGGGCGTGGAGCACTCCGGCAACGTCATCACGGGCAACTTCCCCATCTCTGCCATTCATGGACTCAGCAAGGGACACGTCATGACAGCGTTCAGCGAAGCAGACGGCCGGGATTTCCAGTCCGGCGTCCCCGTGAACGAAGCGCTCTGACCGCTAGAAGAGCCCTTCCACGGGTTCAATGAGTTCCGGTGAGTTGTTGCGGACATTACCCACAGCGGCACCCACCGGGTCGATGGTCCAATCGGCCGCTGCGTCGTGCGCCCTGGAACGGACCAGTTCCACCAACCCCGCCGCATCCTTTTCCCGCGGATCAAGCCAGGCTTCCATCGTCTCGGTGCTCATAGGCAAGGGAACGCGGTCATGGAGGGCAGTCAGTTCGTCAAACACCGAGGCACTGCGCCGGGTCCGGGCTGATTCGGCCGTCGGGGTGTCTGCGGTCAGAATGGACATCGAAAGCAGCCAGCGTCCCGGGTCATCGGGTGAAGCCGACTGGTCCTTCCACCACTCATACAACCCCGCGAAGACCAGTCCATGCCCGTCCCCCGGGTGCACGTAATAGGGCTGCTTGCTCTTTCCCTCACCCTTCTTCCACTCGTAGTAGCCATCGGCAGGGACCGCACACCGGCGCGCAACGGCGGCCTTCTTGAAGGAGGGCTTCTCCAAGAGGGTTTCACTGCGGGCGTTAATCAGCCTGGCACCGCCCTTGGGATCCTTGGCCCACGAAGGCACGAGCCCCCACTTGGCAACATGCAGCTGCCTTTTCGGGTGATCGTCAACAAGCCTCTCCAGGACAACGGGAACCGCATCTGTCGGGGCAACATTCCACGACTTTTCCAAGGCGATCTCGTTCTCCAGCTCGGCGTCAAAGTCGGCGAGCAGGTCCCCCACCGCACGGGCCATTACATAGCGTCCACACATGCGAACAGTCTGCCCTTTCCCGAAGGAACGCACCAGCGCGGACATGTGATGTCATGTGCGCTTCCCTGCCGTACGGGAATTATTCGGTACCGGGTTACCGTTGTCAGGAGGGAACCAACCCGCGAAAACGACCCACTTACTGAGGAGAGCTCTGTGGACTTCACTCCCGACTCCGGCACCATCACCATGTTCTCGACCACCTGGTGCGGTTACTGCAACCGCCTGAAGAAGCAGCTGGACGCCAAGGGCATCGGCTACACCGAGATCAACATCGAAGAAGTCGATGGCACCGCCGAACTCGTCGAGCAGCTCAACGGTGGAAACCGCACCGTTCCCACCGTGCTTTTCCCGGACGGCACGGCAGCGACCAACCCCTCGGCATCCGAGGTTGAGAAGCGCCTGGTCGCCGTATAACCGCTGGCTCCACGCGTAACCGCACCAGGGTCCGCCGGAACAATCCACACGCTGTCTGCCACCTGTGATAGACAGAATGGGAATCCGTAGCGGGCCCTTCTGCAGTTATCCGGGCCCGCTCTCCGCGAGCCCGAAGGGAACCCTCTCCATGGTCCACGCAGTCAAAGGCGTCGTCGTCCGCTCCAAAGGCGCGCCCGCAACCCTCGAAACCGTCTTGGTACCCGAACCCGGACCCGGCGAAGCCCTCGTTGACATCCTCACCAGCGGCGTCTGCCACACCGACCTCCACTACAAGCTGGGCGGCATCAGTGACGACTTCCCGTTCCTGCTGGGCCACGAAGCCACCGGCGTCGTCAGCGCGGTGGGTCCCGATGTCACCGACGTCGCCCCCGGCGACCGCGTAGTCCTCAACTGGCGGGCAGTCTGCGGAAACTGCCGCGCCTGTAAGCGCGGTCAAGCCCAGTACTGCTTCAACACCCACAACGCCACGCAAAAGATGACCCTCGAGGACGGCACCGAGTTGTCGCCGGCCCTGGGCATCGGGGCGTTCATCGAAAAGACGCTCGTAGCTGCCGGGCAGTGCACCAAAGTAGACTCCGACGCCGATCCCGCCGCCGTCGGCCTGCTCGGCTGCGGCGTCATGGCAGGTCTGGGCGCCGCGATCAACACCGGCGGGGTCAAGCGCGGCGACTCCGTTGCCGTCATCGGCTGCGGAGGTGTTGGCGTAGCCGCCATCGCCGGCGCTGCGCTCGCAGGGGCCACCACCATCATCGCGGTGGACATCGACCCCAAGAAGCTCGAACGCGCCAAGGAACTGGGAGCCACCCACACCGTCGATTCCTCTGCCGGGGACCCCGTCGAGGAAATCCGTGCGCTCACCGGCGGTTTCGGAGCGGACGTGGTGATTGACGCCGTCGGAAGGCCCGAAACCTATAAGCAGGCCTTCTACGCCCGCGATCTCGCCGGAACCGTTGTCCTGGTGGGCGTCCCCACCCCCGAGATGACGCTTGAGCTGCCGCTCCTGGATGTCTTTGGCCGTGGCGGCTCTTTGAAATCCTCCTGGTACGGCGACTGCCTGCCCTCCAGGGACTTCCCCATGCTGGTTGACCTTTACAAGCAGGGCAGGTTGGACCTCGATGCCTTCGTCACCGAGCGCATCTCCATCAACCAGGTGGAAGAAGCGTTCGACAAAATGCACCAGGGCGCCGTCCTCCGCTCGGTGGTTGAACTGTGAACGCCGGATCCAACCCCACGATCGATCGCGTCGTAACCTCCGGAACCTTCTCCCTCGACGGCGGAACATGGGAGGTGGATAACAATGTGTGGATCATCGGTGACGCCGAGGAGTGCATCGTCATCGATCCCGCCCACGATCCCTCCGCGATTGTCGACGCCGTCAACGGCCGGGCAGTGACAGCCATCCTGCTCACACACGGCCACGACGACCACATCCGCTATGCCGGCGAATTCCGGGAGCTCACCAAGGCACCGGTGTACCTGCACAAGGACGACTGGATGCTCTGGCACGATGTCTTTCCGGAAGCCGATCCTGACAACTCCATCGCTGACGGAGATACCTTCACCGTTGCCGGGGCAACACTGGAGGCGATCCACACACCCGGCCACTCGCCGGGGTCGGTGTCCTTCCACCTGCCCAGCCAGGCGACGCTCTTCAGCGGCGATACCCTCTTCCAGGGCGGGCCAGGAGCCACAGGACGGTCCTACAGCGACTTCCCCACCATCATCGAATCCATCCGTACACGGTTGCTGCCGCTCCCCGCGGAAACAGTGGTCCGCACAGGACACGGTGACACCACCACCATCGGTTCCGAGGCCCCGCACCTGGACGAATGGATCGCCCGCGGACACTAGCCCTTAAGGGACGGCTGCGGCCGGCTGCCACCTTTTTCGAGGAGGCAGCCGGCCGCAGCCGTGGCTATTGACCAGCCGTGGTTATTGCCCCGCCGTGGCCATTAACCCAGGAGCGCCGGGAAGTCGCCGTCGAGGACGTCCGCGTAACCACGGTAGGCCTCGATCACGGCGTCCTCGACGGTTTTGACATCCAGGTGCGGCAGCAGGTCGTTTGCCGCACCAGCGGTAGCCGGATCCCAGTCCAGTCCGAGGGCTGCGTAACTGGCCGTCAAAACGTTGCGGATGGGCTGCGAGTTCTCCACCACGATCACTGAACTGAAGAGCCAACCGCCGGAAACCACGCGTTGCGCGGTGCCGATCAGCTTGATCCGGTGCGCAGGAAAGTCCGGGTCCTCACCGTGGACGCTGAACTCACCAGGGCAATACTCCCCCGGGATTTCTCCGACGGCGGCGTGGACGCCAACGCTGCGCAGGGCACCGGCCAGCAAATCGCCAAATTCCGAAAACCGTGCCTTGGCCCGGACGATGGCGTCGGGGTGGGGCTCCACATGATCGATCACCAGCGAGCCTTCGTGGTAAGCAGCCGCCCGGCCGCCGGCTTTGCGGACCAGCGGCTCGAACCCCAGCTCGCGGCACGCTTCTTCGGCGGCACCAAAACCCGGCAGGTTAGCATCGCGCTGGCCGAAGGCAACCGTCGGCTTCGGGCGGTACAGACGCAGGGACGGCCCCAACTGACCGCTCCGGGCACGTTTCAGGAGCTCCAAAGCGAAGTCGAGGTCCTCTGCCGCCCCCAATGACTTGGGCTGACGGTATGCCGTCAGCTGTTTACGTTCCGAGACTTCCGTCGTGGCCGCACCCACTAGCTCTTCCTCAGGGTCAGGATCTGCTCGGCCCGGCCGAACGGTCCGTTGACGTCGTGAAGCACGGTGGACGTCAGGCCAATGCCGTCTGCCCCGAAGGAGACCTTGTTGTCCAACCCCAACCATTCGCCCGCAGGCGCCCTGTACATGTGGATCTGCAGGTCCAGGTTGGGGAAGATGTAGCTGTTTTCTCCGGGCGGAACGCGGGCGGCGATGCCGTTGGCCGTATCCACGAGTCCCATCAGCCGTGCCAGGTCCGTGCTGTCGTCCCGATCGGTCAGCGGGTGCGAGGTCCGGATCCACACTCGGCCTGAGCCCGGACGGTGCCCCTCGGCCAAGCGCATTTCCAGGGAACGGATGTAGCCGCCGGGCCACACGCTGGCACCGTCCCACGGTTTGCACTCGTCCGGAGCGGGCATCGGTTCATCTTCGACGGCGGCCACAGCGCTGGTGTCACTGGTGATCATTCGCCATGCAGCCGCCCGGATGGCCACCCGGCCCCCTGCTGAAAGTTCGGCCTGGATGAGTTCGATGGTCCTGCCCGGCCTCAGCGTCGAGGTGGTGACCTGGAACTCCCCGCCCGGAATGAGCCCCAAAATTTCATAGCTGATCCGCGCCAGGCGAACATCGTCCCTGGGCTCGTGCCGGACCAAAGCATCAGCGATGATGCCGGAGGCCGGGGCCATGTGCTGTTCATGCGGATTCCAGGCACCCTGGGCGTGGATCGTCGAGCGGTAGCGCCCCGATCCCAACGACTTGTAGTAGAAATCGCCGTCCGCCAAATCCGGTAATGCAGTAGTCAAACCTAAGCCTTTCGCCGATCCAGCTGTAGAACTCAGACCACTGTATCCGCTGATTTGGCCGCTGCCCGACGCCGGCGGAACACGACAACCCAGACCACAACCGCCGCCAAAGTGGCAACGCCCAACGCGGCACCCACAGGCGACGCCGCAGCCACCGCCAACCAGGCCTCCAAGGCAGCCAGGCCAATGGTGGCGTACAGCAATGCCCAGACCATGGAGCCGATAACGGCTGCAGGGAGGTAACGGCGCAGCGGCATACGGGCCACGCCGGCTGCCAGGTTGATGGCCGTCTGCAGGCCAATGGTCAGGAAGGAAAGCACGACGGCGTACGGTCCCCAACGCTGGATGAGCGCTTGGGCCCGGGCTGCTTTGGGTCGCTCCAGGGAATTGCCCAAACGGGTGTGCGCTAAGCCGGCAACCGCTCCCCGGCCAATCCAATACGTGACGTTGACGCGGATCATGACGATGGCGAAGAGCGCCGCGAGGGCGACACCGAAGGGCAAGCTCATGATCTGGTCCACTCGACTTAGGCTACCCTAAGTACCCGCCCTCCGCGGATTCGGTCCACCGGGTTCGTCCGGAGGAACCCTAGGATGGGTCCATGGAACTCCGCGACGCTGCCCAGGAGCTGTACGCCGTCATGCCGCGCGACTTCACAACGCAGCGCACAGCCTTGGTCCGGAAAGCCAAAGACAACGGCGAAAAGGAGCTGTCGAAGGAAATCGGCAGCCTTCCCAAGCCAGCTGCCGGAGCCTGGGCCATCAACATGCTTGCCGTTCACAAACCCGAGGTGATTGACGGCGTCGTACGTTTTGGCAGTTCCCTCCGGGCCGCGCAGGAAGCGTCGGACGCTGGAGCTTTTCGCGAACTCGGACAGAAACGCCAAGGTGAACTGACTGCGGCCGTGCATGCAGCCAAAGACCTGGCCGCCGAGCTGGGAGCGCCGCTCAGCGCAGCAGCGGCTGCCGACGTCGAACAGACCTTGAGGGCAGCGATGGCTGATACCGGAGCCGCGACAGCCGTGGCGACTGGCAGGCTGGTACGGGGGCTGAGCAGCAGCGGGTTCGAAGCAGTCGACCTCGACGGCGCCGTTGCGGCTGCCGGTCCCGAGGACGCTGCACGCCCTGCCTCGACAGTGCCTGAGCAACAGGTGCACACGCCAAAGAAGCGGGATAAACCGGAACCTGCCAGGAAAACGCGGGCGCCCAAGAATGCACCCCAGGATGAAGCTACGTCCCTGGCCGAGCGTCGGGCAGCCAAACGGACGGCAGCGCTGGAGGAAGCCCGCGCCGCGTTCGATGCTGCCGATCAGGAGGCGCGGGAAGCGGAACAAGCGGCGGCCGCGGCGTGGGAGGCTGTGAAGGAACTGGCCGATCGCCGTGCGGGTGTGAAGTCAGACATCGAGGAAGCCAAGCGCCGCCTGGCGGAGCTGGAAGCCGAACTGATCGGCCTCACCAGGGACACGGACACCGCCGAATCCAAGAAGAAGCTCGCAGTCAGGGCCGCGACCCAGCAACGACGCACCGCGGACCAGGCGCAACGACGCGTAGAGCGATTGGGTTAGTCCTTCTTCCTGACCAGGGACTTTTGCAGGTGATGGGTCGCGGGACCTTCAAGGTATTTGCCTTCCGGAGTGAAGCGCGATCCGTGCAAAGGGCAATCCCAGGTCTTCTCGGCGTCGTTCCACGTCAACAAGCCGCCAAGGTGCGCGCAACTGCCCGAGACCCTGCAGACCTTCCCATCCACGGTGGACACCGCCGCCGGTTCACCCTTGTAAAGTCCGACGACGCCGCTCCCCTCTGGCGGGCGGGTTTCGTCAGTGATTTCCGGGTTGTTCTTGACCTTGGATTTGTCCTCCACCATCCGACGGGCAATGTCCGCGTTGTGCCGGATGGCTTCGGCCGCCCCCTTGGGCGAGGTGACGCGGTGGTGGATGGTGGTAGCCCAGTCCGAGTGTCCACCCAGAATCTCGGAGGTAATGGCCAAGGCAGCGGCGACCCCGTTACTCATGCCCCACTTGTTGTATCCGGTGCCGAAGAAGATCCGGCCCTTGCCGCGGGGAAGCTTGCCGAAGAACGGCATAAGGTTGGTCGCCTGGTAATCCTGGGCGGACCAGGTGTGGGTGACCTCGGCACCCGGATAGTGCTGGTTGGCCCATCCGAGGAGGTCCTCCAGGTGTTGTCTGGGCGACGTCGCCCGCCCACCTGCATGCCCGTAACCGCCCACCAGCAACAGTTCTCCCTCGGCTGCCGGGTAGGTGCGCTGGGACCTCGTGGGCGAATCAATGGAAAGGTACATGCCCTGGGGAATGGCGCCCGGTACTCTCAACGCTGCTGCGTAGGACCGGTTCGGCTCCAGCTTGGCAAAGTACAGGCCGCGGTCCAGGATGGGTGTGCCTGTCGCGAGCACTACTGTGTCAGCGGTGAAGCTGCCTTTCCTGGTGGTGACGTTCAGGGGCCGGTCGCCGCTGACGTTTTGAACTTGCACCCCTTCAACAACCAGGCCGCCGTGTTCACGGATATCCCGGGCCAGCGCGTCCAGGACCTCCATCGGATGGATCTGCGCTTGGCCTTCAAGTTCCAGCGCCTCCACCACCTTAAAAGGCAGGCCGGCATCACGGCTGAAATGGACGTCCAGACCTGCGTCCCGGGAGACCGCAGCTTCCTTGCGGAGCCGCTGGCCGCCGTCGTCGGTGGTTGCGAAGGTGATGGCTGTACGGCGCTGGAAGGGGACAGCTTGCTGTTCCATGTACTGGGTGAGCCACGCCTGCCCCGTCCTGTTGGCCTCCACATACGCCTGCACCACCTTCAGCGGGTACTGGCTGCGCAGGGCTGACAACGCGCCGCCTTGCAAGAGGCTCAACTTTCCGGTGGTGTTTCCAGTGGTCACGGCACCCAGGGTTCGGGCTTCGAAGACCACCACCCGTTGGCCGGACCGCGACAACAGCAGCGCGGCTAGCATCCCGGTGATGCCCGCTCCCACCACTATCGAGTCAAAGTGCTTCTCCTGTGGGACGGGGTCGGATGTGAAGTCTGACTCCCTGTCCAACCACAGTGATTTCATCGAACAACCTGCCTCTCAATTCACGGAATTGGCTCCTGGCATGTGTTGATGGAAACGGTAGGCGGCTCGCTGGTGCTTATCAAGGGGCTATGGTGCGGCGGCAAGGCTGGCTGCATATTGCAGTTCACTATCCGGGTCGTTGGCCCATCGCTCCAGCACCCGCTCCGCCCTCTCCTTGGCCAAACCCTCGAGCCGGGCCAGCAACGGCCGCGCCACATCTTTGGCCAGGGGCTCGACGAGTTCGCGGGTTCGGGCGCTCCGGATGAAGCCTTCAATGCGCGTCAGGTCCGTGTTGACCAGCAAAGCTACCTTTGTCTGGAGCAGGACCACCGCTGCCAGCCGCCGCTCGAACACCGGTTCCTCCCACAGCTCAGAGCTCAGGGCCGTGATGTCGTCGTGGCTGAGGTTCTTGTACCGCTTCAGGGCGTCACGGACCGTCCCGCGTATTGCGCCTACCGATGCACCATAAACCTTCAGGCCTTGGCCGAGGCGCTCGCTGGTCTCGGCAGCTTTCTCCCAGGTCGATTCCATCTGCAGCGTGTAGTCCACGAATTCACCGGCTTCACTCACACGCCTATTTTGTCAGGGCCTCCCCATACCGTCGTTTTACCAGCCACTGACAGGAGAAACATGCCGTCCCAAGAACTCGCCGCCGAGGCGTCATTTCCGGGTGTTCCCGCCGCATCGTCGATGCCCGACTGGTACCCCACGCTGCTCGACACCGTGGCCAGGGAAGTCCGAGTGGGACGCACCCGTGCGATGGCGGCGGCCAACAGTGAGCTCTTGAACTCCTACTGGAGCATCGGGCGGCAACTGGCCGAACGCGAATCGGAGCAAGGCTGGGGCGCCAAGGTGGTGACCCGGTTGTCTGCCGACATCCGCACGCGGTTCCCCGAAGCGAAGGGCTTCTCCCCCAGGAACCTGCGGTACATGAAAAGCTTCGCGCAGGCTTGGCCGGACTTCCCAACGTTGCAAGCGCCGCTTGCAACATTGCCCTGGTACCACCAGATCGCCCTGCTGGAAAAGCTCGACGACGCCGCCACGCGGCTTTGGTACGCCGCGGCCGCTGCCCAGCATGGATGGTCGCGGAACGTTTTGACTCACCAGATCTCCACGCGCTTGCATGAACGCTCCGGGCAAGCCATCACCAACTTCGCCTCCACCATGGTCCGTGCGGACTCCGACCTCGCGCAGCAGGCAACCAAGGATCCCTACGTTTTCGATTTCCTTGCCATGACCGATCGACACACTGAACGGGACCTGGAGGTGCAGTTGGTGAAGCATGTGGAGAAGTTCCTGTTGGAGCTTGGCCAGGGGTTCGCCTTTGTTGGCGAGCAGGTGCGGCTCGAAGTCGCCGGTGACGAATTCTTTGCCGACCTGCTGTTCTACCACCTGAAGCTTCGTTGCTACATGGTGATTGAACTCAAGGCAGTGAAGTTCGAACCCGGGTTCCTGGGGCAGCTGGGCATGTACATGGCAGCCGTTGATGATCTGATGGCGCACCCGGACGACAAGCCAACCATTGGGTTGCTGCTGTGCAAGGAGAAGAACAGCGTGGTGGCCGAGTACGCGCTCCGAGGCTTCAACGCACCCGTGGGCATCGCGGAATGGAAGACCTCACTTGCGGATTCCTTGCCGGACGAGCTGGTGTCCAGCCTGCCCAGCATCGCGACGTTGGAGGCAGAGCTCGCGAGCGAAGCGGCCCGGTTGCGGGGCTAGACGTTGTCCCTGAACCACGCCAGTGTGTCGTTCCATGCCGCCGTTGCCTGGGCTTCCACGTAGCGGTCACTGGTGTCGTTATGGAAGGCATGGTCCACGCCGGGATACACCTTGAGTTTGTGCTTGACGCTGGTCCTGTCCAGCGCTTCCTGGAGTTGGGGCATGGGGCCCGTGATTCGCGCATCCTTCTCGGCATACACACCCATGACTGCCGGTTTGATGGTGGGCACCTTGGCCAAGTCCGGGGCCGGGCCGTAGAAGGCGCTCGTTGCTTGGAGTCCTGGAATCTCCGTGCTCGCCTGCCATGTGATGCCACCGCCGAAGCAGAAACCGATCATGGCGATACGGCCTCCTTCGACGAAGTCCTGGCCGTTGAGGTACTCGAAGGCGGCTTTGAAGTCACCGACATGGCGTGCTGCGCCAGCCTGGGTCAGCGCACCAGGAACGGCATCCGGGTCCATGTTGGCCGTGCCGCCTTCCCTGCTGAGAAGGTCCAGCGCCAGTGCGACGTATCCTTGCTTGGCGAAGCGCCGGGCCACGTCTTGGATGTGCGGGGTGAGGCCTCGGTTTTCGTGGCAGATCAGCACGGCGGGGTGTTGCCCTCCGTCCTCGGGCCGGGCCAGGTAACCACTGATTTGGGTTCCTTGAGACTGGAAATTGGCTGTGGCCGTGGTCAGCCCCGCTGCGCCTTCCGGGACAGACAGCGGACTTTTGGCGTTGGGCACAGCCGTTGTGGCAGTGCCTTTTGGTGCCGCCGGTCCGGTGGCGGTTGGGGTCGGCATAGGATCCGTTGCCCTCGGTATCTCCTGCGGTGTACAGCCCACCAACGTCATGGCCGCCGCAGTGGCTGTCATGCTGCCCATGATGAAGGCAACGCGCCTGGTGAACGTCCCGTGCGACATGTCACCGGAGCGGTAATCGTCGTAGAACTCCTCGATCAAGTACTTTTCGAATTTCTCAAGCTGCACCATGGGACGTCCTTCTCGAAGTTGGCCAATATCTTGCCCTGAAGTTGGGACGCGGACAAGGGTGGGACGGTTCATACCGTCAGAAAAGGCCGCACCACATCACTACTATTCAGACGTAACCATGACCCGACGGAGGGGAGCATTCGGGAATGACGGGAATCGATAACGGATTGGAAGATTGGCCGCCATCGGCCAAAAGTGTTCAACAAGTGTATGAGGAGATTCGCGGTCCCCTGCAGGCGCTGGCCACCACCGTCATTGCCGAGTGTCGGAACGCAGAACCCAAAGCGTCGGGCTGGACCTTTGATCTGGTGACGGTGAGCGGCGAGCGGACCTTTGTCCTCCCAGCGAGGGTGTGGAATGCCGAACTGGCTACGATCAAAAGGGCCTTCGATACGGCTGGAGAGAACTTCAGGGCGGCCATGATTGACGGCATGGAACTGGAGGTTTCCGGACAGCTGCGGATGTGGCCCGAGACCGGCGACATTTATTTGAAAGTCACTGACATTTCATCGCATTTCTCCCTGAACGGTGCGATGCTCCTGAAGGATCGCCAAACGCTTCAAACCCTCAAGGCAGAATTTCCGTGTCACTCGAGACTCCACGCCGATGATGACGCCATATATGAGGACGCCAAAGACGGTTTTTCGTTGGGACGATTACGCAAGATCACTGTGATCTCGCCGGAAAAATCTCAGGGCGTCGAGGACTTCAAGCACCACCTGAGCATTGCGAAGAGTGGGGAAAAGCCGGAAATCACGTATCGTCACATGAGCTTGGGTGGTCAGTCGGCAGCCGCGACGCTCCGAGACTTTTGTGATGAAGCGCGCAGGAACGGCCATGATCTTGTAGTCATTACGCGCGGCGGCGGGCACTGGCGGTCGATGCGGGGATTCCAGGATGAAGGATTGGCGCGTGCCATCCTCGAGTCGCCCGTGCCTGTTATCACCGGCATTGGGCACCGTCAGGACGTATCCATCGTTGACCGGGCAGCCACGGCATCTTTCACGACACCGACAGCCGCCGCAGTTGCCATAACGACCCCCTCAGTCAGCGCCGCGGCACCCGGGAAAAAGTACCCGACGTCCTTCAAGGAAAGCCTTGGCGCCGAGCGCCGAAAGGTTGCGAGACTTGAGCGAGAGGTGTTGTCCATGCGGCAGTCGCTCGCCCATTCCCACGATGAGCTGGCATCGGCTAATGCGGCCCTTCGCCGGTATGAGGCGGATCTTACAGCAGGCAACGGCGCGCTCAGGAAGAGCTGGGCATCGCATATCGCCTCTGACCGTCAACACGGACTGGACCTGCTTGAGCTAGCAAGGCTCCGAGTACGCGGATACTCCTGGCTGCTGACCTTGGCGACGCTGGGCTTGGCAGTCACGTTTGTGGTCAACTCAACGCTCATTGCCATCTGGCTGACTGGTTCGGACGACCACGGGCTCGGGCTTTGGCTGGCTATCGGCACAGTGGCCCTTACGGTCTTTGCCCTCTTAGCGCAGTTCTCTTCGCGAAAGCACCTGAATGAAAAGCACAAAAAGCCTCTGAAACAACCACCGGTGACTGTCCGTGAGTGGGAGATCCGAATTATGAATGTAAGGACAGTTCGGGCCCTCCGGAAACTACTGCACCATATACCGGTGGGCTGACCAGTCACGACATTTTGCCTCATCAACTGGTGGCCCTATTTTGTCGGTGCCTGCTGGGAGAGTGTTCTCATGGAGCAGGTTCGGGAGGGGCAGTCGGGTGCGGTGGCTATGTCTGCGCCGGTTCGTTCCGCTGCTGCGACCATTGCCGGTGACGCTGGTTACGGGCCGGAAAACACGGTCAGTGGTGACCTGATCCAGCAGTTGCGGGTGCTGGAGGACATGAAGTCGGCAATCTCGAGCTTGCAAGCCAAGATCGCTGTGGCGTTTGACCTGGCCCAGCGGCAGGAACAGGCAGAGAAAGGTATCCCGGCTTCGGAGCGGGGCAAGGGTATTGGGGCGCAGGTGGCGTTGGCCCGGCGGGAGTCACCGAACAAAGGCTCCCGGCTGCTGGGCCTGGCCAAGGCTCTGGTCACGGAAATGCCGCACACCATGGCCGCGCTGGAATCCGGGCAGTTGAACGAGTGGCGGGCCACGCTGCTGGTGAAGGAAACGGCGTGCTTATCTGTTGAGCACCGGGCCGCGGTGGATGAGGAACTCGCCCCCGACACCGGCACGTTCGACGGAGCCGGGGACAAAGCCATCACTGCCGCCGTGAAGGCAGCCGCGTACCGGCGGGACCCTCGCACCGTGACCGAACGGGCAGCCCACGCCGCGTCCGAACGGTACGTTAGCCTCCGCCCCGCACCGGACACCATGACCTACCTGACCGCCCTGTTGCCCGTCGCCCAAGGCGTCGCCGTGTTCGCGGCACTGACCCGGCACGCTGGTACGGCCCGGTCCGACGGTGATACCCGGTCCAAGGGACAGGTCATGGCCGACACCCTGGTCGAACGGACCACCGGCACCGCGGCCGGGTACACGGGTATCGACCTGCAACTGGTCATGACCGACAGGACCCTCCTGGCCGGAGACAGCGAACCGGCACGGCTGAACGGCTACGGCATCGTCCCCGCCGGCTGGGCCAGGGAACTGCTCAGCAACAGGCAAGACGGCGACGGGCAAGCCGGTAACGAAAACGGCAGTGACGGGCCCGGGGCTTACTACCAGGACTTCAACGTCTGGGTCCGCCGGCTCTACACCGCCCCGGGAACCGGTGAACTGCTCGCCACCGACTCACGGGCACGTTTCTTCCCACCCGGAATACGAGGATTCATCGAAACACGCGACAACACCTGCCGCACCCCCTACTGCGACGCGCCCATCCGACACCTGGACCACGTCATTCCGTGGCATTCAGGCGGTCCCACCACGGTCGACAACGGCACCGGACTCTGCGAAGCCTGCAACCACACCAAAGAAAACCCCGGCTGGACGGCGACGCCGGAAGCAGGAAGCCGGCACACGCTCAGAATCACCACACCCACCGGCCACAGCTACCAATCACAAGCTCCACCACTGCCCGGGTACCGAAGAACCTAGCTCGCGGGATCGTATTGGAACTCCCTCAGTTCCTGGGCGCACCGACAGGCCACAGCGATCTTGGCTGCCCATTCGATGGCTGCTTCACGGATGGGCAACTCCGGGACCGTGTAGCCGCCGTTGGGCACCCCAAGCCCAGGATAGGTGCCGGGTTCCACCGTGCCGTCCGGCGCCACGCGCACAGGCTCCACGTCCTCATCGATGCCGCCACCGAAGACGTAAACGTCTGCTTCTTTAGCCTCTTCGATCACTGCATGGGCGGCGTCAGCGACAGCTTGGAATTCCCCTTCAGGGATCACCATGGCCTCGCTGGGAAACTAAATCAGCTACTTAGTCATGCCGGTCTCCGTTGGTGGTTAACGTCAAAGCCCCTGGCGCATGACGCGTCAGGGGCTTTGTCAGAGGGTTAGAACTCCCAGTCCTCATCCTCCGTGTTCACGGCCTTGCCGATCACGTAGGAGGATCCGGAGCCGGAGAAGAAGTCGTGGTTCTCGTCGGCATTCGGGGACAGGGCGGAGAGGATGGCCGGATTCACGTCGGTGACGGAAGCCGGGAACATGGCCTCGTAGCCCAGGTTCATCAGGGCCTTGTTTGCGTTGTAGTGCAGGAACTTCTTGACGTCCTCGGCCAGGCCGACTCCGTCGTAGAGGTCATGCGTGTACTGGACTTCGTTTTCGTACAGCTCAAAAAGGAGCTCGAACGTGTAGTCCTTGATTTCCTGCTTGCGGGCCTCGGAAACCTTCTCCAGGCCCTTCTGGAACTTGTAACCGATGTAGTAACCGTGCACGGCCTCGTCACGGATGATGAGGCGGATGAGGTCGGCCGTGTTCGTGAGCTTGGCACGTGAGGACCAGTACATGGGCAGGTAGAAGCCCGAGTAGAACAGGAAGCTTTCCAGCAGGGTGGAAGCAACCTTGCGCTTCAGGGGGTCGTCGCCCTGGTAGTAGTCCATGACGATCTGGGCCTTCTTCTGCAGGTTCTCGTTTTCGAGGGACCAGCGGAAAGCGTCGTCAATCTCCTTGGTGGAGCACAGGGTGGAGAAAATGGACGAGTAGGACTTGGCGTGCACCGACTCCATGAAGGCGATGTTGGTGTACACAGCTTCTTCATGCGGAGTGATGGCATCGGGAATCAGTGAGACTGCCCCGACGGTGCCCTGGATGGTGTCCAGCAGGGTCAGGCCCGTGAAGACGCGCATGGTGAGCTGCTGCTCTTCCGGGGTCAGCGTGTGCCACGACTGGACGTCGTTGGACAGCGGCACCTTCTCCGGCAGCCAGAAGTTGTTGACCAGTCGGTTCCAGACTTCCACGTCCTTGTCGTCCTGGATCTTGTTCCAGTTGATGGCCTCGACGTGTGTCAGCAGCTTGACCTTTTCGGTCATTTCATCCCCTTAAGCGATGGTGTTCTTGAGGTAAGCCTACGACGGCGGGTGGTGACCCGCCGTCGTACTCTTTAGTTTTCGAGCGGCAACCGCCGCAAATATCAACCGATATCGGTTACAACATGCACGAAACGCAGCCTTCAACCTCAGTCCCTTCCAGCGCGAGCTGGCGGAGACGGATGTAGTAGAGGGTCTTGATGCCCTTGCGCCATGCGTAGATCTGCGCCTTGTTGATGTCACGCGTGGTGGCCGTGTCCTTGAAGAACAGCGTCAGGGACAAGCCCTGGTCCACGTGCTGCGTGGCAGCGGCGTAGGTGTCGATGATCTTCTCGTAGCCGATTTCGTAGGCATCCTGGTAGTACTCCAGGTTGTCGTTGGTCAGGTACGGAGCCGGGTAGTAGACGCGGCCGATCTTGCCTTCCTTGCGGATTTCGATCTTGGCGGCCACCGGGTGGATCGACGAGGTGGAGTTGTTGATGTAGCTGATGGAACCGGTCGGCGGTACGGCCTGGAGGTTCTGGTTGTAGATACCGTGCTCCATGACAGAAGCCTTCAGCTCGCGCCAGTCATCCTGGGTGGGGATGTGGTGACCGGCGAAGAGCACGCGAACGCGCTCGGTCTCCGGGGTCCACTCCTGCTCGGTGTACTTGTCGAAGAACTCGCCGCTGGCGTAGGTGGACTTCTCGAAGCCGCCGAACTTCTGGCCGGTCTCGATGGCCAGGCGGTTGGAAGCGCGCAGAGCATGGAACAGCACCGTGTAGAAGTAGATGTTGGTGAAGTCCAGGCCCTCTTCGGAACCGTAGTGGACGTGCTCACGGGCAAGGTAGCCGTGCAGGTTCATCTGGCCAAGGCCAATCGCGTGGCTCTGGGCGTTGCCCTGCGCGATGGACGGCACCGAGTTGATGTAGGACATATCCGACACAGCACTCAGGGCACGGATGGACGTCTCGATGGAGAGACCGAAGTCCGGCGAATCCATGGTCTTGGCGATGTTCATGGAACCGAGGTTGCAGGAGATGTCCTTGCCCACGGTCTCGTAGCTGAGGTCCTCGGCGTAGATGGACGGCGAGGAAACCTGCAGGATCTCCGAGCAGAGGTTGCTCATGGTGATCTTGCCGTCGATCGGGTTGGCCCGGTTTACGGTGTCCTCGAACATGATGTACGGGTAGCCGGACTCGAACTGGATCTCCGCGAGGGTCTGGAAGAACTCGCGGGCGCTGATCTTGGTCTTCTTGATCCGGGAATCATCGACCATCTCGTAGTACTTCTCGGTCACCGAGATATCGGAGAACGGAACGCCGTAGACCTTCTCGACGTCGTACGGCGAGAAGAGGTACATGTCCTCGTTCTTCTTGGCGAGCTCGAACGTGATGTCCGGGACCACAACACCCAGGGAAAGGGTCTTGATACGGATCTTCTCGTCGGCGTTCTCGCGCTTGGTGTCCAGGAAGCGGTGGATGTCCGGGTGGTGTGCGTGCAGGTAGACGGCACCTGCACCCTGGCGGGCACCGAGCTGGTTTGCGTAGGAGAAGCTGTCTTCGAGGAGCTTCATGACAGGGATGACGCCGGAGGACTGGTTCTCGATCTGCTTGATCGGGGCGCCGTGCTCGCGGATGTTGGTGAGCGAGAGCGCTACACCGCCGCCACGCTTGGAGAGCTGAAGTGCGGAGTTGATGGCGCGGGCGATCGACTCCATGTTGTCTTCGATTCGGAGCAGGAAGCAGGAGACGAGCTCGCCACGCTGGGCCTTGCCGGCGTTGAGGAACGTGGGGGTGGCAGGCTGGAAACGGCCGTCGATGATTTCGTCGACGAGGCGGTTGGCGAGGTCTTCGTTGCCGCGGGCAAGGTGCAGGGCAACCATGCAGACGCGGTCTTCGTAGCGCTCAAGGAAACGCTTGCCGTCAAAAGTCTTGAGCGTGTAGGACGTGTAGAACTTGAAGGCGCCCAGGAAGGTCTCGAAACGGAACTTCTTCTTGTACGCGCGGTTGAAGAGGTCGCGGATGAAGTTCATCGTGTACTGGTCAAGCGTCTCTCGCTCGTAATACTGGTTCTTCACCAGGTAGTCGAGCTTCTCTTCCAGGTCGTGGAAGAAGACGGTGTTGTTGTTCACATGCTGCAGGAAGTACTGATGCGCAGCTTCACGGTCGGCTTCGAACTGGATCTCACCGTTGGGGCCATACAGGTTCAGCATGGCGTTGAGTTCGTGATAGCCGAGGCCCTTGTAAGCCTCAGGCAGCGGCTTCTTGGCCGTGTCCACAGCGCCCCCGGTTACTTCTGTTTCTGCGACAGTTGTGTCCAAAACTTTTCCAGCCCTTCGTTGACCCGTTGGACGTCTTCTGGCGTCCCCATGAGTTCAAATTTGTAAAGATGCGGCACTTTGCACTTGACGGAGATGATGTCTCCCGCTGCGCAATAGTTGTCCGCGAAGTTTGTGTTCCCCGCTCCGATAACACCCCGGATCAGCTTCCTGTTCCCGGGATCGTTCAGAAACCTGATGACCTGTTTCGGCACCGAACCTTCGCCGTTGGTGCCCCCGTAAGTAGGCAGCACAAGAACGAAAGGCTCAAGGGCCTGGAGCGGGGCGTCCTGGGCGTACAGCGGGATGCGTGCAGCATCCCTGCCCAGTTTCTGGACGAATCTTTTGGTGTTCTCAGAGGTGGAGGAAAAGTAGATGAGGTGACTCCTCGTGGTCACAGCTTCCGTCGCCTTGCGTACGGTGGCCGCTGCCAGCGGTGCCATGGGAGTCACCTCAACTACATAGGAATTCTTGGTGTGTGGTGGCGAAAGTCAGGCCACGGAGGAAACGGCCTGGGCCAGCTCCTCGATCTTGTCCGGGCGGAATCCAGACCAGTGGTCCTGCTCGGTCACGACGACGGGAGCCTGCATGTAACCCAGTGCCTTGAGGCGCTCAAGGGCCTCGGCATCCTGGGAGATGTCGACACTCTGGTAGGCAATGCCCTTCTTATCGAGTGCCCGGTAGGTTGCGTTGCACTGAACACAGGCCGGCTTCGTGTAAACCGTTACGGTCATGATCCCTGTCCCCTAAGTTGAAGTCTGATTCTCTTCGTATCTGGCGGGCTCAACCGGAACTGATTACTGAATCCGATACCGGCCCGCGGGCTGCCGTGACAGCCAACACGCTCTGATTTTGTCTTGTGCTGGTTTCCCGCTCAATCCGTAAATCGATACTACATGTAGTGCAACCGCCGAACTGGAACCCCAAGATGATGTATTACAAGTATGTCATTCAATCCACCGCTCGTCCACAGGGCGGGGGGTTCAAAATGTCCGGGATTCCGCCAAAATGAGAGATGTCATCCACACCCTGTGGACTACTTAGCCACATTTAATCTTCAGCGTGTCGCGCGGATACGGCGTGTCGTGACACTTTGAAAATGTGGCGTGGCGAACAGCTAAAATCGGCTGATGGTCAACCTCCTCCACCTCCGCACGCTCATGGAGGTGACCCGCCTTGGCTCGTTCGCCGCCGCCGCTGCACAGCTCGGTTACACCGCCTCTGCAGTCTCCCAACAGATGGCCGCGCTGGAACGTGATACCGGCGTCGAACTCTTCCAGCGGTCGGCGCGCAGTGTGGTCCCCACCGAGGCGGCGCTGACCATGACACGGCACGCTTCCAAGGTGCTCACCGATGTCGAGGCCCTGATGGCCGCCGCGTCCAGGACCAACGACTCCCCCGCGCAGGAACTCAGGTTGGGCATCTTTCCCAGCCTCGCCACCTACGTCCTGCCGGACATCCTGCGGAACGACCGCTGGAACGGTTTGAGCATTGAGTTAAAGGTCTCAGTGGCTGAACCGGCACAAACCATCCAAGGGCTGCGCAGCGGCGGCGAACTGGATGTGGCGCTGGTCTACCAGGTGGGGCAGTCCGGGCTGGCGTGGCCCCACTCGCTTGAACGGCAGTGGATCGGCGACGACGACTTCCGCGTTGTCCTGCCCGCGTCGTGGAAGATCCGCGAAGATGCCGAAATCGAGGCGGCCCACCTTTCCGACATGCCGTGGATTGTCCACCACCCTGGCACCAGCGATGCCTTGGTCATTGAGCGCCTGTTCGCCAGCTGCAACCTGCACCCTCGTGTGGTGGCCTACAGTGACGACTTCCATGCCAGCCTGGAGATGACCGCAGCCGGCCTTGGTGCTTCGCTGGTACCGGAACTGGCCCTGCGGAACCGGCCGCCCGGCGTCGTGGTCCTGGACGTCCCGGACATCAGGCTGGCCCGCAATGTGTTCGCCCTGCTCATCAACGAAAAGCGCACCGCGCAGGTGCAATTGTTCACCCAACTGCTGGCCGACACGCTCAGGGACTCCTCCGGAAGAAGCGGCCTGCACCCCCTGAAAACCGCGCCCGTCAAGGGCTCACAGCGGCGCAAGTGAAATATTCGCAATTGCTGGAACCCGCCGGTGGTTGGGGTTAGATTGATCACATGGGCAAGCTAGCGAGCAAACATTTCGGGGAAGTCGAGCTCAACCACGGCAGTGAACATTGCTTCGTTGCCAAGCATGAACTCGGCGGCAATCCGCTGGAACTTGACCTCAACGTCACTGCCCACGATCACTTCGACGAAGCCGCTATGCGCAAAGTGGACTATCGCCTGCGCTTCCTGCCCGAACTGGTGGACCAGGTCCGGGAGATGATTGCCGATGAACTCGACCAGGACGGCACCAACCCCCAACAGTTCCTGCATTTCCACAGCTCACAGCTCAAAGAGGAGCAGTTGGAGTCCGTTTTCGGTGTCCGGGACAAGGGCCAGCTCACCAATGATGTCTTCCTGAATGCCCTCAAATTGGGGCACGTGGCCATCTACCCGGGGCAACCCGAGCGATACTTCGTGTTGGATTTCACCCTCGGCTCGCACTTCACTGACGAACTCCTGGTGGTCGCCGCCGATGAGGACGGCGTGGTGGACGACGAAATCCTGTGGGAGTAGAGCTCCATTAAACGCCGACGGCGGTCGGTCACCATGGCCTGTCAACTCCCGGCCCATTATCGGGACCCCGCAGGTATTCGTCGCGTTGCTGGCCTTCGGCCCGCTCCTGCTGTGCCTGCTGCGCGCTGTCCCTGAGTTCCTTCAGTTTCCCGGACTGAGGGTCGGTTGCTTTGTCCGGCGCGGTCGGTGCATCGCCGGCCTTTCTGTCCGTGCCCTGGATCTTGCCCGAGAGCCGAGCGGCAGCCGAATCCAATGTTGATCCTTCGCCGTCCGCATTGGCGGATCCGGCTTCACGGCACTTCTCCGGAGCAGCGTTCGCGGCATCCAACGCTTCCTTGAACAACCGGGCTGCCGTGCCCCTGTCCGCCGCCGCGTCGCCCAGCTTCTCGATACTCAGGACCAGATTGACGCGGACCTTACATTCATCGTCACCGGCCCCCGCATGTAACGCGGCCTCGAAATCGGTTCGGGCTGCCGCGAACTCCCCCGCCAGCACGTGGGCATCACCGGAAGCGAAGGGCGCCTTATACGGCTCCACTATGTTGGCTACGCCAAGCCACGATGCTGCCCGCGCCAGTTCGTCGTGCTGTCCGTTCCGGAACAACTCCCCCGCAGCACTGCCCAGCAGGCCGACGCTGAGGAGTTTCGCAGCGACCGCGAGGACCAGGAGGACTGGAAGAGCTGACCAGATCACCAGCCGGAGACGCCGGCGTCGTGCCGTTCGGAGGCTCACAGGTCCGGCTCCTTCCGCAAGGGCCGGCGCAGGTTGGCGAGCTCAAAGGAATGTCGCAGGGGTTCGTGCATTGCCAGGAGGAACGCCGCCAGGGCAAACAGCCAGTAAAGCTCCACCCGGCCGGGACCGTCGCCTCCGGTGGTGGTCAGCTTTCCCAGCTGGACGCCACGGAGAATGTCGGAGGTCGGCTCTGCGCCCGTCCGGTGGGCATAAGGGACGTGGAGCTGGTCCGCGATGCGCCCGAGCTGTGCTTCGTCAATACGCGACACAGCATCCTTCGCCTCGTTGGAACCCTTGTCTTTGACATACCCGGCGCCGCCGTCAGCCGATTCCCTCATCCGGCCACCTTCGCCGGTACCGTAGCCCAGGACTGCTCCCCCGGCAACGTTGGTGGCATCCATGGGCGTCGGCGTCTCTGCACTGGTGTTTTCTCCGTCGCCGGCGTAAAAGACCAGCGCAGGTCGACCCGGATGTTGCTTCTGGGCGGCGTCGAGCCTGTCCTTCAAGAGGTTGGCCGCGATGGTGACGCTGCTGCCCGACGCGTAGCGTGCCCTCTGCGGTTGAAGCGTGGCCATGGCGGTCTGCAGTGCCGTGGCGTCCTGTGTGAGCGGCATAAGGACTGTGGCTTTGCTGTCAAAGGTGATCAGCGAAAATTTGGCCCCCGCAAGTTCCCGCGCGACTGCCGTCACGTCTTGTTTGACCCCGGCCAATCGCGTTTCGGTGCCGTGATGATCCTCTGCAGCCATGCTGGTGCTGGTATCCACCACGAAGAAGACATCGATCTCGGACGAAGCGCTGACGGACTGCCCGCCCATAAGCCCCGGCCGCATTGCGGCGATGAGAAGAAGCACGACGGCGGCACTGCGGAGGGCGGCTGGCCGCACCTTGCCGTGGGGCCGGGTCCCCTGCCGCGGGATCAGAGTCCAGGCAGTCAGGACGAGGATGCCGAAGCCGGCCACGACAAGGACCGGCCACGGCAGAATCGGTTCGAAGGTCATGGTTCAAGCCGCCATCCGAGGACCAGCATTCCTGCACCGGCCAGCAGGGCAATCCCCAGTGGCCACGCAGGTGTGTCCGTGACGATTGCCTGCGGGGCGGCGCGGTAGCTGGTGGCTTCCGTTGCCTGCACGTCGCGGACTATGCCTGGGACCGCTTCGGGGCTGTCCAGTTTGTAGTAGGAGCCTCCAGTCCGCTCGGCAGCGGCCCGCAGTTGAGCCCCTGGCTGGTCGGTTCGGCCACCGTAGTCCACGTCCCCGGGGTTAAGGGCGTGCACCTTGACATTCTTGGTCGCCGCCAGCGCCACGGCCTCGTCCAGGGTGAAGATCGGCTCCCCGGAGAGGAAGTTGTCCGTTGCCAGCACCACTGACCGCGAACGCTTCGCTGTCCCTTGTTCCCCGCTGGGGTGCGTGTCCGGGAAGCTTTGGACGCAGGAAGCCAGTCCGTCTCCGATCAGGGAGGAGCCTTCGCCGTTCCAGGTGCCGTCGAAGAACGATCCGGCCCCGTCGTCGAGTGCTTCCTTGGCGAGCTTGAGCTGTTCTGCCGCGTATTCGTAGTCGTCGGTCAACGGGAACACTTGAACGCTGCTGCTGTCGAAGATGACCATGCCTATCCGTTCGCCGTCGAATTCCTTGGCCAGCTCCTGAAAGACGCCGGCGATGGCTGCGTCCGTGCCGGTCATGGACCCGGAAACGTCCAGGCAGAGCACAATGTCCCTGTTGCGGATTTCCGGCTGCTCGGTGGTCCGTTGGGTGGGTCGGGCGGCGGCTGTAGCGGTGGCGGCCAGGAATACTGCTCCCAACAGGACTGCGAGCGCCAAGCGCAGACGGTGCCGGCGCAGGGCCTGCTGGTACTCGGGGAGCCCGGTGAGCCTCTCGCCGTAGGCTACGGCACGGGTGGGTCTGGGATTATGGCGACGGTGCAGCCATGCGGCGAAAACCACCGTGATTGCTGTGAGGGGAAGGATCCACCAGTAGCTCAGTTCCATTCGAGCACCACCTGGCGGGCTGCGACTGCGGATTGGCTGACGGTTTGGACGGGCATGGGGGCGAATTCGTTGGGGTAGATCCGTGCGATCCCGGTTGCGAGGTCTGCCAACCCGTGGCCGCGCAGTTCTTCGAGCGTCATGGAGGTGATGGGCAGCCCCGTGGCGCGTCCGGCGAACTCGCGGACCAGGAAGCTCAGCCTTTGGTGGGCCTCACGTTCGGGCAGGCGACCGGCGTCGGCGTCCGATGCCGTGGCCTGGATGGCGGCCAGGCAGGTGTTGCGCAATGTGTCCAGTGTCGGGTTGGCTAAGGCATCCAAGCGGGCGGCCTTTTCCGGGCGGGCAGGCCAGAACAACCAGGCGTACCAGGCTGCGACGAGGAGTACCAGGATCAACCCCAGCCACAGCCAGAGCTGCTGGTAGTGCAGTGGCTCGTAGAAGCCGGAGTCATCCTGCACTGGTGCCACCTTTGCCGCGCTTTGCAGTGGTTGCGGCCCGGGAGCGGTGTTTTTCGAGGAGCGTGAAGATTGCGGTCAGGACGTCCTCACTTCCACCGGTGTGTTCTTCGGCGATACCGAGGCGTCGGAAAGTATCGCGCCGCCGCCGCGTCCGTTCCACGGTGGCGGTGGCGTACGCGGCCTGCACCTTGCTGTCCATGGCCAGGGGTGACGGGATTGCTTCGGCGGTCCGGACGTCCGTGCTGTCCTTTGCGACGCTGCCCGGAGTTGGCGCCAACTCCGCGTCCTGGATGGTGAGCCAGAGGACTTCGTGCCGGGCCCGGAGTCGGCGCAGCATCGCCTCTGTATGGTCATCAGGCAGGAACTCGTCGGCGACCACCACAATCAGCAGCCGTCCCTTCAGGTATCGCAGGACATAATCGAGTTGCTTGGCGATTTTCCCATGGGGACTC
This sequence comes from Arthrobacter sp. LFS091, assembly GCF_047977885.1. Taxonomy (NCBI): domain Bacteria; kingdom Bacillati; phylum Actinomycetota; class Actinomycetes; order Micrococcales; family Micrococcaceae; genus Arthrobacter; species Arthrobacter sp. LFS091. The sequence continues at coordinate 517,006 of NZ_JBFPFP010000001.1, forward strand.
TCCAGGGTTATCTGTGAATCGATGTCCCGTAGGAGGCGTTCCAGGTGTTCCTCTCCGGTGCGCGGGGGGACGTAGAGGGAGGCGGCTTCGTTGCCGTGCAGCAGGCCCACATCGTCACCATGGCGACATGCCAGATACCCCATGACCCCCGCGGCGTGAACGGCGATGTCCTTTTTGCCTTCACCCGAGGAAGCCTCCGCGGCCATGTTCCGTCCCGTGTCCACCAGGAGCAGCACCGAATGGCGCCGCACAGCCACGTAGCGCTTGACCAGCGGTGATCCGTGCCTGGCGGTGGCCTTCCAATCGATGTCCCTGACTTCATCTCCCGGGACATAGGCTCGCAATTCATCAAAGTCCAGGCTTCGGCCCTTGAAGACGGAACCGTACTCGCCGTCCAGCAACGTGAGGGTGCGGCGATGGGCGAAGATGAACATCCTGGATTTCACGCGGCGGAGAAGGCTCGGCAATGGCTTGTCCGTTACGGCGTCTGCACCGAAGCCAGGACGGCATCGATGACGGTTTCCACGGAGATCCCCTCAACGACGGCATCGAAGCCGAGAATGATGCGGTGGCGCAGGACGCGGTGGGCAAGGTTCTTGACGTCTTCCGGGATGACGTGGTCGCGGCCGTTGAGCAGGGCAAGGGCCCTTGCCGCTTGGCTGAAGGCAATGCTTGCCCGTGGACTGGCACCGAACTCAACCAGGCCGGCAAGTTGGGGTTCGAGGTACTGGCTTGCGTTGCGGGTGACGTAGGCCAACCCCACGATGTACCTGACAATGGCCGGATCGATGTAAACCCTGCGCACCAGCTCCTGAACCTGGAGCACTGCATCCAACGATGCTGCGGCAGGCGGCTTCAAATCCGGGTTGAACACTCCGGCATCGATCCGCCGGATGACCTCTGCTTCCTCGGCCGGGCTTGGATAGTCCAACACATCCTTGAGCATGAACCTGTCCATCTGGGCCTCGGGGAGGCGGTAGGTCCCTTCCTGCTCAATAGGGTTCTGCGTTGCCAGTACCAGGAACGGCTTGGGCAGCGGATAGGACTCCCCGCCAATGGATGTCTGCCGTTCCTGCATGGCTTCCAACATGGCGCTCTGGGTCTTAGCGCTGGACCTGTTGATTTCGTCAAGCAAAACGATGTTGGCGTGGACCGGGCCGAGCTGGGTAACGAACGTCCCCTTCGCAGCGTCGAAGATCTGCGTACCGGCGATGTCGCTGGGAAGAAGGTCCGGCGTGCACTGGATCCGGCGGAACTCTGCGCTGACCGATTCGGCAATGGCTTGGGCCGCCGTCGTTTTCGCCAGCCCCGGAACGCTCTCGAGAAGCACGTGACCGCCAGTCAAAAGACCAAGGACCAAGGTCTCGCGCAGGCGGGTTTGGCCCACCACCTTATTTTCGAAACTGCGGACAATGCTACCCACGAGCTGCTGGGCACGGGCCATGTCCGGGGCGTCAATGCCGGCCGTGGCAGTGGTCTGTTGCACTCGTGGTCTCCTTGCTGGCGTTGTTTGGCCACTCTATCCAAGTCGGGGTCCAAAAAAGCCGCAATGGGCAGCCCTCCCCATGCGGACGCCGCGGGTCTATCCTTTTGCCATGCACCAGCTACCAGCCGCCTACCAGAACTACCTAGCGAGCCAAACCCAGCATGTTGTGGACGCCGTCCGCCCTGTCCTGCTGCAGTCAGCGGCGGATCAACGCCACGGCGTCAGGATCACCTACAACACTGGTCCCACGGGTCATCAAGCCCACTTGGACGAGTCGATACCTTACGGCGAAATCGTCGAGGACATCGACTGATCCCGTCCGCGCTAACCCTTCATGGCGCCGGACAGGGCAAACGAGTTCCCCATGCCCCGGGACACCAAGGCATAAAGGACCAGCACCGGAACTGAATACAGGATCGAGAAAGCCGCCAACTGCCCGTAGGCTATGGCGCCGTGCTGGCCAAAGAAACTGAAGATCGACACCGAGGCAGGTTGCTTCCCCGTGGACAGCAGCAGGATGAAGGGGACGAAGAAGTTTCCCCATGCCTGGATGAACACGAAGATCAACACCACGCCCAGGCCCTGCCCCATCAGCGGCAGCACGATGGTGCGAAGCGCCACCAGATTCGACGCACCGTCGATCCAGGCAGCCTCCTCGAGTTCCAAGGGCACGGAGTCCATGAAGTTCTTGGTCATCCAGATCGCCATGGGCAAGGTGGTGGTGGCCATGAAGAAGATGGTTGCAGCCATGGAATCCAGCAGTTGCAGCTGGACGAACAGACCGTAGACCGGAACCATGATGGCAGTCACGGGCAGCGAGGTACCGAACAGGACCGTGTACAGGAAAGGCTTGTTGAAGCGCGACTGGTACCTGGACAACGGGTACGCTGCCAGCACGGCAGCCAACAGGTTCACTATTGCGGTGCCGGCCGAGAGCAGGAAACTGTTGGCCAGGGGCCTGAACAGCAGCTCAGGGGTCAGCACGGCACGGAAATTATCCAACGACGGCGCTTCGGGCATCTTGGCCTGGTAGCTGGCTTGGGGATCGACGGCGGCAAGCGCCAGCCACAGCAATGGCACCACGAAACACACCCCAACGAGGACCAAAGCGGCATTCGCACCCAGCTTTGCCCGACGGCGTGAGCCGGTTCCCGGCGTCGTCCGCTGTGTCCGCGATGGCACCTCCGTCCGGCTCATGCGCGCTTGTCCCGCAGGAGCTGCACGTACACCGCGCCAAAAACCATGCCCAACACGATCAGCACGGAAGCCACCGCCGTTCCGTAGCCGATGTCACCGAACTTGAAAGCCTCCTGGTAGGCCAGCACGGGCAGGTTGGTACTGGCGTTCGCTGGTCCCCCGGCGGTCATCACCCAGATCAGGGTGAAGACGGCGAGGGTCTGCAGAGTGATGAGCATGAGGTTGGTCGCTATGCTGCTCCGGATCAGCGGAAGCGTGATGAACGCCAGGCGCTGCCAACCCCGAGCCCCGTCCATCAGGGCTGCCTCGGAGACATCCCGGGGAACGTCAGCCAGCGCTGCCCGGTACACCAGCATGGAGAAGGCTGTGCCGCGCCAGGTATTTGCAAGGATGATCGCCACCATGGGGAAGGAATACAGCCAGTCCGCGCCCGGGATGCCCATGCCGCCAAGGATCTGGTTCAGCGTCCCGTCCCGGTTGAAGTAGGCGTATGCGGCGAAGGCGGCAACGATCTCCGGCAGCACCCACGCCGCAACCACTGCCGTTCCCACCCAGGAAGACACGGCCTTGCTTGAACGGGTCATCAGCAGTGCTATCAGCAGGCCCAGACCGCTCTGGCCAAGCACGGCAGATGCCATGACGAAAACCACCGTCAGCCAGGCGGCCAAGGGAAAGGAGTCATCGCCAGCCATGCGGACATAGTTGTCCATGCCCACCCACTGGGGGTCCCTGGCTCCTTTCCCGGACAAGGCAGCGTTGGTGAAGGACGCGTAGAACGACCACACCACCGGAGCCAGGAGGAACACCGTCAACAGCACAATCGACGGAGCCACTGGCAGGAGCCGCAGGAAGCGGCGGACCGTCATTTCCCCAAAACCTTGTCCTCCCCTACCAGCTTCCGTAGGGCGGCGTCGTAGTCGGCTGAGGCGTCTTCGGGACTTTTCTTGCCGGTGATCACGGCTTCCGTGGCTTCCTGCACGGCGGTGGAGATCCTCGGGTAGTCAGTGGTCGCAGGCCGGTAGTGTGTCACTTTCACCAGGTCCGAGACATCCTTCACGAACGGGTTGGCAGCCAGGTACCCTGGGTCGGCCGCAACATCTGTCCGGACAGCGATCTGGGAATTGTTGATGTCGTAGGACAAAGCGTTCTTCTTATTCAGGACCGTAGTGAGGAATGAGAAGGACAGGTCGGGATTCTTGCTTTTCGCACCCAAGGCCAGGGTCCACCCGCCCGACATGCTCACCCCGCCGGGTTCCTGCCCCTTTTGAGTGGGAAACATCGCAACGCCCATGTCCTGTTCGTAGCCGGGCCATTCGTACGCTCCGCCTTTCTGCCAGAACGACGGCGCGTAGGAGCCTTCCACTGTGGCGCCCAGCTTGCCTTTCGGGAACCATTCACCGAAGACCTTTTTCCATACATTCGCGTCCAGGGCCTCGGCCGGGCTGACAGCCAGCTTCTCGTCATACAGCGTTTTCAGGAAGGCCAACGAGTCAGTGAATCCCTGTGAACCGACCACCCATTTTTTCTCGTGCTCGTCGTACAGGGTGCTGTCCGTGCCGTACAGCAGTTCGTAGAACCCCTGCATGACTGTGCCCTCGCCGGTTGCCTTTCCGGCGTAGAGGTTGAACGGGATGGCCTCAGGGTCCGCGGCTTTGATGGCGCGGGCTGCGGCCAGGATCTCCTCCCAGGTTTTGGGTTGCCATGGCACGGGTATCCCGGCCTTCCGCAAGACGGCTTTGTTGTACCAGATGGCACGTGTGTCGGTGCCGAGCGGTACAGCGTAGACAGCGCCGTCGTCGGCTCGTCCGGCTTCCTTGGCTGCTTCGTCGAACGCGGGCCAGTCGCTCCATTTTTCGAGGTAGCTGTCCAGCTTGAGGAGGTAACCGGCGTCGACGTCCGAACGGACCTTGAAGGTGTCTTCGTAGAAGACGTCGGGAGCTGTGTCGGTGGAACGCTGCGTCAGGGCCAGCTTGGTCCCGTAATCGTCGTCGTTGGCCTGAATGGGCTGGAGATCAACAGTCACCCCGGAATGGGCGGCTTCGAATTCCTTCTTGGCATCCTGCATGACCGCGTCCAGCGCCGTGAAGGAATCCGTCTTTTGGTACACGATCTTCAGGGTCTTGTTCTCCGCTGCATCAGGGGAGGGTGAGCACGACGTCGTCGCCGCAAGGATGGCAGCGACAGAGAACATGGCGGCAGATCGGTATATGGCAGTTCTTACCCGGAAGGTCTTTATTCGGCTGCCCATGAGGCTCCAATCGGTCGAAAGGTGGCTGCAAGCCAGCACTTCATCGTGACACCTATGCGAGGTGGCCCAGCCTTACGGCTATTCAGTTGTCCCTGCCTGGCCTTAGCCCTCCAGCAGGAGCCTTTGCGCGCGCGGGGCGAGCATGTGTTCCAGGACCAGGCATGCGGCACCGATCGCGCCGACGTCCTCGCCAACCCCTGTGCCCACGACTTCGAGCCCGTGGATCGCACGGGCCGCATTGTTCTGTTCCAGCAAGGCGGGCACCCGTTCCAGGAAGTACGGCGACATCCGGCCCCAGAAGGGCCCGCCAAACACCACGCGCTCCACGTCCAGCGTGTTGGCTACTACGGAGACTGCCCGGGCGACGAGTGTGGCTGACTTGTCCAGGATCGCAATGGCCTTGGCGTCACCGGCATCGGCTTTGTCGCACAACTCGGCGAACCGCTCCTGGACTTCCGGGCCGTCTGCTCCCTGGCGCTTTCCGTCCAGGACGCCGGCCTCTTCGGCTTCGGCAACAAGGACCTGGGGGATGCTGGTGGACTTGACGCACCCGCGCTGCCCGCAATCACACAGGGGACCGTCGGGATCCACCACAATGTGGCCGATTTCGCCTGCGTTACCGGACGTGCCACGCACGACTTCGTCATTGAGGACAATGCCGCAACCGATACCGGTTCCCATGTACATGAAGACAAAGCTGCCTGCGCCACTGGCGCCACCTGCCCAGGTCTCCGCAACCGCTGCGCTGGTGACATCCTTGTCCACGAGGGTTTCCAGGCCCGTGGCTTCGGCCAACGCTTCGCGGATTGGTACCCGGTCCCAGCGGGTCAACAGCGGCGGCTCCACTACAGAGCCCTCGTCGAGGTCGATGGGACCAGGGACCGCAACGCCCAGTCCGGCGATCTTGGACGCGTCAACGCCTGATTCCTGGATGAGGATATCGATTTGCCCTGCGATGCTGGTGATCACGTCCGCCGGGTCACCGCCTGGGGTGGCCATGCGTGAATGCCGGACGACATCACCCAACAGGTCCAGGACCACGAAGGTGATGACGGCCGGGTCGAGATGAACGCCCACCGCGTACATCCCCGCGGGGTTCAGGCGCAGGATGGTCCGGGGCTTACCCGGCCCCGATCCTTCCTTGCCGGCCTCCATGATGAGCTGTTGGTCAAGGAGGCGCCGGGAGATGTTGGAGATGGTCTGCGGTGAAAGCCCAACGATTTGCGCCAGTTCAACGCGACTGAGCCCTCCCGGGGATCGCCGGATCGCTTCCAGGATGACGGTGAGGTTGAAGTCACCCATCCTGGGTAGATTCGTTCCGCGCCTAGGTGTCGGCTGCCGGATCTCAGTCACTGATGCCCCTCGTCATTGGAAAAACGTCGTCAATTAAGTCTGTCTGAATCGTACGATACCCACGCCACCACGGATATGAGCACACGCAGGCGCGGGGGTCATGGCTTGGTAACGATGAGCCCGGGATGCCCTCAGGCTTTCCGGCTGCGAGTCACCGTGAACTTCGGGTTACGGCCTTCCTCCACAGTCGGCCCGACATATCGCTCCAAGGCCGGACGGTACTGGAGGTGGCTGTTGTACACGGTCCATAGTTCCCCGCCGGGCGTCAGCACCCGTGCCGCGGCTTCAAACAACTTCAGGCCGGCACCGGCATGGACGCTTGCCCCCAAATGGAAGGGCGGATTCAGCAGGATCAGGTCCACACTCCCGGCCTCGAGGCTGGACATGGCATCGTCGTGGATCACGCTGATGCGCTCTGCCAGGCCGTTCGCGGCCGCGGTCGCGGTGGCAGATGCGACGGCCGCCGCGGACTGGTCGGTGGCGATGACCCGGGCACCTGGTTGATGGCGGGTGTACATGGTGGCAAGGATTCCGGTTCCGCAACCGAGGTCCACCACCTGCCGGGCCGCCGGAATCCGATCGAGGAAACCAAGGAGGTAGCGGGTTCCAATGTCCAGGCGGGCTCCGGAAAAGACGGCTCCGTGGGCGCAGACGGTGATTCCCAATTCGGGGTTGGCTTCGACCACGGGGAATGGCGGCTCGTCGGGGACTGGCCTGGGTCCCTTAGCTACGAGGATCCGCGATTTTTGCCTGGCCAACTGGGGCTGGACTGCGGAGAAGTACTTCTCCAGGACTGCGTTCATCCCCACGGACATGTGTTTGACGCGTCCACCGGCGAGCAGGACCGCATCCGGTCCCGCGAACCGGGCAACGGCGTCGGCAATTTCTTCCAACTCGGCCAACGACTTAGGCAGCTGCAACAGCACCAGGTCCGCGTCCTGCAGCAATTCCCGGCCAAGTTCGTGTGGCGTGTACCGTCCGTCCAAGCCTGCCGCGGCGGCATTGCGCTGCAATGCGGCCCTTCCGGTAAACAGGTCCTGGTTGACGCGGACATGCCCGACGCCGGGACCAGACAAGGCGCCCAGGGTCAGGGCCCCGTAACGGTCACCAATGACTACAACCTGGCTATCGGGCCCGAGGTAACCTTCCGCAGTCTCCAGCAGCAGCCGATCTGTGGCGTCGTAAGCCTGCAGGTTGTCCGCTTCGACGTCCGGAAGCCGGCTCAACCTACCGAACAGCGCTTCGAGTTCCCATGCCGTCACAACGCGTTTCCTGCTTTCCTTGCTTCAATGTCTCGACTTATTCCTCGACCGGGAGCACTCTGGAGGCACAACACAAACACCCGTCCGCCCCGTGGCCCACGAACCGGCCCAAACACTGACGGGCATCGGTCCCGGCGGCCGTAGGAGCCAGGGCGCCCGGACCAGCAACAGTTGCTCCCCTCCCCTGCGAGAAGCCATGAGTGTCAATGCTGTCACGAACCTGGAAGTAAAGTCCCACAATTCCCCAGATGAATCACGCCACCCTGAGAAGACCACGCTGGATCTTGTCACCGTAGGAGACTACACAATCGGCCGCCTGACCTTTGAGCCCGGATGGACGTGGGCCGACTGCATCAAGCCAGTGGTCGGCACCGACTCCTGCCAGTTGAGCCACGTAGGATTTTGCGTGTCCGGCAAACTCGACGTGGAAACCACCGACGGCGGACGTATAAGCATCTCCCCCGGCGATTCATACACCATTCCTCCCGGCCACAATGCATGGGTGGTCGGTGACCAGCCGTTCCAAGGAGTCGAGTTCGTCAGCGGCGCCGAATTTGGAAAGGCACTTTCGGAGTAGCCAAGACCTGCGGGAAACAAAAAGGACCCCGCTCTCATGAGCGGGGTCCTTTTCCGAAGTGGAGCTGAGGGGACTCGAACCCCTGACCCCCTGCATGCCATGCAGGTGCGCTACCAGCTGCGCCACAGCCCCGGAAATGCTTGCTTTTCCAGGAAGTTTTTCTCTTCCCGTCGAAGCAACTCGTCAATAGTAACCACAATTCACTGAGAAGCGAAATCATCTCAAGGTGAGGTGCGTCACCCGTCAAAACTCCCTGCAGCCGGGCCTCCTCCGGGCGTACGCGGCAGCCGAGGTGCGCTGGAAATCCATCGCACCTCCCCCCAAGCCGGCTGCCGGTGAGCCGCGCGGGAACACCCTTGCGGCTCACCTGAAGTCTAGGAGCCAAGCGGCGGTAAACCAAACCGATCAGTCGGTTTTGCCGGAATCCGTTGCACCAACAGGTCAGTGGTAGCGTTGTCGGGACGCAAAGCTGCCCGATGCGCCAGCGAGTCCATCCCCCACCGAGAGGCTCTGCATCCCCAATGCAACAACGTGCGAAGGACACCAGGCTGGCCGTCATTGAAGGTGCGGCCCGCGTATTCGCGGAGATTGGCTACGGGAACGCCAGCCTGACCGACATCACCAAACGTGCCGGCGTCACAAAGGGAGCCCTTTACTTCCACTTCACGTCCAAGCGGGAACTCGCCCTGGCCGTCATTGAAGAGCAACACGCCCTGGTGCTGGCGTCCGGCGCAGAAATAATCGGGTCCAGCAAGCCCCCCATCGACAAACTCATCAGCCTTTGCCGGATGTTCGGCCAGCAGCTTCTTGACGAACCCATCGTCCAAGGCGGTATCAGGCTCACGTTCGAAGCAACCGCGTTCCAAGCAGATGTATCCGGGCCCTACGAAGACTGGATCAACACCGCCGAACAGTTGCTTCGACAGGCCGTGGATGAGGGCCAGGTGCGGCCAGACGTGGATCCCGCGGCGTTCTCCCGGTACCTGATCGCGTCCTTCACCGGCGTGCAGATGGTCTCGGATGTCCTGACCGACAGGAAGGACGTCATGCTCCGGATCGACCAGATGTGGGAATTCATGCTGCCGGCATTGAGTATGGGCGCCAGTACCTGATTGCCAGGGCCGTGCCGAGCCGCCACTCACGGAAAGCTGCGGTGAAAAGAAAAGAGGCCCTGCCTTCTCCATGTCTTCCATGAAGTAGGCAGGGCCTCGATTGGTGGAGCTGAGGGGACTCGAACCCCTGACCCCCTGCATGCCATGCAGGTGCGCTACCAGCTGCGCCACAGCCCCATATCTTCGCTGCCCAGCACCTGGCATTTCAGCCATCCGCGCCGAAGCAACTCAAATATCTTAGAACAGCGATTCCGAAAATTCCAAATCGGGCATATTCGGTGCCGCGCAATCCTTAGTGCTCGGAATCCTCCGCGGTGACAGCCTTGGCGGAAGCGTCGTCACCCAGCTCAAGGTCCACCACAGGGCAGTCCTTCCACAGGCGATCCAAGGCGTAGAAGACCCTGTCCTCGGCGTGCTGAACGTGAATGACGATGTCGGCGTAGTCCAGCAGGACCCAACGGCCCTCGGAGCGTCCTTCGCGGCGCACCGGGCGGAGGTCCTGCTTCAAGAGTTCTTCTTCAATACCGTCAACGATGGCGTTGACTTGGCGTTCCGTCGGAGCCGAGGCGATCAGGAAAACGTCTGTGAGTGCCAGACGCTCGCTGACGTCGAGGGCGACGATATCCTCGGCAAGTTTGCCGGCCGCGGCACGCGCGGCGTGACGGGCGAGGGTGATGGATTGTTCATGTGCAGACACGGGGACTCCTTGTTGTGGCCTGTGGCCTGTGAATGGCGTGAGCCGTTGTTTAGCGGAACTAGCCGCTGGTAATCATGATGATGCCGACGATGAGCGCAACGATGCCCAGTGCGAGGACACCGAACTGCAGCAGCCTGTTGCGCTGGGCCCTGGCCAGGCCGGCCGTGTTGGCATCGAGTGGATCAAGACCGTAGGCAGTGCTCGCCGAGATCGGCGGCCTTTGCTTTTCTTCGCCAGTGTCCACCTGATGGGCCGACTTCTTGCGGGCCGACCGCGCTACAGCTTCCGCGCGGGCCAGGACGCCGGCACGGCCGCGTGAGCCCGGCTTCTTTCCGGTTGCCGGTTCAGCTTCAAGCTTGGGACCGGCGGACGTAATCAGGGGAACAAAGGTTGTGCTGGGCCGCTTCATGACCGGCCGTTCGACACCTGGTACCTTGACGAACTCCAGGGGCGTGACCATGGCAAGGTTATTAGCTGTGGAAGGACCCGAATTCCCGGGGTTTGGCTTACGTGGCTCGGCCTTGGCTTGGTCCGGCGTCGCCTGTTCGGCCAGTTTCTGCTTCGCAGCGGCACGCTTGTTCAACACGGCCGCGCGCTCCGCCAAGGCAATCTGCTGGGCCAACACCTCTGGATCAACTGCCAGGGGGTCCTGCTCGGCAATGTGTTCCAGTTTCGCGGTCTGGTTTTGGACCTGCGCCGCGATCATCTCGCGGACTGCCAGGGCCTGCTCCACCGACATATCGGATTCTGTTGGGCCGCTCTTGCCCGCTCCGTCGGTCGTCGGGGAGGCTGCCGGATCGGCAGGAGCCGTGACGGGCTTGCCATCGGCCGCCGCTGCGGGCTTGCCCGCGTCCGGTGCCGGAACGATGGGGTTCATGGACGTGGCAACTTCAGCCTGGAGCTGCTGCAACCTCAGCTGGCGACGCGTTGGCGGGCCGCCACCCGAGAGCTGTTCCTCCTTGTCAGCCAGGTCCTTGATGGTCCGGAGGGCTGCCCGATCACGGGCGCGGATCTGGGATGAACGCTCCTGCGCCGCGGGTCCCACAGCGTCCACCGGCGCGTTTGCCGCGCGCCTGTTGCGCGCGTTCGGGCGATCGGCTTCTTCGGCGGCAGCCGCTTCTGCGGGGTCGCTTGACGTAGCGTCAGGCGTTGTTTCCGGGTGCTCTTCCCGGGCACGGCGAAGCTCGCGCCTGCTGCGGATGGGTCGCTGTTCCTGGCTGCTCATTTAAAAACTCATTCAGTACGTGCTTGGTCGTCTGATCCGGATAATGCTGGCGACAGTTCCCCTGCCGATGGCCGGGGTGCGTACAGCCCATATTTTGCGATGTACTGGACCACTCCGTCCGGCACGAGGTACCACACAGGGTTGCCCGCGCCGACGCGTGTCCTGCAATCCGTGGAGGAGATCGCCATGGCGGGCACTTCGAGAAGGCTGACATCCTCTGTCCGGCCCAAATCGTTCAGTTCGTGTCCAGGGCGGGTCACGCCGACAAAGTGGGCCAAGGACCACAATTCGTCAACGTCTTTCCAGGACAGGATCTGCGCCAAAGCGTCGGCACCCGTAATGAAGAAGAGGTCCGCATCAGGACGGAGTTCCCTCAAGTCGCGGAGGGTGTCGATAGTGAACGTCGGGCCTGGTCGGTCCACGTCCACACGGCTTACGGTAAAGCGGGGGTTGGAAGCTGTGGCGATCACTGTCATGAGGTAGCGGTGCTCGGGCTCGCTGACCTGCTTGTGCGACTTTTGCCACGGCTGCCCGGTGGGCACGAAGACCACTTCATCAAGGTCGAACTTGGCTGCGACTTCACTTGCAGCCACAAGGTGGCCGTGATGGATGGGATCAAACGTTCCACCCATCACGCCCAGCCGAAGCCTGCGCTCCGACTCCCCGCGAGGTATTGCGGCGATAATGTTAGTGGCCCTGGCCGTGGGTGTGCTTGTTGGGGTGCTGGCGGTGCGGATCGGAGTGCTCTTCCACTGCCTCGTGACGGTTGCCCAGGTTGGTGTAGGACAGCGTTACGAACATGAGAACCAGCAGCAGGGCAAACATGGAGACGCCGAAGACCCACGGCTCGGCCCACAGCGGGGCGAGTTCCTCGTGGCCGCCTTCTGTCGCGGCGGCAATGGACGTGGCGATCTGCTGAAACAGCATCTTCTCCCCTAGTTGGTTCTCAAAGGATTTCGACGGCGGGACTCCCCGCCGTTCCGGACTTCTGTTCTATGTTACCGCGTTGCTAGCTGCGGATTTGGCCTTCGCCCTGGACGATCCACTTAGTGGTGGTGAGTTCCGTGAGGCCCATGGGTCCGCGCGCATGGAGCTTCTGCGTGGAAATCCCAACCTCCGCGCCGAGCCCCAACTCACCGCCGTCGGTGAAACGCGTGGAGGCGTTGACGATCACAGCGGCCGAATCGATGTCTGCGATAAATTTCTCCGCATTTGCCAGGTTGTTGGTGAGGATGGCTTCGGTGTGCCCGGTGGTCCACTTGCGGATGTGCTTTACGGCGTCGTCCAGGTTGTCCACCATGGCAACGGCGAGATCCAGGTCCATGTATTCAGTGGCCCAATCCTCGTCGTCGGCCGGGACGGTCTCCACACCAGCACCCAGGGCAGCCGCAATCCGATCATCCACGTGGAGGGTCACACCTGCGTCGCGGAGTGCTTTGGCCACGGCAGGAAGAACGGTGGAACCGGAGTGGACCAGGAGCGTCTCAACGGTGTTGCAGACACTGGGCCGCTGCGTCTTTGCGTTCAGGAGGATGTCCACGGCCATCTCTTCGCCGGCGGACTCGTCGATGAAGATGTGGACGTTCCCCTCCCCGGTCTCAATGACGGGCACGGAGGAGTTGGTCACCACAGTCTGGATGAGCTCGCGTCCGCCGCGGGGAATGAGGACATCCACCCGTCCGCGGGCTCGCATCAGGACGTTGGCGCCTTCGCGGCCGTACTGGTCAACGCTTTGCACCGCATCGGCCGGGAGGCCCACGGAGTCCAGCGCTTCGCGCAGGATCTGCACCAGCGCACCGTTGGTGTGCGCGGCGGCGGACCCACCGCGAAGAATCACGGCGTTGCCGCTCTTGAGGGCGAGTCCCGCGATATCCACGGTGACGTTGGGACGGGCTTCGTAAATGGCGGCCACAACACCCATGGGCACATTGACCTGACGCAACCGCAGCCCGTTGGGAAGCGTTTGGCCACGGACCACGTTGCCCACAGGATCGGGCAGCCCGGCAAGGTTTTCCAGGGCGGAGACCAAGCCGTCGATGCGGGCGGGCGTCAGCGTGAGCCTGTCCAAGAGCGCCGCGGAGGTACCGTTTGCACGGCCCACTGCCACATCTTTGGCATTGGCTTCCAGTACATGCTTACGGTTTTCCAGCAGGGCTGCGCCGATCGCACGCAGGCCGCGGTCCTTCCAGGCACGGTTCGCCTGGCCCATGCGTCGGGCAGCCTTCCGGGACCGGTCGGCGATTGCGTGTACCGCAGCCTGGACATCCTCGGGCGACAGTGGAGCGCCGCCTGCCACAGGGTTCTCCGGCGTCTGGCCGGCAGCACCGGAAACGTCGGAGATCACAGGGGCGTCGGGGGTCAGCGCTTCAGTCATGCTCCAAGTTTAGATGAGCGCGGCGCCCCCAGGAGCACCAGATCGTCAACATGAACAACTTCGCGGTCATAACCACGGCCCATGGCTTGGCCGAGCTCCTGCGTGGTCCGTCCCAGCATCCGCGGCAGTTCCTCCGAGGAGTAGTTCACCAGGCCGCGCGCCACCACGGTTCCATCATGCCCCACCATCTCGACGGGGTCACCAGCTTCGAAGTCGCCACTGATATCCGATATCCCCGCGGGCAGGAGCGACCTGTGCCGGTCGCGCACGGCTTTCACGGCGCCGTCGTCGAGCATCAAGCGGCCCTGAACGGTCGCCAGGTGGGCCAGCCACAACAGGCGTACCGGCTTGCGGTTTCCGTTCACGGCAAACCACGTCCCCACGTCCTCGCCGGCCAGGGCAGCCGCGGCGTTGGCCGTAGAAGTGACCAGTGCATGAATACCGGAACCGGCGGCGATGGAGGCAGCCTCCACTTTGGTCATCATTCCGCCCGTTCCCACACCGGCTTTGCCCGCCTTGCCAATGGTGACGTCTTCAAGGTCCTGCGGACCGCGGACCAGCCGAATCCGCTGCGCACCCTGGGACGGCGGACCGTCGTAGAGGGCGTCGACGTCGGACAGCAGCACGAGCGCGTCGGCGCGGACCAGGTGGGCCACCAACGCAGCCAGCCGGTCGTTGTCGCCGAAACGGATTTCGTGGGTAGCAACAGTGTCGTTTTCGTTCACGACCGGTACCACGCCGAGGTTCAGCAGCCGATCCAAAGCACGGAACGCATTGGTGTGCTGCGTGCGGCGCATGAGGTCATCGGCCGTCAACAGGACCTGGCTGACAGTGATCCCATGCGCGCTGAAAGCCTGCGTGTAGCGGGCCATCAGGAGTCCTTGACCGACGCTCGCTGCTGCCTGCTGCGTGGCCAGGTCCTTCGGGCGCTTGGCAAGGCCCAACGGAGCCAGGCCAGCGGCGATGGCACCAGAGGAGACCAAGATGATTTCGGTGCCCGCATTGCGCTGGTGGGCCAGGGCGTCGACAAGCCCCGCGAGGGACTTCTCGGAAATACCGCCCTTGATACTCGTCAGCGACGAGGAACCCACTTTGACGACAATCCGCTTGGCGGTGGCCAGTGCGTTGCGTTCGAGGCCCTCGGCGGAGTTCGGTGCGTCGACGGTCCTAGTCGTCATCACCGGCGTCCAGGTTGCTTTCCTTCACGGCCTGGGCGCGCCGGCCGCTGACGGACTCGGTCCAGATGCCCGCCTTGCGCTCAGCTTCAAGCTCGGCACGCGCAGCAGCCTTGGCTTCGCGGCGTTCAACCTGTTCTTCGCGCTTCTGCGAACGTGTGGGCCGGTCCCCGATGTCGGCAACGCGGATGTCCGTGCCGCGCGGAGTTGCCAGGAGCTCGGCGCCGGCCATCATGGTCGGCTCCCAGTCGAAGACAACGCCGTCGTCTTCACCGATGACCACGGTGTCGCCCGGCTTGGCACCGACCTTGAACAGTTCGGTTTCGACGCCGAGCTTCGCCAGCCGGTCGGCAAGGTATCCAATGGCTTCCTCGTTGGTGAAGTCGGTCTGCTTGACCCAGCGAACGGGCTTCTCCCCCAGGACACGGAACAGCGGCTCGAGGTTCTTTTCTTCGCGGCGGATCTTGAAGCCGGACTCGTTGACCGCGCGCGGACGAAGGACCGGAGGTGCCACCTTGGGGGGCGCAGTCGCTACCGCATCACGCGCGGCCTTGACGATCTCTGCCATGGCGAAGCCCAGTTGGCGCAAGCCTTCGTGGCTCGTGGCCGAGACTTCGAACACGCGGTATCCGCGGGCTTCGAGGTCCGGGCGAACGAACTCGGCCATGTCCTTGCCGTCCGGAAGATCCACCTTGTTGAGGACAACCAGCTTGGGGCGTTCGTTCAGCGGCACCACCTCACCGTCGACACCGGCGTAGCTCATGTCCACTGCGTACTTGTCGAGTTCGGCCTCGATAATCGCCAGGTCGGACAAAGGATCCCGATCGGATTCCAGGGTTCCGCAGTCAAGGACGTGCACCAAGGCGGCGCAACGCTCTACGTGGCGCAGGAAGTTGTGTCCGAGTCCCTTGCCGTCGCTTGCTCCCTCGATCAGGCCCGGAACATCGGCAATGGTGAAGCGGACATCGCCGGCCTGGACCACGCCAAGGTTGGGGATGAGGGTGGTGAAGGGGTAATCGGCAATCTTGGGCCGGGCAGCGGACATGGCTGCGATCAGGCTGGACTTGCCGGCCGACGGGAAGCCAACCAGGGCGATGTCGGCAATGGACTTCAGTTCCAGGACAATATCGCTGGATTCGCCTTCGATGCCCAGGAGGGCAAAGCCGGGAGCCCGGCGTTTCTGCGAGGAAAGCGACGCGTTGCCGAGGCCGCCCTGGCCGCCGGCGGCAGCGATGTACTCAGTACCTTCGCCCACGAGGTCAGCCAGGACTTCGCCGTCCTTGGTCTTGACCACAGTGCCATCGGGTACCGGAAGGATCAGGGTTTCGCCGTTCTTGCCACCGCGCCAGTCACCCATGCCCGGACCACCGTTGGTGGCGTGGCGGTGGGGTGCGTGGTGGTAGTCGAGCAGGGTGGTGGTCTGGGCCGACACCCGAAGGATGACGTCGCCACCATTGCCGCCGTTGCCGCCGTCGGGCCCGCCGAGCGGCTTGAACTTCTCCCGCTTAACAGAGACACAGCCGTGGCCGCCGGTTCCGCCGGATACGTGCAGGACTACCCGGTCTACAAAGCTCGCCACGTGGATCTCCTCAGTTGCTGTTATACAGCGTTGTTGCAAAACCAGTGCGCCCAAGCGCCCCAGTCGATTGTAATGCGGTTAAAAGAACGGTGGAGCGGGCCGTTTGGCCCGCTCCACCGGTTCAGAACTTGTTGTTACTCTGCAGCTGCAGCAGCAACGATGTTCACTACGCGACGGCCGCGGCGAGTACCAAACTCAACCGCACCGGCCTGGAGAGCGAACAGGGTGTCGTCGCCACCGCGGCCGACGCCTGCACCGGGGTGGAAGTGGGTTCCACGCTGGCGAACGATGATCTCGCCTGCGGAAACTACCTGACCACCGAAGCGCTTTACGCCCAGGTACTGAGCGTTGGAGTCACGACCGTTGCGAGTGGAACTCGCGCCTTTTTTGTGTGCCATGTGAAATGCCTGCCTCTAAATTTCTGGGGAAACTGAAAAACCTGAACAGCGTGTAACGAAAGTTACGCGATGCTGGTGATCTTGATCTTGGTCAGTTCCTGACGGTGACCCTGACGCTTCCGGTAGCCGGTCTTGTTCTTGAACTTCTGGATGACGATCTTCGGACCACGGAGGTCTTCGAGGATCTCAGCCGTAACCTTGACGTTGGCCAGTTCCGCAGCTGCGGAGGTGACCTTGTCGCCGTCAACCAGGAGCAAGGCGGGCAGCTCAAGCGTGCTACCGGCTCCACCGGGGACGCGGTTAAGCGTTACGTAGTCTCCAACGGAAACTTTTTCTTGGCGGCCGCCTGCGCGGACAATCGCGTACACCACTTGGGTACTCACTTCTCTCGACGTTTATAACTAAATTTGCGTGCGGAACCTGAACCGGAATCAGGCTTGGTTCGCGCTGTGCCTCAACGCCGTGGACTTCTGAACGAAGTCCGCGAGTCATCCCATGAACAATTCCAAGGGGCATAACCCAAGTGTTGGCGTAAGCACCGAAGATCAAGATTACGCTAGTTTGACCTTCAGCTGCAAATGAGGCCGGGTCCGGAGGCTACCACGTGACTCGCGTCACCAGTTGTAACGGACTCTCCCTGCACCGTGCCCATACAGCCTACAGGGTTTGGGCACGATTAACGCGATTTGCCCTGCGACGCGCGGCGAGCCTCGCAAATTACCCGCCCGGACGCCCGACCGGAGAGGTCATGAGAAAACCCGTGGCGCGTCGAAGAAGGCAGTTTCGTAGCGGCAGGACTGGGTGAAGGCTTCCATCATGGCCTCGCGATCCGCCGGCGAGGCCGCAAGGGCCGCCGCGTCCGTGAGCTTGATCGCAGTCCTGGTTGCCTCGGCGAAGTCTTCGTCGGCGTACGTCTTCAACCACTCCGCGTATGCGTGGTCCACAGGGGAACCTGCTTCCACGTAGGCGTGGTGGAGTTTCTGGCCCACTTCCGCGTACAACCAGTAGCAGGGAAGAATCGCCGCCAGCAGCACCGCGTAGCTTCCCGATGCCGAACAGGCCAGCAAATGGTCCACATAGGACTTGGTCACGGGACCCGTTGTTCCGGACACGTCGCGGCTGCTGAGCCAGTTCCTGTGCAATTCCGACTCGACCTCCAGGCACTGCCGGGAGCCCTTGGCCCAGAACAACTGCTCGTCTTCAGTAGGAGCCAGGGCGCTGGCCCGGGCCAGGACCCGGGAGTAGCCGTTGAGGTAGATCGCGTCCTGTGCCAGGTAATAGCCGAACGCGGATTCCGGGAGGCTGCCCTTCTGAAGGCCATCGATGAAGCCAAGCCGATGGATCGCCTCGAGCTCCGCGCGTGCGTGTTCCCACAAAGTCGCGGCGAACTCGCCGGGCCTCAGACCCCGCTGGTGGTGGAAGTGGTGGATCGGCCCGCTTCCTCGTCCTACTTCCAACGCCCCGGAGTGCCTCAAAGCCTCAAGCAACCAAGGCTTCACCTCCCGCAGTGAAGCTTCCCAGTCCCCCGTGCTAACCTGCACCGTGGCCAGGCCGGACGACAACGAACACCCTGTGCCGTGGCTGTTCCGGGTATCGATGCGGGGCCCGTCGACCTCGACCACGTCCTGCCGCAGCAACCCGCTCGTATTCACCAAAGCATCAGGACACGCCGTTCCCGCCAAGTGGCCGCCCTTCACAAGGACCGTGTTCCCGTACTCAGCGGCCAACCGCTTACCCTGGTCCAGCGCCGAAGCCCAGTCCGTCGCCTCCGTTTCACCCAGGAGCACCGCCAGCTCGGGAAGGTTCGGGGTCAGGAGGTCTGCCAGGGGCAAAAGCGAACGCAACGCCTTCTCAGCGGACTCGCGCAGGAGCCTGTCTCCGCTGGTTGCCACCATCACCGGGTCCAGGACCACGACGGCGGGACGCACCTTTTCGAGCCAGCTGCGGACTTCGTCGATGACCTCTGCGTCGCCGAGCATGCCGATTTTGACGGCGTCAATCTCAATGTCGTTGCTGATGGCGTCCAGTTGTTGGCGCAGAAATTCGACGGGGGGCACGTGGACGGCGCTGACGCCCACGGTGTTCTGGGCTGTGAGGGCGGTGATTGCAGCCATGCCGTAACCACCGTGGGCCGCGATGCTCTTCAAGTCCGCCTGGATCCCTGCCCCACCGGAAGGGTCGGAGCCGGCGATACTCAGCACCCGCGGTGTTGGCCTGCCCGAAGCAACCGGGTAGACAGGAGAATATGCTGCAGTCATGTGGACATCCCTTCGCCGGTGCTAACCGGACAGGTTCAACGGGTCTGGATCTCAGCCCGGCCCAACGCCAGGCACCCCGTGTCTGTCCCCCAGCCTAACCGGGAAGCAGCCCGGCCCGGGAACAGCGCTGCGTAGGGGCCCGGATATGACCCATTGACGTCCCCAGGTCTGGCCATGGACGTCCTGGACGCGCAAAAGACCCCGTAGCGACTGCCGGGGCAGTTGCTACGGGGTCCGATAAGCCGTGAGCGGATCAGAGCTCGGAAGCCGGCACGCCGACTCCCAGGATGATGGGCTCGTCTGCGGGTGCCTTTTTGGCTGGTTCCACAGGGGCCTTAGCCTCGTGGGACGAACCTTGTGGCGCCGACGCAGTCACTTCATGGTGTTCAACGCTGGTTTCGTTGGCCGCACCTTGGGCCCTGCTTGCGCTGCGGTTACGGCGACCTCGGCGACTCCCGGACGTCGAAGCGGCTTCCCGATCCTGCTCAGCGGCCCGAGCCGGGGCAGCCACCTTCGGGGCAGCAACAGCTTCGCGGACGGCAGCTGGTTCCGCTTCCGCCTCCGGCGCCGCTCCCAGGTGGGAGAATGCCTCCGCCAGCAGATCCAGGCTCATTGCCGGTTTGGCCGCCTGTGGTTCGTCCTGGTGTTCAACGAACGGCAAAGCGACTTCTTCGCCACCGAAACGCAGGACCGGGGTGGAGCGTGCTTCCCGGACTGCTGCCTCGTGGGCCGTTGATTCTTCGTCGTTGCCATGAGCTACGGGTTCGTCGGCAGCCGTCTGATGAGTTGACCGCGCCAGTTCCTCTGCACGGTGAAGCTCGTCGTCGTGCAGGTGGGCAGCGTGTGCTGCAGCCGCGATGGTAGCCAACGCAGCGCGGGTTGCCTCGGCCTTTGCCTGGCGCGCAGGGTCCTGCGGTTCCGGGTGCGTTGGCGAGGCCGCGTGCGCGGCCGGCGCAGACTGAACCGGAGCGGGGGCTTCGGAAACAGCCTGTCCCCCACCCTTGCCTCGGCGGCGCTTCCGTTCCGTACGGGCCGCCGGCTGCTGCTGCGTCGATTCCGTGTGCGGGCGGTGGTGCTCAGCGGCCACAACGTTCGCACGGCGGTGTTCCACCGGCTCATCGTGTGTCACGACGCCACGGCCGGCGCAGTGCTCGCACTGCTCGCCGAAGACCTCGAGGAGGCCGGTGCCCATGCGCTTACGCGTCATCTGCACCAGGCCCAACGACGTGACTTCAGCGACCTGGTGCTTGGTACGGTCGCGGCCAAGGCACTCAACCATGCGGCGCAGCACAAGATCGCGGTTGGATTCCAGGACCATGTCGATGAAGTCGATGACAATGATGCCGCCGATATCGCGCAGGCGCAGCTGGCGGACTACTTCCTCGGCAGCTTCGAGGTTGTTCTTGGTGACAGTCTCTTCGAGGTTGCCGCCGCTGCCGGTGAACTTTCCGGTGTTGACGTCCACCACGGTCATGGCTTCGGTGCGGTCAATGACCAACGAACCACCCGAGGGCAGGAAGACCTTGCGTTCCAGGGCCTTGTGGATCTGCTCGTCGATGCGCCAGGCAGCGAAGATGTCCTGGTCCTTGGTCCACTTCTCGAGGCGGCCCACCAGGTCAGGGGCAACGTAGGTCACGTAGGCCTCGATGGTGTCCCATGCGTCGTCGCCGGAGACGATCAGCTTGGAGAAGTCTTCGTTGAAGACGTCGCGCACTACCTTGATGGTCAGGTCGGGTTCGCCGTACAGCAATTCCGGTGCAAGGATCTTGGTTGAGGAGGCTTGCCCCTCAATGCCCTCCCACTGAGCGCGCAGGCGGTTGATGTCGTGCGTCAGCTCTTCTTCCGAGGCACCTTCAGCTGCGGTGCGGACAATGACGCCGGCGTTTTCCGGCAAGCGGTCCTTGAGGATGCGCTTGAGGCGGTTGCGTTCGACGTCCGGCAACTTGCGGGAGATACCGGTCATTGAGCCGCCCGGTACGTACACCAGGTAGCGGCCCGGCAGCGAAATTTGGCTGGTCAGTCGGGCACCCTTGTGACCCACCGGGTCCTTGGTGACCTGCACCAGGACAGAATCGCCTGACTTCAGGGCGTTCTCGATCCGGCGCGGCTGGCCTTCGAGGTTGACAGCATCCCAATTGACTTCGCCGGCGTACAGCACGGCGTTACGTCCACGGCCGATGTCCACGAACGCGGCTTCCATGGAAGGCAGTACGTTCTGGACCTTGCCGAGGTACACATTGCCGATCAGCGAGTCCTGTTGTGTCTTGGACACGAAGTGCTCGGCCAGGACGCCGTCCTCAAGGACGCCGATCTGGATTCTGTCGTCGCGCTGGCGGACGATCATTTGGCGGTCTACCGACTCGCGGCGCGCAAGGAACTCGGCTTCGGTGATGACCTGGCGGCGGCGGCCGGTTTCGCGGGACTCCCTGCGGCGCTGCTTCTTGGCCTCAAGCCGCGTGGAGCCCTTGACGCTGGCGACACGGTTGGACGGAGCCGTTTCGGTGATGGGCCTGGGGGCGCGGACACGGGTCACCGTGTTGGGCGGGTCGTCATCCGTGCCACCGGTCAGTTCAAGATCCTGGTCGCCGCGGCGGCGGCGACGGCGACGACGCGACGTCACGCCTTCTTCAAGGGCTTCCGCTGCCTGGGCTTCGTCGTCCTCGGACTCGCTGGGGCCTTCGGTTTCGTTCTCTTCGCGTTCGGTTCCACGCCTGCCGCGGCGGCCACGGCTCCGGCGACGACGGCGGCTGCCGGCGTCATCGAGCTCGTTGTCCGCGCTGGACTCGGCCTCTTCTTCGACTTCCCCGGCCTTCTCTTCCACGGCCGCAACGCGCGGGACGGTGGTGAGGTCCGGAGCCTGGAAAATCATGGACGTGATGGACACCGGCTCAAGGAAAAGGGACGTGGACGCGGCCGGTGTCTCCTCCTCAGCGGGAGCGTCCTCGGCCGCAGGAGCCGGCGCATCAGCAGCAGCCGGTGTTGCGGCGACTGGCTCAGCAGCAGGTTCGACGGGCTGGGAGCCGGGCTCCGGCGTCGTGGTTTCTTCAGCGGCCGGCGCCTCGGCTGCTTCAGCCTTCGGCTTAGCCGTACGACGACGGCGGACCGGCTTTTCGGGGGCGGGCTCGGCGACAGCTTCAGGCTGGCTCTCGACTGCGGCGGCCTCGGGGGCGCCAGCGGCTTCCTCGCCCAAGCCGGGGAGCGGCTCCGCGGGTTCAACCTTCTTGCGGGACCGGGTCCTGCGTACCGGCGGGGCGGCCGCTTCCGGGGTATCGGTCCCCTCGACAGCTGCAGGCACTTCAGGGGTGGGCGACTCAACCGCGGGAGTTTCCTTGGGCGCGGCCTTGCGGCGGGTCCGGGTGGTCTTCTTCGGCACTTCCGCTGTTTCCGCGGAAGCTGCCTCGTCATTAACGGCTACAACCTGGTCTTTATCCATATGTGGCAACACTCCTGCCCCAGCGACGCCGCCACATCCGGCGCCCGGTGGGGCAAATATTGTCAAAACCCGCAGGCGTTGACAGAAGTCGGTAGTTTGCCTTCCGGTTCGCACCATCATTGGGGTGCGGCAGCCCTGGAAGGCCGGTGGCCCTGTCCTGAAACCCGTTGTTCTGCTGCCACAACCAGGTGCCGTCCATTGTCATGGCGGGCCTACCGAGGATCACGGGATCCGGGGCATGCCCAGCTCATACTGGCGGTCTTGGGAACAAGTCACCGGACCGGATTCCGAATGTGGGTCGAAAACCGGCCATGTTCATTCTCTCACACCCCTGCACCTTCGCGGGGTAACCGGCTGTGTCGCCGCACTGCCGCTACAGGCTGGGGGCCTCCCCCAGCCTACGGCGCTACAATCCTCCCAAGAGCCCTTCCCGCCCCGCCGGGCCACATATCGAAAAGGATCAGATCCGCGATGCCGAGCACCGCCAGGGGAAACCTGGCCAAGAACGCCTCCACGCCGGTGGAAGAACAGTCCACCGTGTACGCTGCACTGCCCAAGACCGTGCGGGACAAGCCCTTTGCGTGGCTCCTGCTGATCACCGGCGTCATCGGCTGGCTTGCCTCAGGGGCGTTGGTCCTTGAGAAGCTCGAAGTTCTGAAGGACCCCAACCATGTCACCGTCTGCGATGTAAATCCCTGGATTTCCTGCGGCAAGGTCATGGAAACTCCCCAAAGCTCAGTGTTTGGCTTCCCGAACATGTTCATCGGGATTGTCGCGTTCGCCGTCATCATCACCACCGCCATGGGCCTCCTTGCCGGCGCAAAGTTCTCCCGCTGGTACTGGCTGGGTCTGCAGACCGGGGTAACCCTGGGTTTCGCATTCGTTGTGTGGCTGTGGTCGCAGGCCCTCTACGTCATCAACGTCCTGTGCCCGTTCTGCATGGTGGTCTGGGCCGTCATGATTCCCCTGTTCGTCTGGGTGACAATCCGGAACATCTCCACCGGTGTCATCAAGGGACCGCCGGCGCTGGCCAAACTGCTGGGTGATTCCGGCTGGATCATTGTGGCACTGCTCTACGTTGCCGTCGCCGCCACTATTTTCTTCGCATTCCTCCACGTGTTCGCCGGGACGTCCGGCTACTAAGGAAACACGCGCAAACGCCCGCGAGATGATAGAAAAGGCCAATGTTCGACTCGAACATTGGCCTTTTCTGTCATCTCGGTGGGGCGTTCTTAGCCCTCGAACCAGATCTTGATCTCACGCTCAGCGGAGTCAACGGAATCCGATCCGTGGACCAGGTTCTGTTGGACTGCCAGGCCCCAGTCGCGGCCGAAGTCGCCACGGATGGTGCCCGGTGCCGCAGTGGTGGGGTCCGTTGTTCCTGCCAACGACCGGAAGCCTTCGATCACGCGGTGGCCTTCGAAGACTGCGGCGATGACCGGTCCGCTCAGCATGAACTCGACCAGGGGCTCATAGAACGGCTTGCCCACGTGTTCCTCGTAGTGCTGTTCCAGCAGCTCGCGGGTCGCGTTGACCTTCTTCAGCTCCGCCAGGGTGTAGCCCTTGGCTTCGATCCGGGCGAGGATGGTCCCGCCCAGGTTGCGGGCGACGCCGTCGGGCTTGACCAGGACGAGGGTCCGTTCAATGCTCACAGTTGCTCCAATGTGGTTGGTCAGTGGTTTTCATGCCAGTTTACGGGGTTTGGGTGCCTGCTTCGTCACCGTGGGCCGCGTCCCATTCCGCCTGCTCACGGTCCCGTTGCGCCACTTCGCGGTCGATGCGCATCCCTGCCCTGATCCCATACCACCAGCAGATGGCGAAGAGGATGCCGACAATGAACATCGTGGGCTCAGCAAAGCCCGTCAGGATCAGGACCAGTTGCAAGGCCCAGCCGACTGCGATGCCCCAGGGTTTGGACAACACTGCGCAGGCCAGAACCAGCACAATGCTCAAGGCGATGCCCACGCCCAGGATAATCCCGGGGTCCACTTCACCCCGCTTCAGCCCGAAGACAGCCAGGGTCCCGAAGAACGCCACGAAGGCCTCCAGCAGAAGCACCGTGGACGCGAACATCATCTTGGTGGACCGACGTTTCTTCGGCATGCCCGGCCGCCATTCGCGCTGGGCCTTCGTCATCTTGGCCACGCTCAGGCACCTGCCTTTCCGAGCAGGATTCGGGCCTCTGCAACTACGGTGATCGATCCGGTCACCAGGACGCCACCGGCGAGGTCGTCGTTGGATTCAGCACGCTCCACAGCCCATTCGAGGGCGTCGTCGAGCTTCTCCGCGATATGTACGTTGTCCTCACCAAAACCGAGGTCGACGGCGAGTTCGGCCAGTTCCGCTGCAGGCACGGCACGTGCCGAGTTGGACTGGGTGAAGCAGAATTCCTCGGCGAGTCCGCCCAGGGACTCCTTGAGGGTTTTCAGGATCTCCTCGGCATCCTTCTCCCGCAGGATGCCCACTACCACCACCAACTTGCTGAAGCTGAAGGCCTCCTGGATGGCCTCGGCAGAGACCCGGATTCCATCCGGATTGTGGGCAGCGTCCACCACCACAGTGGGAGCGGTCCGCACCACCTCGAGGCGGCCGGGCGACGTCACCGTGCCGAATGCTTCCTTCAGCACCTCGGCGTCGAGCTCCTTCTCTCCCCCGCCGAAAAATGCCTCAAGGGCAGCCACGGCAACAGCGGCGTTCTCGGCCTGGTGGGCGCCGTGCAACGGCAGCAGAAGATCCTCGTAGCGACCGGCGAGTCCCTGGATGGTCAGGACCTGGCCACCCACGGCCACGCTGCGGGATTCAACGCCGAACTCAACGCCTTCGAAGCGGAACGGAACGTCCACTTCGCGGGCCTTTTCCAGCAGGACCTGGGCCGCATCCACCGGCTGGGCCGCACTCACCAGGAAGCCGCCGGCCTTGATGATTCCGGCCTTCTCGTAAGCAATGTCCTCGGTGGTGTCGCCCAGCAGGTCCGTATGGTCCAGCGAGATCGGCGTGATGACCGAGACCTGGCCGTCTCCGACGTTGGTGGCATCGGTGATGCCTCCCAAGCCGACTTCAATGACTGCTACGTCCACCGGCTGGTCAGCGAAGACCGCAAAGCCAAGGATGGTCAGGCATTCGAAGTACGTCAGCCGTGGCTGGTTCTCCGCGACGAGCTCGTTGTCAACGATTTCCAGGTACGGGCGGATTTCGTCCCAGATGCGGACGAACGTCGCGTCCGGCACAGGCTCACCGTCGATACTGATGCGCTCAGTGACCTTTGACAGGTGCGGGCTGGTGTAGCGGCCCGTGCTGAGTCCGTGGGCGCGCAGACCGGCTTCGATCATGCGGGCAGTGGAGGTCTTGCCGTTGGTGCCCGTGATGTGGATGATCGGGAAGGCCTTGTTCGGCTCCCCCAGCACGTCCATGGCACGGAACAGCGGAGCCAGGCGTGGCTCCATCTTGTTTTCCGGCGCCCGGCCAAGGAGTTCCGCGTAGACGCTTTCCACCGAGAATTCGTCAGTCATGATCAGGCCCCTGCCTTTGCCACGGTAACCTGCGGTTCGTCGACGCCGGCAACCAGGACTTCGAGTTCCACGGTGAGTGTCTCGGTCTTGACCAGCTCAGCGTTGGCTTCCAGGGCGTCGACAACGTCCTGCGCGGCATGAACAGAGGTGCGGATGCGGTCACTGACATTGAGTCCAGCGTCCTTGCGTGCCTGCTGGATGGCCCGGACCATGTCGCGGGCCAGTCCCTCGGCGGCAAGTTCCGGCGTGACCTCGGTGTTGAGGACCACAAAACCGCCACCGGGCAGGACGGCGGCAGCGGCAGCACCGCCGTCGGCCGACTGGGCCACCACTGTTTCCAGGGTGTATTCGTGGGGCTCGAGCTCAAGGCCGCCGGCCACCACGACTCCATCGTTCACGGACCAATCGCCCGACTTGGAGCCCTTGATGGCCTGCTGGACGTTCTTGCCAAGGCGCGGACCGGCGGCCCGGGCGTTGACCACGAGTTTCTGCTCGATGCCGAACTCTTCCGGCGAGGCAGAGGAAGCGTCCATGAGGCGCACGGAGCGCAGGTTAAGTTCATCCGCGACGACGGCGGCAAAGCCTTCCAGCGCATCCGCGCCCGGTGCCACGACGGTCAGTTCCTGCAAGGGCAGGCGTACGCGAAGGTTGGCGGCTTTGCGCAAGCTCGAACCCGTGGAACAGATCTGCTGGACACGGTCCATGGCTTCGACGAGTTCCGGGTTGGACGGGAACAACGCAGCGTCAGGCCAGTCAGCCAGGTGGACCGAACGTCCGCCCGTCAATCCGCGCCAGATCTCCTCGGAGACAAGCGGGAGCAAGGAGGCGGAGACACGGCAGATCGTTTCGAGGGCCGTGTACAGGGCGTCGAAGGCATCAACGTTCTCGTCGAAGAAGCGCTGGCGGCTGCGCCGGACGTACCAGTTGGTGAGCATGTCCAGGTAGCTGCGGAGTTCGTCGCAGGCACCTGAGATGTCATAGCTGTCCAGGCTTGCCGTGACGTTGCGCACCAGGTCCCCCGTGTTGGCCATGAGGTACTGGTCCAGCGTGTCGGAGTAGCCGTCGTAACGCAGCTTCGCGTCGTAACCCGCACCGCCGTTGGCGGCGTTGGTGTACAGCGTGAAGAAGCTGTAAACGTTCCACAGCGGCAGGATGACCTGGCGGACGCCGTCACGGATGCCCTGTTCGGTGACGATCAGGTTGCCTCCGCGGAGGATGGGGCTGGACATGAGGAACCAACGCATCGCGTCGGAACCGTCGCGGTCAAGGACCTCGGACACGTCCGGGTAGTTGCGCAGGCTCTTGGACATCTTTTGCCCGTCGGAGCCCAGCACGATGCCGTGGCTGATGACGTTGCGGAACGCCGGCCGGTCGAACAGCGCCGTGGACAGGATGTGCAGCATGTAGAACCAGCCACGGGTCTGGCCGATGTACTCCACGATGAAGTCCGCAGGGTTGTGGGTGTCGAACCATTCCTCGTTTTGGAACGGGTAGTGGACCTGCCCGTAAGGCATCGAGCCGGAATCGAACCATACATCCAAGACATCTTCCACGCGGCGCATTGTTGATTTACCGGAGGGATCGTCCGGGTTGGGCCGGGTCAGTTCATCGATGAACGGGCGGTGCAGGTCCACCTGTCCTTCGTTGTTGACAGGAAGCCGGCCAAAGTCCGCCTCAAGGTCGGCCAACGAGCCGTAGACATCGGTGCGCGGGTACTCGGGATCGTCCGACTGCCATACCGGGAT
The DNA here is from genome assembly GCF_047977885.1 of Arthrobacter sp. LFS091. Classification (NCBI taxonomy): domain Bacteria; kingdom Bacillati; phylum Actinomycetota; class Actinomycetes; order Micrococcales; family Micrococcaceae; genus Arthrobacter; species Arthrobacter sp. LFS091. The sequence goes on from NZ_JBFPFP010000001.1 coordinate 544,634, forward strand.
GGGCGAACCCCAGTAGCGGTTGCGGCTGATGGACCAGTCACGTGCGTTCTCCAGCCACTTGCCGAACTGGCCGTCCTTGACGTTGCCGGGGATCCAGTTGATCTCCTGGTTCAGCTCGGACATGCGGTCCTTGAACTTGGTGACTTCCACGTACCAGGAGGACACAGCGCGGTAGATCAAGGGGTTACGGCAGCGCCAGCAGTGTGGGTAGCTGTGCTCGTAGCTGGCCTGGCGCACCAAGCGGCCGTCGGCACGGAGAACCTGCGTGATTGGTTTGTTGGCCTCGAAGACCTGCAGGCCGACGATTTCCGCGAGGCGGCCATGGGCGAACAGGGGAAGGAACCTGGCTCCCTCATCCACGGAAAGAACCACGGGGATGCCGGCTTCTTCACAGACTTTCTGGTCATCTTCACCGTAAGCCGGAGCCTGGTGGACGATGCCCGTACCGTCGGTGGTGGTGACGTAGTCCGCAACGAGGATCCGCCAGGCATTCTGGGTCCCGTACTTTTCGGTATCGGCGAAATCGTTCCAGAGCGGTTCGTACTCGAGGCCTTCCAACTGGGCGCCCGTGTAAGTGGACACTACAGCGGCAGCTGCGGCAGCGGCGTCGTCGTACCCCAGGTCCTTGGCGTAGGACCCCACGAGATCAGCGGCCAGCATGAAGCTTCCGGAAACCGGCGCCTCAGCGGAAGCGGCCTTCACGCCGTTCGGTCCGGCGGGCAGCACTGCATACGAGATGTCAGGCCCGACGGCGAGCGCTGCGTTGGTGGGCAGCGTCCAGGGCGTCGTGGTCCAGGCGAGCGCCTGTACGCCTTCGAGTTCGTTGGAAAGCGCGGAGCCGTTGGCCTTGATGGGGAACGTGACCGTGACTGTTTGGTCCTGGCGGTTCTTGTAGACGTCGTCGTCCATGCGGAGCTCATGGTTGGACAGTGGCGTCTCGTCTTTCCAGCAATACGGAAGGACGCGGTAGCCGTTGTAGGTCAGGCCTTTCTCGTGCAGCTGCTTGAAAGCCCAGAGGACCGACTCCATGTACTCGACGTTGAGGGTCTTGTAGTCGTTCTCGAAGTCCACCCAGCGGGCCTGGCGGGTGACGTAGGCCTTCCATTCGTTGGCGTACTTCATGACGGAGGCACGGCAGGCATCGTTGAACTTGTCGATGCCCATGGCTTCGATTTGGGTTTTGTCCGTCATGCCGAGCTGCTTCATGGCCTCAAGCTCTGCCGGCAGCCCGTGGGTGTCCCAGCCGAAGCGGCGTTCCACGCGCTTGCCGCGCTGGGTCTGGTAGCGGCCCACGAGGTCCTTGGCGTAGCCCGTGAGCAGGTGGCCGTAGTGGGGCAGGCCATTGGCGAAGGGAGGGCCGTCGTAAAAGACGAACTCGTTGCTGCCATCCTTACCGGCATCGCGCTGGTCGATGCTGGCCTGGAAGGTGCCGTCTTCATCCCAGTATTTGAGGATGCGTTCTTCGATCTCCGGGAACTTCACGGAAGCGGACACGCCGTGCGTGCCGGAAGAAGACGCTGAGGCCTTGGGGTAGTGGGTCATCTCATATCCTGTGATAGCTGGTTGACTGTCAGGATGCGAGGACGGCTTCTGAGCTGCCTGTCGGCTGCGCAGGTACCGCGGTACCACCTCACTTACCGGGACGCAGGGTCCCGGCCTCTCATTACTGCTGTGACGGGCTTACCCGTCCGGTTCTAGTGGGCGCTGGCCGCCACGTAGACGGTCTGTGCTGTTCTTCCGGAAGCTCACCGGTGATGGCCGGGTCAACGCTTGTCCTCCAAGTCTAGCGGCAGCCGGGGTCCTTGCTCTACTCGGCAGTTCCTCCTCCGGATGGGCGTCACGTGACGCCCATGAATAGACTCGGGCCCATGACGCATCCCGCTGCTGCCGTTCCGGAAACCCGCACCACGCCAGGAAGGCCTTCCATTGTGTGGTCGGTGCTGGCCCTGCTCCTTATGGTCCCGGTGGCGGGGCTGTCCATCTTCCGTGCTGTTCCCGCTGAGTGGCCTCTGCCGGTGGTCCAGCTGCTGTCTTTCACCCCGTGGATGGTGCTGCCTACGGTGCTGGCATTGCTCCTCGCGGTACTGGGGCGGCGTGCCTGGGTGATATTCACCAGCACGGTCCTGCTTGCCGCGCAGTTGTTCTGGCTTTTCCCCTTTGATGCAGGAAAGGCGGAGCCCTCGTCCGCGGGGACCCCTGCCGCGGATATTAGGGTCATGAGCCTGAACTCCGAGTATGGCGGGGCGGATGCGGCCACGATCGTGGGGTTGGTCCGCGACAACGGCGTCCAGCTGTTGGTGATCCAGGAGTTCACTCAAGGACTGGAGGATCGCCTACGGTCCGAGGGCCTGGAGAGGTTGCTGCCCCAACACCTCAGCAAACCCAATGACGACGCATCGGGCGGCGCGGTGTATTCGGTGTTTCCGTTGGAAGCCGAGGGACAACTGCCGGACACCCCGTTCACCATGGACGTCACCCGCGTCCAAGTGGCCGATCCGGCCGCCGGTGCCACGGCCACGTTGCACCTAACCAATGTGCACACTCTTCCTCCTGTGGATGAGCGCATAGCCCAGTGGCGGAGCGACCTTGCGAAGATCGCCCGCCAGGCAGCCCGGCCCGGCAACCAGCTGCTCATGGGCGACTACAACTCCACCTATGACCATTCGGAGTTCCGGGCCTTGCTGGACTCCGGACCGGACGGACGCAAACTGGTGGATGCAGGGACAGCCGCAGGTGCCCGGTTCTCCCCCACGTGGCCGATGGAGGGGCCACCGCTTCCGGGGATCGTCATCGACCATATGGTGACAACGCCCCGGATCAGCAGCAGCAACTACTCGGTCCGCCAGGTTCCCGGCAGCGACCACGCAGCCATCATGGCCACACTTGGCGTCCCCGCGGGCTAACTCGTTCCTTACCCGCTAAGCCGTCGCTGGCTTGCAACGGTTTGGCGGGCCGGCGACGGTTTAGGCCTGGTTCCGGATCAGTTTGTGGTTGGCGGCCTGGGCTACCGGGCGGACCACGATCTGGTCGAGGTTGATGTGGTGCGGCAAGGAGACGGCGTACTTTACGACGTCGGCCACGTCCGCAGCGGTCAGGGGCTTCTCGACGCCCTCGTACACCTTGGCAGCGGCGTCCTTGTCGCCCAAGCGGTTAAGGGCGAACTCCTCCGTGTGCACAAGACCGGGAGCGACCTCTATGACCCGGACGTTGTTGCCAACCTCTTCCAGGCGCAGGGCATTGGTCATGGCGTGCTGGGCGAACTTGGCCGCGTTGTAGCCGGCACCGCCTTCGTAGGCGGACAGCCCGGCCGTCGAGGTCAGGTTGAGGACAGTTCCTTCGCCGTTGTCGCGCAGCATCGGCAGGAACGCCCGCGTGATTTTCATGGTGCCCAGGACGTTTACCTGGTACATCCAGTCCCAGTCCTCGGTGTCGGCGTTCGCGATGATGTCCGCGCCACGGGCACCGCCGGCGATGTTAATGAGGGTGTCCGCACCTCCGGCTTCGGTGACGGCCGCGAGCAAGGCCGCAACGTCGTCGTCGACCGTGATGTCAGCCGGGAACGGCACGGCGCCGGTTTCGGCACCCAGGGCGCCAAGGCGGTCAGCCCTGCGTGCCACCGCGAAGACCTTCCAGCCGGTGGAAGCCAACGCCCTCACGGTGGCTTCTCCGATGCCGGTGCTCGCCCCCGTAACGACGGCGGTTTTGTTCTGGACTGCGGGGGTCTGGTGTGCTGCCAAAGTCATGGCACTACCCTATCGGGCGTGCGGGGGCACCGGACGGCGGGTTGTAACGCCGGGCCATGAAACAATTGGTCCATGGCTGAATCAACGCAGGGTACAGACACGCCCGCCACCGCCCCCATCAACGTTCCCGACAAGCCGGCCCTTGAAGGCCTCGAGGCTGCCCTCACGCAGCGCTGGCTGAGCGAGGGAACCTACAAGTTCAACCCGGACACCACCCGGGAGCAGGTCTACTCGATCGACACTCCCCCGCCGACGGCATCAGGCTCCCTCCACGTGGGCCACATGTTCTCCTTCACCCAGACCGACGTCCAGGCCCGCTACATGCGCATGACGGGCAAGAACGTGTTCTACCCCATGGGCTGGGACGACAACGGGCTGCCCACCGAGCGCCGTGTCCAGAACTACTACGGTGTGCGCTGCGATCCCGCCGTTCCCTACAAGGCTGACTACACGCCCCCGGCTCAGCCGGCGAAGAACCAGCGCGATTTCGACGTCGTTTCGCGCCAGAACTTCATCGAACTGTGCGAGGAACTCGCCGTTGAGGACGAGAAAGTCTTCGAGAACCTGTTCCAGACCCTGGGCCTGTCCGTGGACTGGGACCTGACATACCGCACCATCGACGACACCTCCCGCGCCGTGTCGCAGCGCGCCTTCCTCGCGAACCTGTCTGCCGGTGACGCCTACATGGCCGAGGCACCGACACTGTGGGACGTAACCTTCCGTACCGCTGTGGCGCAGGCCGAGCTCGAGGACCGCGAAGTTGCCGGCGCCTACTACCGCTACCCCTTCTTCACCGAAGACGGCGAAAAGATCTTCATCGAGACCACCCGCCCGGAACTGCTTGCTGCCTGCGCAGCTCTGGTGGCAAACCCCGACGACGAGCGGTACCAGCCGCTGTTCGGCAAGACAGTAAAGTCTCCGCTCTTCGACGTGGAACTTGAGGTCAAGGCCCACCCGCTCGCCAAAGCGGACAAGGGTTCCGGCATCGCTATGGTGTGTACGTTCGGTGACCTGACCGACGTCACCTGGTGGCGTGAACTCCAGCTCCCCACGCGAGCCATCATGGGCCGCGACGGCAGGATCATCGCCGACACCCCGGAGTGGATCAATACCGAAGCCGGCAAGGAAGCCTACGCAGCCATCGCCGGCAAGACCGCTTTCTCCGCCAAGGAAGCCGTGGTGGAACTGCTCAAGGCCGCCGATCTGCTCGATGGCGAACCCAAGAAGATCACCCACCCTGTGAACTTCTTCGAGAAGGGCGACAAGCCCCTCGAAGTGGTGACGTCCCGTCAGTGGTACATCCGCAACGGGGGCCGCGACGAGGAACGCCGGGAACGGCTGATCGGCCGTGGCCAGGAGATCACCTTCCACCCGGCCTTCATGCGCTCCCGCTACGAAAACTGGATCGCCGGCCTGAACGGCGACTGGCTCGTATCGCGCCAGCGCTTCTTCGGTGTGCCCATCCCAGTCTGGTACCCGCTGGACGCCCAGGGCAACCCGGACTACGACAACCCCATCCTGCCCTCTGACGACATGCTGCCGGTGGACCCCGCCGCCGACGCCGCTCCCGGCTTCGAGGAATCGCAGCGCGACCAGGCCAACGGCTTTACGGGTGACGCCGATGTCCTGGACACTTGGGCCACATCTTCCCTCACCCCGCAGATTGTGGGCGGTTGGAGCCGCGACGAGGACCTGTTCTCCAAGGTCTACCCCTTCGACCTCCGTCCCCAAGGCCACGACATCATCCGCACCTGGCTATTCTCCTCGGCCGTCCGTGCGGATGCCTTGCAGAAGAGCGCCCCCTGGAAGCATGCGGCCATTTCCGGCTGGATCCTGGACCCGGACCGTAAGAAGATGTCCAAGTCCAAGGGCAATGTTGTGGTGCCCACGGATGTGCTCAACGAGTACGGCTCTGACGCTGTCCGTTATTGGGCTGCATCGGCCAAGCTTGGCGCCGACACCGCGTACGAGATCGCGCAGATGAAGATCGGCCGCCGCCTGGCCATCAAGTTACTCAACGCCTCGAAGTTCGTGCTGAACCTCGGTGCCACGGAGAACTCGGTTGTCACCACCGACCTTTCGGTACTGACCAACCCGCTGGACCGCGCGCTGCTCGCCCAACTCTCGGACGTCGTCGCGCAGTCAACCAAGGCGTTTGAAAACTACGACTACGCCCGTGCGCTCCAGATCACGGAATCGTTCTTCTGGCAGTTCACGGACGATTACGTGGAGCTCATCAAGGACCGCGCCTACGGTGCCGCCGGCGAAGCAGAACAGGCCTCCGTGCTTGCAGCGCTGGCAACCACGCTGGACGCACTCCTGCGCTTGTTCGCGCCGTTCCTGCCCTTCGCTACCGAAGAGGTATGGGGTTGGTGGCGCACCGGTTCGGTCCACCGTGCGGCATGGCCCGCCGCCGTGGAAATCACCGACGGCGATACCACCATGCTCAGCACCGTGGGCGTTGCCCTCAGCGGTATCCGGAAAGCCAAGTCCGAAGCCAAGGTCAAGCAGCGCACCGAGGTACTCTCAGCAGCCATCACCGCTCCTGAGGTACTCGTAGCCCAGTTGAAGGCTGGCCTCGGTGACCTGAAGGCAGCTGCCAACGCCAAGGAAATCACGCTCCAGTCCGGGGAAGGCGACCTGACCGTCAGTGATGTTGTCCTGGCACCCGTGGAGGACGTTACAGCGTCCTAGCAGCCAGGATCCGCGTTAGCGGCATCGTGCCCGTTTTGGGCAAAGGGGAAGCCCCATCAGCGTTTTGCCGTTGGTGGGGCTTCGACTTTTCGGCTGCTTGGTGACGGCTTGGCAGTCTGGCGGAATCCTTGGAATTTCAGGTCTTCCTACCTCGTCACTGGTAGCTTGCTTCCAACTTCGCCGAAGGCTGCGTTGGTTGCATATCACTGAATCTTTGGTTTCCGTGTCCCTCTTCTTTCGAAGTGGGTAAGAACCATTGTTGTCCCGCTGCGGGCGATGCACAAGGCCTTCGGAAGAACTACAGAACTGTAGTTCGTCGAGGGCTTTTTGCTCCCTCTTTCTGTGGGTTCGCCCTGCCATGTGGCAGAGTATGACCATGCCGGAACTCCCCGAAGTGCACGGGCTGTGCATGTACCTGGACACCCAACTCCATGGCGCCGTGCTCACCGAGGTCCGCATCAACTCGTTCTCGGCGCTCAAGACAGCCGACCCGCCCTACAGCGCCCTCGAAGGCAGGACCGTTCGAGGGGTCCGACGCATCGGGAAGTTCGTGTGCATCGATGTCGAAGGCCTGTTCTTCGTGTTCCACTTGGCGAAGGCCGGCTGGGTGCGCTACACGGAGCACCCATCATCTGCCGGACTGCGCATGGGGAAAAGCAACATCGCGGCGCGACTGTTGCTTCACCGGCCTTCCGACGACGCGCACATCGGCTTGGACCTGACCGAAGCCGGAACCAAGAAGAGCCTGGCTATCTATGTGGTCAAGGATCCCCATGACGTACCGGGTATCGCTACCCTGGGGCCCGAGCCGCTCAGCCCGGACTTCGACGTCGACACTTTCGCAGCCATTCTCGCGTCCAGTTCGCAACAAATCAAAGGGTTGCTCCGCAGCCAGGGCGTCATTGCCGGAATCGGGAACGCCTACAGCGACGAAATCCTCCACGCCGCCAAGATCTCTCCCTTCGCAAGCGCGAAGTCACTGGACCAGACGACCGTGGCGCGACTCTACGCCTCCATGCAGGACGTCCTGGTGGGTGCCGTCAACGCCGCGGCCGGCAAGCCATCCAGTGAACTCAAAGACACCAAGCGCAGCAATTTCCGTGTGCACGCAAGGACAGGACAACCGTGCCCGGTCTGTGGGGATACAGTCAGGGAGGTGTCCTTCGCGGACACCTCCCTGCAGTATTGCGCTACGTGCCAGACCAACGGCAAGATCCTCGCCGACCGGAGGACATCACGGTTCCTGAAGTAGCTGGATTATTTCCGGCTAGCTGAATTCTGGGCTTTCCGAGCGGCTGCGCTTCAGCTCGAAGAAGTGTGGGTAGTCAGCCAAAGTGACCGTGGCGTCCCACAGCTTACCGGCCACTTCGCCGCGCGGAATCCGAGTCAGGACCGGGCCGAAGAATGCTGTTCCGTTGAACGCAACCACCGGGGTACCCACATCCTGGCCGACCAGGGAGATACCGGCTTCGTGGCTTTCGCGCAGCTTGGCGTCATACTCGTCCGAGTCTGCGAAACGAGCCAGCTCTGCAGGAAGGCCTACCTCGGCCAACGCCTTCTGGATGACGGAGGCGCGGTCCTTGTTGCCTTCATGGTGGATCTGCTCCCCCATGGCGTCGTAGAGGGGCTTGACGTAGCTGTCGCCGTGCAGTTCCTGGGCGGCAATGATGACACGGACAGGTCCCCAGCTGTTGTCCATCATGGCGCGGTACTCGTCGGGCAGGTCACGGCCTTCGTTGAGGACCGAGAGGCTCATGACATGCCATTCAGTCTCAATTCCACGAACCTGCTCCACTTCCCCGATCCAACGTGACGTGATCCACGCGAACGGGCAGACGGGGTCGAACCAGAAATCAGCTTTGTTGGCAGTCTGTTCGGGCACAGGGAACTCCTCGGAAAGGTGGGAAGGTGGTTGGCTGGCGACTCCGGCGGAGCCTTGCCTTATTTACGCCAACAGGCGCCTAGGCCGACTTATTCCTGCGCTTGGCCACGACATCGTGGGCAATCATGGTGGGCTGCGCCTTCTTGAGTACGACCTCGGAGGTGATGACCACCGTGGCAATGTCGTCCCTGCTGGGAAGATCGAACATCACTGGCAGCAGTACTTCTTCCATGATCGCCCGGAGGCCGCGGGCTCCCGTGCCGCGCTCCAGCGCCTGGTCGGCAATGGCGTCCAGGGCGTCGTCGTCGAACTGCAGGTCCACACCGTCAAGCTGGAACATCTTCTGGTACTGCTTCACCAAGGCGTTCTTTGGGGTGGACAGAATCTGGATCAAGGCGGGCCGGTCAAGGCTGGAAACTGTGGTGATGACCGGGAGCCGACCAATGAATTCGGGAATCAACCCGAACTTGAGCAGATCCTCGGGCATGACTTCGCCATATGTGTCGACGTTGTCCCTGGCCTCGTTCAGCGGAGCTCCGAAGCCGATGCCCTTGCGCCCGGACCGGGAACCAATGATGTCTTCCAATCCAGCAAACGCACCGGCCACGATGAAGAGCACATTGGTGGTGTCGATCTGGATGAATTCCTGGTGGGGGTGCTTCCGGCCGCCCTGCGGTGGAACCGAGGCCACTGTGCCCTCGAGGATCTTCAGGAGCGCCTGCTGGACACCTTCTCCGGAGACATCCCTCGTGATCGAGGGGTTTTCGCTCTTACGGGAAATCTTGTCGATCTCGTCGATGTAGATAATGCCCTGTTCGGCCTTCTTGACGTCATAGTCGGCGGCCTGGATGAGCTTCAGAAGGATGTTCTCAACGTCCTCGCCAACGTAGCCCGCCTCCGTCAAGGCCGTGGCATCGGCAACAGCAAACGGCACGTTGAGCCGCCGCGCCAGCGTCTGGGCCAAGTAGGTCTTTCCGCAGCCGGTGGGCCCAATCAGCAGGATGTTGGACTTGGCAATTTCCACGTCCTCGTGGTGCGAGCCCTCGCCCAGGCTTCCGGTCTTGGGTGCGTGCCCTGCCTGGATGCGCTTGTAGTGGTTGTACACGGCAACAGCCAGGGACCTTTTCGCCGGTTCCTGGCCAATGACGTATTCCTGCAGGAAGTCGAAGATCTCGCGGGGCTTGGGCAGTTCGAAGCTACCGAGATCGGAAACCTCTGCAAGCTCCTCTTCGATGATTTCGTTGCAGAGCTCGATGCACTCGTCACAGATGTACACACCGGGCCCGGCAATCAGCTTCCGCACCTGCTTTTGGCTCTTTCCGCAGAAAGAACACTTCAGCAGATCCGTGCTCTCGCCAATCCGAGCCATGTGGGAATCCCTTCGTTGCATGCGGGTGATGCGGCGGCGCGCCGTACTCAAGTGTGCGGCCATGCCGCGGTTGGCACCACCGTGACAAGATCCACTCTAGGTCACAATGGGCTGCTTGGGTGGAAACAGAACGCCGGTGCGGTCCATATTTCGTGAACCGCACCGGCGTCCAATTCCGGTTACTACCGGGCGATTGCCTGGGGCTTGATCTTCCGGGAGTCAAGGACCTGGTCGATCAGACCATAGTTCATGGCTTCGGCGGCCGTCAGGATCTTGTCACGCTCGATGTCATTGTTTACCTGCTCCGAGGTGCGACCCGAGTGGTGGGCCAGCGTGTCCTCAAGCCATGTACGCATACGCATGACCTCGGCAGCTTGGATTTCCAGGTCAGAGGCCTGGCCACCCTGGCCACCGGACAGAGCCGGCTGGTGGATCAGTACGCGGGCATTCGGCAGCGCCAGGCGCTTCCCGGGTGTACCGGCGGCGAGCAGGACCGCTGCGGCGCTGGCCGCCTGGCCGAGGCAGACCGTCTGGATCTCCGGGCGAATGTACTGCATGGTGTCGTAGATAGCCGTCATGGCGGTGAACGAGCCACCCGGCGAATTGATGTACAAGGTAATGTCACGGTCCGGGTCCGTTGACTCGAGGACCAGCAACTGGGCCATGATGTCATCGGCCGAGGCATCGTCAACCTGGACGCCGAGGAAGATGATGCGGTCCTCGAACAGCTTGGTGTACGGGTCCTGGCGCTTGAAGCCGTAAGGCGTGCGCTCTTCGAACTGGGGCAGGACGTAGCGGCTGGACGGGAGATTACCGGCAGACCATCCGAAGTTGTAGTTCATGTTCTTTACTCCTGGGTTTCAGTGGTTCTTTAGTGCCGGTCAGTTGTCGGAGTTCGACTGGTTGGCCGTTCCGCCACCGCCGGCAACAGAACCGGCGTGCGCCGAAATCTTGTCGAAGAATCCGTACTCCAGGGCCTCGGTAGCGGTGAACCACTTGTCGCGGTCGTTGTCCTTGAGGATGGTTTCGACGGTCTGGCCCGTCTGCTCCGCGGTCAACTCAGCCATGACCTTCTTCATGTGCAGGATCAGCTCAGCCTGGATCTTGATGTCCGAGGCGGTGCCGCCGATGCCGCCCGAGGGCTGGTGCATCAGGATGCGGGCGTTGGGGGTTGCATAGCGCTTGCCCTTGGTTCCGGAGGACAGGAGGAACTGGCCCATGGAAGCAGCCAGGCCGGTGGCGACGGTGACGACGTCGTTCGGTATGAACTGCATGGTGTCGTAGATGGCCATACCGGCTGTCACGGACCCACCAGGGGAGTTGATGTACAGGTAGATGTCCTTCTCCGGGTCCTCGGCCGAGAGCAGGAGCAGCTGCGAGCAGATGGCGTTGGCGTTCTCGTCACGCACTTCAGAGCCGAGCCAAATGATGCGCTCTTTCAGCAGGCGGTTGTAGATGTAGTTGTCCTGGGCTGCGGGATCGACAGTTGCCATCCGGGGAGCCTCTGATTGCTGTGACATAAGTACTTACCTCTCGCTGGTGCCAGTGACCTCACTGAACTTCACTACTTGGACACTAACCGTTTTCGGGGGTGATTTGTTCGCCGGAATCGCGCTGTTCGCTGACGGCGCACGTTTGGGATCAGCGCCAACGGGGGCCTTAAAGCAAACCGACCCCGGATCAGAAGATCCGGGGTCGGTTGACGGCGTGTACTAGAACTTCACAGCGGCGGGATCGTCGCTTGCGGGAGTTTCCGTTTCGTCGGCTGCTTCGACAGCTTCAGCATCTTCAGCTTCAGCTTCGCCGGCAGGCCGGACGAAGTCCGTGAGGTCAACCTTGTTGCCCTCGGAGTCGACAACCTCTGCCTGGCCCAGGACGACGGCCAGCGCCTTGCGGCGGCGGACCTCGGAAACCATCATGGGAACCTGGCCGCTCTGATCAATGATCTGGGCGAACTGGTTCGGGTCCATGCCGTACTGGCTGGCGGTGGTCACGATGTAGTCAATGAGCTCGTTCTGGCTGACATTGACCTCTTCCTTGTCCGCGATGGCGTCAAGGATGATTTCGTTCTGGAAGGCACGCTCAGTGTTGGCCTTGACCTCGGCGCGGTGCTCCTCGGTGTCGTGGTCACCTTCGCCGTGTGCGTTCTCCGGGTTGAAGTGCGCTTCAATCTGCTCTTCCACCACCGAGTCCGGCACGGGGACCTCGACGAGCTCAACGAGCTTGTCCAGGACCTTGTCACGGGCCTCAACGCCCTGCTCAACAACCTTGGAGTCGGCAGCCTGCTTGGCGAGGTCCTCACGGAGCTCAGCCAGGGTGTCGAACTCTGAGGCCAGCTGCGCAAAGTCGTCGTTGGCTTCAGGGAGCTCGCGCTCCTTCACGGCCTTGACCGTGACCTTGACCTGAGCAGCTTCGCCGGCGTGGTCGCCGCCGACAAGCGTGGTGTCGAAGATTGCTTCTTCGTCAGCAGAGAGGCCGGTTACGGCTTCGTCCAGGCCTTCGAGCATGGTGCCTGCGCCTACCTGGTAGGACAGGCCGGCAGCGGAGTCGATCTCTTCGCCGTCGATCGTGGCGTTGATGTCGATGGTGAGGAAGTCATCGTTCTTGGCGGGACGCTCGACGGACTTCAGCGTGCCGAAACGGCCGCGCAGTTCATCGAGGGCCTTGTCGACGTCGGCTTCGGAGGATTCCGCAGCAGCAACCTCAACCTTGATACCGGAGTATTCCGGCAGTTCGATCTCGGGACGGACGTCGATCTCGACCTGGAACTTGAGTTCACCATCGGTTGCGGACGGGTCCGGAACTTCGGTGATTTCAACCTCAGGACGGCTCAGCGGACGAACGCCGGTTTCCTGGACAGCAGCCTGGTACCAGCCGTTCAAGCCATCATTGATGGCCGTTTCCAGTACATAGCCACGGCCGACGCGCTGGTCGATGAGCTTGGAAGGAACTTTGCCCTTGCGGAATCCGGGAACCTGGATCTGCGAAGCAACGGTCTTGTACGCGGCATCGATGCTCGGCTTCAGTTCCTCAAAGGGAACCTCAACGTTGAGCTTGACCCGCGTTGCGGTGAGGTTCTCGACAGCGCTCTTCACAGTCTAAGTACTCCTGATTTTGTGGGTATGGGGTTCTGTCGTATCCCTGAAGCGGACACAAACACAGAGTCGGGGTGACAGGATTTGAACCTGCGACTTCCTGCTCCCAAAGCAGGCGCTCTAGCCAAGCTGAGCTACACCCCGAATGCACAGGACAGTCTACGGGCAAGCGAGCCAAGATTGCACATTTGACACCGCCGCCGGAATTAGGTTTAGTTGTACCCGGCTTCAACAGCCACAGGGAAAGCGTCCTCAAGAGGATGTCCACCTGGGGACGTAGCTTAATGGTAAAGCCTCAGTCTTCCAAACTGATTACGCGGGTTCGATTCCCGTCGTCCCCTCCAGCAAAGCGCCCCGGTCTTCGGATCGGGGCGCTTTTTGCTTCCAGCTGTTTTTGGCTTCGAAACAGAGCCTGGAACCGCCTAAACCTGGCAGCCGGGACACCAATACAGCTTGCGAGCACCAATTTCGGTGATGCCCACCAGCGTCCCGCAAGCCCGGCAGGGCAAGCCGTGACGTTTATAGACAAAGTGCGCATCGGCGTCGGGCGCGATTGCCCCTCCACCGGTCCACAGCGACGGAGGCGTCGTAACAATCCGACCGTCACGGACGCCGTCGGCCATTGTTGCCACCGTGTCATCCCACAGCCGGCCAGCCGTTTCGGCGTCGATGCTGCTTCCTGGGGTCCACGGATCAACTGCCTGTCTGAACAGCACTTCGGCCCGATAGATGTTGCCCACCCCGGCGAGCACCGACTGGTCCATCAATAACAAGGCAACGGCAGTCTTGCGGCGACGCAGGCGTCGAATAAACTCCTCACGGTCCCCCGGCCGGTTATGCAGAGGATCCGGGCCCAGCCTTGCCAGCACGGCCTCTGCCTCCGCGGCTGTGATCGCCGCACAGGTGGTGGCCCCACGCAGGTCGGCCCATCCGTGGTCCGAAACGAGGCGGACACGCACCGCCCCTACGGGCGGAGGCGGTCCGGCGTAGGCACCGTCCGGCGCGGCCGAGCCAGTCTCCCGCTCGCCGATTCGACGGGGAGCGCCGATGCTGGACGCCCCGGTAAAGGATTCGTCGCCCCCGAAACTCCAGGCGCCGTACAGGCCCAAGTGAACGTGGAGGAACAGTCCGTGGTCAAAGCTGAGGAAAAACTGCTTTCCGTGGGCCATGGCGTCAACCATGGTGTGCCCGGTCAGCAGCGCAGCCCCGGCGGAGAAGCGTCCTTGCGGACTGGTAACTTCCAACCGCTGACCGCCAAAAACATCCTGGAATTGGCGGGCCAGGCGATGGACCGAGTGGCCTTCTGGCACTATTCGACGATTTCGCCGGTGTTTTCGTACACCGCGATCTTGCCGATCCGACGGACATGCCGTTCGTCGTTGCTGAAAGGCTCAGCAAGGAATGCCTCGATCAGCTCCGTGGCCTCTTCGACGCTGTGCTGGCGCCCTCCGACTGCGACGACGTTCGCATCGTTGTGTTCGCGGGCGAGCTTGGCTGTAGAAAGGTTCCAAGCCAGGGCGGCTCGCACACCCTTGACCTTGTTTGCGGCAATTTGTTCGCCGTTGCCGGAGCCGCCAAGGACGATTCCCAAGGCGTGCACGCCAGCTTCCTGGTCGGCGACCACAGCGACGCCTGCGTTGATGCAGAACGACGGGTAATCGTCCAGGGCGTCGTATTCCTTGGGACCGTGATCCACCACTTCGTAGCCCTTGGCTGTGAGGTGGCTGACCAGGTGGGCACTCAGTTCCATGCCGGCGTGGTCAGTTGCAATGTGGACGCGGGGTGTAGTCACAGGAAGTCCGTTTCTTTCTGGCGCGCAGGTACGGCACTGGGCAGTGGCACAGCACTGGCCGGGCGCGGCGATGAGGGATGCGCTACCTAGGGTACCGCTAGCCGGGTTGTTGGGTCTGCCCGTCCCCCCCTTGGGCCCGATGGGCCGCCCTGTTCAAGATTCCGGCGAGTTTGTCCGCGGAGGCGCGGGTTCCGGCGCTCAGCGCCACACGCCGCCCATTGAGCCTCCTGACGACTACCGCGGGTCCGCTGCCGACGAGCATTGCCGTGGCGTCGTCGTGGTGGCGCCATCCCCACCCGCCGTAATCCGCAGCTTTGACATCCGCGGGTGCCGCTGCTGCGATGTCGACGGCGGGAACGGCCAGGACGCGCACGAGGCCGCCCGCGAAGACCTGCAGCCCTCCCCTGTCGGCACGCACCCGGGCGAACAGGAATCCCGCTCCCACCAGGGCCGCCAAGGCGACCAAGGCACCCAGCCACGGGACCACCACTGCGATCAGTGCAGCCGGGAAGAGCGCCGAAACAATGATCATGATGAACACGGAGCTCCGGGCATGTACCCACATCCTCAGGGTGTCGTTGGCGAGGTCGGGGTCCTCCAGGAGGCGAAGCTCCGATTGCAGTGCGGCATCGTCCTCGGGAGTCCATCGGGGGTCGGGCTTGAAAGCGAACATCATCACGATGCCGAGGGCCAACGCTGCGCCGCTTCCCATTGCCAATACGATCGGATCGACGTGGGACAACCGGGCGTCCGCAAGCCCCGACTGCCCTACCAGCCCGGCTGCCAGCACAGTGGTGATGAAGAGGCTGAGCATGAGTCCAAGGCCCATCATGACGCGCCGCATGACCACCGGGCGGGCCAACGGTACGGCCTGCAGGAAAGCGGCCCATCCGAAAACGATGATCAGGGCTGCGCCTCCGGCTACGTAGGCGCCGAAAGGCGCGAAGGAGGTGCCGCCGTCGGCGTTCCACATGACAGCGACCGGTTGCGGAAGGTCGTTGCGCAGCATCTGCGCGCACACAACGAATCCTGCGGCGAGCATCAAAGGAAAAGCCACCGCGAACCGTAGCGCGCGGAGGTCGAGCGTGTCCCGGAACCGTCCCATGCTTCAACGCTACTCCGTCAGGACGACACTATGGTGTGAGCTCCTTGCCTTACCGTCAGGGAGTGAAAGAATGGCTTCACACCAGCGACCGGGCCTACCGGTCGGTCACCCCACCTTCCCGGAGGCACCACTTTGCCAGGCCTGAACCTCACCCGCGATGAAGCGGCCGCCCGCGCCGAACTGCTCAACGTCGAGTCGTATGACGTCACCTTGGATCTGACCAAAGGCCCGGAGGTCTTTGGCTCCACCACGGTTGTCAGGTTCTCGGCGCGCCCCGGATCCTCGACGTTCATCGACGCCATCACGCACACCGTCCACAGCGTGACCCTCAACGGCACGGAACTGGACCCCGCGGAGGTCGCCGACGGGGTCCGCATCCAGCTCCCCGGACTCGCGGCTGAGAACGAACTCACGGTCGTTGCGGATGCCCCCTACATGAACACCGGCGAGGGCCTCCACC
Source organism: Arthrobacter sp. LFS091 (assembly GCF_047977885.1). Taxonomy (NCBI): domain Bacteria; kingdom Bacillati; phylum Actinomycetota; class Actinomycetes; order Micrococcales; family Micrococcaceae; genus Arthrobacter; species Arthrobacter sp. LFS091. Next base: position 560,774 of record NZ_JBFPFP010000001.1, read on the forward strand.
GCTTCGTCGACCCCGTAGACGGCGAGGCCTACCTCTACACACAGTTCGAAGTCCCGGATTCGCGCCGCATGTTCGCCGTGTTCGAACAGCCGGACCTGAAGGCCACTTTCACCTTCACCGTGACGGCGCCTTCGCACTGGGATGTCATTTCAAACTCCCCTACGCCCGTCCCTTCCGAAACCGCACCCGCAGAGGACGGCGGTGCACGGTCTGTCTGGAAGTTCGCCCCGACGCCGCGGCTGTCCTCCTATGTGACCGCCCTGATTGCAGGACCGTACCAGTCCGTCCGTTCCGAGGTCACCAGCTCCGACGGCCGGGTCATACCGCTCGGGGTGTTCGCGCGGAAGTCCCTCATGCAATACCTCGACGCGGACAACATCTTCGAACTCACGCGGCAGGGTTTCGAATTCTTCGAGGCCCAGTTCGGGTGCCCGTACCCGTTCGAGAAGTACGACCAGCTCTTCGTGCCCGAATTCAATGCCGGAGCCATGGAAAACGCAGGCGCTGTCACCATCCTGGAGGGCTACGTCTTCCGCGGCAAAGTCACCGGCGCCCAGATTGAACGGCGTGCCATCACGGTGCTGCACGAACTGGCCCACATGTGGTTCGGAGACCTGGTGACCATGCGCTGGTGGAACGACCTCTGGCTCAACGAGTCCTTCGCTGAGTACATGTCCCACTTGGCAGCGGTGGAAAACACGGAATTCGACCGCGCCTGGACCACCTTCGCCTCCGTGGAGAAGTCCTGGGCGTACAAGCAGGACCAGCTGCCAACAACGCACCCCATCTTCGCCGAAATCAACAACCTCGAGGACGTTGAGGTCAACTTCGACGGCATCACCTACGCCAAGGGCGCCTCAGTGCTCCGGCAATTGGTGGCCTGGGTTGGTCCGGAGCAGTTCATGGCCGGCGTCCGCACATACTTTGCCAAGCACGCCTGGAAGAACACCGAGCTCGCAGACCTCATGGTGGAACTCGAAGCCGCGTCGGGACGCGATCTTGACCAGTGGGGCAAGCTCTGGCTCGAGACAGCCGGCGTGAACACCCTCTCCCCCGAACTCACGGTCGATGCCGCCGGCACCATTACAGGTTTCGCCATCCGGCAGACCGCGATCGAGGAACAGCCCACCCTCCGCCCGCACCGCCTGGCGGTCGGTTTCTACACCCTCTCGGCCAACGGGAAGCTGGAACGGACGCACCGCGAGGAACTCGACGTGGACGGCCCCCGCACGGAAGTTCCTGCCCTGGTGGGCATGAAGCGTCCTGACTTGATCCTGCTCAACGATGACGACCTTGCCTACGCAAAGGTCCGACTGGATCCGGATAGCCTGGCGACGGCCAAAGCACACCTGAAGGACTTCGCTGCCAGCCTTCCCCGGACCCTGGTGTGGGGCTCGGCCTGGGACGCAGCCCGCGACGGCGAAACCCCGGCACGCGGCTACGCGGACCTGATCCTGGCCAACATTGCCGACGAAACTGACTCGTCAGTAATACTGGTCCAGCTGCGCCAGCTCGCGACCACGCTGACCTATTACGTGGCGGCAGACCACAAATTGGAGGCCACCACCGCGGCGGCCGAAAAGCTGTGGGAGCTTGCATCCGCGGTCGAGGCCGGCTCGGACGCACAGCTGCAGTTCGCAAAGGCTTTCGCCCAGCTCGCGCGAAGCGATAGGCAGCTTGACCGCCTCCAGGCCCTCCTGGACGGGACGGAAACCCTCGAGGGCCTGGCAGTCGACCAGGATATGCGGTGGGAGCTCCTGACTGCCTTGGTGGCCGGGGGCCGCCAGGGCCAGGAGCGCATCGACGCTGAACTGGCTCGGGACAACACCTCGAACGGCCAAAACGCTGCGGCGCAAGCCAAGGCAGCCATCCCCACCGCCGAGGCCAAGCAAGCGGCCTGGGACTCGATTGTGGTCAAGGGTGAGCTCTCCAATGCCCTCCAGGCGTCCGCCGTGGCTGGCTTCATGCGGGTGCCCGACACCGCCTTGCTGGAGCCGTTCGCCGGGAAATACTTCGAAGCCGTCCCCGGAATCGTCAAGGAACGCACCCACGCCCTCGCCCAGCAGATTGTGGTGGGCCTCTACCCAGCGCAGCTCACCGCGCAAGCCACCGTGGACCGCACGGATGAATTCCTCGCTGGGCTTCCGGAGGAAAGCGCCGCGTTGCGCCGCATGATGCTGGAGAACCGCGACGGCGTGGTCCGGGCATTGCGCGCAAGGGCAGCGGACGTCTAGGCAGCACTCACATCGGGCTCATGCGGACAGTTGCGATTGCGTCGCTAGACTGTCCGCATGAGCCTGAACGAGCACCATTACGCGCTGACTGTCCGCTGGACCGGGAACCTCGGCGAAGGCACCTCTGGTTACCGGAGTTACTCACGGGACCACGATGTAGAGATTGCCGGGCTGCCCACGCTGAAAGGCTCAGCAGACCCCACGTTCCATGGTGACCGGAACCGGTACAACCCCGAACAGCTCCTGCTGGCTGCGCTCTCGCAATGCCACATGTTGTCTTTCCTTCACGTGGCCGTCAAACACGGCGTGGTGGTCTCGGCCTACGAAGACAACGCGGAAGGCCTCATGAAGATGAACAGGGACGGCAGCGGGCAGTTCGAAGCCGTGACCCTGAAACCGCACGTCACCATCGCCGACCCCGCTCACGCCGCCTTGGTCCCGCAGCTCCACCACGAAGCCAACCAGGTGTGCTTCATCGCCCGAAGCGTCAACTTCCCGGTACACCACGAACCCATCACGACGGCGGCCGCCGCCTAACGCCGCTGGTCCCGCCACAGTGCCACGAGCCTGCGTTCGGCGTCCCGGCTGAGGCCTGCTTTTCGCTCCCTGTCCAAGCCACGTCCCCGCTCATCCTCCAGCGTGGCTGCGAGCGTCTCCTGCCACGGGCGGAGCCGCATACCCGCCTCCCGGGCTGCTTTGTTGGAGCGCGCCTGGAAGCCTTCGTGGTCCGGCGGAAGCCACAAGGGCAACGAATGCGGTCCGGCCCAGTACTCCACGCCCTGCTCCACGAGCCAGTCCTGGGTGGGACGGATGGTGTCCTCCGCGACCGGTCCGGCCAGCCGCCGGGACTCGGAGATGTAGTCGGCGAAGCTCACCACCTCGCCCACTGCGTTATAGGTTCCTGCCAGGCCCTGTTCGGCGGCTTGAAGGATCCATGCAGCCAGATCCCGGACATCGATGATCTGGATTGCTGCGTCCGGAACGTCCGGGACCAGCACCGTGCCAGGGCTGGCAGCGAATCGTGCCGGCCAATAACCGTAGCGGTCCGTGCCATCCCCTGGTCCGCCAATGAGCCCTGCCCGGACGATGTGTGCCCTGTCCCCCAGCGCGGCACGCGTCAGCTGTTCGATCGCTGACTTCGACTCGCCATAGGTTTCCGGCGTTCCCGCCTGCCCCTCCGGCAGTGGTTCCAGGAGGGCCGCGTCTTCCGTGGCCCCCGGCACCGAGTGGTCTGCGTACACCGAGCAACTTGAGACGAACGTCCAGTGCTTCGCGGCAGGGCCCAGCGCCTCCAAAGCCGCCCGGGCCTGCACTGGATCACGGGACACCTCGACGACGAAATCCCAGCTTCCTGCCACACCGGCGAAAGCCGCGGCACCCAAGGCACGGTCGCCCCTGACCCAGGTGGCGCCGTCGGGCGGTTGAGCCGAAGTACCCCGGGCGAGACACGTCACATCGTGCCCGGAGGCGACAGCCTGCCGGGCGATTTCCGCGGACAGGAAGGCGGTGCCGCCAAGGACCAGGATGCGCATACCGTCACGCTACGGCGCTAGGGTTGTCAGTGGACAGAGTGTTCCGCGCCCGGCGAACACGGGCCGACGACAAGGAGATAGTGCACCTTGACCTCCATCCCCCTAGCGGAAACCATCACCTTGGAACCAGAGAAAATAGACCTCATATCCATCCTCATCACCGTCGGTGTTGGGCTGGCGGTCTGGATCGTTGCGCGGTTCATCATCCTGCGCATCACGCGCCGGGTATCTGCCGGTAGCTCCTTCTTCAAGAAGGCGCACTTCAAATGGGTGCAACCCGCCATACGCGCACTGGACCACGAACGGCGTTCCCAACGCGCCGAAACCATCGGCACGCTGCTGACAAGCCTGGTGAGCGTCATTGTTGTGGTGATTGTCATCATCTACGTCCTGAAATACATGAACGTGGACGTCGCGCCCCTCCTGACCAGCGTGGGCATCCTGGGTGTCGCCATCGGTTTCGGCGCCCAGCAACTGATCCGTGACTTCCTCGCGGGCATCTTCATCACCATCGAGGACCAATACGGTATTGGCGACGTGATCGTTACCAGCGAAGTGGTTGGTACCGTTGAATCCGTGGGATTGCGGATTACCCGGGTCCGTGCCGAAGACGGAGCCATCTGGTACCTGCGCAACGGAGAAATCCTGCGGGTCGGCAACCGCTCGCAGGGTGACTACGCGCCGCTTGAAACACCTGATACCAGCGATGGCCCCGGCGCTGCCGCTGCGCCCGTGACTGCTGGCGCACCACGCGCCACCAAGGCCGAGGAGAAGTCCAATGAGTAGCATTTCCGGTGGCCAGCCACCAGCGCCACAAGCCGGCCCCCGCCGCCAACTGATGCAGAACGACCCCTTCAGCCAGCCCGCCTATACGGACAGCTTCTACGCTGCCGTCGGCGGGCATGAAACGTTCGTCAAGCTTATTGACGTCTTTTACGACGGCGTGGCCACGGATCCGCTGCTGCGTCCCATGTACCCCGAAGAGGACCTCGGGCCTGCGAAGCGGCGCTTCCTCATGTTCCTGGAACAGTACTGGGGCGGGCCCACCACATACGGCGAGGAACGAGGACACCCCCGGCTTCGGATGCGGCACATGCCGTTCCGGGTCACCCCCGAGGCGAAGGACCGTTGGTTGTTCCACATGCGGACCGCCGTGGACGCGTTGGATCTCTCCCCGCTGCATGAGGGCACGTTGTGGGACTACATGGAACGCGCCGCGCTGACCATGGTCAACAGCCCATCAGCCGGACCCGACGCCTGAACCTCAGAAGCCGAGCCCGAGCCCCGCGCCGGTACGGACCAGTACATGGCCGCGGGGCCCGCTCAACCGGAACCAGCGGCCGTTTCGGTACACCTGCTGCTCACCATCGGCCAGGAAACCCAACGCGAAAGCGGCGAAAGCCGCGCCCGACGGTAAGTCCTCCACGCCAGGCATTCCACGTCCCCAAACGGCAGCCCTGGCGGTATTGACGACGGCGGCACCGGCTGCGGTCGGAATGACGCCGGCCACCTCCGCGATGCCGGCTTCGGCCGCGGACCTGAGGTCGGCGTCGGACACTGAACCTTGCGGTTCCCAACCGGCCCGCGGTGCCCCGACGCCGGCCCAGGACTCCGAAACGGTCGACGGCGGAATGGGCAGGTCCACGTCCCCGTCACCTGAGCGGGCCAAACGGTCCATCACGGACGCAAGCGTCACCGTTACGTCGGCCTGGGCCGGCTCCGCAAGGGCCATGGTCCGCAGGCCCAGGATGGTGGGGGTGGACTCGCCGAGGATGCGCGGCCGCAGCACGCATACATAGGCCGCGAGGACCTTGCCCGAAGCCTGCAGGCGGATGGCGCCGTCGTCGATGCTCTTGGCCCGCGTGACGAAGGTCCGAAGATCGGCGAGGTCACGGGGATCGGCGAAGCGGAAGGACTGGGTCAAGACGTCTGTCACATGATCGACTCTACCGGCATGTCCCCGGTTGAGAGGGGTCGGGGCGGCGTCTAAAGTCGAACCATGACTGAGACGAACGCTGGCCTCGACGTGCAGGCACCCGCAGAAGACCCCATGGATGTGCTGATCGGCCTGCTGGACCTTGGTGATTTTGACGGAGCCCGGACCAACGAGGACATCTTCCTCGGGCCGTCCCAAAAGCAGCCCCGGCACCGTGTTTTTGGCGGCCAGGTCCTCGCCCAGACGATGATGGCAGGAATGCGGACCGTGGAGCAGGACCGGGTGGCCCACTCCATGCACGGCTACTTCCTCCGGCCCGGTGACGCGAACAAGCCCATAACTTTCGGCGTCGAGCGGTTGCGCGACGGCCGCTCCTTCTCCGCACGCCGTGTGCACGCCTACCAGGACGGCGTTCCGATTCTGTCGATGATCGCCTCGTTCCAGGTGGAAGACAGCGGGCTGGACCACCAGGCGAGCATGCCGGAGGGTATCCCCGATCCCGAGTCGCTGCCCAGCACCGCTGAGCTGCTGTCCCACTTCGACCACCCGATGGCGCGGCACATGTCATCCGAACGGCCCTTTGATGTCCGGCACGTGGACCCTGCCCTCTATGTCTCTCCGCCGAGCGAGCATGTGGCCACCAACGCGGTGTGGATGAAGACCATCGGCCCCCTTCCGGATGACGCCAACCTGCACCGTGCCGCCCTGGCATTCGCGAGCGACTACACGCTGCTCGAACCCATCCTCCGCAAGCATGGCCTTTCATGGATGACGCCAGGGATGAGCGTGGCCAGCCTCGACCACGCCATGTGGTGGCACCGGCCAGTGCGGGTGGACGAGTGGGTGCTGTACGTCCAGGAGTCCCCCAGCGCCCAAGGTGCCCGGGGACTTGCGACGGGCCGCATTTTCAACCGCGACGGCGTCCATGTCGCCACTGTTGCGCAGGAAGGCATGGTCAGGATTCCGTAGACCGCCGTTGCTTAAGCCGAAGAGGCCGACCCCCTTTGGGGACCGGCCTCTTCGTGTTTCAGTTTTAGTCGAGCGTCAGCTCTAGTCGCGCGTCAGCTCTAGTCGCGCGTCAGGCGGCGGTGGGTTACGCGGTGCGGCTTGGCCGCATCCGGGCCCAGGCGCTCCACCTTGTTTTCCTCGTAGGCGTCGAAGTTGCCTTCGAACCAGTACCACTTCGAGGGGTTCTCGTCATCGCCTTCGTAGGCTAGGATGTGCGTTGCCACCCGGTCCAGGAACCAGCGATCGTGCGAGACCACCACTGCGCAGCCCGGGAACTCGAGGAGCGCGTTTTCGAGGCTGCTCAACGTTTCGACGTCGAGGTCGTTGGTGGGCTCATCGAGGAGCAGCAGGTTGCCGCCCTGCTTGAGCGTCAGCGCCAGGTTGAGTCGGTTGCGCTCACCACCGGAGAGAACACCGGCCTTCTTTTGCTGATCCGGACCCTTGAATCCAAAGGCCGAAACATAGGCACGCGAGGGCATTTCGACCTGGCCGACCTGGATGAAGTCGTTGCCTTCCGACACGACCTCCCACAGGGTCTTGTTGGGGTCGATGCCACCACGGGACTGGTCCACGTAGGAGATCTTCACGGACTCGCCGATCTTCAGATCGCCATCGTCCAGCGGCTCCATGCCCACAATCGTCTTGAACAGCGTGGACTTACCAACACCGTTGGGTCCGATCACACCGACGATGCCGTTGCGGGGCAACGAGAAGGAGAGGTCCTCGATCAGAACGCGGTCATCGAAGCCCTTCTTCAGCTTATTGGCTTCAATCACCAAAGAACCAAGGCGGGGTCCCGGCGGGATCTGAATTTCTTCGAAGTCCAGCTTGCGGGTGCGCTCCGCCTCGGCGGCCATTTCCTCGTAGCGGGCCAGACGGGCCTTCGACTTGGTCTGGCGGCCCTTGGCGTTGGACCGGACCCACTCAAGTTCCTCGCTCAGGCGCTTGGAGAGCTTGGCGTCCTTCTTGCCCTGGACCTCCAAACGGGCTTTCTTCTTCTCCAGGTACGTGGAGTAGTTGCCTTCGTAGGGGTACAGGTGACCGCGGTCAACCTCGGCGATCCACTCAGCTACGTGGTCAAGGAAGTAGCGGTCGTGGGTGACGGCCAGTACGGCACCGGGGTACTGGGACAGGTGCTGTTCAAGCCACAGGACGCTCTCTGCGTCCAAGTGGTTGGTGGGCTCATCCAGGAGCAGGAGGTCCGGCTTCTGGAGGAGGAGCTTGCAGAGCGCTACGCGGCGGCGCTCACCACCGGAGAGGACAGTGACGTCGGCATCTGCAGGCGGGCAACGCAGTGCGTCCATGGCCTGCTCGAGCTGGGAGTCGATGTCCCAGGCGTCGGCAGCATCGATGGCTTCCTGGAGCTTGCCCATCTCATCCAGGAGGGTGTCGTAATCCGCATCCGGGTTTGCCATCTCTTCGGAAATTTCGTTGAACCGCTGGATCTTGGCGTAGATTTCGCCAACGCCTTCCTGGACGTTGCCCAGGACGGTCTTTTCCTCGTTCAGCGGCGGTTCCTGCAGGAGGATTCCCACGGTGTAACCGGGGCTCAGGCGGGCTTCGCCGTTCGACGGCGTGTCCAGTCCAGCCATGATCTTGAGGATGGTGGACTTACCAGCACCGTTCGGGCCCACGACGCCGATCTTCGCGCCGGGGTAGAACGACATGCTGACATCGTCCAGAATAAGTTTGTCGCCAACGGCTTTGCGAGCCTTGGTCATCGTGTAAATGAATTCCGCCATAACCTTAAATCTAGTGGCTCGGCGTACTTAACTCACATTCGGGTGCCCGTACACCTACCGTGTGTCCCCCACGAAGCACTTTCCTGTGGCGAGGACGGGCAGCACCGTGACCACCACTCCCCCATCGCGGATCTGGCCCATGACACAGTTTTCCCCGGTCAGGGCGGCCGCCTCCATGGCATCGACATCCAAGCCGGTGGGCGTGCGGCTGTCAGATACTTCCACGTTCGCCGTGGGAATGCCCGCGGAAACCAGCGCCGCCCTTACGGCTTCCCTGTCCGGCTTGGCGTTGGCTGTGACCAGCTTCTTCAAGGTGCCCTCCACCGCGAGCCTGGTGTCTTCCACCGCTGGGTCCACGTTGGCTGTCGCCACGGGAGCCAAAGAGGACGGGGCGCTTGAAGGGCTACTGGCGGGCAATGAGGTACCTGTGCAGGCCGCCAGCGCCAATGCGGTCACGGCGAGCACTGACAATGCGGCCACACGGACCCCTCTGGCCGGCCCGCCCTGCTCCGATGCTGTTCGACTGCTGATCACGTAGCTATTGTGCCATTCACAGGGGGATCGGACGGGCGTAGCTTGTCCAACAAGGAGCATTGACTCGAGGCAACGGAGACAAGGAATCAACCATGACCGGACAATCCCCGGATGCTGTGGCCACTGCCAGCATCCCGGCGAACCGCCAGAAGGTGTGGGAAGCGCTCACCGATCCTGCGCTCATCAAGCAGTATTTCCTCGGTACGAACGTCGAGACCACGTGGCGCGTCGGCGATCCGATTACCTACTCCGGCGAATACAACGGCAAGTCCTATGAGGACAAGGGAACGATCCTCGCATTCGAACCTCCGGCACGGCTGAAGACCACCCATTACAGCCCGGCCTCGGGGCTGCCTGACACCTCAGAGAATTATCACACCGTGGAATACAGCCTTGCCGAGGAAGCCGGTGGGACCCGCGTAACCATCAGGCAAGGCAACAATTCGTCTGACCAGGAAACGACCCAATCAACGGAGACCTGGCAAGTGGTGCTTCGGAATCTCAAGGAATTCCTGGAGTCCTAGGGGTTAAGCGGACATCCCCCTTGAATCATGTCCAAGGGGGATGCCGTTGGTGCCCCAGGAGGGAATCGAACCCCCGACCGGCGGATTAGAAGGCCGCTGCTCTATCCCCTGAGCTACTGGGGCGCACATGGCACGTGAAACGGCATAGGCCGCTGGCGCCACAAAGAGTTTACAGTGCGTTCGGCTGGCAACCCGACAACCCCGTGCAGCACTCCTTCCCTCCACAGGCCTTGCAGCACCAAGTTATGCACATAGCTTCGATGCGCCCTACCTGTACACTCCGCCGTGGACAAGGCTGAAAGAGCCGGACAGGCACTTCCCTACATCGAGAAGGACCACCCATGAACGACATCATCACCGTCCGCGGCTTCGTAGCCTCGGAAGTCAAGAGTTCCACCACAGCGCGGGGAACTTCCACCGCTTCATTCCGCTTGGGATCCACGGAGCGCCGCTACGATCGCGCCACCAACACGTGGGTTGACGGCAACACCAACTGGTACACGGTTCAGTCATTCCGCTACCTTGCCGGACATGTGGGATGCAGCGTCAAGAAGGGGCAACGGGTCCTCGTCGTTGGACGCCTCCGTTTGCGGCAGTGGGAACACGAAGGTCGCGTTTACCACGTGGCCGAAATCGACGCTGAGTCAGTCGGACATGACCTCATGTGGGGCTCCGCCAACTTCACCCGCATGAACGGCAGCACAGCCCCCGCCGAAACTCCTCCGTCCACTGAGGCCTCCGGTATACCGGAGCGAAACAGCGACTGGGATGCCGATCATGACCAAGTACCCCCGGAAGACGACACAGAAGAAGTCGCTGTAGGTGCCTCGGACGATGACGACACGATGTTGGTCAACATTGAAACCGGTGAACTGGCGGGGGCCGGAGTGTGATTCTGCTCCACGTGTTCCCGGACCTGCGGGACCAGCCCTGCACGTAGCGCCTATTCTGGGTCCATGCCACAGCACGATGCAGCCCCGGGAGTCGTGACCGTTCCCGCCTCCTGGGCAGCTGTCGAGGAGTTGTTCGGAATCAAGGGGGAAGCCTCCCGGTGCTGGTGCCGGTGGTTCTCCCTCTCCGGCACGGACTGGAAGACCACCACACCGGATGCCCGTAAGGAACAGCTGAAGACTGCGTTCAGCGCGGGTCCTGGGCCGCGCGTGCTTGCGTTTGATGGCATCTCACTTTTTGGAGCAGCCGGGTTCAGCATCGTGTCCAGGCCCTCACCGGGTCGCGCTGTCATGCGTTGCCTCGCAGGGACCATGACAGGTGCTGAGGTTGGGCGATGACCACCAGGGACCTGGTCCAGTCGATCCGTTCAAGCATTCGTTCCGCCGCGGACCCCGAGAGGGCGCGGGGAGCACAGGCCTACATGAAGTCCGACATGCCTTCCTGGGGTGTACGGGTTCCCGAAGTACGCAAAATCGTGAAAGCAGCTGTGCGGGAGTTCCCTCCGAAATCGCCGGACGAACTGCGGGCCGCCGTGTATGAACTGTGGCGTCAGGCGGAAGCGCGGGAGGAGCGCTATGCCGCGATTGACCTGACAGGCCTGAAGATGGCGAAGGCCGACCTCGACATGTTGCCCGTCTACGAGGAAATTATCCGTACAGGTGCGTGGTGGGACTTCGTGGATGGGGTGGCACACCGGATCTGCGCACTCCTCATTGCCTACCCCGGCACGATGAAACCGCTGTTGCTCCGCTGGGCCGTGGATCACGACATGTGGATCAGAAGGGCCGCAATCACGTCTCAGCTTGCAGCGAAGGAAGGGACCGAGACCGGCCTGCTGGCTGCTGTTATCCGGGCCAATATGACTGATGGGGAGTTCTTCATCCGTAAGGCGATTGGTTGGGCCCTGCGCGAGTACAGCAAGACGGATCCGGAATGGGTGCGGGCCTTCACCTCCGACAACGCCTCGGTCCTTAGCCCACTGTCCATCCGGGAGGCACTACGCCTCCTGCCGTTCCCGTGATTTCTTTACGGGACTTCAGATGATGGGACGCAGGAAAGCCTGGTCCTTGTTGCGGAACAGGCCCTTGGTTTTGGGGTCCATGAAAATCAGATAGATCGCAAAGAAGATTGCGATGACGGCCGCGGCGATGCGGGCCAGCAGCAGGGCCAGGCCCAGGTCTTCGCTTTGGAGGTATGGGAACACATCCAATTGGTCCGAGATGGCGTAAACCATGAAGAACGACACCACGAAGTACAGGGCTTTGACCTGCCAATCGTTCCGGATGCCCGTCACTGCAAACAACGGAATCAACCACACGACGTACCAGGACTGAATCATCGGCGCCAGCAGCACAATGGCGGCAAACGCCAGCGTGAGGCGCCGCATGATTCGGTCGTAGTCGCCCCGGAAGATCAGCCATGCGACAGCGGCAACCATCAGGACTTTCCCTGCGTCATAGACCCCCTTGGCAAACACTGCGCCGTCCAGCCCCAAAACGTTGGCGATCGAGCCGACAGCCAAGCCGATCAGGCCCACGGGCGCGTACCAGATCGCTACGCTCCCAGGCGCTGACAAACCGTTGATCCAACCAAATCCGTAACCGTTAACCAGGCTCAGCGCGTAGAGCAGTCCCAGGCTCAGGGCGGCCGTGAAGAACCAGAACACGAACCTGCGGGGCCACGAAGCACCCTTGCCGGCCCACAGAAGCCCGATGAAGGGCAGGAAGACCACGGTTATTGGCTTAACGGAGATGGAGAGCGTGACCAAGACAATGCCGAGGATGACACGGCGGGTTGCGCAGTAGTACAGGCCCGCGAGGGCAAGACCGATCATCAGCGCGTCATTGTGGACGCTGGCAATGAAGTTGGTCAGGAAGAGCGGGTTGGCGGCCGTCAGCCAGAGTGCCCGATGCGGGTTGACGCCGTGAAGTTCCGCCAGCTTCGGGACATAGACAATGCACAGGACAACCCCCACCGCGGCGACCAGGCGGAAGAGCATGACGCTTGCTTCCGGATGGACGTTGGTGGCCCACACGACAAACTGTTCAATCCATAGGAACACTTGGCCGTAGGGCACTGGTGCCTCTGTCCACTGTTTGTCCGCACCCAGCTGGAAATAGTTAGGCAGGGCCGATATTCCGTTTTCGTAAGGGTTGATGCCTTCAACCATCAACCGGCCTTGCCCTATATATGCATAGACGTCCCTGCTGAAGAGGGGAACGGTGAACATCATGGGGAGCCCCCACGCCACCACGGCCTGCAACGTAGCTTTCCGGGCCTCAATGCCCCAGACCCTGACTCGCTGCCCGAGACGGAGCCAAGCGCGGACCAGGAGCATTCCGCCGATGGCCAGCAGGACGATGGACAGTGCAACTCCCACGCCTTCGGTGCGCATCCAGATAAAGAGTGGTAGCCGCCTCAGTTCGGAGGCCGGAGCAAGCCAACCCACTCCCAGCGAACCGAACACCATGAACATCGAACCAATAAATCCGGCAATCAATGGCGAACGGGCGTTATCCACTTCGCTGGCTACAGCAGCTTTTGACGTGTCTGCTTTCCCTGCCAGCTGCGCGGCGGGTACGGGCACCGTCATGTGGTTGTCGTCCAATCCTTCGCCCGCTGTGTTCGGGTCACATTCTGAGTCATCGGGGGCATTCCACGACAGGAAGAAACGACACTGTCGCGCCCAAAAATCGTACCATCGGAGCACTTGGATGCGACTGAGGGATAGGCTTGGCGCGTGCCTATTACTAATGAACGCATCGTCTGGATCGACTGCGAAATGACCGGCTTGGACCTGAAGAACGACGCCCTGATCGAGGTTGCTGCCTTGGTAACCGATTCGGAGCTGAATATCCTCGGGGACGGCGTGGACGTCGTAATCAAGCCCGACGATGCCGCACTCGAACAAATGAACGACTTCGTACGGGACATGCACACCCGCTCCAAGCTCCTGGAGGAGCTCCCCCACGGTAAAACCATGGCAGAAGCCGAAGCTGAGGTCCTGGAATACATCGAGAAGTGGGTACCGGATCCCAGGAAGGCGCCGCTGGGTGGCAACTCGGTGGGAACCGATCGGATGTTCCTGGCACGTGACATGCCGAACATCGTGGAGCACCTGCACTACCGGGTAATTGATGTCAGCACCATCAAGGAACTCTCCAGGCGATGGTTCCCACGTGCGTACTTCCAGTCGCCGGCAAAGCACGGCGGCCACCGCGCCTTGGGTGACATCAAGGACTCCATCGACGAACTGCGTTACTACCGCGAAGCCGTTTTCGTCGCCGCACCCGGGCCGGACACTGCCACCGCGCAGCGGATTTCCAAGGATGTGATGGCTTCGGCCGAAACACTGGGAACCAGCGAATCGGTGTGATCTGCAACATTTTTAGAGGTTTTTTCGCCAAAACCGGCAAAAGTGGACTTTGCACCCCAAAACAGCAGGTAAGCTATTTGTCGTTGCCTTCGAGGAAAGCCGGTCAAACGGACTAGCCGAAAAAGGCACATGGTGGGCTTAGCTCAGTTGGCAGAGCGCCTGGTTGTGGTCCAGGAGGTCGCGGGTTCAACCCCCGTAGCTCACCCCACCGAGATTGGCTGAAGAGCCGGTTTCCACAAAGGCCGTACCGGTTATCCGGTGCGGCTTTTGTTTTTAACCAGATCCAGGGCCGACTCCGCCTCGGGATCACAGCGTCAACGAAGGAAGATCTGACATGACCGTCCTGCCAGTCACCATCTGGGGCGAACCTGTCCTGCACCGCCGGGCAAGCGAAGTCGAGGTATTCGACGACGAACTTCGTGCATTGATAGCGGACATGTTCGAAACGAACGACGCAGCTAACGGAGTCGGCCTGGCGGCGCCCCAGATCGGCGTAGGTAAGCGCATCTTCGTCTACAAGTACGCCAACGACGACGACGTGCCTGAACAGGGCGTCGTGGTCAATCCGGTACTGACGCTCTCCAAAGTCTCCGGCGCGGCACCGGACCCCGACGAACACGTCGAAGGTTGCCTGTCCTTCCCGGGCGAGTACTATCCCTTGCAGCGTGCCGAATGGACCCGCGTCCAGGGCTTCGACGGGGATGGCAAGCCGGTAGACTTCGAGGCTACGGGCTGGTTCGCCCGGATCCTGCAACACGAGTTCGACCACCTCGACGGAAAACTGTACGTGAACCGCTTGATTGACCGGTACTCCAAAAAGGCCATGAAGCAGGCCAAGAAAAACGGTTGGGGTGTTCCTGGCCTGACCTGGATGCCCGGCGTGGACCCCGATCCTTTTGGACACTAAATCCATGGCCACCAGTTCCACAACAGAACTCTTCGAGCTCCTGGACATCTCCGACGACGACGCCGCAGAATGTGCCGCCCTTTTGGCGACGCCACCCAGCGCAGCCGTCCTACGGGCCATCAACTCCCTGCAGGAGCGTCTGGGAACCTTTCCCCGGGACAGCATCCAGGCAATCGACAGTAGCGAGACGAACTGGATCGAGGCCTTGCTTCGTTTCGCCCCGACGGTTCACAGCTACCACGTGGGTCTTGGGATCAGTCCTGCGGTGTCGGCTGCATCTTTGGGTGACGTAGGGTTGCAACTGCGCATTAACCGGCGGGTCCACGGCCGCTTTGGGCTGGATACCTGGAGTTGGCTGACGCTCCACATGGCCGGAAACCTGTTCCGCTTGGGACGTCTGCAATTCCACTTGGTCAGGAATTCCGATGTCGCAGAACAACAGCGTGGTTCCGGGTGGGAGCTTGGCGTTCACATTCCTGAAGACGGGGGCCTGTCCCCCGCCCTGGTTGACGCCAGTTTCACCGAGGCGGGGGGCTTTTTCCCCCGGTATTTTCCGGACAAACCGGCCGACACTGCCACGTGTGACTCGTGGATGCTTGATCCCTACCTGTTAGAGCGGCTTCCGGACAGCAACATAGCTTCCTTCGCACGGCGTTTCACGCTGGACCGCTGCACGGATGCACCCACGGACGCCGTGTACTTTACGTTCCGCCAGCGTGGCCTGCAGGACCTGGACAAGCTTCCCCGCGAAACGTCACTCCAGCGCGTCGTGCTGGAAAGGATCGACGACGGCGGCACCTGGCAACTGGGGCATGGTCACCTGGCGTTGTAGATGGTTGGTTGCTCAGGGCATCCGGAGAGTACCCGCTTCATCGCGTCCTTTTCGGCCGCAGTGACCCAGAGCCTGTAGGCAGTCTTCACCGAAATTTGACGCGCTATGTAGTGGCACCGGAAGTTCTTGTTAGCCGGTAGCCAGGTCGCGGCGTCGCCGGCTCCTTTCTTGACGTTCGCCGGACCATCAGCTGCGATGAGGTTCAGGGGATCGTTGGCCAACGTTTGCCGCTGCTGTGCTGTGAGTTCCTGGGCACCTTTCTGCCAGGCATCGGCCAGGGCCACGACGTGGTCGATCTGGACTGCCGCGCTGGTGTCCTGACCCCTTCGGAACGTCACGTGGGCACCCGTGTAGGGTTCCTCGAAGACTCCCCCGGCAACCTTGCAGGAGGAGCCGGCCGTGAATTCAACGTCCGTAAGATCCCTGTGCAGGATGTCGTTCCTGGTGTCGCATCCATTGTGGTCCACGTCCGCCCAAGCCTGGCCGAAAGCTGCCCTGTCATAGTCAGACTTCGGTGCCCTGCCTTTCACAGGAAGCCGCTCCAAGGCCGTGCTTGCACTTTCGGCAACAACGGGAGCTGCGCCCTTGACCGGTTTCATGAATGTCGCGTCGAAGACGGGCGCCTCGCTGGGGCCCGCTGCCCAGGGATCGGCGACGCCAAACTGGCCGGTGGTGAAGAACCAGGCCAAGCCCGCCACCAGTGCTGTTGCTGCGAAACCCAGAATGACCCAGGCGTGACGCGACCTGCGCCGGGCGCGTTTGTAGGCTGACCAGGTGATGCTCAAGGGACTCCGTCCAGTGGGGGCAGGCAATGTCCTACGAGCGTAGGACAAGGCCCCGACAGCCAGAGCAATATCCACAGTGTGGAGGAGAAGTCACACCGTGACGACGCTGATGTGGGGCTCTATTGCTCCCGCATCACGCGCTGAAGGTCTTCGGTTGCTACTTCGAGCAATGCGCGCAGCTGTTCAACGCGCTGATCCGGGACGTCACCGGCGGCATTGGCTGCGACTGCCTGATCGAGGAGTTTTTGGGCCTGCTTATGGTTGGCCCGCGCAACGTCCAGCGCGTGTTCGAGAGTGGTTTCGTGCTCAAGGGTTGATTCGTTGTCCATGAGCCCATTTTGATCAGGTTTCCCGGCTGTGGCCAGTGACACAGCCGGGAAACCCCTAAATAGTTTTGGTTGCTTAAGCGTCAGCCGTTTCCAGCAACGCGATGGGAGCAATCACGTCCTTGGCGGGGAATGACGGCGGGTTGACTCCGGCCATTTCCTCCATGACGCGGACAACCTGGCATGAGTAGCCGAATTCGTTGTCGTACCAGACGTAGAGAACCAGGTTCTTGTCGTTCGAGATGGTGGCAAGGCCATCAACAATGCCGGCGCGGCGGGAGCCGACGAAGTCCGTGGAAACGACGTCGGGCGAGTCGATGTAGTCGATCTGCTTGCGAAGGTCCGAGTGCAGGGACATCTCACGGAGGAAGTCGTTGACCTCGTCGCGCGTCGTGCCGTTCTCAAGGTTCAGGTTGAGGATGGCCATGGAAACGTCCGGGGTGGGAACGCGGATGGCGTTACCTGTGAGCTTGCCCTGCAGTTCGGGCAGCGCCTTGGCCACAGCCTTGGCAGCACCGGTTTCGGTGATGACCATGTTCAGCGCAGCAGAGCGTCCGCGGCGATCGCCCTTATGGAAGTTATCGATCAGGTTCTGGTCGTTCGTGAACGAGTGGACGGTTTCCACGTGGCCGTGGATGATGCCGAACTTGTCGTTGATGGCCTTCAGCACCGGGGTGATGGCGTTGGTGGTGCAGGACGCCGCGGTGACAATTTTGTCGTCGTCGTTAATGTCCCGGTGGTTGATGCCGTGGACGATGTTCTTGAGCTCGCCCTTGCCCGGAGCCGTGAGCAGTACGCGGGCGACGCCCTTGCTCTGCAGGTGCTGGGAGAGGCCTTCGGCGTCGCGCCAGCGGCCGGTGTTGTCCACGACCAGGGCATCCTTGATGCCGTACGCGGTGTAGTCCACCGTGGCGGGGTTGTCCGAGTAGATCACCTGGACCTGGACGCCGTTGGCCGTGATGGTGTTGGCTTCCTCGTCCACGCGGATGGTGCCCTCGAAGGATCCGTGGACGGAATCGCGGCGCAGCAGGCTTGCGCGCTTGACGAGGTCGTTCTCAGCGCCCTTGCGAACAACGATCGCACGGAGTCGGAGACCGTGGCCCCCACCGGCCTTTTCGATGAGAAGGCGCGCCAGCAGGCGGCCGATCCGGCCGAAGCCGTAAAGGACGACGTCGGTGCTGGTGCGGTCATCAGCGCCGCGCTTGCCAACGACGTCGGCAAGTTCCGCACGCAAGTACTCGTCCAGGGAGGCGCCATTGCCTTCAGCCCGGTACTTCTCCGTCAGACGCGCAATGTCGATCGCAGCAGCACCCAGCTCCAACTCGGACAAAGCGTTGAGCAGGGGTGCGGTTTCTTCGAGCAGGAGCTCGTGGTTGCTCATCCGGCGCGCGAAGCGGTGGGCCTTCAGGATGTTCATGGTGGACTTGTTGATCAAGCTCCGGCCGTGGATGCTGGTGACCACGTTGTTTTCCCGGTACAACCGGCCGATCACCGGAATCATGGCCTCGGCGAGAGCCTCCCGGCCCATCCACTTATCAAGACAAGAATCTGACGTCTGGCTCACAGAACTACCTTCCTTGGGTCAACCACATACGTCCTCGTATGCAGATGGCAGCGGCCGCCCGGAGTAGTCCTGCGGCACATGCGCCGGCGGGCTTCGGTCCACCCACAGCGCCTTGAACGAGAGCAAAGAAAATCCGCCGGCTGCGAACGCAGTCCCGGCGGCAGAACATCTACGTTCAGTACCTATTCTAGGGCGGAAGGACCGGGCGCAGGACTTTCGGAGGCGTGAAATCACTCACACGCAGTGTTTGCGCTGGTCATAAATGGATGGGTCGACCGATACGCCGGGTTCTGTCATCACTTCCGTTACCGGAAAGTGAGTAGCGGCCATCCATCTACGAACGCCGTTGCCGACGCCCTCCAGCAGCCTACCCGGACACTCGGGCGGGCAGCCCTCAAACGTGTCCTGTCTGGCCTTGCTCCGGGTGGGGTTTACCTAGCCTCCCCGGTCACCCAGGGAGCTGGTGGTCTCTTACACCACCGTTTCACCCTTACCTGCTGCCCCATGATGCAAGCATCACCGGGCGCAGGCGGTCTGTTCTCTGTGGCACTGGCCTGCGGGTTACCCCGAGTGGGCGTTACCCACCACCCTGCCCTGCGGAGCCCGGACGTTCCTCGAGCCACTTTCGTGACGCGCGACCGCCTGGTCGACCCATCCGCCATAAAGTCTACCGGCGTCGGGAGCTTGGAAAGTCCGGCGTAATATCGACTGGTGCTGATTCTGCTTCCGCCTTCCGAAGGCAAGACCCCTGCCACCAAAGGTCCCGCGATCAATTGGGAGTCGCTGAGTTTCCCCGAGTTGAACCAGTACCGCGCCACGGTTCTTGAGTCCTTGGGGACCGTGAGCGCGCATGAGGATGCCCTTGCGCTGCTGGGCGTCGGCGCTTCCTTGCGCGACGACGTCGAACGTAATACCCGGCTGCATGCCGAACCGGCTGCCCCGGCGCACCAGGTGTATTCCGGCGTTCTTTACGACGCCTTGGGCTATAAGAGCATGACCGCAACCCAACGGCGCAAAGCCACCGAATCCATCCTGGTGATCTCCGCTTTGTGGGGCGCCATCGGTTTTGGGGACCAAGTGCCCGCCTATCGGCTGTCCATGGGAACTGCACTGCCCGACGTCGGACGCCTCGCCTCCTACTGGAAGCCGCAGCTTAACGCCGTCCTCGCCAAACGGGCTGAAGGCGAACTGGTGGTGGATTGCCGGTCGAGCACCTACGCGGCTGCCTGGGCTCCCCCCGCCGCCCAGACAGTAAACGTCAACGTTTTCAGTGAGGCAAACGGCAAACGGACGGTGGTCAGCCACTTCGCCAAGCACACCCGGGGTGAACTGGCCCGGCACCTTCTGACACGGCGCGGCAAGGCGCCGGCCACGCCGGCACAACTGGCCAAGGCAGCCAGCGAAATGTGGATCACGGAATTGGTGGAGGGCACGGCCCGCAAGCCGCACGCACTCAACATCATCCTGGCTGGCCAAGTTGGGCCCAACTAGGGTCGGTCCGGCCTAGTTCCACTCTGCCGAACGGACCAGGATTACTCCCGAGTCCGGGCAGAAGACAATGTCGTCCTCTGCAGCAGCCTTGACTTCCGCGAGGTCCCCCGGGCTGAGCATCATGCCGGACCCTTCGGATTTGCCATGGAACAACCGAGCGGCGCCCACTCCCCGCTTGGCAATGGTCTTCTCGTAGATTGCCAGGAGCCCGGCGTCCAGGGACTCTGCAAAAGCGGCCCGCTGTCCACGAACGACGGTCTCTTCGGCGGCAATTTCGGCTATGGCCTCATCGAGCTCCGCGCGGATGCTGCCAAAGGAACCTTGAATGTCATCAACGATCGCCTGCTGGGCGGTCTGGCGTTCGCGAAGGGTGTCCAAGCGCTCAAGGATCTCCAGCTCGACGTCCTCAAGGTCGGAGCGGCGCTTGTTCAGCGAGGCAATGTCGCTCTGAAGCGCCACCAGGTCCTTGGACAGGCCCGTACCGCTGTTGAGCCTGGCTTCGTCGCGTTCGATGCGCGTAGCCACCTGTTCCACATCAGCCTCGGCCCGACGCAATTCCGCCTCGGCATCGTGCACGGCGACCTTGGCCGCTCCCAGTTCACCGTTGGCCACGTTCAGGGCGTCGGTGAGGTCGGTGATGCGTGGATCCGTCTCCAGGACGCGGCGACGGCCGGCCAACGACTTGAGCTTGGCATCGAGCCCCTGCAGTTCAAGCAATTTGTATTGTTCTGCCGGTGCTGCTTTCGCCACGCTTACCTCCGCTTGTCACTGCCGGTCCCGGAGATCAGGAGCGGCATGACACCCCCTATCTGTCGGGGCTGCCCATATCTTTCTAGACTCTAGTCCCCGCCGGGAGTCAGTATGAAGTCCCAGGGATCGCTATTGGTGCTGCTGACACGGATCTCGACGTCGAAACCCTGGTCTGCGAGCACGTTCCCCAAGGCCTCGGCCGCGGCAGGGAGCCACAGCCATTCGCTGGCGAAATGTGAAACGTCTATCAAGTAGGGACGACCGTTCGTGGCGCCCTCACGGGCCTCGGAGGCCGGATGGTGGCGCATGTCCGCAGTCACGTACACATCTGCCTGGCTGGCGCGGACAGCGGGAAGCAAACTATCGCCTGCGCCGCCGCATACCGCCACCCTGCGCACCAGGCCGTCCTTATCGCCGGCAACCCTCACGCCACCGGCCACTGCGGGGAGCATTTCAAAGACACGGGCTGCAAAATCACCGAGGGTTTCCAGGTCAGGAAGATCACCCACCCTGCCGATCCCCTCTTCGGGCAGTCCATTGCTGGCCGGAGTCAGGGGCGTGACGTTCTCCAGGCCGAAGGCGTCTGCCAGAACGTCGGACACCCCTCCAACGGCTGAGTCACCGTTGGTATGAACAGTCAGCAGTCCCGTCCCGGCCTCGATGAGGCGATGGATAGCCAGGCCCTTGGCTGACGTGGCCGCTACGGAATTCACGCCTTTGAGCAGTAGGGGGTGGTGCGTAATCAGCAGTTCGGCACCCCATTCGATGGCTTCATCGATGACTTCCAAGGTGGGATCCACGGCAAAGAGGACCTTGCTTACCGGAACATTGGGGCGCCCCGCTACCAGGCCGACTTCGTCCCACTCCTCCGCCAGCGACTCCGGCCAGAGCTCCTCCACGGCCAGTAACACCTGACCGAGCGTGGGTTCCCCCGTGGCCTCAACTGCTCCGTCATCTTCGCCGGAATCCGCATCAGAAATGTCAGTGTCTACTGCTTCCATACTCTTATTCTTACCTACCGGACCGAATCGGGCAGTCCCGCCACCCGGCGTCGCCGTTATTGTCCCGTAAGGTGTTGCGGGAATCATCACGCCCTCCGATCCATTGAAGAGAACATGAAAACTTTCGTACTTGGCGGCGGCTGCTTCTGGTGCCTGGATGCCGTTTACCAAAAAACCCGCGGCGTCAGCTCGGTTGTTTCCGGCTACACCGGCGGTCATGTCCGCAATCCCGACTACTACGAAGTCTGTTCCGGAACCACAGGCCACGCGGAGGTGGTGGCGGTGACCTTCGACGAAACAGTTGTTCCGGAGGAAGTCATCCTGGACATGTTCTTCGCCCTGCACGACCCCACCACCCTGAACCGGCAGGGTTACGACGTCGGCACCCAGTACCGTTCGTCGATGTTCTACACCACCACCGAAGAAAAGGTGCTGTTCGAAGAAGCAATCGAGCGCGCCCAGGCCCTCTGGTCCGACCCGATTGTGACAGAAGTAAGTCGACTCCCCGACTTTTATGAAGCCGAAGAAGTGCACCAGAATTACTACGCCAAGTTCCCCTACCAGGGCTACTGCCAGGTGATTATTAACCCGAAGCTGGCGAAGGCGCGGAAATATTACTCTGCGTGGCTTACTGCTTAGCAGGGTTTCGATCCGGCTCGTTAGGCTGACCTCAGCATTCCCTCCTCAGAGATAGGCACAATCTTCATGGCAAGGATCTACGACGACGTCACGCAGCTGGTCGGTCGCACACCGCTGGTCCGTTTGAACCGGCTCACCGAAGGCCTGGACGCCACCGTTGCGGTCAAGCTTGAGTTCTACAACCCTGCCAACAGCGTCAAGGACCGCATCGGCGTAGCCATCATTGATGCCGCTGAGAAGTCCGGCGCCTTGAAGCCCGGCGGAACCATCGTGGAAGGCACGTCCGGCAACACCGGCATCGCCCTGGCACTGGTCGGCGCTGCACGCGGCTACAAGGTCATCCTGACCATGCCCGAGACAATGTCCACTGAGCGCCGCGTCATGCTCCGCGCCTACGGTGCCGAGATCGTTCTGACCCCGGGTTCCGAAGGCATGCGCGGAGCAGTGGAAAAGGCCCAGGAGATCGTGGCCAACACTGAAAACTCCATCTGGGCACAGCAGTTCGCCAACGAGGCCAACCCTGCCATCCACCGCGCCACCACGGCCGAGGAAGTCTGGGAAGACACCGACGGCGAAGTCGACATCTTCGTTGCCGGCGTCGGCACCGGCGGCACCATCACCGGCGTCGGGCAGGTGCTCAAGGAGCGCAAGCCTGGTGTGCAGATCGTTGCTGTTGAGCCCAAAGACTCTGCGATCCTCAACGGCGGCGCACCCGGTCCCCACAAGATCCAGGGCATCGGTGCCAACTTCGTGCCGGAGATCCTCGACACCAACGTCTACGACGAGGTCCTTGACGCCACGCTGGAAGATTCGGTCCGCGTAGCCCGCGATCTCGGTGCCCGTGAAGGCATCCTGGGCGGCATCTCCTCAGGCGCCATCGTATGGGGTGCCCTTGAGTTGGCCAAGCGCCCCGAGAACGCCGGCAAGCTCATTGTCGCCGTCGTCTGCGACTTTGGAGAGCGCTACATCTCCACTGTCCTGTTCGACGACATCCGCGGCTAGAACTCGGCCCGTACGCCTTCATTTCCTGTAGAAAGGTCTTTGTGAGCTTCTTCGCAAGGCTTAAGGAAGACCTCGACGCCGCCCGGTCGCATGACCCGGCGGCGCGAGGCTCTTTCGAGAACTTTTTCGCCTACTCCGGACTCCACGCCATCTGGGCACACCGGGTGACGCACCGGCTGTGGCAAAACCCCGCGCTCCGCTTTCCGGCCCGCCTGATTTCGCAGCTGGCCAGATTCCTGACGGGCATTGAAATCCATCCCGGCGCTACCATCGGCCGGAGGTTCTTCATCGACCACGGCATGGGAGTGGTCATTGGGGAGACGGCCGAAATCGGCGAGGACGTGATGATCTATCACGGCGTCACGCTCGGCGGACGCTCCTTGGCCAAGGTCAAGCGGCACCCCACCATCGGCGACCGGGTCACCATTGGCGCCGGCGCCAAGGTCCTGGGTCCCATCACCATCGGCGCGGACAGTGCTGTGGGTGCCAACGCCGTTGTGGTCAAGGACGCGCCCCCGGAATCCATCATTACCGGGATTCCGGCCACGTGGCGGCACCGGGATGCAAGGTCCGAAACCAAACCTGCCGTGGATCCCGCCGAGTACTACATCGAGTACCGGATCTAGCCTCCAGCCAGTCTCTTGTAGAAATTCAGGAAAACGGCGTCGAAGATCCGGTCCGGAAGAATTCTGCGCATCGCCAGGACGCTCCAGGCCCCCCTGCCCACCGGGTAGCGGGTCCTGGGGCGTTTTGCGTTGGCGGCGCGAACTATCGTGTCGGCAACTACCCGGGCTGGCGTTGAGAGGACATGGCCCTGCCCGGACGTGGAAGCCAATGCCGCAGCGACGATGTGGGCGTGGTCTTCATAGGGTCCTTCCCCGGAGCGGGCGAGTAACCCAGTCCCCGCAATGGTTCCCCACTCGGAGTCTGTTCCGGACGGTTCGATGATGACCACGTCGATGCCGTGCGGCCTTAGTTCCAAACGCAATGAATCGCTCATGCCTTCCACCGCGAATTTGGTGCCGTGATACCAGGCTCCCAGGGGCTCGTAGATTTTTCCACCGATGGACGAGACGTTGATGATCCTGCCGGAGTGCGCCCTGCGCATACCGGGAATCACCAGCTGCGTCATGCGGGCCAGCCCCATGACGTTGACCTCGAACTGGCGTCGGCCTTCGTCGAGGGGAACCTCTTCAAGGGATCCATAGGAACCGTAGCCGGCGTTGTTCACCAGGACATCGACCCTTCCATGGGCCTTTTCCACCGATGCCACCGCGGATGCCATGGACTCCTCAGAGGTCACGTCCAAGGACAGGACCACGATTCCGCGCAACGTGAGTGGCTCCATCTTTTCAAGGCGACGCGCACCCGCGTAGACGGTAAAACCGGCGGCTTTCATGGCGATGGCGGTTTCGAAACCGATTCCCGTGGAGGCCCCTGTAACGATTGCGATCCGCGCTGTCATGGCTTTAGTCCTTTGCTGGCGGCCAGCGCACCGGCACCCGGCACGGCAAAGGCCGGCTCCTCCCAGCCTAGTGGGAGGGAACCGGCCTTCAGCGCGATGCTGCTAGTGGGTGTCGACAGCCGAGATCTCGGACTTGTCTTCGCCCCACAGGGTGTGGAAGGTACCTTCGGTGTCGACGCGACCGTAGGTGTGTGCACCGAAGAGGTCGCGCTGGCCCTGGATCAGGGCAGCGGCGACGCGCTTGCGGCGCAGTCCGTCGTAGTAGGCCAGCGAGGAGGAGAACACCGGCACGGGAATGCCCAGCTGCACGGCGGTGGCTACGACGCGGCGCCAGGCCGGCAAAGCCTCCGCGATGGCCTTGGTGAAGGCCGGTGCGAAGAGCAGGTTGGCGGGCTTCTCCTCGGCAGCGTATGCCTTGGTGATGTCCTTGAGCAGTTCTGCACGGATGATGCAGCCCGCGCGCCACAGCGAAGCGATCTCGTCCAGTTTGAGATCCCAGCCGTATTCCTTGGCAGCGGAGGTCAGCATGTCCAGGCCCTGGGCGTAGGAGACCAGCTTGGAGGCGTAGAGCGCCTGGCGAACGTCCTCGACGAACGTTTCGGGGATCTCCACGGTGGCTTCTTCGCCGGCCAGCAGTTCCTGGCCGAGCCTGCGCTGCTCGGCCTGCGAGGACAACGCACGAGCGAACACGGACTCTGCAATGCCGGACACCGGCGAGCCGAGCTCGAGGGCGGAGATAACGGTCCAGCGTCCGGTGCCCTTCTGGCCTGCGGCATCAACGACGACGTCCACGAACGGCTTGCCGGTCTTGGCATCAACGTGGCCCAGGACCTCAGCGGAGATCTCGATCAGGAAGGAGGACAGATCGCCCTTGTTCCATTCGGTGAAGATCTTTGCCTGCTCCGCCGGCTCAATGCCGGCACCCGAGCGGAGGAGGTCGAAGGCTTCGCCGATGACCTGCATGTCGGCGTACTCGATGCCGTTGTGGACCATCTTGACGAAGTGGCCCGCACCGTCGGTGCCGATCCAAGCGCAGCAGGGTTCGCCGTCGACCTTGGCGGAAATCTTTTCCAGCAGCGGGCCGAGGGCGTCGTAGGACTCCCTGGATCCACCGGGCATGATGGATGGGCCGTTCAAGGCGCCCTCTTCGCCGCCGGAAACACCGACGCCGACGAAGTGAAGGTCCTTCTTGGCAAGGGCAGCTTCGCGGCGACGGGTGTCCTCATAGTGCGAGTTGCCGGCATCGATGATGATGTCTCCGGCCTCGAGCAGCGGTTCGAGCTGCTCGATGACGTTGTCGACAGGTGCGCCTGCCTTGACCATGATCAGGACGCGGCGGGGCTTTTCGAGGGAGTCGACGAGTTCCTGCAGCGATTCGGTGCGAATGAAGTCGCCTTCCGTGCCGTGCTTCTCCAGCAGGGCGTCGGTCTTCTCCACGGAGCGGTTGTGGAGCGCCACGGTGAAGCCGTTGCGGGCAAGGTTGCGGGCAAGGTTGGCACCCATCACCGCGAGGCCGGTGACACCGATGTGTGCTGACATCAAAACTCCAATTCGTTCGTGTTCAAACAGTCCTGCGGACACGCAGGAAGAAAATCAAAACCAGGGGCTGTAATAAACCATACGTATTTAAATCCGGGGCAGGAAAGCGGCGCCCACCAAGTGGAACGACGCCACGTCATAAACAGTCTATGATGCCTCCTGTCCGTACTGCCCTCCCAAGGGGACTGCGTTGCCATTCCTGCGCGCCATGGCTCCCCGCGCCATTATGCTTACCTCTATGTCAACCAGCCTCCACCACCGCGCCGTCGAGCATCTGGGGACCCGCATTGTCGGCGGCGCCCTTCCTACTGGCCATGTCATGTTGGCGGAGCATTTGGAAGACGAGCTCAAGGTTTCACGTTCGGTTGTCCGCGAAGCGGTTCGGGTCCTTCAGTCGTTGGGACTGGTGGAGACCATCAAGCGGGTGGGGATCAGAGTCCTTCCGGCCAACCGCTGGAACCCCTTCGATCCCTTGGTCATTCGTTGGCGATTGGCTGGCGAAGGACGCGGAGCCCAGTTGCGTTCGCTGGCGGAGCTGCGTTCCGCCGTCGAGCCCGTGGCCGCTGAACTGGCGGCCGATAACGCCCCCGATGCGCTCCGCAAGGAGCTGGTGGGTATCTCGCACGCCATGAAGGAAGCCGGCGATGCCGGCGACATGGCCACGTTCCTTGACCTCGACATCCGTTTCCATGCCCTGGTCCTGTCGGGCTCAGGCAATGAGATGTTTGCGAACCTGATCGGCCAGGTCACCGAGACGCTGACCGGCAGGACGGTGCACGGACTGATGCCGGAGCACCCCCAAAAGCAGGCCCTGCAGTGGCATATGGATGTTGCGCATGCCATCGAGACCGGCGACGGTCCTGTTGCGCGGGACGCCGCCGCCCGGATCATGCGGCAAACCATCGCGGAGTTGGCCCCCAGCTGGGATGACCAACCCCGCGTATTTGTGCCTGTTGCCAAAAACTAGCTACTCCCGGAAGTTCAGCAGCACCTTTCCGGACTCAGCAGGGTTCTTCGCCACGTCAAAGGCTTCGAGCCCGTGGGCGAGGTCGAATTCGTGCGTCACCACAGGATCCACCTGAAGCGAACCGTCGGCGAGCGCAGCGATGACGTCCTCGATTTCGTCATTGAAACGGAATGAACCCAGCAGTTCGAGTTCCCGGGTGATGGCCAGTGAGATGTACACCGGCTGAGGCCCTGACGGGAGCAGTCCCACCATCACTACCTTGCCGCCACGGGTGGCTCCCTTGATGGCAGAGGCCAGCCCGTAATGGCTGCCGGACGATTCAATGACGATGTCGGCGTCCACGGCTGCGATGGCTTCCGCTTCGTCGCCTTTGAGTACGGCGTCCGCACCGACCGCCCGTGCGATCTCCAGCGGCTTGTCATGCATATCGACAGCGACAATCCGGGCAGCGCCGGCGCGCTTCAGGACCGCGACCGCGAGCGCACCGATAGGGCCACTTCCGATGACGAGCGCCGTTTTTCCGCGGACGTCCCCCGCCCGGGCCACAGCGTGCCAGGCGACACTGGCCGGTTCCACCAGGGCAGCGGTCCTCAGGTCCAGGTTTTCCGGCAGTGGGCGAAGCATCCTCGATGGCAGGTTTGCATATCGGCTGAAGGCACCATCGGTGTGCGGGTAGCGGGCAGCGCTGCCCAGGTATGTGCATCCCGGGGACAGGTTTGGCCGGTCCTCGGGGTATCTGGCGTCGCCGGGGGCGGGCGTTGCTGGATGGACTGCCACGGGCGTTCCCACGCCCGGGCCGCTGCCATCCGCCGCCTGCTGGACCACGGTGCCAACGATTTCGTGGCCGAGGACCATGGGCTCCTTGAGGATGGATTCCCCCGCAGCGCCGTGCAGCCAGTAGTGCAGGTCGGAGCCGCAGATGCCGCCGTAGGCGATTTCGACGATCGCCTGGTCCGGCGTGGGCTCGGTCAGCGGAATGTCTTCGATGCGGAGGTCGTTCTTGCCATGGGCGACCACCGCCGGAGCGGTTGTGGGAAGTGTGATGCCCATCAGACCACCACCGTCATTCCGCCATCGACGAAGATGGTCTGGCCGTTGACGAAGTTGGATGCCTGCGAGGCCAACCACACCGTTGGGCCGGCGAGGTCCGCGACGGTCCCCCACCTGTTGGCAGGTGTCCGGCCAAGGATCCAGGAGTTGAAGTCGGTGTCGTCCACCAGGTTCTGCGTCATCTCGGTGTGGATGTAACCCGGGGCGATCCCATTGATCTGCAGCCCGGACGCCGCCCACTCGGCCGTCATGGCCCGGGTCAGGTTCCGCAACCCGCCCTTGGCGGCGACATAGGGTGCGATCGTTGGTCGCGCGAGGTCTGTTTGGACTGAGCAGATGTTGATGATTTTGCCGTGGCCCCTGGGGATCATATGCCTGGCGGCTTCACGGCCCACCAGGAATGCGCTGGTCAGGTCCGTGGTGATCACGCGGTCCCAGTCCTTGACGTCGAGATCGAGCATGGGGACCCGGTGTTGGATCCCGGCGTTGTTCACGAGGATGTCGAGCGGGCCGACGTTCTGCTCAATCCACGCTACGCCTTCAGCGGCGGCCTCCGCGTCGGTGACGTCGAAGGCCCGGCTGTGGACCCTGCCCGCCGGGTAGTCGGTGGCCATTGCCTCCTGCGCGGCGTCGAGTCTTTCAGCGCTGATGCCGTTGAGCACCACCGTGGCTCCAGCGTCGGCAAGGCCCCTGGCCAGGGCGTTACCTATCCCCCGGCTTGAACCAGTAACCAAGGCAACCCGCCCGGTCAGATCGAAAAGTCCAGTCATGGTTTGTTCTTCATTCCTTCTTCGGTTGCGTCGGCTCAGTTGCTGCGCGACGTCGCGGTTGGGGTCGGGCTCAAATTGGCGATGGTTTGCCGAACGACGGCAAGGTCCTGGTCTCCGAGTCCCTGGCGCCTCACTTCGGCGTACAGCTCGACGGCGGCTGTGGCCAGGGGCACGGCGGAGCCGGCAGCTTCAGCACTCTCCAGGACGAACCCGAGGTCTTTGTGCATGAATTTGGCGGGTCCCGTCGGTGCATAGTCTTTGGCAGCAAGTCGCGGACCAACGTTGTCCAACACCCGGCTTCCGGCGAGCCCGCCCGAAAGGACGTCAAAGAGCGCCTCCACGTCCATGTCGGAGCGTTCGGCGAGCTCGGCTGCCTCGGCGAGTGCCGCCGTCGTGGTTCCGACGATGAGTTGGTTGCACGCCTTGGCCAGCGATCCGGACCCAAGCGGCCCCATGCGCCGCACGGTTGTTCCCATGGTCTCGAGGAGCGGCTTGAGTGCCTCGAACTGGAATTCGTCGGCACCAACCATGATGGCCAGGGTGCCGTCCTCCGCACCTTTGGTTCCGCCACTGACCGGGGCATCCACCACTGATGCGTTGCCGCCACTCGCTTCGTGGACCGTTTGGCCGAACTGCTGCACCGCGGTCGGCGAGACGCTGCTCATGATGACGACGGCGGTGCCCGGCTTTGGCGGCGCGCCCCGCCAGGACTGAAGCAAGGCCTGTGCGGCTTCCTCGATAAACGGCAGGTCCGGGAGCATGAAGATAATGGCATCCTCATCGCGAAGGTGGGCCACTTCGGCGGCGCGCTCGACGCCACGGAGGTCCCCGAAGGCCTTGCCGGAGCGGTTCCAGCCGGTGACTGCCCACCCGGCTTTGGCGATGTTGGCGGCCATGGGTGCTCCCATGAGCCCCAAACCGACAAAGCCCACACGTTTACCGTCCATGCCAGTAGTACCTCACTTCGTTGTGGTCATCTCGGGAATTCTGTTCAATATCCTAGCCGTCATTCAGTATGATGAACACTATGACGACTGATGAACTTACCATCGCCATCGCTGTGCCGCTCGAAGCAGAGCACGTAGAGCTGATCCGCGCTGTTGATCCCTCCGTAACGGTTCTCTACGATCCTGAGTTGCTGCCGCCCGAGCGCTTCCCCGCGGACCATGCCGGCGATCCCGACTTCAAACGGACCGTCGAGCAGGAAGAACGCTACTGGGCCATGTTGAACAAGGCACAGGTCCTCTACGGCTTCCCCAACGAAAGCCCCGCCGGACTCGCCAAGGTGGCCCAAAGCAATCCGCACCTGCAGTGGATCCATGCCATGGCCGCCGGAGCGGGCGGCGCCGTCAAGGCCTCGGGCCTGGACACTGAAGCGCTGCGCAAGTTCAAGGTGACCACCTCGGCCGGGGTCCATGCCCTGCCACTGGCAGAGTTCTCGGCCTTCGGCATCCTTAACGGCTTCAAACGCAGCGCCGAAATGGGCCGCGACCAGGCTGCCAGGATCTGGCCTGAGCTGCGGACACCCACCAAACTCGTTAACGGTTCCACCTTGGTGATCACTGGACTGGGTGAAATCGGCATGGAAACTGCCCGTATAGCCCGCGCCCTCGGCATGAGGGTCAGCGGGACCAAGCGCAACGTCGAAGCCATCGAAGGCATCGACAAGGTGACCACCAACGACGACCTGGCCTCCCTGGTTTCCGGCGCTGACGCAGTGGTGAACACCCTGCCCGGGACCCCCTACACGGAGAAGCTGTTCAACCGCGAAATCTTCTCGGCCATGAAGCCCGGGGCCGTGTTCGTCAACGTCGGCCGCGGAACCGTCGTCGATGAGGAAGCGTTGCACGAGGCACTCGAGAACGGTCAGGTCTCTTACGCGTGCCTTGACGTCTTCGCCGTCGAACCTCTCCCGCAGGACAGCCCGTTGTGGAACCACCCCCAGGTCCTCGTGTCCCCGCACACCTCGGCCCTGAGCGAGGCTGAAAACCGCCTCATCGCCGAGCGTTTCTGCAGCAACCTGCGCACCTTCCTGGATGGCGGCGAACTCCCCCATCTGGTGGATCCCGTCCACTTCTACTAAGCCGGACCACCTACCAGCCCGTGGCGGCCAACCATCTCTCGGACAGCATTTCAGTCATGCTTCTTGTGTAGCTGGCCGAGAGGTGGTTGTCGTCCAGGTAAACGTAGACGTTGCCGATGATCCCCGGACAACGGGCACCGTCACAAATGAGGTCGGTCATATCCAAAATCGACAAACCGGTGAAGGTCCCCTCCAGCCGCTCCAGCGGGTTGCTTTCCGCCAGGACCGAGGACAGCGCGGGACTGCAGCCGGGACCGTCCACCCCCGAGGCGATGGCACACTCACTGGGACTGAAGGAGAACCGCGGATTGTCCCGCATGGCAATGACCTCCACCCCCTGATCCGTAAGCTCGCCCACCAAATCGTCCAGTCCCCACGTCAAATCTTCATCGGGTGAATCCGGAACCGCCGCTGTCCCCACCAGGAAAACCGCATCCGGATGGTGCTGGCGTATGTGCTGCCGAACCTGTGCATTGAACCGGTTGCACTCAGCTCCGACCTCCTCCGTCTGGGTCATGAAGGGGCAGGCGCCCAAAGTGATGGCCTGGACGCGCCACTGTTGTTCCTTGGCCAAGGGACCAATCGCACCCAGCCACTGCAGGGAATGCGACTGGCCTACGACAATAATCGTCTTCTTCGCTCCGCTTCCCACATCGTTTTGCTGGCATTCCGCAGCAAGCGCGGCATCGGCAGGACGCAACTCGCCGACGCAGGGACCGTCGAGCCTTCCCCAATCGTCCGGTAACTGCTCAGGCGTAGGCAGCGGCCGCGCATTCGCGTTGCCGGTGTTGACATAGCCCGGCAGCAACGCCCTGGCACCCGGGTTGTCCTCGGTCCCCTGCGAAGCCAGGATGTCTTTTTCCACCTGCCGCTGGTAGCCGAAAATTGCCATGGGCGACGCCCCAACGGCCAGGCACACTGCTACGGCCACAGCCAGGCGGCGCCGCTTGGCCTCTGGCCATCGCCACGCACGCAGCGGCCGCTCCACCCAACGCGTGGTGACGTAGGCCAGGAGCAGCGAGGCCATCACAATCAACGAGCCCGTCAACCAGTCCGCATGGTCTTCACCAATCCACACCAGAGTGATGACGAGGAGCGGCCAGTGCCATAGGTAGAGGGCATATGAGGTGGACCCCAGCCCAACCAGCAGCCTCGAGGACAGGATCCGGTCCACGCCAACCCGGCTTCCCGATTGTCCGGCCACAATCACTGCTACCGCAGCCAGCGTGGGCCACAGGGCAACATAGCCGGGAAATGCTGTACGGACCTGCAAGATGGCGCCGCAGCTCAGCATTGCAGCAACACCAACCCAGCCAAGTACGGCTCTCATTCCCTTGCGTGGATGCAGGAAGGGAAGGAGCAATGCAACAAAGGTGCCCAAAGCGAACTCCCACAAGCGGGCAAAAGTGTCGAAGTAGGCCAGTTCCTGATGTGCCGCGGTGAAGTAAATCGAATAAGCGAGCGAGGCTGTAAAAACCAGTCCAAAGACTCCCAGCAGCACGGCACGGTACGACCATCCAAACCGGCGACAGACCAATGCGGTCAGCACAAAAATCGCAGGCCAAAGAATGAAGACCTGCCCTTGGATGGAGAGCGACCAAAAGTGCTGCATGGGGCTGGCCAGGCTATGGTCAGCCGCATAGTAGTTGACCACTTGCCGTTGCAGCAGCCAGTTCTGGACGTAGAACAGCGAGGCCCAGGCCTGGTTGACGATCTCGGTCCACCGCGTCCGTGGAATGACCAGAAAAGTTGCCGCCAATGTCCCGAGCAGGACCACCACGACCGCGGGCAACAACCGCCAGAAAAGGTGAAGCCAGTGCCGCAGCAGTGAAACGGTACGGGCATCCTCGTAGCGCCCAACGAATTGCAGGGTCATCAGGAACGCCGAAATCAGCAAGAACACATCCACACCGCCGGATACCCGGCCAAACCAGATGTGGTAAGTGACGACCATGAGTACTGCAAGCGAGCGAAGACCCTGGATCTCAGGACGAAAAGTTGTCCCGGCAGCGCGCCGAACCTGTCCGGGGCTCTCCGGCGATGTCACGCCCTTGGTTGCCGTCATGGACACGCTCCTCTTCCGCTGCACCAATTCTGCACTGCCCTCTGCCAATGTCCACCCCAAGGAGAACGGCAGGACAAACGACAGCGGCGCGGCCCCTCCTCTCGGAGGGACCGCGCCGCAGTGCTTTTGCGCGCTTACGGCAGAAGCTACCGCGCGTCTTCGGTGCTGACGAGGTCGCGTCCTGCCGTCTCCGGGGTGAAGAAGGTTGTGACGAACGAGATCAATGCCAGGATAAGCGAGTAGATGGCCAGGACCAGCCACGAGTGGTTCGTGGCTGCCAGCATCAGCGCACCGAGCAGGGGGGCCAGTCCGCCCGCCAGTACGGCGGAGATCTCCCGGCTCATCGCCACGCCTGTAAAGCGGTACTGCGAGCCAAAAAGTTCCGGCAGGAGCGGGCACTGCGGGCCGAGCATCGACTGAACACCGATGGCGATGCCCACAGCCATGACCACCCAGACCAGCGTGACGTTGCCCAACGTCACCAGGTAGAAGGCCGGCACGGCGATGATGGCCTGGAACAGCGCACCGTAGCGGTAGACCGGCACACGGCCATACTTGTCCGAAAGGGCCCCGAAGGTCACAACGAGGACTGCCGCGAACCCAGCCGCAATCAGCAGGCCGACCGGGCCAATGGAATTGTTTCCGGCAAAGACTCCTGCGGGCATGCTCATGAACGAAACCAGAAGCGCCGAGTAAATGGACGAGTTTCCGTTTTCGCCCATCCGCAGGCCGATGCCGATCAGCACGTTCTTCCTGGAGTGCTTCCACAAAGCACCGATCGGGTTCTTGACCACGTTTTTGTGCTTTTCCAGCTCCTGGAAAGCCGGCGTTTCCTTGAGCTTGAGCCGAATGAAGATCGCGATGACAATCAGGATGAAGCTGGCCAGGAACGGCACGCGCCACAGCCAGCCCTGCAGGACAGACTTGTCCGCCATGGCGATGAGGGCGAACGTTCCAGCGCCCAGGAGGGTGCCGAGCTGGATTCCGACGAACGGCAAGGAAGCGAAGAAACCACGACGGCGGCGCGGTGCCACTTCCGATATCAGCGTCGTGGCGCCGGCCTGCTCGGCGCCGGCCCCGAGTCCTTGGACGATGCGGAGTGTGACGAGGAGAACTGCGCCCAGCATCCCTGCCTGATCAAAGGTAGGCAGGAGTCCGATGGCGAAGCTCGCCGTTCCCATCAAGGCGATGGTCAGGATAAGGACCATCTTCCGGCCGAACCGGTCACCGATGTAGCCGAAAATCAGACCACCAAACGGCCGCGCCGCGAAGCCGACACCATAGGTAGCGAACGAAGCGATCAGTGCGCCATCCGGACCGAGTGGCGCGAAAAACAGCGGCCCGAAAATCAGCGCCGAAGCCAAACCGTAAATGTAGAAATCGTAGTACTCCAGAGCGGAACCTACAGAGCTGGCCAGCGTCGCACGCCGAAGCTGCTCCGGTTCGACGACGGCTTCGTCGGCTTCCGCCGCGAACTTTGTCTTAGTACGAGTTGTCACAAGCACTCCCTCAAAATCACCCCAGGCCCCCGTTGGCCCAGCGAGATAGTGATGGCATCACCGCCAAGATCACTATGTTGAACAGCGTACAGCTTGATGAACAGCTTGCCAAGACTAAAATCAGATTTATAAGTGCTATCCCATGGGATTGCCCAGGGACCTGGCCAATTCCTTGAGTTCCTTGACCATCAGGGCACCCTGCTCCTCCGAATATGTCGCCTTCAGTGCAGTGACTGAGAGGCCCAAGCTGGGGCCGTGGGCTCCATGGGTGGGCACGGCAACCGCCAGGCAGACCACTCCTACGGTGGATTCCTCGTCCTCGAAGGCGAACCCCTGAGTGCGAATAGTCGAAATCTGCGCCTTCAACTCCTCGGCCGTACGCAGCGAGTTCGGGGTCATGACGGGCAGCGACATGCCGTCGGGGAACATCGCCTCAATATCGTGGTCGTGCAACTGGGCCAGCAAGGCTTTGCCAACGCTGCACAGAGACACCGGCATCTTGTCACCGATGTTCGATGTCAGCCGGACGGCGGGATGGCCTTCGTAGCGTGCAAGGTAAATAACGTGGTCGCCGTCGAGCATGGCGATCCTGACGGTCTCACCTGAAAGTGTGGGGGCCTGTTCACAATATTTGTAGAACTCCTGCACCTCGTCCAAGCGGCTCAAGTACGCCGCACCCAGCTCCACAAGCTTTCGGCCCAGCGCAAAGTCGGCTCCCTGCCGGGTAATGAGGCGAGATTCCTCCAGGGCCAGAAGCAGATTCGAGGTAGAGGACTTGGGGATACCAAGTTCGCGCGAGAGGTCACTCAAGGTCAGTCGCCCGGACGGGGAGCCGGCAAGCGCCTCAAGCACGGCGGCTGCGCGGGTGACGGCAGGAGCCGGCGACGACGCGCCCAGCCCCTCCGAGCGGGTAGAGCGGGAATCTGCCACGATTCTCCTTCGTCATCGAGGTACCGGCTGTTCATTCAGCTGAACACTACTCATCATAGTGTCTCACCTGCCTGAGGGGTGCCCCTCCCCGCGGATACCTGAGTTGAGCCCCCGATCGACTCACTTTTCAAACCCAAAAGTTCGCTGTATATTCATTCTCGAGCTCTCCACCGCGGCATCCCCCAATAGTCGTGGTGGAGAGCTCATCCATTTAACCCGCGGATTCAGGCAGCCAAGGCTTCCTCGCCCCGGAGGTACCAGGCGCCATCACCATTCCGGACAAGTTCCCACGTCACGGCGCCGGAATGCTGCCCTCTGCCCGGAGCCACTTGGACCTGCCAGATTTCGATATCCACCCGGCCGTGACCCCGGGGCATTCGCCTTGACTGTTCCCACCACGGCACCCTCTCGAACCAGCGGACAGGCTCAGCCACCACGTCCCACTCCTGGCCGCCACGCTGGACCGCCACGGGAGCGCCTTGGACTGTGGTGCGGATGTCAACGGATTCCATGTCCGAAACATTAGGGATCACCACTGACAATTCAGGCACCGCAATCCGGGCCTTGTTAAGGCAACAAAAAACCCCGCCTCGTCGTACCTGTTGGCACTCCGTGGCGGGGTTACTTGGTGGGTCCTACCGGGATCGAACCGATGACATCCACGGTGTAAACGTGGCGCTCTACCAGCTGAGCTAAAGACCCAAATGACGGTTTCAGCGCTTCCTGCGGACCTTTTCAGTTCCTCAGCGCTTCAACCAACGAACAATGACTCTACATGATTATGTGCCGGAAACACCAATCGACCCGGCAGCACCTGAAATGTCGGGCAGCGTTCGCGCCAAATAATCCAAAGCACCGCTCACTCCGAGGTCGAGTTTCACCGTAGCGAGGGGGTCGCCACGGGTGGCACCCCGGTTAATGATGACCACGGGCTTGCCGGCCTTGGCGGCGTGACGCACAAAGCGAAGTCCGCTCTGCACCGTCAACGAGGACCCCGCAACCAGGAGGGCCTCCGCGTTATCCACCATCCCATAAGCGCGTGCCACGCGATCCTTGGGAACGTTTTCCCCAAAATAGACGAAATTGGGCTTAAGCATCCCGCCGCAGATGGGACACACCGCCACTACGAACGAAGTAATCAGGTCGGGATCTTCCACTGTCGCGTCGGCATCCGGAGCCATTTCCACCACCCCGGAATCCAGTGCAGCCTCCAGGAACCCAGGATTGATCTCTTCGAGGATGGCCGCGATCAGCTTCCGACTGAAGATGTGTCCGTTTTCGAGACAGATGACCTGGTCAAAGCGCCCGTGCAGGTCCACCACGTTAACGCTTCCGGCGTCCTCATGAAGCCTGTCCACGTTCTGGGTGATGAGACCCGTCAAAAGTCCCCGCCGTTCCATCAACGCGATGGCGGCATGCCCGGCATTGGGATCGGCATGCCGTAGATGGGACCACCCGATGTGGTTGCGGGCCCAATAGCGGCGTCGGTTGGACGCACTGCCGATGAACTCCTGGTAGGTCATCGGGTTCCGGGGCGCCGAGCCTGGCCCCCTGTAATCAGGAATACCCGAATCCGTGCTCAGGCCCGCGCCGGTGAGGACAGCCAACGGCTTGCCCTCCAGGAAAGACCGCGCCTCTGACACAGCCTCCAACTCGGCTGGCTGCAAGTGCACGGCCGGCTCCGGGTCCATGCTGGCGAAGCCAGTCATGCCCACCCCCGGCCTGACCCGGCTCATGACGAGTGCCCGACCAGATCCGCCAGGGCCCGGCGGTATTCGGTGAAGTCCCGGGCTTGGCCCCTTGGATTAACAACCGCGTAACGGACGGTGCCGCCGGCGTCGATAATAAAAGTTCCCCTCAGGGCCATCCCACTGGCGGCGTCGAACACACCGTATGCCTGGGCGACCGCACCGTGAGGCCAGAAATCGGCGAGGAGATCGAATCCGAAACCCTCGCTCTGGGCGTACGCCCGCTGGGCAAACTTACTGTCCACCGAGATGGCCAATACTGCGGCGTTCGCGTCCTCGAAGGCAGCGATGTTGTCGCGGATCTCACACAACTCTCCCGTGCAGATACCCGAGAAAGCGAAAGGGAAAAACACTACAACGACGTTCCGTCCGCGATAGTCGGACAATCGAACCGGCTCCCCGTATTGGTTGACCAGTTCGAATTCCGGCGCAGAATCACCAACGGCCGGTACCGTCATCAGCGCCGGCGCCAAGGGGACCTCGGTCACTTGTTCTTCTTCGGCACCAGGCGCGTGGCACTCCAGTCCTTCGAAACACCGGCGGAGGTGGTGAGGTGCAAACCGGACGTGGGCGCTGCGTCCTGGATGTCTGCCGGGGAAACGTAGCCGTCGCGACCTGATTTGGGGGTCAGGACCCAGACAACTCCGCCTTCCTTCAGTGTGGTGAGCGAATCCATCAGGGCATCAACAAGATCACCGTCGCCATCGCGCCACCAGAAGACGACAGCATCCACTACGTCATGATCGTCTTCATCCAACAGCTCGGATCCAGTGACATCTTCGATGTCATCACGCAAGTCGAAGTCGACGTCGTCGTCGTAGCCGCGCTCCTGAATCAGATCCCCATCTTTGAAACCCATTCGTTCCGCCACATTTACCGATGTGGCGGCGTCGGCCTCGCTCACGTTTCCTCCTTTTGAAGTGACTTCCATTACTAACAGCCAACACCCTTTGGGCGCGTGCTTCAAGCCATTGTCCCTGCCCGGGGCCACATTCCGCACTACCGGGGGCGTTTTGGGGCCCCGATACGTACGTGGTAT
This sequence comes from Arthrobacter sp. LFS091, assembly GCF_047977885.1. Taxonomy (NCBI): domain Bacteria; kingdom Bacillati; phylum Actinomycetota; class Actinomycetes; order Micrococcales; family Micrococcaceae; genus Arthrobacter; species Arthrobacter sp. LFS091. The sequence goes on from NZ_JBFPFP010000001.1 coordinate 599,063, forward strand.
CGGTCACGGAGGGATTATGAGTGTGACATACAACGCCCCCCGGGGCCCGTGGCTACGCATCCCGGCACAGTGAAAGCTAGAGTGGCCATGAGCGCTATGGCTGCAGGGCGATCGCCCCAAAGAATTCTACTGGGCAGCCAAGCGCTCACAAGACCTGCCCGGCGCATCGGACCGGGCTGTTGAAACCGAAATGTCGCACACGACGCGTTCACGACGGGCAGTTACCCTGCCAGACCTGAGGCGCCGATGAATGCGCCTAAAGGAAGGTTGGACGTGTCTGTAGGAGAAGAGACCTCACACATCCTCAGCGGGTTGACTGCCCAGCTGCCTGATCGTGATCCGGAAGAGACTGCTGAGTGGATTGAGTCCCTTGATGCGTTGATCGCCG